>JAEZKK010000001.1 GCA_023415495.1 Bacteroidota bacterium
TTCAACCATAAATGAAATAATTTACTTATCTTTGCAAATAGAAGGGAATGAGTTCGTTAATTCCAAACAAAATCACTTGATTTTCTAAAACTACATTATGGTAGCTACCATAACGCTCGTGTGGTAGCTACCATAAGGGGCGTGTGGTAGGTACCATAATGCTCGTGTCATTGCTACCATACCAGTATTTAAATCAAAGAAAAAAACTTTTAAGTCAAATAAAAATTGAACGAAATCAAATAAAAATTCTACGAAACTTGATTTAATTTGATTCTTTCTTGATATAATTTTGATTAAACTAAGGATGTTTCCCTAAATAAGAGTAGAGCAGATATTATTCTATATTCATTTACATTTATCAATTATAAAAGATGCCCATCTATCAAGTTTATTATAAATAGATGGGTGTTTTGATTTAGTTAAAACATTTCTTAAGGTAATGAATTATATTTTTATTAATGAGGTAAATAGAATTCATATTATGCTAAAACGAGATAATAGACTTGTGCAAGTCTGTATAAATGATTACCTTTGCAGTTAAAACTCTGTTATACAAAGAGTGATATTATATTGAATATTAATTAAATTATCAACTTAAAAAACGTTTAAAATGAAACGATTCTTATTTTATTTGATGGCAATTATTTTTGCCGTCCAGGGTTGGGCACAAGTGCCAGCAACCCTACCTTATAGTTGTGATTTCGAAACCCAAGCAGAGGTATCGGAATGGACTATAAGTAATTCAACTAGTACCAATAAATGGGTCTATGGGACTGCTGCAAATGGCGGAGTAATAACGAATAATTCATTATTTATATCAAATGATGGGACTTCATATTCTTATTCATTGACTTCAGCAGGGACTGTTACTGCAAGTAGAAGATTTATTTCTCAAGGTGCAGTTAATTATCAACTTTCATTTGATTTAAATATTGGAGGAGAATCTTCCTCAGATTATTTAAAAATTTACGTATTACCAAAAGACTCTGTTTATAATGGAGCAGCTGGTACTTCATATCCTTTTTTTGCAGTTAGTGGTTTTACTAGTCCATACTTAGTTTCAAAAAATGGTACTAGTAATTTTTTAAACTTAATGCAAAACAAAGTTTATCTCTCTATCCCAAATACTATTATGGGAAATGCTGGAGACACAATGAAGCTTGTTTTTGTTTGGAAAAATGATGGATCTATTGGAACTCAACCTCCTGCTGCAATTGACAATTTAAGTATTAACTATACTACATGTGATTCACCAACAGCTTTAGCTGTACCAAGTGCAACTATTACGTCTAATTCAGCAATTGTAAGTTGGACAGCTTCTTCATCTAACTCTTCATTTACCTTAGAATACAAAAAAGCATCTCAAACTTGGACTCAAGCACAAACAATTCAAAATGCAAGTACTGGGTTAATGTTGACAAGCTTGGACCCTAATACTTTATACAATATTAGACTAAAAGCAGATTGTTTTGGAGTAGAGGGTATTTATGTGCTTTCAAATTTTAAAACCTTATGTGGAAATATTACATCATATCCTTGGTTTGAAGGCTTTGAAAATACTTGGGCCCCGATTTCTGGATTAAGTAACGCTACAACTCCAACAGATTGTTGGATAAATATTAATGGAGGAGCAAGTACTTCGTATCTATGGAGAAAATCTTCAACTTCAACAGTTCCATCATATGTAAGAACAGGAACTGGAGCCGCACAGTTATATGGAAATACTACTGGAATTATGGGAGATTATTTAATTACTCCAGTATTTACTTTATCTGGAAATGAAAAAATTAATTTCTGGGCAAAGGGTTATACTTCTACTACAAAATACAATGAGCCAATTTGGATTAAACTTTATAATGTAACTCAGAATGGAGATATTGCATCAAATGCTGATACAACCAAGTTCATTGATTTGGCATTTATAAATGATACTAACCAATCGACATGGAATAATTATGAGTACTCATTAAAAAATTATACTGGCAATTATCGAATTGTTTTTGCAAGATCAGGAGTTAGTAACGGATACTATTTCCAAATGGATGACTTAACTATTTCTCAAGAAGGAGTTTGTGCCAATCCATATAATATTAAAGCAAGCAATCCTCATTCTACAAGTGTAGATATTTCATTTACACCAGCAAAACCAACAGACAATTCATGGGTAATTTACTATAATAATGTGTCAACATCCGTGTGGGATTCTGCTTTATGTAATTCATCAACTAATTTTACATTAACAGGATTAAATCCAAATACAAAGTATGCATTTGCAATTAAAACAAATTGTTCATCAAACTTGTCAAATTTATCTCCAATACGTTATTTCCAAACAACTTGTTCTGAAATTTCGACCTTACCTTGGTCAGATTCTTTTGATAGTTATGGAACAGGAACAACTGCATTTCCTGCATGTTGGTCTAAAAATACTACTTTAACTGGACCTTATGTGAATACTACAAATTTTTCATCTCCTGGTTCTTTCTATTTTTATTCAGCAACAGCTAATACTCATATAATAGCTGCCACTCCTCCTTTTAGTTCAACAATTCCGATTAATACTCTTTCGGCTAAGTTTAAGTATAGAAATGCGAATATGAATAATTTTATTTGCATAGGAGCTATGAGTGATCCAAGTGATGAAACTACATTTGTTTGTATTGATACTATAAGAGGTACTGTTGCAACAACATGGGAAGATTTTCAAGTTAATTTTGACTCATATAATGGTAATGGAAATTATATTGCATTTAAATTAGTACATAATGGAATTACTCAAACAGGTTATATTGACGATTTAATAATTGAAGAAATTCCAAATTGTCAAGCACCTACTGTTTTCTCAGCAAATAATGTAACTTCAAATACTATTGATATTGTATGGACACCTGCTGATGTAAATCACAGTATGTGGTATTTATATTATAAAGAATCAACTGCAACAAATTACGATTCAGTATTAGTTTCAGCAACACCTCAACACCATTTATCTGGATTAACCCCTAATACTACTTATGATTATTATTTAGTAACTTTCTGTGGCAATGAATATTCTCCAGCGTCATTCGCTGGTAGTTTTACAACAACATGTTTTGGTATATCTTCATTCCCTCATTATGAAAGTTTTGATAATTGGGGAACAGGTACTGGCGTACTACCAAACTGCTGGATGAGAAATTCATCTATTGCAACAGCTCCAAATATTAGTACAACAAACAACACCCCTCCAGGATCGTTATATTTCTTAACAGCTGCAGGAAATAGAACTGTAGCAATTATGGTTATTGATAGTGTAACTCCTATTAATACGTTAAGAGTAAAGTTCAATATGAGATATTCATCTGTCGCTCCTAAGTTACAAGTAGGAGTTATGACTGACCCTAATGATTTCAGTACTTTTGTCCCTGTAGGAACAAAGCAAATGTTAAATCAAGCTAATGTTTGGGAAGAAAAAGAAGTATTATTTGATAATTATACAGGAAATGGTCGTTTTATTGCTTTTGTTTCTTCTGAAACAGTAGCAAGTAACTTTTATATGGATGATTTAGTAGTTGACTATATTCCATTATGTAAAAAGCCAACTAATCTAACTGTAACAAATATTGGAGTTAATGATGCTACTATTTCATGGACTGAAGGAAGTTTTGGAGATATTGCTTGGTTCCTATATTATAAAGGGATTAATGATACTGATTGGGATTCTGTATATGTAAGTGGAACTCCATCTTATAATCTTAATAATTTGAATTCAGGTTCTCAATACGAGATTTATGTAAAAACAGATTGTGGATTTGATTATTCAGAACCAAGTTTACGCCCTTATGTATTTACAACTACTTGCGGAACAATTTCTGCATTCCCTTATTACGAACCTTTTGATAATTGGGGGACAGGAACAGGAAAATATCCAATGTGTTGGGCTAAAAATTCATCTACATATGCAAACCCATATATATCCACCACTTACAATTCAGCACCTGGAGCTTTATATTATACAACAACTTCAACTAATTCAAGAGCAACTGCAATATTACCTCCAGTTGATAATTCAATAAATGTTAATACATTGATGGTTAAATTTAAAATGAATTATTCTTCAACTTCTACTGCATTACCTATCCAAGTTGGAGTTATGACTGATACTTCCGATTGGACAACATTTACTCCTGTAGGTACTCTTCAAACAATTAGTGTTGCAAATACTTGGGAAGATAAAATTGTAATGTTAGATTCATATACCGGAACTGGGAAGTACATTGCCTTATCAGGAGTTGCAGCAGCTACAAAGTATATTAGAATTGATGATCTTGAAGTTGATGTTATCCCATCATGCTCAAGACCTTCATCTATCACTTTATCAAATATTACAACTAATTCTGTTAATGTATCTTGGGTGCCAGATTCTCCTTCGGATGTGAATTTCAAGATTTATTATAAAAAGTCTTTCGATAATAATTGGGACTCAGTAATGGTCTCTTCTACTTCAACTGTACTGACTAATTTAGTTCATAGCACAAACTATGATATTGAAATTAGAACCCAGTGTTCAAATGGTAGTTACTCAGATGGATTAACAGAATCCTTTATGACTTCTTGTGGAGATATCACTTCTATCCCTTACTACGAATCATTCGATAATTGGGGAACAGGAACAGGGAAATATCCTAACTGTTGGACAAGAAATTCATCTGCATCTGGAGCTCCGTATGTAAATACTACGAGCTTTAGTGCTCCCGGATGTTTGTATTTTTATAGTGCGACAGGGAATAGAGCAACTGCGATTTTACCTGCTATAGATATTAATATCCCAATTAATACTCTTAAGCTAAAATTCAAGATGCAATATACAACAATCTATGATGGGCTTCAAGTTGGAATAATGACTGACACTACAGATATTACTACTTTTACACCTATAGGCTTAAAACAAAGTATTTCAGCTACTGGTATTTGGGAAGATAAAGAAGTATCATTCAATGATTATACTGGATTAGGTCGTTATATAGCAATTATGAGTTATGATACTATCTCAACAAACTATAATAGAATTGACGATTTAGTTGTTGATTATATTCCTGCATGTGCTAATCCTACAGATTTATTTGTTGATCATATCACAATTAATTCAGCAATCATTAGCTGGAAGAATGGTAATAATTATGATAATGCTTGGTGGTTCTATTATAAGGAGTCTACAGATACTGATTATGATTCAATTTATGTTACTACTAATCCATATACACTTCAATCATTAAATGTTGATACATATTACGATTATTATATTGTAACTGATTGTGGTGTGCAATTGTCAAGTCCTTCTGTTAAAGGTAAATTTAAAACAGCTTGTTTACCAATTACAAGTATTCCTTATACTGAAAGTTTTGATACTTATGGAACAGGAACAGGAAAATATCCATCTTGTTGGTATAGAATTTCACAATATTCAACCACTCCATATATTAATTCAACTAATTTCTCTTCTCCTGGCTCTCTTTATCTTTCAGGTAATAATGGAGCAGATGCTTATGCAATATTTGGACCTATTGATAATACAATTTCTTTAGATACTCTGATTTTGAAATTTAAATTGTATTATTCTTCAGCAGGATATGCAGAAGTTCAAGCAGGGGTAATGACAGATCCTTATGACTTTACTACATTTGTACCTGTTGGAAATATTCAAAAACATATTACTGCAGGTGTTTGGGAAGATAAAGAAGTTGCATTAGCATCATACCAAGGAACTGGAAGATATATTGCGATAAAATCAAATTCTCCAAGTACAGCTTCTGCTTATAATTATTCTTATATTGATAATGTAGTATTAGATTATATTCCTGCTTGTGCAAAACCATCTAATTTACATATTGCTAATCTTACTTCAACAAGTGCTGAAATAGCCTGGACTAATGGAAATGTTGGAAACACTGCATGGAAACTATATTATAAACCAACAACAGCGATGGGATTTGATTCGGTTTCAATAACTACTCCTTCTCCTTATAATTTAACTGGACTTATTCCACAAACCGAATACCAGTACTATATGAGAACAGATTGTGGAACAGAAGTTTCTGATGCAACGATTGTACACAATTTTACTACACCTTGTGCAGAAATAACAACACTACCTTGGGTTGAGACTTTTGAAACATATGGCTCGGGAACTACAGCTTATCCAACCTGTTGGTCTAAAATAACTACATATTCTACTTATCCATATATAAGTACTTCTGGTTTCTCTGGAAATGGATTATATTTTTATGCTACTTCAAATACTTATAATATTGGAATCACACCTCCATTCGATTCTTCTTTGCCGATGAATACGCTTAGAGTTAATTTCAAATATAAGAATACAAATCTTTTAGATACATTGAAAGTTGGAGTTATGTCAAATCCAAGCGATGAATCAACATGGGTTGAAATTGCAAGAGTGGGCGCATCAACTACAAGTACATGGTATGATTATGAAGTGAGATTTAATGATTATTCTGGTACAGCAAATTATATTGCATTTAGATTAGATTATGATAATAGAACTACCTTAGGTTATTTAGATAATGTTGAAGTTTCTCTTATACCTAATTGCTCAGCACCTATCAGTATAATCGCTTCTAATTTCGATACAAATCAAGTTGATATCTCTTGGACTAATGGAGATGTAAATGACAATGCATGGTGGTTATATTATAAAACTAGTTCAAATTTATTCTATGATTCAGTTTATATTAATTCACCTTCTCCTTATACTCTAACTAATTTAACTCCATCAACAGAATACTCAATTTATATGAGAACTGATTGTGGAACTAAATTATCAGAAGAATCGTTAGTTTCAAGTTTCTATACTGCTTGTCCATCAGTTTCTTCCTTCCCTTGGTCAGAAGGTTTTGATAATTCGTGGATAAATACTCTTGGAGTAAGTAATGCTGAAACACCTAATAATTGTTGGGTAAATATTAATGCTGGAGCAAGTTTAACATATAAATGGAGAGCGACTACGACATCTAATTATGTTAGAACAGGAACTGGTGCTGCACAATTATATGCTGCGAATAATGTTATGAGCGATTATCTATTTACACCTAAATTCAATTTCACAGGAAATGAAAGAATCCGTTTCTGGTATAAAGGATATCAAACAACTGCATTATATCCTGAAAATATTTGGATTAAGGCGTATAATGTTACAGCAAATGGAGATATTGATAATGCATCTGATACTACTCTTTTAGTTACACTTGATTTCTTAACAGATACTAATTGTTATACATGGAAAGAATATGAGTTAGACTTAACAAGTTTAGTTGGGGAGTATCGTTTAGCTTTCGTAAGAGATAGCAATAACAAGATTGGCTACTATTTCAATATCGATGATATGACAATAGATGCTCAACCAAGTTGTAAGCGTCCAACTAATTTAACTGCTACAAATGTTCAACATACAACAGCTACTATTTCTTGGACAAGTCCATCTGCTACTCAAACTTCATGGATATTATATTATCAGGATGTAAATTCATCTACATATGATTCTGTGATTGTTAATAATGCTACTACTTATACACTAACAAATCTAAATAATGCAACTACTTATGGTTATGTAATGGCAGCCCTATGTGGAACAGATATTTCTGAGCTTACAAATCCATTATTCTTTACCACACTATGTAGTCCTATAACTAATTTCCCATGGATGGAGGGATTCGAAAATACATGGGTAAATGGTGTTGGAGTAAGTAATGATATGGTTCCTAATACTTGTTGGGTTAATATTAATGGTGGTGCAAGTACTACATATAAATGGAGAACGATTACTACTGCCGCTAATGTAAGAACTGGAACTGGAGCTGCTCAGCTTTATGCTACAAATCAAGCTATGGGGGATTATTTAATGACTCCAATTATGACTTTTACAGGCAATGAACAATTAATATTCTGGGGTAAAGGTTATTCTTCTTCAACTAATTATCCAGAGAATATTTGGGTTAAGGCTTATAATGTTACTCTTAATGGAGAGATTAATTCATATTCTGATACTACATTATTTACAAATGTTGCATTTATTAATGATACTAATCAATACACTTGGAAAGAGTATGAAATTCCACTTACTGGTTTAGTTGGAGATTATCGTTTGGTATTTGGAAGAGACAATAGTGTTGGATATTATTATCAAATTGATGATTTAATTGTAGATGTAATACCTGCATGTCCAAGACCAGTTTCAGTTACTACTTCTAATATCACTCAAACTTCTGTAGAGCTTTCTTGGACTCCTGGAAATGCATCAGATGCCGCATGGAAGATTTACTATAGAGTTTCAGGTCTAATGAATTGGGATTCTGTACTTGTTACAAGTAATCCTTATGTATTATCTGGTCTTTCAAATAGTTCTTCTTATGACATAGGAATTGCTACTGATTGCGGAACTGGAGCATTCTCAAATGTAAGAACAACTACATTTAGAACCCTATGTGGTGCAATTACTACTCTACCATGGAGTGATAATTTTGATTCTTATGGAACAGGAACATCAGTATTCCCTATTTGTTGGACAAGAAATACAACTGTTACTGATAGACCTTATGTAAATACTGCTGGAGCAAGTGCTCCAGGCTGTTTGTATTTCTATACAGCAACAGCAGGAACATATAATATTGCAGCAACACCTGCATTTGACCCTTCAATTAGTATTTCAACTTTAAGAGCTACATTTAAGTATAAGAGTACTAATTCAGTTGACCAATTATTAGTTGGAATAATGACAGATCCAAGTGTTGAGTCTTCATTTGTTTCTATTGACACAATTACAGCTCCAAGCACTGGAGTATGGTATGACGATACTGTTTCATTCTCTACTTATACAGGTTCTGGACAATATATAGCATTTAGACTAAATCATCCTGGATCTGCAACTTATGCGAGAATTGATGACTTAGTAGTTTCTTATGACTTTGTATGTAATGTTCCTACAGCATTAACTGTAACTAATATTACTTCAACATCTGCTGATATTTCTTGGACTCCTGGAGGAAATGAAACAGCTTGGCAGATTAAACAAGGAAGCAGTGGAACACCAATAAATCTTACTAACAACTCATATCAAGCCACAGGACTTACACCAAATACAAATTATACATATTATGTAAGAAGCGATTGTGGAAATAGTATGTATTCTTCTTGGTCTTCAGTAACCTTCCTAATTCCTGCATTGCCAGTTGATCCACAAGTATCAACATCACCTGTAACAGTGTTTAATCATAATTCAGCAACCTTTACAGGTTCTTATACTGCTGGAACTGATGCAATAACTGCAATAGGATTTGATTATAAGTTAGCAACTGCAAGTACATGGACAAATACTCCGATTACTCCTGTTGCTTCACCATTTACCTTTAATGCTACTTCACTTACTCCAAACACTGCTTATCAGGTTAGAGCATTTGCAACAACAGCATCTGGTACATTCTATGGTGATACTTCAACATTTACTACTAATCAATTATTGCCTCCAACAGTTGCTACTACTAATGTAGTTGTAAATAACGGAGCAAAAACTGCTACATTCCAAGGGACAACAGACCCAGGAACTGAAGCAATTATTGCAAGAGGATTTGAATACAAATATGATACATCTTCTTGGACAAATGCAATTGATTTAACTGCATCAGGTTCTACCTCAATATCAGCTACTGCAACAGGTTTAATAATTGCTAATTACCATGTTAGAGCTTATGCAGAAACAAATTCTGGTAAAACTTATGGAGATGTATTAGACTTTGTAATAACATCGAGCATTGATGATATTAATAAGGATAATCTAAATGTAAATCTATATCCTAACCCAGCTTCTAATAATACTACTTTAAGTATTAAGGGAGTAAATGGTAAGGTTAAAATATCTATTACAGATGTTCAAGGTCGCAGCATTTCTACAATTGAAAGAGAAAGTTCAAATGGAGAGGTTAAACATAGTATAAATCTTGAGGCTTATGCTAAGGGAGTTTACTATATCCGTATCCAAAGCGAAAGCTCAATCAAAACTCAAAAACTTATTGTTCAATAGTTAGAAACTAATTAAACAATATAACTATAAAGGGCGAGAAGCAATTCTCGTCCTTTTTTTTGTGCTTACCCTTCCCAATAAG
Organism: Bacteroidota bacterium; assembly: GCA_023415495.1. Lineage (GTDB taxonomy): Bacteria > Bacteroidota > Bacteroidia > Bacteroidales > P3 > UBA10566. The sequence continues at coordinate 10,155 of JAEZKK010000001.1, forward strand.
AGATATATATCACACCTATTTTATTGAGGATTATTATAATGAATTTCTTTCTCCAAAAGGATTTTATTTTGTTCATTTGCTTATTATTTTAAAAGCCCTTTTGATATTTTTGAAACTCTCCTATGTCTTAAAAAATCATCAATAAATGTCTTTTTCCGCAGTAAATGCACTTTTTTATATTTGCTGCAAAGATATTAACCATAAGGCAAAACCACAGGTTAAACCCTCTAATATTCAACCATATACTTACCTCCAAAAAGGACTTAGTCCTTTGCCCCCAAGGACTAAGTCCTCCACCCTAAAGGACTAAGTCCTCCGACCCTAAGGACTAAGTCCTTTTTAGAAGAAGAAAATATCATTGATTTAAGAAATAAAAATGTCCATTAAGCCTAATCTTAAACCTTGAGTGGAATATAAAATGTATATTTAATTGAAAGTTTCAAAGTGAAATTCAAAATAACTGAATCTAAAATCAACAAATCAGAGGTCATTTATTTGAATATACAACCCAATATGTCTCACTTTTAGGGTGTGATTTTAAATTTGGGTAATGCCTTTATTTGGGAGTCGGATTTGTTTTCGACTCCTTTTTTTCGCTTGTCTTAATTCTAAAACTAATCTTATACGTTTCACGTCATTGCGAGGACGTAGGACGAAGCAATCCAGAATACTCGCATTACTCTACAACACTGGATTGCTTCACCTTCGGTTCGCAATGACGCAAGGCGTATTATAATTGGTTTGCATTAAATAAATTTATTGATGCTATTGATAGGGAAATGTTGAAGAATGCACGCAAAGTAACTGCTGAAATAGCAGAAGCCCATGCAGAAAGTGACTTTATTTGGGATTCGGATTTGTTTTCGACTCCTTTTTTTAGAATGGGTATCCTATACCTAAGTTGACGTTTATGTCTTTTAGTTTTGTGTTGTCTATTACTAATCTCTCTTCTATGTCCTTGGATGGATCCCATATCTTTGCGGCAAAGTCGAGCCTTACTATTAGGAATTGTATGTTTACTCTTATTCCTAAGCCTATGCCTGCTGCTATCTCCTTGAAGAATCTATCTGCCTGGAATTGTCCTCCCTCTAATCCTATCTGCTCTTTTATTGTCCATACATTGCCTATATCCACAAAGCTGGCTCCTTCGAATATGCCTGCTATTGGGAATCGATACTCGAAATTTGCTCCAAAGGATATGTCGCCTGAGCGGTCGAAGCGTAGAATTGAATTGTCTTTTTGGCTGCTTCCCGGTCCAAGCTCTCTTAGCTGCCATGCTCTTAAGCTGTTTGCTCCTCCTGCAAAGAAGCTTTTCTCGTATGGGAGGGCGGATGCATTGCCGTATGGTATGCCCACCCCTCCAAAGGCTCTAAATACAAATACATTATCGTTGTTTAAATAGCTATACTTCTTGTAGTCAAAGTCTGTTCTAATATATTGTGAGAATGGGATGGTAAATACTATATATTCTTTGTTTGAGTTCTTGGGTGCTGAGAATGCCGAACTTATTAAATAGAGTGCATTGCCTGCTATCTCTGCATTTAGCCTTAGGTATCTAAAGTCTTTTTTCTTGTTTAATTCCTGACCATTATATACATAGCTATATCTTGTATTCATTACAAGGTGATCGGAGGTTTGGTATTGTATTCTCTTGTCAAAGGTTTTTATCAAATCGGCATAGTCGCTATTGGTGATATTCATCTTTACAAGGTTTATTTCCACAGGCATTATCCAATGAAAGTATTTGTTTTGATTATTCCAAGAGTAGCCATAGTTTAGATTAAATATACTTCTTTCAAAATAAGGTCTTTTCTGGAAATTATACCCTCCTCTTAAAGATGTATGTGGTAGGAATTGCATAGAGTAGAACCTTGTCCCAAAGGGTATTAAGAATCGAGGAAACTCTATACCGAAGTCTATTCCTGTTTCAAAGGCATTTACAAAATTCCATGTGTTTAATGAGTCGCTCTTATTGAATATATCGCTTCTTAGCTCTATTGCGAACTTTAGATTTGAGGAAAATATCTCTGCATTCTTAAAGAGGTTCTTATGCTGAAGCCCTACTCCATATTGTAGTCCGAAGTTGGAGGGGTTATTGTCGGTAACTGAGTTGGTAGAGGCTGAGAAGTTTGCCTCTAAGGATGTTGAAAAGAGTATGGGTTTATCTAAGGATAGTCTTATAAAAGCATCTAACATTAGAGTATCGCTCAATTTAGTGCTATCGCTAACCTTTGAATAGGATATATCTATAAACTTAAAATTCTTTAGATTGCTTAATGCAGAATACGTCTTCTCTGCTTGTAGTGGAGAATAGAGGCTATCGTATTGGAATAGTATTGAGCGTAGAATAGGTTTAGGGTTGATTTGTGAGGGGTTTTGTGAGATATAGTAATATTGGTTTAATCCATAGTTTTCTCTTGGTCTATGGTAGAATATATTAGTATCATAGGTGAATACCTTACCCTCTATTGAGCTTCTTTCCTGATATGGCATTACATAAATCCTGCGTATCTTGTACTTATTAAATATCTCAATTGAGTTATCCTTTGACTTAGGATTATTAATACTTATATCTACCTTTGCAGTGCTAAGGCTCTTATTGGTATCTATCTTAAAGATTATATTCTCCTTTACAAAATCATAATAGCCCTCCTCTCTTAGCCCTCTCTCAATCCTATCTCTCTCTAAGGTGAATAGTTCCTCATCGTAGTATATTCCTTTTTTCAATGGAGAGTTACGCATTATCTTTCTTAGGTCTCGCCCCAGTATTGAGTCCTGATATGTATAAGTGAATGTGTCGATAAGGTATCTATTGCCAATATAGATATTATATATCTTATTTACTTTCTTAGGGTTTATCTTTTTCTTATTATACCACTTCCTTGTAAATACTAAAGAATCCTCTACCTTTGAATCGAAGCAACCCTTAACAATTAGATATTTCTTCATCTCATTTGCAGAACGATAGCCAAGAGCCTCACTATATTCTACGGGCTTGCTCCCAAGGTTACGGAAGATATTGCGATTGATGAAATTCATATTAGAGTCCTCTCCCTTAGGCGATAGGGAGTAGAAATACATACTCCACTTTACAAAGAGGAACTCTCCGTTAGGGTCTTGCTTTATAAGGTTTTGGAAATCTTCTTTTTTTAGGGTTTTATTGTCGAGATTTATAATATTCCGATTAAGCAAATAACCATTATCAGTTATATGCTTATAGGGGCTGCAAGCATTAAGCAATACTATTATACTTAATAGAAATAAGACAAAAATTCTATTCCTCATCAATATCCTTTTAGTTTAATATTATCTAATATCACCTTAGAGGCTCCAATATTATCTCTAACATAATTCATACTTGAGAGGCATACAGACTTGTATAGCTCTGAATCCTCGAGCATACGAACTATCCAAGAGCTAAGCTCATTCTCGTCCTTTATAGAGTAAGCACCCTTGAGGGAGATTAAATCCTCAGCTTCTCTAAACTTGCTATAATTACTTCCAAAACAAATAGGTTTGCCAAAGGTTGCTGCCTCAAGTATATTATGTATCCCTACTCCAAATCCTCCCCCAATATAAGCAAGGCTTGAGTACTTGTATAATGAGGATAGAATACCTATGGAGTCTATTATCAAAACATTTTTGTCTATTATATCTTTTATTCTTTCATTCTCAATATTTGAAAATAGAATTGAAGAAGGGAAACGCTCTCTAATTGAATTAATATGTCCAAGGTCTATTACGTGAGGAGCTATAATTATCTTAATGCTCTTATTAGATAATTTAATAGCCTTTGCAATTACCTCCTCATCCCTCTCCCATGTACTACCGCATAAAAGACAAGGCTTAGAGTTGATAAAATCTTCTATTATTGGGAAGGATTTGGAGTTCTTGCTAATATCATTTACTCTGTCAAACCTTGTATCCCCACTAATAATAGAGGAGTTAATCCCAAATCGATTTAATAAGTCCTGAGTATTTTGGTTTTGAACAAAGAGGATATCGAATTTCTTAAGTTGCCCCCTAAACCAAGAGCCATACCAGGAGAAGAAATATTGTTTCTCTCTAAGGATAAGCGATACTTGATATAGGGGGATATTCCTTTTGTGGATATAGTAAATGAAATTAAACCAAAACTCATACTTAATAAAGAAAACTATATCGGGATTAAGAGCCTCGAGAAACTTCTTTGCATTCTTAGGGCTATCTCCAGGTAGGTAAACAACCTTTGTTGCTAAAGAGTAGTTCTTTCTTACCTCAAAGCCTGAAGGGGAGAAAAAGCTTATTAATATCTTATATTCAGGATGCTTTTTATTAAACTCTTCAATAAGTGGTCTTGCCTGCTCGAACTCTCCAAGCGATGAGACATGAAACCAAGCAACCTTGTCTGAGGGATTAAAACCTTTCTTGATATTCTCAATAGTATTTTTTCTTCCTTTAATCATCAAACCTGCTTTTTTATGAAATGGGCTAATGATTTGTAAGATAGTGTCGTAAAGTAGTATAAAGAGGCTATAGATTAATCTCATCAAAATATATATATAATTTATTCTCTTTTAATAATAATATACCTTGTCGGCATCTCTTCCAAAGAATGGGAACATCCAACCAAACTTAAAGCTAATCATACGGTCTTGGTAAAGAGTATTATCGCCTGATTTCAAATCAAATTGGTAATCCCTTGTCATCCTTGTCCAAGCTTGATTGAACTCAACGCCTAAATAGAAGTTTAAGAAATTCTTCTTACTCATATGCATATAGCCAACAAAAGCAGAAGTAATTAATCCCCTCATCTGTCTATCATATCCATAGGCATAATCTCCCTCCAATTGTGGAGCTTTTTCTAAGGTTGCTTGATAGATAATCTGGTGTTGTAGCCAACCTCCACCAATCATTAGCATTATCCCTGAGTTAGGATGTTTCTTTGATAGAGGGAATAGCCTGCCAGCCTTGCCCACAAAGCTAATATTCCTATTATAAGCAACAACCCCAGCATCAGTACCTCCTTCGCTAATTACAAAGGGTTGAGCATCGTTAGTCATTATCTCTCTAAGTATATCATCCTTTATCTTAACGTTATCCATGCCAAAAGCAAATCCAAATTCAGCCATATACAACCAATTCTTTGAGGTCTTCCAGCCAAGGTTAGCATCAATACTTAAAAAAGGTTCGTATCGGTTTTGCATTTCTCCAAAAGGTAGTGTCCAACCCATAGCTGCGGAGCAAAATGGGGTTGAGAAGGTCTTGTCCTCGCCTACAATCTTTTCTTTCTCTTGTGAGTAAACCTCTGTTTTTAAACCTGAAAATATAAATATCCCCAAAAATACTAAATAGTAAACCGTCTTATTCATAATCTCTTTTTATATATTTCTTATTTCTCTATTATTCTAATCAAATATTGGAAGGAGTATAATTATTCGAGTGCCTATCTCTATTTCCTTATCAATATTCACCCTGCCATTATGAGCCAATACCACTTCTCTAACATAGCTTAATCCAATTCCAAAGCCTTTTCTGTCCTTTGTGTTTTTTGCTCTATAATACTTCCTAAAGACCTTATCCCTCTCTTTCTTAGGTATTCCTATCCCGTTATCCTTTATTCCTATCTCTAAATAATTCTTTATCCTTCTCGTTTCAATCTCAATTTTTGGAGAATTATCATTATACTTAATTGAATTATCAATCAATGTATTTATTACATTAGTTATATGTAGCCTATCTGCAAAAATAATACTATTTCCATTATCTAATCTAAGAATAATATCTATTGTATTAAAAGAACTCATTATTCTATTACTTATATCAGTGATTAAATCATTGATATTAAACTCTTCTCTAATAATTGAGTAGTTCTTAAACCTTGATACATCTAATATTCTCTCAATTATCTCCCTACTTCTTTTATTCTCCTCTTCTATTATCCTATACTCATTCTCATTCTCCTTATCTCTCCTTTGTCTTAGGTTCTCTATTATCAAAGAGGTGGTAGAGAGTGGTGTTTTAAGCTCATGGGTAAGGCTTCCAATAAAGTTTTCAATTGCACGAATTTCTTTCTTGTTTTGGATAATTAGATAAAATAAAATAAGTAGCGAAAGAATAGTTAGAGAATAAAAGAGTGCAACTGGTTTTATGCCAATTACTATTAAACATAGACTTATTAACCCTATTAATAAAGCTATTATTGGGAAAACACCTCTTATTCTATTCTTTATTCCTTTTCTCATCCTAATTCTTTATTATTTTTTCTCTATAATTGGATGTTTCAATTATATATACTCCTTTACTAAACTCACTAATTAATATATTATTTTCTCCTCTATTGATTTTTCCTCTTTTCATAATACTCCCACTTATTGAGTAGATTATATACTTGCTATCAATATCTGATTCAATTATTAAATTATCTTTTACTGGATTAGGATATATCCTAAAAGGAGGGCTTTGTTTATCACTCTCTAAGCCAACCCCAGTAAATGTTAAGAATACATTATGACTTATCATTGAGTCTTGAGCAATACTAATATCAAAGCTCTTAGAGGTATATCCTTGAGAACTATATGTTATTCTATAATTCCCACTCTTAATAGGTCTGTAATAATATCCATTTGTTTTAGAGACAACAACAGAAGTATTATCATCATGATTCTCTATCTTAATAATTGCTTGAATAGGGGAGTTGGTTGTTGAATCATATACATAACCCTCTATTCCTCTTTGGCAAGTCTCGATATAGCCTATTAGGGAATTGTTCAGATAGCTCCAATAATCGTTTAATGAATTAGAGGAAAGAGATTTTTCGCTCGAAACCTCCATTGTCAATTCTCTTACTCCTTTGAAATAATTATAATAGTCCTGTCTTCCTCCATCAATAACATACCAATCACCTCCATTTGTATATCCCGAAATGGATACATCTTTAAAGAAACTATATGGTCTGATTATTGGAAAAGAATCGATAAAACGCTTACATTCATCTCTAAACCAATTATTATCTACATGAGTTTTTGTTGAGGATTTATAAGAATCCCATGGATAGTTCAAAACTTCTGCTCCTCCGTGCAAATTAGCTGAAACGGAGAAATTATTTCTTGTTGCATAGTCGATAAATGCAAGGGTTTCTCTTTGGTAAGAGTTATTATCTGGGTGAGGGTTATTCTTTATTCCAGGGAAGTTACGATTCAAATCGATGTAATTAGCATTATATCTTGTAGCTCCCGATACAGAAATATCGTTTGGTCTATACATACCATCAGGATTTGCAATAGGATTAATAAATACCTGGGTATTATTGATTATATCATTAGCTCTTTGGTCTGTATTATAATTACTCAATAACCAATCTGCAAGCCTTAGCAAAAGAACAGCTCCTGTTATTTCATCTCCGTGAATTGTAGAGGAATAGAAGAACTTAGGTTTGTCCAAATCCATATTTGGATTAGTGCTAATTCTAAGGCATAATAGAAGTTTATCGTTTATTGAATAACCTATTGTATCTAAAGAGCATAGATTAGGATAGTCAGTAGCAAACTTCCTCATAAGGGAATCATAAACCAAATAGGTCGGATACCTATCCCAAAAGCTTATTTGAGATATAGTATAAGCCATATTCAATACCCTAGGAGTCTTTTCCACGTAAAGTTTATGATATATTTTAAGTTTTAGAAACTCTGTATATTCCTTTTCATTTACATACCCAAGCCAATATTCACCCTTTGGATAATCCAATCCAATTGTATTTGCTAAAAGATTAATATCCTTAATTTCACTTTGTTTTATCAGAATCTTAGCTTCTTTATTTATATGTAAATAGGATAATACCTCATCTATTTCTTTGCTCTGAGAATAGAGGGAGCTAAAAAAGCTAATAAATAAAAGGAAAAGTACTGATCTAATCATAAGATATATTTAAGACACAAAAATACAATTTATTTCATAATTGAGGTGAATTGTTTTTTTCTTATCTTTGCCAATTGATTTGGAAAAAATAAATAATGAGGAAAAACAATCTAATATTCAGTCTCTCAATAATAGGAATACTTTATTTTATATTTGGTTTCGTTACTTGGCTTAACTCAGTTCTGATTCCTTTCCTTAAATTAGCATGTGAGCTTAATGACTCACAAGCTTATTTAGTTACCTTTGCCTTCTATATATCTTATTTTGTAATGGCAATTCCTTCATCTTTTATTCTAAAGAAAACAGGATTTGCAAAGGGAATGGCATTGGGTTTGATAATTATGGCAATAGGCTCTTTGGTTTTTATACCAGCTGCTAATGTGAGAGATTACTCAGTTTTTCTTATAGGTCTCTTTCTCCAGGGTACAGGGCTTGCTCTTTTGCAAACTGCCTCTAATCCTTATGTAACTATTCTTGGACCTATTGAATCGGCTGCAAAGAGAATGAGTATTATGGGCCTATTTAATAAGATTGCTGGTATGATAGGTATATTCTGGCTTTCTAAGGTGCTTTTCTCTGATATTAATTCTATTACAAATAATATTGATTTGCTCTCTGGGGGCGAAAAGATAAATTCCCTTAACCTCCTTTCTCAAAGGCTAATTACTCCTTATATAGCAATTTCTATTGTTCTGGTTTTATTGGCAATTATGATTCTTTTAGCGAAATTGCCTAAGATAGAAACAACAAAGGAAGAGACTCAAGCTAATAAGAAAGGGATTTTCTCCTATACTTATCTATGGCTTGGGGTTATTGCTTTGTTTTTCTATGTTGGAGCTGAGGTTATTGCTATCGATACTCTTGGGCTTTATGGTCAAGAGCAGGGAATTGATAAGAGTATTAGCTCAAGTTTAGGTACTTTTAGTCTTATTGCAATGACTATTGGTTATTTATTAGGTATAGCCCTTGTTCCAAAGCGTATTTCTCAAAGCAAAGCACTTACTTTATCGGCTCTTTTAGGTATTATCTTTACTCTCTTAGCTCTGATAAGTTCAGGAGTAGTTTCGGTAGTGTTTATAATATTGCTTAGCTTTGCAAATGCATTGATATGGCCGGGGATATGGCCATTGGCTTTAGATAAATTAGGTTCACATACTGCTTTTGCCTCAGCTCTTTTGATTATGGCAATTGCTGGAGGAGCTGTAATGCCATTGGTTTACGGATACATAGCAGATTTAATAGATAATAGACAGATACCATATTTTATTGTAATCCCTATTTATTTAATTATAGGCTATTATTCAATTTGGGGATATAAGATTGGGAGTAAAAAGTAAATAATAAGAAGTAAGAAGAATATAAAATATTGAAAGTAATAATATGAGTAAGAAAAAAAATAATTGTGGATTTTGTGGAAGAGGAGAAGATGAGGTTGATACTATGATTTATGGTCCAGAATGTAATATATGTAATTTGTGTTCAGAAAAGGTTAGTGAATTAGTTAGACAGAATAGAGTAGAGAAGGATACGAAACTTGTAAGTGATATTGAAATTAAATTGCCTAAGGACATTAAAGCATATCTTGACCAATATGTAATTGGACAGGATGAGGCAAAGAAAGTATTGTCTGTGGCTGTATATAATCATTATAAGAGATTAAAATACTATCATCTACACAAAAAAGATGAGGTTGAGTTAGATAAATCCAATATTATAATTGTAGGAGAAACAGGTACTGGAAAAACCTTGCTTGCTAAGACAATTGCTCAAATGCTCGATGTGCCTTTTTGTATTGCTGATGCTACTGTCCTTACAGAGGCTGGATATGTTGGGGAGGATGTTGAAACTATTCTAACTCGTTTGCTTCAGGCATCTGACTATAATGTTTCAAAGGCAGAGAAGGGCATAGTGTTTATTGATGAGATAGATAAGATTGCAAGAAAGGGCGATAATCCATCAATTACTCGTGATGTAAGTGGAGAAGGTGTTCAACAAGCTCTTTTAAAGCTATTAGAAGGGACAATAGTAAACGTGCCACCACAAGGAGGAAGGAAGCATCCTGACCAAAAGTATATTCAGGTAAATACTAAGAATATATTATTTATCTCTGGGGGAGCTTTTAATAATATAGAAAGGATAATATCCTCAAGGCTTAGAAGTAATGCTATTGGTTTTGTAGATGCTGAGAAAAGAGATGAGCTTGATAAGAGTAATTTCTTAAAATATATACAACCTCAAGACATTAAAAAATTTGGGTTAATACCAGAGTTGGTAGGGCGTTTCCCTGTTCTTACTCATTTAAATCCATTGGATAAAGAGGCTTTAGTTTCAATTCTTACTGAGCCAAAGAATGCTATAGTGAAACAGTATAAGAAGCTATTCGAGATGGATGGTATCAATCTTGAGTTTGATAAAAAAGCTTTGGAATATATTGTTGATATGGCTATTGAGTATAAGCTTGGAGCAAGAGGGCTTAGAGGAATATTAGAAACTATTATGATAGATGCCATGTTCTCTATGCCTGATAAGGAGATTAAGAAATTAAAGATAGACGAGACGTTTGCAAGAAAGGAATTTGAGCAAAGCATAGGTAAATTCCAAGACTCTTAGTTTTAGATTTCTTTTAGGCATGGTTTTTGTAATTGAATTCTAATAATTATGAGAATCTATATCCTTATATTTGTATTATCCTCTGCCATTTTGAGTTTTGCTCAAAGTCCTAAACAACTTATAAGACCAGCAAAGCCTTATAAGGGAGAGATTATCCCTATTTATTATCTTGATGAGGTGGATATTAATGCCTATGTATATATTCTTACTTCTGATGATTTAAAGAAATACGCCAAGCTTATTAGGAATGTAAAGGTTGCCTATCCTTATGCTAAAAAGGCGGGAGTATTGCTTAGGGATTATAATAATCTTATGATTGGCAAGAGCGAAAAGGAGAGAAAGAGGCTTATGAAACAAGCAGAGAAGGATATAGAGAGAGAATTTACACCAAGTCTAAAAAAGCTTACTAAGTCTCAAGGTAAGATACTTCTAAGGCTTGTGGATAGAGAGACAGGTAGCGACTCATATTCATTGGTAAAGGAGTTAAGAGGTAGTTTAAGAGCCTTCTTTTATCAATCCATAGGACGAATATTTGGCTATAATCTAAGGACTAAGTACGATCCATTAAATAATAACGAAGACTTTATAATAGAAAAGATTATCTTTGCAATAGAATCTAAGAAACTCTAAAAAAAGAGTAAAAAAAAGAGTAAATTTCAACCATAAATGAAATAATTTACTTATCTTTGCAAATAGAAGGGAATGAGTTCGTTAATTCCAAACAAAATCACTTGATTTTCTAAAACTACATTATGGTAGCTACCAT
>JAEZKK010000011.1 GCA_023415495.1 Bacteroidota bacterium
TACTATTATCATATTGATGATATGGTAGTAGATATTATTCCTGCATGTCCAAGACCTACAACTGCTTCAGCTACAAATATTACAGCTACATCAGCAGATTTGTCATGGACTCCTGGTAGTCCAAGTGATGTTGCATGGAAAATCTATTATAGAACAACAGGGTCATCTTCATGGGATTCAGTAATGGCTACAAATACTACACATAGTTTAACAGGTCTATTAGCTTCAACAAACTATGAGGTTGGTATAACTACTGATTGTGGAAATGGATCATTCTCTAATATGAGATTAGTTAGCTTTAGAACACAATGTGGAGCTATAACTGCATTACCTTGGACAGACAATTTTGACTCTTACGGAACAGGTACAAGTATATTCCCTGCATGTTGGACAAGATTAACAACTCAGACAGACAGACCTTATGTAAATGCAACTAATTACTCTTCCCCAGGCTCTCTTTACTTCTATGCTACTTCAAGTGCGTATAATTATGCTTCTATGCCAGCTTTAGATCCTTCGATTAATATATCTAATCTTAAAGCAACATTCAAGTATAGAACAACACTTGCGACTGATGAATTAGTTATTGGTGTTATGTCAGACCCTAATATTGCATCTACATTTATTCCTGTTGATACTGTAAATGCGACTGCTACAGGTACATGGTATGATAAGACTGTATTATTCAGTAATTATGTTGGTACAGGACATTATATTGCATTCCATATCCAATCTTCAGGTACTCAAGCATACGCATATATTGATGACCTTGAAATTTCTTATGATGTTACTTGTGCAGCTCCAACCAATGTTGTGGCAAATAATATCGCAACTACAAGTGCTGATATCTCTTGGACAGCTGGAGGTACTGAAACTGGATGGCAAATCAGAGAAGGTTTATCTGGAACAATAGTAAACTTAGTTAATACACAATACCAAGCAACAGGACTTACTCCTAATACTGCTTATACATTCTATGTAAGAAGTGATTGTGGTAGTGGAGCATTCTCTGCATGGGTTGCTGTTAACTTTACTACTGACGATATGCCAACTAATCCAGTTGTTACAACATCTCAAGTTACTGCTTACACTCATAATACAGCAACCTTTACAGGATCTTATACTGAGGGAAGCGATGTTGTAACTGCGATAGGTTTTGACTATAAGGAAGCATCTGCAAGTAATTGGACAAACACTCCAGTAACTCCATTGGCTAATCCATTTAACTATAGTGCAACTGGCTTAATTCCTAATACTACTTACAAGGTTAGAGCTTATGCAACAACCTCTGCAGGTACTTTCTATGGAGATTCAGTTAACTTCACTACTGATCCTTTACTTCCTCCAACAGTTACTACAGATACAGTAATTATGAATACTACTGATTTCTCTGCTGTATTCCAAGGAACTACTTCTCAAGGAACTGATGCTATTATTGCTCGTGGTTTTGAGTATAAACTATTAGCTGATGATTGGTCAACTGCTATTGACCTTACTGCTTCTGGCTCTGCTAATATCTCTGCTACTGCAACTGGTCTTTCTGCTGTTAAGTATCAAGTTCGTGCTTATGCAGAAACTCTTGACGGCGGTAAGACTTATGGAGATATACTTGATTTCAATATGGGTTCTAGTATTAATTCTATCGACACTGATAATCTAAATGTAAATCTTTATCCTAATCCAGCTTCAAATAATACTACTTTAAGTATTAAGGGAATTAATGGTAAGGTTAAGATTTCTATTACTGATGTTCAAGGTCGCAGTATTTCTACAATTGAAAGAGAAAGCTCAAATGGTGAGGTGAATCATAGTATTAATCTTGAGGCTTATGCTAAGGGAGTTTACTATATCCGTATCCAAAGCGAAAGCTCTATCAAAACTCAAAAACTTATTGTTCAATAGTTAGAAACTAATTAAACAATAATACCTTAAAGGGCGAGAATTTCTTCTCGCCCTTTTGTTTTATTCTATTTATATCAGACAAGTAAACTTAGTGGACATTTTTAATGGTTTTTAATCCTTAAATCAATGATATTTTCTTCTTCAAAAAGGACTTAGTCCTTAGGGTCGGAGGACTTAGTCCTTTAGGGTGGAGGACTTAGTCCTTAGGGGTAAAGGACTAAGTCCTTTTTAGGGGTGGATATGGGGTTGAATTTTAGAGGGTTTAACCTATTCTTAATTAAGATTTGTGTTAAGAAAAATAGCTTTTGATTCTACGGAAATAGAATCAAATTACATTTTCGTAGAATCAAGAGTTAGTTTTCTGTAATTTGATTCTATTTCGCTGTAATTTGATTCTATTTTTCTTTTCTGGATTATTGTATTTGTATAGTCCTTTTTTGTAAAGTCAAATATTTCATCTGAGCTAAAACAACCGCTGTGTTTTTCTGTACTTATTGATTATCCAATGGAGCTGGAATGAGATTTCTTGTTTGTGTGGGAATGGGATTTCGTCGTTATAGGTGTGGATTGTCTTTTTATCGAAATAGCGTAATAGGGAGTATTTGGCTGATATCTCTATATCTCTTCTTGGTTTGTAATTAACAAGTATATATGTTCTTAATCCTCGGTCATAGAGCTGTGAGGTATAGAAATTCATCGGCAGAGTGTATTCGTAAATCGAGAATCTATTATCGTAATCATTGGTATTGAAATAGGCAAAACGTAGGTTTATCCCAATTTTATCCTCAAATAGCTTAAATAATATATCTTGCGAGAGGAAAAAACCTTGATTTGTATCTGTATTATAATCCTTTGTATTGGAATATCCCGTCCTTGTTCTTAGCTTAATCCATGTCGTTGGCTCGTAATTATATCTTAATTGAATTTGAGCAAGGATATTATCCTCTGGACTTATGGTTTGGTCAATATGAGTTTGATTCTTTGGTCTATTATTTAGCTTCGCAATCAGTGAGAATTGGTTTTTGAAATTCAATTTATAATTTATTTCCCCTCTTAGTTTATATCCATTGATAGGCTGGTTTGCTAAATAGCTAATATCTGGAAAGCGGAAAAAATCTCCTGCAATAAACATATCTAATTTATTACTATGCAAGTAGGAATAGCCAATATATACTCCTCTTTCATTAGCAGTTCTGCTTTGAGCTCCTATTGTGGAGGAGAAATGGTTCTGAAATTGGTTTTGGTAATCACGGTAAGAGATTATAAGATTGGTCTTATATCCAAAATTTACTTCTAAGCCAAGCAAAAATGCCCTTCCCTTATTCTGACTCATAGCAATTTCTGTCAATATCTTAGCTCTCTTCATCAAAGGTATGGTTGAATTTAAACTTATAACTGAATTCTCCTTTCCAGTGAAGTAATATTTCATATATTCAGAGTTTTGATGGGTGATTGGGTAGAGATAATTATAGTGAAATCCTGTAAGACCTATCTCAAACCCTCTTTTAAGCCATGTAATATTAGCTCCCAATACATTTTCTCTATTACTATCTTTCTTGCTAACCTCACTTTCAGTGCGATGCAAGCCTGTAGTAAGAATGCTTCCTGAATAATCGATTCTTTTGCTTGAGGCAAATAAATATATATTAAAGTCGGATATTTTTATCTGAGTTGCAATCCCTCTCATATAGTTATACTCTGTTGTAGAACGGCTTGGTTTAATTCCCTTATAGCCCTTATCCATCCTTGCATCTGAGGAAAAATGTCCGAAATTAAGGTTTTGATTCATTCCAAGCCCTTGACCAAAGGAAAGTTTATAGTCTCCAAGGGTAATTTGTTTAAAAATAGAAATATCTCTTAGAGTAAGCTGAGAAGAAAGAAAATCATAGGTTTGATTATTGGTAAAGAAACTCTCTCCAGCATCCTTCTCTCCAATTAATGAGAAGGATAGCCTATCGAAATAATTGAGATTATACCTAAGAGATGTGGAGAAATTCTGCCCAAGATAACCTTTGCCATCATTACGAGTATATCCATAAGCTTCTTCCAATACTTTCTTGTACTGAAGTCTAATATCGTGGTATGCTTTTTTGAAAAGAGAATCTATTCTTAAGGATGGTTTCCAATTGATTGGGGCTATAATTATAAAAGGCTTTATCCTAAGCATATCTTCCTCAGAAAAGCCGTTAATAAGAGGGATTTCGTAAATACTTAATAAGGGATGTGCCTCGATAATATATCTTTGCAGAGAAAGAATTTGGAACTCACTTAGCCCTAATAAACGGAGATAATATGGTTCTGCATTATTGATATTTATAGGATTAAGGCTTATATGGATTAAATCCTCAATATAGGTTTGTTTTTCTTCGTCCGATATCTCTAATTCCTCAATATTATAAATCAGTTTAGTGATTTCCTCTGCGTTTTGGGAATAGGAGTTATTAGAGAAAAAGAAAACGAGGCATAAGATAATTATCCCATACCCTATGCCTCGCCCTCTATGTGATAAACCTATCACTTCATATTTTATTTATCTAACTACATTTGCTCCATCCACAAGATGTGCAATTCTTGCAACCTCCAGAAAATATAATGGTTTCTTGTGAACAATTAGGACACTTCTCCCCTTCTACCTTTGTACCATCTTGAACATATTTCTTAAGTGCTCTTGCAACACCACTCTTCCAAGTGTTAATTGTATCATTATCGAAGGTAAGCTTTGAAACTAATTCAATTACATGATTAATTGGCATACCATGACGAAGTATTCCTGAGATTAGCTTTGCATAATTCCAATATTCCTTATTGAATAATCTTGAAAGCCCTTCATAAGTAATATTATAACCATCCTTATCCTTAAATTGGAAGTCATATCTTGCAACTCCATTCTCATCTCTATTCTTAATTACAAAGCCCTTTGAAACAAAATCTGGAAGAATAAAACTCTCTGAAAGCCCAGTGAATATCTCATAAGGTCTTCCCTCAATAATCCCTACAATAGCTACCCATTTTTCTTTTTCATTTTGGAAACGGATAACATCGGCTTCTAATTTCTTAGGTCTTTTTGGAGCCTTTGTTTCTGTGAAATGCAGGTCTTTGCTTTGACCCTCAGAATGAGAAACCAATACTCCCTCTCTCGAACCTTCGCGATATATTGTCATTCCTTTACATCCCGATTCCCAAGCTGTTAAATAGATTTGAGATACTATATCTTCTGGGGTTTCCTTAGGGATATTTACCGTTACACTTATTGAATGGTCTACCCATTTCTGAACCTCTCCCTGCATCTTTACCTTTTGAACCCAATCTATATCATTGGCAGTTGCTTTATAGTAAGGAGACTTTGCTACTAAATCGTCTATTTGCTCTGGAGTATAGGTTTCCTTAATCTCATCTATATCATATCCGTTTATTCTTGCCCAATCTGCAAATTTATGATGGAATACTATATACTCTTCCCAAAGCTGTCCCTCATTATCGGTAAATGTGCCTTTTGAATTCTTATCATTATGATTTACCTTTCTTCTCCTTTTATATACTACTTGGAATGTAGGCTCTATACCTGAGGAAGTCTGGGTGCAAATACTTACACTACCTGTTGGAGCTATTGTTAATAGGGCAATATTCCTTCTTCCATATTTCTGCATTTCATTATAAAGATCAGGATTTGCCTCTCTTATTCTTTGGATAAAAGGATTATTTTCCTCTAAACTTGAATCATATAATGGAAATGCTCCTCTTTCCTTTGCCATCTCAACACTTGAAGAATAGGCTGATAATGCAAGAGTTTTCTGAACCTTTACTGCAAATTCTCTTGCCTTATCTGTTCCGTAACGCAAGCCAAGTGCTGCAAGCATATCCCCTTCTGCTGTTATTCCAAAACCTGTTCTTCTGCCTTCTAAGCACTTTAATTTAATATTCAACCAAAGGTTTTTCTCTACCCTCTTTATCTCTTCCTCCTCTGGGTCTGAGTCTATCTTAGCTAAAACCCTATCTATTTTTTCTAATTCCAAATCGATAAGGTCATCCATTAGTCTTTGACCCTTTCTTGCATGAGTTTCAAATAACTCAAAGTCAAACTCTGATTTATCGGTAAATGGATTCTTTACATAGGAATAAAGATTTATTGCAAGTAAGCGACATGAATCGTAAGGACATAGTGGAATCTCCCCACAAGGGTTGGTCGATACTGTCTTAAATCCAAAGCTGGAATAAGCATCTGCAACTGATTCTCTAATTACTGTATCCCAAAACAAAACTCCAGGCTCTGCACTCTGCCAAGCATTATGTATAATTTTGTTCCAAAGCTCTCTTGCATCTATTTCTTTTACTACCTTTGGGTTAGGGCTATCAATAGGGAATTGCTGCTTATATTTCTTCCCACTTGCAACACATCGCATAAACTCATCATCGATCTTTACCGATACATTTGCCCCTGTAATCTTACCCTGCTCCATCTTCGCATCTATAAATTCTTCTGCATCTGGATGCTTAATTGAGATTGATAACATCAAGGCCCCTCTTCTTCCTCCCTGTGCTACCTCTCTTGTGGTATTGGAATATCTCTCCATAAAAGGGACTATACCTGTTGAGGTTAGGGCTGAGTTCTTTACTGAGGATGACTTTGGTCTTATATGTGAAAGGTCATGTCCTACTCCTCCCCTTCTCTTCATTAACTGCACCTGCTCCTCATCTATCTTAAGTATCCCTCCGTAAGAATCTGAATCTCCCGAATTACCTATAACAAAACAATTTGATAAGGATACTATCTGAAAATTATTACCTATCCCCGACATAGGGCTGCCTTGAGGAATTATATATTTAAAATCCTTTATCAATTCAAAAATCTCTTCCTCTTGCATTGGATTTTCATACTTTGACTCTATCCTTGCAAACTCCTTTGCTAATCTCCTATGCATTTGCTCTGGATTTAACTCATAGATATCTCCTCCATCTCTTAGGGCATATTTATTCATCCATACATCTGCTGCAAGTGTATCTCCTTTGAAATAATTGGTAGATGATTCAAGAATATCCTTTGTATCTAAGGCTATATAATCCTTTGTCTTAGTATTTGACTGCATTTCTCTATTATTATTATATTTATTAATCTTTTCTATAAGACCCAGTTTTCCAATATCTTCCTTTGCATTAGGCAGGATATTAGAAACTATTTCACTTTCTTTGTTCTTTTCCTCTTCCAAAGCTGAGAATAAATCTAGGTCCATAACTGTAATTTTTAAAATTTCGGTTCTGCGAAGTTACAAACAAGAATTAAATTACGTACCCTTATTTTTGATGAATTTCAATCAAGTTTTCAACAACCAATGTTATTAACTATATTAATCTTCCTATTATCAATTTATTATATTATGATTTATTAGGATATGATTTTAAAGTAAATTAATACAGAAACAAGACTTAGTCTAACGCATCGTTTGAGTTACTCTAATGCATCGTTTGAGTTACTCTTATTTTCTAAGATCTAAAAGAAGTAACTAAGGTGGAATTGGTAACCCCTCCACATAAAGTTTGCTGTTCTTAGAATTGACTGAAGTCCGAATATATAAGTTCCCCCTAATTCGAAATTCTTATTTATATCATAACCTAATCCTACTTGAAATCCTATATCCATCGACTTCATCATTGTTTTAGAGAAAGTCGCCTCATTTATTGTTCCATAATTATCAGCTACGCTTCTTAAATCGGTGGTTTTAGTCTCTCCTCCCACTCCATAACTAATATATGGAGAAGTACTAAGGAATAAACCCCTTGACTTTCTCTCATCTCCAAACTTAATCATCAGACTTCCTACAAGCTCTATCATTTGAGCATTTACATCTCTTTTGGAATAATAAGGCAGGTTATAGGTGTATCCTTTTTTAACAAAAGACAATGAGGGTTGGAAGTAGAGATTATAGATAAGTCTCTTTTCCGCAACTACTCCAGCCTTGTATCCAAACTTATAATCAGCGCCTTGTTGAAGGCTAATTATATCATAACTTCCTCCAATCCTTAGGGCATATTTCCACGGAAGGTCTTCTACTTTTCTATTTGAGACACCTTGAGAATATCCACTATAAGCATAAAAGAAAGAGATAATTAGAATTAGTATTATATGTATATATGTTTTACTCATCACTTAAAATCTATATTTTGATTTATTTCCCAAGGATTTTATTGTATTTTTCATGGTTATCCAAGAGCTTAATAGCTTCTATTACCTCCTTATCATTCTTTAATAATGCTTCAATCCTCCCTTTTTGATTATGATATCTAACCACTATTTCAGATAATAAAACTTCTTTAATCTCATCTTTAAACTTAATTAAATCGTTTTTCTTATCCTCTTCAAATTTGGCTCTAATAATCTTAATCTCATTCATAATATCCTCGCTATACTTCTCTCTCAAAGCAGATTTCTCCAATTCATCAAGTGTACGTTCCGATATTGTTGAATATGTGTAATCCTTATCCTTAATAAAATCTAAAAACTGATTATATATCTCATCACTTATTTCAAACTCCTTTGGCAAAGCAATGCTTGGATTCTCATTTACAAACTTTGTTGCAAAGTCGAAGGCAAGGAATTTAGTTATTATAGGATATATTATTGGGCTTGTATATTCCCTTTCCAAAACAATATCCGGCTCTATCCCAAAACCATCATAAACCACTCTTCCCCTCTTGGTTTTAAACTCTTTCTTAAGGGAATCAGGAACCTTATTTGCTCTTCCTTCTTCATCTCTATGGGAGTAATCTATTGCTTGGATACATCTCCCACTTGGGATATAGTATTTGGAAACTGTAACCTTAAGTTGAGTATTATAGGTTAGAGGGATAATATTCTGAACCAATCCCTTCCCAAATGTTCTCTGTCCCATAATTACAGCCCTATCCAAATCCTGTAAACTTCCAGCTACAATCTCAGATGCAGAGGCAGATGCTCCATCTACAAGTATAATTAGAGGGATATTCAAATCATATGGAGAATAATTAGTTTTGAAGGTTTGATTCTTTTGAGAAATTTTTCCCTTTGTACTAACAATACTTTGTCCCTTCTCAACAAATATATTTACAATATCCACAGCCTCATTTAAAAGACCTCCCCCATTTCCTCTAAGGTCAATTATCAATCCCTTTAAACTATTGGATTTCTTTAATTCCTTAAATGCTGAAAGAATATTCCTCGAGGCGTTATTGGTAAATTCATTTAGTTTAATATAACCAATATCATTTGATACCATTCCATAATAAGGCACATTCTCAAGGGTAATCTCCTCTCTTGTGAACTTCTTTTCAATCTCTTTGCCTCCTCTAAGCACCTTAATACTTATCTGAGAACCAGCCTGCCCTCTAAGGAATTCTCTTACCTCATCTGAGTTTCTATCCTTAGTACTATTACCATTTACCTCAAGGATAATATCTCCAGCTCTAAGACCTGCCTTATATGCAGGAAGGTTTTCGTAGGGTTCTGAAATTACAACCATTCCATTTTGTTGATGTATTAAAGCACCTATCCCTCCGTATTGGCCTAATAATTGGAGTTTAACATTTTCAATATCCGACTCTGGTATGAAATTAGTATAGGGGTCAAGCTTAAATAACATAGCATCAATTGCAGTTTTCACTAAATCTCCGGGATTAATATCATCCACATAATTAGTATGTATATTTCTATAAACCGAAGAAAAGATTTCCAGGTTCTTTGACATTTCAAAACCCTTATCTTCCTCTTGAGAATAAGCATTAAAGCTGTGAATAAATGCAATTAAGAGAATAAAAAACAATTTTTTCTTCATATCCATCATATTAATTTTATCACGCAAAGATAAGGCAAACAAACAAATCTAAAGCATAAATAATACATTATTATAAAAGATTTCTAATAAAAATCTTTCCAAATCATGAATTTATTCCTATTTTTGCAAGCTATTTAATGAATAGAAAATTAATACATAATAAATAAACAATTTAAGTAATGGCAATCATTGGAAGAATAAGACAAAAAGCAGGTTTAGCTGTAGTAGTTATTGCAATAGCAATTTTAGCGTTTATTTTCAACGACTTATTTACTCAATCCAATACTATCCCAAGCAATATTGCAAAGGTAAATGGTGTTGAGATAACAAGTAATGAACTAAATGAGGTTTCTCAAACAATAGAAACCAATATGAAGCAACAAAAACAAGATGATAATCTTAGCCCAGAGGAAAGCTTCACTGCAAATCAACAAGCATTTAATGAATTATTTAACGAGAAACTACTTCAAGGAGAATACGAACTATTAGGAGTTGGAGTAAGTCAGGAAGAGATGAATGATATGTTTTTTGGAAATTTTATTCATCCTTTAGTAATGCAAAACTTTGCTGACCCTCAAACTGGTCAATATAATAAACAAGCAATCTCTCAGTATATTTCTCAATTCGATAAACTTCCACTTGAGGAACAATTAAGCTGGAGAAACTTTGAGAAATACATAAAGAAAGCAAGACAACAAGAAAAATACGAAAAGATTTTAGCTAAGAGTATGTATATGCCTTCAAAACTTGCATCACATATTAGCGATATATCTAATCAAGTGACTGATTCAAGATATGTATTATTAAACTTCTCAACTGTTGCTGACAATACAATCAAGACAACAGAAGAAGATTACAAGAAATATTACGAAGAGCATAAAAACGAATTTAGAGTAGTTGAAACATTAAGAGATGTAGAATTTGTTAGATTCAATATTACTCCATCTGCTGAAGATATTAAATTTATCAATGATACTGTTGCAAGCACATTCGAAGTATTTAAGACAGTTCCTTACCATGAGCTTCCAAGTTTTGTATCTTCTGTTTCTGACTTAGTTTATGACAGTACATACTTTAAAAGAGAAGTATTAAACCAAATTTATCCTGATTCAATACTTTCTAAGGTTGGTGTTGGAGAATTTATCCCTCCTTTCCAAAATCAAAACTCTTGGGTAATGGGAAAACTTACTTCAGTTCAAGCTCGTCCTGATTCAGTTCGTTTTTCAAGCATTTTAATTCTTAACGAAAAAGCTGGTGGAGAAATAAAAAGAAGCCAAGCGGTAGCGACTCAATTAAAGGATAGTGTTTATAATTTATTAAAAGCAAATCCTGAAAGCTTTGAAACACAAGTTGCAAATTTCTCAGATGATCCAGAGGCAAAGAAGAATCTTGGAGATGGTGGATGGTTATTAGATGGTAGCTTCCAACCTGATTTGAATTCAAAGATAATTGAAACTCCTATTAATGGAATATTTGTTCATAGCATTCCAAATGATATGGGATATTGGATTATTAAGGTAACTGGTAAGACTACTCCTATTAATAAATTGAGAATGGCTACTATCACTATGGAGATTAGACCAAGCGAACAAACAATTAATCAAGTTAGAGATAAGGCTAATACTTTCTTAGGCGAGGCGAGCAATATGACTACCTTTACCTCTGCAGCTCAAAAACAAAATCTAAATATCCTTACTTCTCCTAACCTTAGAGAAACAGATTTTCAATTAAACGGAACTCCTTATGCAAGAGAAATAGTAAGATGGGCATATAATAAGGACACTAAGAAGGGTGATGTAGCTCCTGAGATATATGAATTACCTGATATGTTTGTGGTAGTAGGTCTAAAGGATATTAAAGAAAAAGGTATTTTATCTCTTGAACAAGTAAAACCTTTTATCGAAAATATGGTTAGAATTGAAAAGAAGGCAGAAATACTAACTAAAAAAGCAGAGGATTTAATCAAGACTGATAAGAATCTTAACTCAATTGCAGCTAAACTAAATATAAGTGTTGATTCTGCTCAAAACGTATCTTTCAATGATGCTTATTTTGTACAAGCAGGTCCTGAGATGAGGGTATTAGGTTCTTTGGCAAGTGCTAAGAGCAAAGGAATTCAAAAACCTATTAAGGGATATAATGGAATTTATATTATTGATATTGATAATATAAGACAAAAACCAGTAAAAGAAGATCCTAAAATGATTCAACAATCATTTGAAATGAAAACAATGCAAAAGACAAGTCAATTGCGTTTACCTATTCAAGTACTTTTAGGAAAAGCAAAGGTAGAATCAAATTTCAGTTTCTTCTATTAGGACTTTATTTAGCTATTAAATAATAAAAGCACCTTAGAAAACTAAGGTGCTTTTTGTTTAAGTAACCATTTAAAAAAAGCAAAAACATCATGAATATAGATTATGATTCAAGAGCTTTAATAATATTTTTTCTTGCCATATGAATTCTACTCTTTACTGTGCCAATATTTATATTTTGTAATTCAGCAATTTCGTTATACTTATAACCTTGTTGTACCATTTCAAAAGGAATCTTCTGATGGTCATCGAGAGTATCAATAGCAAATTTAATTTCTTTAATATTTAATTCTTCGTCAGCCCTTGTATAGTCGCTCTTATGCAAATTACCCAAAGCTATCAAATCGAAATTACTATCCATTATTAGATTAATCCTTTGTCTTCTTCTGTAATTATTAATAAAAATATTCTTTAGAATAGTAAATAGCCAAGCTTTTATATTAGTGTCTTCTTTGAAAAACTCTTTTTTCAATAATGCCTTTAACATTGTTTCCTGGACTAAATCTCTCGATTCCTCTTTGTTTGAGGTCAAACTTAATGCAAAATAATCTAAACTTTCTTTGTGGGAAATTACAATATCTTCAAATTCTAGCTTGCTCATAGTGTTTGTATTTTTAAGTTATTAAAAGTCTTTACATGCATATTAACAATTATTATACCAAGTTTAATATGTAAAGAATAAATCCATAGGGTTATTTAATATAAACTATTTTAGATTTACTTATTATCAAGTCATTATAATTATAATTTAACTCACATTTAATTTAACTATAATTTCATAGAGATAATCTATTAATCCTCTTTTCGGACACGAATTATAAGCAGGGAAAGCAAAAGAAAAAGGATAAAAATAATTACTACTGATTTACATCTATTTATGCGAACAAATAATAATGTCTAATTGGAATTATCTTATATTGAAATATTATCAATCTTATTAATAAACAAAGGATTTAGACTTATTCTAAATTCACTTGTCCGTATTTCAAACCTAATTGTATTAACCTGTACTCATTTCGGACGCATTCTGGATTTTTAAATTAGAGATATTATTTGTAGTTTTGCAATCAGTAATTAATAAACAATGAATATTATGCTTAGAAAAACAACCTTATTATTATTAATAGTAACACTTCTTACACCAAGCTTTTTAAAAGCCGACGAGGGTATGTGGTTACCAATTCTGCTGAACAAAAGAGAAGCAGATATGAAGAAAAACGGAATGAAGATTAGTGCTGAAGATATATATAGTGTTAATCAATCCTCTTTAAAAGACGCTATTATGATTTTTGGTAGAGGTTGCACTGGAGAGTTTGTCTCTCCTCAAGGGCTTCTACTTACTAACCATCATTGTGGTTACTCTAATATTGTATCTCTAAGCACTGTTGAAAGAGATTATCTTACTAACGGGTTTTGGGCTTATAATATGGAAGAAGAACTCCCTTGCCCTGGACTTTCAATTACTCAGTTGATTTATATGGAAGACGTAACTAATAGGGTTTTAGAAGAGGTGAGTCCGAAAATGAGCGAAAAGGAAAGGAATAAATTGATAGAAAGGAATATTAAAGAGATAGTGGAGATGGCTACTAAGGATAATCATTATGAGGCTGAGGTAAAACCATTCTATTATGGCAATCAATATTTTCTATATGTTAACGAGGTGTTTAATGATATTAGATTAGTAGGAGCACCTCCTTCAAATATTGGAAAGTTTGGTGGAGATACTGATAATTGGATGTGGCCAAGACATACTGGTGACTTTTCTATGTTCAGGGTTTATGCAAACAAGGATAATAAACCTGCAAAATACTCTAAGGATAATATACCTTATACTCCAAAACAACATTTAAAAATAAATATTAAAGGAGTAGAGGAAGGAGATTTTACCTTTGTATTTGGCTATCCTGGAAGAACCCAACAATATCTAAGCTCTCACGCAGTAGATCAAATAGCTAATTTTGAAAATCCTACAAGAATTAAGCTAAGAGATGAAAGACTTAAGATTTATAAGCATGCTATGGAACAAAGCCCAAGCCAAAGACTTCGCTACTCAGCTCCTGTTGCAGGGATTGCTAATGGTTGGAAGAAATGGATTGGAGAAACAAATGGCATAAAGAGACTTAATGTTGTGGATAACAAAAAAGAATTTGAAAGAGAGTTTGATATTTGGGCAAATACCACAGAGGCAAGAAAGGAAGAATACTCTGGAATAATCAATGGCTTTAAACAAACATACGAAATCAAAGCTAAACATGAGATGCCTTATATTTACTTAAGCGAAGCTGTTTTAGCAAGCGATTTTATGAAAAATGCAAGAGAGATTCTTTCATTAAGCACCCTAAAAGCGAAAAATGATGAAAAGAATTTCAATATAAGAGCAGAGGCAAGCAAGAAGAAATTCTCCACTTATTTCAATAACGATTTTCTTAATCACTCAATTGTAGATAAAGAGATATTTATCAAGACCATGAGCATATTTTATGAAGATTATGCAAAGGCAAATAACCCATGGTTAAGAGAAAAAGTTGAGAAGAAACACAAAGGAAACCCAAATAAGTATTTTGAAGAGATTTATAATAAGTCTATTCTTAGCGACGAAAAGAAAACTAAGAAACTTCTTAGTAAGTTCAGCGAGAAAAAAGCATTGAAAGACCCTGCAATTGAAATCTTTTCTTATATATTTAATGATGTATTAGATAATAATACACCTGTGTTAAGCGAAATAGATACAAAATTAGATAGTCTTTACAGAATCTATGTCAAAGGTCAGATGGAGATGATATCTAACAAAGAATTTTATCCTGATGCTAATTTTACTCTAAGAGTAGCTTATGGAAATATCGAGCCTTATTACCCAAGAGATGGTGTAAAGTACGAAACCTATACTACAATAGAAGGAATTATGGAGAAAGAGAATCCTGAGATTTATGATTATGTAGTTGTACCAAAGCTAAAGGAATTATACCTTAAGAAGGACTATGGTCAGTACAAGAACGCCAAAGGAGAACTACCAGTTGCTTTTATCGCATCTAACCATACCACAGGAGGAAACTCAGGTTCTCCGGTTTTGAATGCTAATGGCGAGCTAATAGGAATTAATTTCGACCGTTGTTGGGAAGGGACCATGAGTGATATAGCTTATGACGTAACTCAATGCAGAAATATCTCAATAGATATAAGATATCTTCTATTTATAGTGGATAAACTCGCAGGAGCAGAGAACTTAATCAAAGAAATGACTATAATTAAATAATTATAAAGTATTTAAATCAAAGAAAAAGAAAATTTTATCAAGAGAAAACAAAATTAAACTTGATTTAAATCTAAAACAATGCCATTGTTTTGCCAAAATAACCGCATTGTTTTAATGAAACAATGGCATTGTTTGGTCGAAACAATGCCATTATTTTGTTTTTATATCAAATAAAAACTCAGCGAAACAAGGTATAATTAGATTAATATTTGAATTCGCCGTATGGGGATTTGATTGTTAGGGTTTTTGTTTGGCTTTCTTCTACTCTTCCTATGATTTGAGCATCTACTCCGAAGCTTTGGCTGATTTTAATTATCTCTTGAGCTGTTTCGTTGTCCGTATAAATCTCCATTCTGTGTCCCATATTGAAGACCTTATACATTTCTTGCCAAGTGGTTTGGCTTTGCTCTTGAATCATTTCAAATAATGGTGGAATTGGGAATAGATTATCCTTAATTATATGTACATTATCTACAAAATGAAGAACCTTGGTTTGAGCTCCTCCACTACAATGAACTATACCATTTATATCCTTGCGATATTTATCTAATACCTTCTTGATTATTGGAGCATAGGTTCTGGTTGGAGAAAGAACAAGCTTACCAGCATCAACCCCCTCTACCTTTGTTGAAGAGATTAACTCCATATTTCCACAATAAACTACCTCATCGCTTAGAGAATTATCATAACTCTCAGGATATTTCTTAGCTAAAGACTTAGAAAACACATCATGTCTTGCAGAAGTAAGCCCATTACTGCCCATACCTCCGTTATAATCTGTTTCGTAGTTAGCCTTTCCAAAGGAAGCAAGCCCTACTATTACATTTCCTGGTTTAATATTATGATTAGAAATTATATCCTCTCTCTTTGCTCTTGCAACAACGGTACTATCAACAATTATTGTCCTAACCAAATCTCCTACATCGGCAGTTTCTCCACCTGTGGAGTATATACCTATGCCCATATCCCTAAGTTCTTGCAAAAACTCTTCTGTTCCATTTATAATTGCTGAGATAACCTCACCCGGAACAAGGTTTTTGTTTCTTCCAATCGTTGAGGAAAGCAATATATTGTCGGTAATCCCAACGCAAAGCAAATCATCAAGGTTCATAACAATAGCATCAATGGCTATTCCCTTCCAAACAGATATATCTCCAGTCTCTTTCCAATACATATAAGCCAATGAAGATTTTGTTCCAGCACCATCGGCATGCATAACCATACAATAATCCTCATCACCAGTAAGACTATCCTCAACAACCTTACAAAAAGCTTTTGGGAATAAACCTTTATCTATATTTTTTATAGCATTATGCACATCTTCCTTAGATGCAGACACTCCTCTTAAATTATATTTCTCCTTATTCATAATATTCTCTTTTCGTTTGCAAATTTACAGCCTTTTTTCCAAACCAAATAATTTATTTATACGTATAGGATTATTGACTAAATGATATAAATAATATCAATTGCTCAATAAATAAATTATTTTTACCAATTAGAACAAATATAAATTAGATTTGTTTAAGTTATTAAAGCACGATTATGAATAGATTTATCAATAAGAATTTACTTCAAAGATTAGTTATTTTACTATTATTAATTTTTTCATTCTCTGCCTTTTCTAAAAAAGATAGCAATAAGACAGTTCTCTATATTAGCTCTTTTACCATCGACAATCATTGGTCAGAAATGTGTAAGGAGGCTATGTTAAAGACCTTTAAAAAGAGCGGCTACAAGATTAACCTAAAAGAAATCTATCTTGACGAGAAAAAGTCTCCTGAATTAGAGGAAAGAATATCTAAATTACAAAACTTCTTCAATAATAATAAAGATAAAATAGATATTATTATGGCTTACGATTACGGAGCCACAGACCTATTACTCAATTATAGTGATGAGAATATCAAAAACATCCCAATTGCATTTGTTTCCGAGCTTGAACAGGATAGAGAAATAAAATATAAGAATATTACTGGCATAATCAGCGATTATGGTATTGGTCAGGTTTATAAAACAGGGCTAAAAATATTTCCATATACAAAAAAGGTCTATGTTTGGGCAGATAAATCCCCTACTGGTTTGTTTTTTATGAATAAAGCTAAGAATATTCTAAGCGGTTATAATGATGAGGGAGTTGAAATCCACTATGGAGTAGATGCAAATAGTGATAAAGAGCTTATTAATAAGATATCCTCTTTAGATTCAAGGTCTTTTATGATTTTCGGGACATGGCAGGTTGATAATAATGGCAAACAATATCTTGCAAACGATTTATATCCCAAGTTAATTCAAAATTCAAATTTACCAATCTTTACTGTATTTGACGGATTTATTGGTAGTGGTTTTGCAGGAGGGTATGTACAACTTGCTGAAAAGAATTCAATAGCATTAACTCAAAGAGCAATACGAATTTTCAATGGAGAAATCCCGGAGAAGATGAATATTGAAAACGTCCCTCCTACTCCTTTCTATGATATTGAGAATATTATTGACCATAAAGGTAATTTTAGAGTTTTGCCAGAAAACAGCATAATTATAAATCAGTTTAGTGCGTTTATAAAAGCCCATAAGGTTCTTGCAACTCTATTTTTGATAATAATTGTTGCCATCCTCTCTCTACTTTTACTTAGATTTAGAAATATTAGTTTGATTAAGAAAATGAAAAAAGATGAGGAAATTAAAAAAGAATTAGAGTTAAATATTAAACTTCTTTCTTTTGCAGTTCCATCCATGCAAATCATTACCTGGAAATTTTCAGAAAAAGAGGGTAAATTCTTAGTTGGCATTACAGATGAAACTGGAAATAAACGTTATTCTGAATTTGATAATTTGTCTAAAATAATCGATTATATTGACCCTATCCAAAGAAAAGAGTTTACAAGATATTTTCAAAGTTTATTGAAAGTTGATAGACATTTTGAATTTAATTATCAATACAGAGTAAAACTAAAAATTGATGATGAGTATTCTTGGTGGGAAACGAGAGGTATTCTTGATTTTGAAAAAGGTAAAAAAGGTAGTTATAGAGTTATTTATGGGATTTTGTTCAATATAGAGAAGTTCAAGGAGAATGAGGCAAAATTAAATCAAGCACTTGAGAGAGCATTGCAAAGCGATAGAATTAAATCTAATTTTATTGCTAATATTAGTCATGAGATTCGCACACCTTTAAATGCAATTACGGGATTTTCCAACCTAATTGTAAACACACAAGACAAAGAAGAACAAAAAGAGTATAAAGATATTATTATTCAAAACAACGAATTATTGCTTAATCTGATAAATGATATCATTAGTCTATCTGAAATAGACTCAGGATATATTAAAATTGAGAATATCAAAATAGATCTATACCAATTAATGGAAGAATTGTATGGGGAATACTCAGGCAGACAAAAACCAGGGGTAGAATTAATATTAGAAAACCCTTATAAGAGCTGCATAGTTAGTATTGATAAAAACAAGACTATGAGAATAATTGGAGAATTGATTAAAAACTCAATTAAATTTACATCATCTGGGAGCATTAGAATAGGATATAAAATTGAAGAAAAAGATATTCTTTTCTATGTTAAGGATACAGGGATAGGTATAAGTAAAGAAAATCTTGATAAGATATTCAATAGATTTGAGAAATTAGGTTCTTTTGAGCAGGGTTCTGGTCTTGGGCTTTCAATATGCAAATCCTTAGTTAGTATTATGGAAGGAGATTGCGGGATTGACTCCAACGAGGGTGAAGGAACCTACTTGTGGGTAAGAATTAAGACTGACACTTTGATTATTGACAACGATAATATTAAGGATACAAGCATAGAGGCTGATTATAATTAGAGACAAAAAAAGACTGCCTTGCAATGGAGCTTGGCAGTCTTAAGAAATATAAGTGTAAAAAATTTACTTAGATAAGTTTAGCAAGTTTTTCTGCTAAATCACAAACACGGTTTGAATATCCGTTTTCGTTATCATACCATGATACTACCTTAACCATATTTCCTTCCATTACCATTGTAAGTTTTGAATCGAAAATAGAAGAATAAGGATTTCCAATAATATCACAGCTAACAATAGGCTCTTCAGTATATTCTAAGATTCCCTTAAGTTTTCCTTCTGCTGCCTCTTTCATAGCTGCATTGATTTCTTCTTTAGTTACAGATTTTGAAAGCTCAACAGTAAGGTCAACAACAGACCCATCAGGAGTTGGAACCCTCATTGAAAGACCATCTAATTTGCCTTTTAATTCAGGGATAACTAAACCTACTGCCTTTGCAGCACCAGTACTTGTTGGGATAATTGAAACTGCAGCAGCTCTTGCACGACGAAGGTCTTTATGTGGAAGATCAAGAATTTGTTGGTCATTAGTATAAGAGTGAATAGTATTCATAATTCCTCTAACAATACCGAATTTTTCATGCAATACCTTAGCAACAGGAGCTAAACAGTTAGTAGTACAAGAAGCATTTGAAATGCAAGTCATTTCCTTTGTTAGTATTTCATCATTTACTCCAAGAACAACAGTTGCATCAACATCCTCTGGCTTATCAGCAGGTACAGTAAGAATTACTTTCTTTGCTCCAGCTTTAATATGTTTTCCCATCTTTTCCTTGTTGCGGAAAATACCTGTTGATTCTATTACTATGTCAATTCCCAAATCCTTCCAAGGAAGATTTTCAGGATCTTTCTCTGCATATACTCTGATTTTCTTACTATTTACTACTAAATAGTCTCCATCAGCATAAACTTCTCCATTGAAACGACCATGAACTGAGTCGTATTTAAGCAAATGTGCAAGTGTTGCAGCATCTGTTAAGTCGTTGATTGCAACAACTTCAAGGGTTTCTTTTCTTTGTATGTTTCTAAAAGAGATTCTTCCGATACGTCCAAATCCATTAATTGCTATCTTTACCATAATATCTATTTTTTTAGGTTGATAATTTTTAGTTATTTAGTGCAAAGTTATTACTTATTTCTGATACAAAAAAAGATTTAGAGTTTTTTTAGTTTCCCCCTTGAGTTATTTTGCGGAATATATTTTCCAAGCTATTACCTTGTGCCAAGTGTTTCGTATCATCATCTGCTACTACCTTCCCATTATTAATAATAATTGTCCTTCCACAAACAGCTTCTACTTCCTGCATAATATGTGTAGAAAGAAGAACAGTTTTTTCCTTTCCAAGGCTTTTTATCAAACCTCTTACTTCAACTAATTGGTTTGGGTCTAACCCCGAAGTTGGTTCATCAAGGATTAATACCTCTGGATTATGAATCATCGCCTGAGCAATACCTACTCTTTGTCGATAACCCTTCGACAATGCACCTATTTTTTTATTTACTTCCTTAGTTAAGCCAGTAATTTCTATCATTTCCTCTACTCTGGATTTCTTTTCCTTTCCAAGATTATGTATCCCTCCAACGAATAATAGAAATTCTCTTACATACATATCTAAATAAAGAGGATTATGCTCTGGCAAATAACCAATTTTTTTTCTTACCTCCATTGGAGATTCGAATATATCTTCTCCACAAACTTTTACATCTCCCGATGTAGGAGGAATAAAACAGGTAATTATTTTCATCATTGTACTTTTCCCTGCACCATTAGGTCCTAAAAGCCCAACAATCTCTCCCTTATTAATTTCCAAACTTACATTGTCCAACGCTTTTTGTTGGCCATAAATCTTAGTTAGATTCTGAATTATTATCGACATAAACCAATTATACTAATTATTAATCTGCGAAATTAGAGAAAAAAATGTATTTTTGCAAACTAATTCCATTAAATAAAGATGAAGATAAGAGCCAACGACAATATAACCCTATTAAAACTAATAATGGAGTCATTTCCTGAGCTGTCGATTTCCAAGGCAAAGAAGATGATTATTTATGGTTCTATCTCTTATCGAGGAGCAATTATTAAAAGCCCAGAGATGATACTTGCTAAGGGTGAAGAGATAATTTACAGTAAATATTCTGGAGGCAAACATATAGCAAGAGAGAAAACAGATGTTCCAATTTTGTTTGAAGACGAGTATGTTATTGCTGTTATTAAACCCTCAGGAGTTCATGTGGATGCAAAACCAAATGAGAGAACAAAATCTCTTTATGCACTTACCAAGAGTTATGTAAGAAGGAAATGGGGTATAAGACAAAATCTATTTATTGTTCATTATCCAGATACAGAAGAAGGAGGAGTATGTCTTTTTGCTAAAAATAAAAAATCTCAAGAGGTATTGAAAAAGAATTTAAGCAGTTTCCGATTCGAATATCATTGTTTAGTTACTTCTGCTCCAAAACACAAGAACGATAAGATTAATCTTTGGTTAAAATACGGCTCAAATAATAGAATTTTCTTGGAAAAACCAAATACCGAAGGAGCAGTATTAAGTTCAACACAATATGTAACCTTGGAAAGCTTTGAAGCGTACACACACCTGCTTGTTCATCCAATAACCTATTACCCTTCTCAAATAAGGTTTCACTTTAGCAATATTGGGAATCCAATAGTTGGGGATAATCATTTTGGAGTTAGACAAAAATCTGAAAACTGGCTTAAGTTATATTGTACCTCAATTCAGTTTCAGCATCCAGCAACAGGAAAGCATTTAAAGGTAGAGACCTCATTGCCTAATACGTTTATGAAGGTTAATCTACCGATATTTTAAAAAGAAAAAAGGAGAGTTGTCCGAGTGGTTGAAGGAGCGCGCCTGGAAAGTGCGTATACCTCAAAAGGGTATCAAGAGTTCGAATCTCTTACTCTCCGCTCCTTTTTTATTTCATTAACCTATTCTTAATTAACCTTTGTGTTAATAGAACTAACTCTTAGATTTAGGAAAATAGATCTAAGAGATAATTTTTTAGATCTAAGAGTTATTTTTCTATCTCTTAGATCTAATTGTGTATCTCTTGAATTTTATTTGTGTTGCTTAAAATCGATTGCTTTCATATCAAGAATTTTAAATTTCTACTACATAATCCTCGTATCTTATTAATGTCAGGGGTAAAAAACATATAAAAATACTAAAAACCTTTGTAAATGCTTGATAAAAGGATTTTATAATCGTATATTTGCAGGTTAATATATAAGTTAAACTATAAATAGTTTTTACTTTACATATTCAGATTAATAAGCAACGAATAAGAACTAATGAATAAAATAGTTTCAATATCAATACTTTTCTTACTATTCGTAAGTAATATTGTATTCTCCGTCCCAAGCGAGCCTTGGCTATTAAAGATTAAACAATCGGACGGGAAAGGCCTTGAATTTTATTTAAAAGGAGATGAAAAAGTCTCATGGGGAAAAACAATTGATGGCTACACTCTCTTAACAAACAAGGAGGGTGATTATACTTATGCAATCCCAGACGAAGAAGGCGGAATTATGCCTTCAAATCAAATTGCACATAGCCAAGAAGAAAGAGATTTAAAAGAAATACAATTTATAAGTAAATTATCTAAGGATTTGTTTTTCTCTAAAGAACAAATAAGTATAATGAAACAAGTTTGGGAGATTAAAGAAGACTTTTCTAAGAAAAGAGCAAAATCCTCAAACCCTTCTCAATACAAGATGATTGTAATATTAATGCAATTCCAAAATCTACAGTTTACCTATTCTCAAGACTACTTTAATCGTTTATTTAACGAAGAAGGATTTAATCTAAATGGGAATGAAGGAAGTATTAAAGATTATTTCAATGCTTCATTGGCAGGTAATTTAGAAATCGTTTCCACAGTTGTAGGTCCTTATACTGCTTCTAATAATTATGAAGTTTATGGTCAGGCACAAAGTGGATATAGTGGAGCAAGGGTATTATTAATGGAAGGAATTAATGCTGCAGACCCATTTGTAAATTATGCTGATTTTTGCAATAATAGTAATTATGTGGATTGTGTTTATATGATATATGCAGGATATGCTGCAAGTGGAGGAAGTTCAAATACAATTTGGCCTCATAGAAGTTCTTTACAATCTCCTTCTCAATTAGATGGAGTGTTTATATATGACTACGCCTGCAGTCAGGAATTAAACGGGAACCAATGGTATCCAATGCCTCCAGTAATTGGGACTATTTGCCATGAGTTCTCCCATGTTTTAGGACTTGCAGACCATTATGATACAGATTATAACGTTCAAGGACAAGCTTTCGATTCTGAAGAATGGGACCTAATGGCAAGTGGAAACTATAATAATAATGGGAAATGTCCTCCTCTTTGGTCTTCATTCCAAAGAAATACATTGAATTTTTGCCCAATAGATGAATTACCAGTTTCTGGAGCAAATTGGAAAGGGAATAAAACTCTACCTCCTTTAACAAGAGAGAATAGAGCATATAAGATGTCTTTCTCACCTAATGAATATTTTATCTTGGAAAATCGTCAAAGAGAGGGTTGGGACAGATTCCTCCCAGGGAATGGAATGCTTATCTATCATGTTGATAAGAATGTACCTGGATATTATATGAATTGTGCTAACTGTAATCCAGAATGGATGGGTTTCGATATAGAAGAGGCAAATCCTTCAAACTATTACAATAGAAGTGGTAATACCTTCCCTGGAACAAATAATAATGTTTCATTCACAGACAACTCAAATCCAAACTCTAAATCAAATAATAATTCATCATTAGGGAGACCTATAGAATTGATTAAAGAGAACTCAATCACAAGAAATATCAGTTTTAATTTTGGAGGGATAAGTGTTACCGACCCATATATTGGCACTACTAATATTACTAAGATAACTCACGATACAATTGAAGTAAGTGTTGTAATAACTCCAAACTCAAGTACAATTACTGAAAGGGGAGTTCTTTACTCTACCAATCCTATTCCTGTAAGCACAAATAATAAAGTTATATCTCAGATAAATAATAATAGTTTTAGTATCCCGGTATTATTCAATTATGACACACTGTACATTAGAGCCTATGTTAAAGGAGGTAATAATGATTATCATTACGGAGAAATTATAAAAGTAATAAGACCTTGCCAAAGCATTAGCACCTTTCCATATATACATGGCTTTGAAAGCTCTAACAAATTAAACAATTGCTGGTCAGAAGAAACTAATCAATTCATTAGCAAGAAATGGAAAGTAATCGATTCTTTATTTGGAAGTATTAGTGCAAGTCAAGGAAGTAATTTTGCATTATTTGCAAGTGATTCAAACAATATGATAACAAGAAAATTAATAACTCCAGCTCTAAATATAAATGTTCTTAGCCAGCCATATTTGAAGTTTGATTATTACTTAAAACAAAGAGGAAATTCACAAGAACAAATTAGAATCTATTATAGAGGCTCATTATTAGACTCATGGCAATTAATCAAAACCATAAGTAATTCATCAAACAACTGGGTTACAGACTCTATTCAATTAAATAATAAGTCAAATACTTACTATATTGCATTCGAGGCTATTGCTAATTATGGTTATGGTATAGGTATTGATAACATAATAGTTAGCGAAGGGGATATTAACGCATTTCCAAGTGTTGAAACCATAGGTGTAAATAATATTACTGATATTACAGCAAATATTGATGCAAGAGTTGTTTCCCAAGGCTTTACCCCTATAGTATCAAAGGGAATTGTCTGGAGTACGTCTCCAAATCCAACAATTGAGGATAGTTTAGCATTTAGTAGTGGAAGCTTGAATAATTATAATACTACTATCAATAACCTAATTCCTAATACAATATATTATATAAGAGCATTTGCTCAAAACCTTGGCTTAGTATCTTATTCTCAAGACTTGATAATTCAAACAAAATGTGCAAGAATTAGCCAATTCCCTTATTACCACAATTCTGAGACAAGTGACACAAACTGTGTTGATAGAGAAGACGGATGGAGATTAATTAACTCTAATTCAAATACAAACCCTCAATCAGGAATAAATTTCTATAATTATACTTCTACTCAAATTGGAACAAACTCAAAGATAATACTTCCAATGCTTAATTTAGAATATCAAAGTGTACCTATGCTAAAGTATTATTATAGTATACCAAATGGCTCTACAGATACATTGAAAGTATTATATAGAATAGGGAATAATGATAATTGGATAACACTAAAAACACACACTAATAATTCAAGTATTTGGATTTTAGACTCTATTGACCTTCCTAATCCAAGTAATAATTACTATATTGCATTTGAAGCAATAGCAAATAATGGTATAAGTATTAATCTGGATAATATCTCTATTCACGCTATTTTCCAATTACCAGAAATAAATACTCTTAGTGCTAATTTATTAACTTATAATAGTATTGAAGTAAACAGCCAAGTATTAACAAGCGGATTAAGCTCTGTTAGTGAGAGAGGCATTGCCTATTCTTCAACAAATTCTAACCCTAATATTAATGATAGTAAGATAATTAATGGAAATGGTATTGGAGCTTATACAACTAATATTAATAATCTAAATCCAGAAACAAAGTATTATGTAAGAGCTTATGCGAAGAACTCTTATGGCACGAATTATGGTCAAGTATTTAATATCACAACTCCTCCTACTCCTATATTTAATAATAATATTATCGGGAATCAAGACCTTTGTTATAACTCTGTAACAACACCTATCTCAGGTAGCCAACCAAGCGGTGGAGATGGGAATTTTACATATCTTTGGTTAGAAAGTCATGATAGTATCAATTGGACGTATGCAAGTGATGAGGATTTTAGGTATTTGCCTAACTATATGCAGTACAGAGCTACTCAAACTTCATATTTCAAGAGAATTGTATTTTCCAGATTAGTTTCTGACACAAGTAATATTGTATCTAAAAAGGTTTATCCAATTACTAAGGGAGGAAATGTATTTAGAGTTAGCGATACTACTCAAGACAAAGAATTTGTAAAGATGGAACTTCGTTCAAGCGTTGGAAGTATTCTATATTGGGAGAGAAGGAAGGAAAACTATGACTGGGAAGAATTGCCAAATAAGAATGACAGTGTTTGGATAAACGACAACCCTAATACTCAAGGCAAATACTATTATAGAGCAATGGTAAAAAGTGGAGGATGTGCTGAGGAAAACTCTGGTGAGGATTGGAGCTATGTAATCAGGCTGATTGGATTAGACGAAATCAAACAAAATAAACTCGAAATTAATCTAAGTCCTAATCCTAATAAAGGAATAATTAATCTTAGCTTGAATAATATTAATGTTATAGGTGATTTGATAATCTATGGTATTAACGGAAGAATTGTAAAAGAAATAAAGAAATTAGAACTTAAAGAAGGAAATAATTGGATAGATATTAATCCTTTGAATAGTGGTTCTTATATGCTTGTTTTCAAAACAAATAAAAATGTATTTTCAAAATTAATAATTAAAGAATAGAAAAATGAAACATTTGATTTACAAATTACTATTTGTAGGATTTTTAATATCTTCTCAAATAGGATTCTCAATCCCAGCTTATAAGGGATTGATTAAATTAACTCAACCTGATGGAACAGAAATCAATGCTTATGCTTATGGTGATGAAAGACTTTCATGGTATAGCACTGAAGACAAATTCACCTTATTAATCAATAATCAAGGGTATTTTGAATATGCTACATTGAATTATTTAAATGACCTTGTACCTTCAGGAATTATTGCAAAAAATCAGAAAGACAGAAGTATTCAGGATATTAATTTCTTGAACTCCATTCCAAAAGACTTACGTTACTCTCAAGACCAGATAGAAGTGGCTTTGCAGATGACTGAATTTATGGAAACAAAGCTTATGAAAAGCCAAACAATTGAAGGGGTGAGCTCTGGAATAAGAAAACTCCTTGTTATTATGGTTGACTATCCTGCAGGAACATATAACTCTGTTACATATAATGCTACTTCATTTAGCTTTACAAAACAAGACTTTGAAAACCTTTTCAACCAAGTAAATTATAATTACGCACAAGCTACCGGTTCTGTAAGAGATTATTTCAAAGCAACATCTTATAATAAATTAGACCTTCAAAGTACAATCGCAGGACCTTATACCCTACCTCAACCAAGACCATTCTATGGAGCACAAAGTGGTCAGATAAATGATATTAATTCAAAACAAATGATATACGATGCTTGTAATTTAGCAAATAACGATGGAATTGATTTCAGTAATTATGATAATGACGGGGATTTAAAGGTCGATGGAGTACATGTTATATTTGCTGGTCGCGGACAACATAATAGTGGAGAGACAGATGCAATTTGGCCTCACCGCGGAAGACTTAGCCCTGCATTGGTTTTAGATGGAGTTCAGATTATAGATTATTCTTGTAGTAGTGAAAAACGTTCGTTTAGCGATATTAGTGGAATTGGTGTACATTGTCATGAGTTTGGACACGTTCTTGGGCTTTGGGATTATTACGATACTGATTATGCATCAAATGGAATTTCAAAGACCTTATCTGATTTTGAGTTAATGGATGGTGGTGCATATAATAATAGTGAGAAGACTCCTCCTTTGTGGAATGCTTATTCTTTAGCACAATTAGGTTGGGCTGATATTTATGAGATTGATTCTAATATGCTTGTTGATATTATTTCTCTTCCTGCAAAGGATACTAATATTATCTACAAGATTAATACAACGACTCCTAACGAATATTATTTATTACAAAACCGTTATCGTTACAAATGGGATAACTATTTCTTTAAAGATGCTGGTTCTTTGATGGGAGGATTATTACTATTACACGTCGACCATAATTGTCAAGGGTTTGCAGAACATAATTGTATTAATTGTTATGCAAGCCATAATGGAGTAAGATTAGTTTCTGCTGATAATAATTATAATGGAGTAGAATACGGAGGCTCATGGACATTCACCAGCACAGGCAATTTATTATTCCCAGGGGGTTCGAATATCCAAACTCTTGGAGATAATAATACAAGTTCTGCTAATTTAAAATCATGGGCAGGAGCAAACTCAGGAGTTGAGATTTCAAATATTACTTATAACCAAGGTCAAATCTCTTTCAAAGTAAATGGAGGAGCAGATTACGGAGTAAAGGTTCACACTTTTGCTGCAACAGATATTTCACATACCTCTGCAACATTGAATGGAAGTATTGAAAATTCTATTCTTGGTGATACAAATATTATCGAAGCTGGTATTGTAATAGATACTATTCCTTTCCCAAAATACAGTTCTTTAAATTCCTATCCAATTTCTCAAAGAGGGGATTACACATATTCAATTCAAGGACTAATGCCTGGTATGGAATACTATTACAGAACCTATGGCAAAAACTCAAACGGAATATCTTATGGCGAAGATATTCTTTTCCTTACAACCTCGGATAATATAAGTGGTAATTTTGTTTTAGATAGCAATTTTGCAGCTTGTTCAACTGGTGAAATGCCTACTATTATTGGAAGCTCTCCTATTGGTGGAAGTGGAGTATACAAATATAAGTGGTTAGAAAGTACTGACGGAATAATTTTCCAAGAAACTACAAGCCCTGGAAATAAAAAAGACTATACTCCTTCAGTAATGACACAACCTACATACTTTAAAAGAATTGCAATGTCTGCTGACAAAGCAGATACCTCAGCTCATAAACTTGTAGGAATAGTTGATGCAACAGTTGCAGGAACAATAGTTCCAAGTTTAAGCTCTATTAAAGAGGGAGAGTCTACAGGAGATATCACTCTTAGCGGGCATAGTGGAAATATTGAGTTTTGGCAAAGAAAGAAAGACTCAGACCTTTGGGCAACCATTCAAAACACGGCGAATATTAATCCATTCTCAGAAGTTATTGAGGAAGAAGGAACATATAAATATAGAGTTAGAGTTAGAAACGGAGCTTGTCCTTTCCAATATTCAAATATTATAGAGATTATTGTTAATACAATTGGATTAGACGATATTGACGGAGATAAAATTCAATTCTCAATTTATCCAAATCCAAATAAGGGAGAGTTCGTAGTTGATTTGAATTCAGCCGAAAATAGCAATCTTGAATTGGTAATTACTAATATTTCAGGACAAA
This sequence comes from Bacteroidota bacterium, assembly GCA_023415495.1. GTDB lineage: Bacteria > Bacteroidota > Bacteroidia > Bacteroidales > P3 > UBA10566. The sequence continues at coordinate 29,271 of JAEZKK010000011.1, forward strand.
TTCTTTATAGCAAGAAAAACATTGAAAACAAAGTAAATATCAATCTTCCTAATATCCAAGGTGGAAACTATATCATAATGATAAAAGACAATGAAAAAGTAGTTGGCTCAAAACAAATCATTATAACAAAATAAAGGACTAAACACCTTTTCTAACTTCACTAATACCTCCGATTAAACGAAAACTTAATCGGAGGTTTTTTATGTTCATCTTACTGTTAATATTAAGAAACATAAATTAAGTCTTAGGCGTAAAAAACCTTGTTTTAGTGCTATGGAATCAAATTCTACGCGGGTGGAATTTGATTCTATTTTCGTAGAATCAAATTCTAAAAAAATAAAATGGCTATTTGTTTGAAAATAACTTGGTTTCTTCGAAAAGATATCAAGGAAAAATAAAATTATATCAAGGAAAAAAATAAAAAGGCTTAGTTTATTTTCGAAAAGATCGAATATGGAGGATTTTATTCGAAATATCAGAATTTTATTATGAGTAATTAACTAATATTTCTATCCTCTTGGACTGACGGTTTGGAATTTGCAAATTTCAGGAGCTTATCTCATTAACCATATTTAACAGCAAAACCTGCATAATGTTATCAAAATGCAGGTTTTCGGCTGTTTATGTTAAAATCATTCTTTATCATCTTTCTCTATGTCCAAAATCAATAGAAAAATTGTTTGATGATAAATTTTGAAATCTCTATTAGGATGAATCTTCGACAAAGTCAGGCGAAGGGTAATACAGATTATTGACAATTATTTTCTTCAAAGTATTGATGGAAGATTTATCTCAGAGGCAAATTACGGAGATACAATTCATTCTTTTACAAAAGAGCTTATAGAAAAAAACTCTTTTTCACACACAATTAGAATAGGAAAAGATAATAAAATCTGTGCAACGGCAAAAACCAAATGGAAAAGATTATAAAAATACTTAATAAAAGAATATACTAAAAAGCGAAAATCCCCTTTATTTTACTGAACATTCTTTATGTTTTGTTGTTAATTTAGAAAAGAAATTTACCGAAAAAATAAATTTAGTATTGCTTATTATAGGTTTTTTCTTACTTTTGCAATAATTGTTTATAAACAATAAATCATTATAACAGGAGTTGATATAAGAACAAATAGAATACAACGAATTAATAAATAAATATCTATATCATGGATATAAATAACTCTTTATATAAAATACTTGTGGTTGATGACATTAGGGCAAACGTAATGCTTTTAAAAGCTCTGCTTAAAAAAAGTAATTATCAGGTTCTTGAGGCATATAATGGCAAGGAGGCACTTGAAGTATTTGAAAGAGAAAAGCCTGATTTGATTTTACTTGATATAATGATGCCTATAATGGATGGGTATCAGGTTATGAGTACGATTAGAAATGGTGAGCAGAATCCAGATATTGCTATTATTCTAATCACTGCTCTTGATAATAAGGAAGATGTGGTAAAAGGGTTTAATGCCGGAGCCAATGATTATATAGCAAAACCTTTTAATAATGAAGAATTAGAGGCAAGAGTAAAACATCAAGTTTCTTTAACTGCTGCTAAAAGAGAAATTGAACAAAAGACCAAAGATTTAATTTTTGCAATAAATAATAGAGATAAGCTATATTCTGTTATAGCTCATGATTTACGCTCCCCACTAAGTAGTGTAAAAATGATAATCAGTCTTTTGGTAACAGAGCTAAAAAAGGAAAATATAAGTAATGAATTATTCTTTTTACTTGATGAGGCTAATAGTACAACTGAAAATCTTTTTATTTTATTGGATAACCTTTTGAAATGGACAAAAAACCAAATTGGAAGATTGAATATTTGCCTTCAATATTTTGATATTGTAAACGTAGTATACGGACTTAAGGAGCTATATACTCTTATGGCACATAATAAAAATATTCAAATTCAGATTACCGAAGACACTCCAAGTATTGAAATAATCTCAGACCCAGATTTAGTTAAAACTATAATCCGAAACTTTATCTCCAATGCTCTTAAGTTCAGCTATTCTGGAGGAAGAGTTCAAATTCACATTAGCAATTTAGAAAATCATATTCAGGTAAAAGTTGAAGATTTTGGCAGTGGAATAGCTGAAGATAAAAAACATAATTTACTTTCTGACAAAGAAACTGGTTATACTTCTTACGGCACAAATAACGAAGAGGGTAGCGGTTTGGGTCTAAGCCTATGCAAAGAGTTTACAGAAAAATTAGGAGGAGAGATTTGGTTTGAATCAGAGCTTGAAAAAGGCTCAAGCTTCTATATTAAGATACCAAAAATCTACCCTTTTAAGGACGCTAAATTTCCTAAAAGATACCTTATTGAAAATGGTCTTGAACCGGAGGCTTAAGACTTTTTCAAGTTTTTCTTAAGCCTTTTCTCTGCTTTTTTCTTATCTTTCTTAAGTATTTTGATTGTATTCTTATCTTGAGAGTCTTCCTTATTCATTTCTATCAATAATAAATTATCAAGCGTATTGATATATTCTTCAAGATAATAGTTCTTATTCTCAGAACTCATATTATTATAGTATAAATTAGCTTGAATAAACATTTCCCTGGCTCTTTGGTCATTATCCATCTTATCCATATATAATCTACCTAAATATATATGATATTTTTGCATATCCCCATTAAGGTCGTAATTATCCTTAAGAGATAATGGTAGCAATAAAGAAATAGCTCTTTTATATGATTTCTCAGCCTCTAAGCTTTGTCCAAGATTAGAATTGATTTGTCCAAGAATAAAATTTAGATTGGACATATTATATACACTTTTATCTGATTCAGCAAAATTCATCTCCTCCAAACTCTCTACAGCTTTTAGAAGATAAGCTTTACCATCTTGATATGAATATTTCTCATCCTGATTATTATCTCCAATCATACAATAAGTAATTCCAAGCTTTTCGCATATCTCTTTATTATTCTGAACATAGATTGCATAAGCAGTATCCATAAAACATATTTTATTAATCTCCAATGCATCTTTGAAATGAACTGCTGCACTATCCAATAACATATTATCCATTTCCTTATCTCCAATATTAAACAATAAACCAAGCTTTGTTTTCTTTACCTCAGCTCCTATCTCTTCTAATTGCAATGCTTTATTTAGCCCAAGTCTATAATAGTCCATTGAAGTTTTGCTGTCTTTTGCTTTGGAGTATAAATTCGCAAGTTCGTTTGTAGTTTCAATATAATTATAAGCATAGGAATAATTTAACTTAGAGTAATCATCATATACTTTAATTAGCTTATTCTTATTGATTAGGAAATTATCAACATCATTATTCTCTTTATATATTTCAATTAATAGATCTAATGCTGTTATATACTTTTTGAATATTATCCCTTTAACTCCCTTCTCAAAATAATCCACACTCTTTTTAAACGATTTTTCAGCTTCTTGCTTTTGCCCAATAGTATAGAAAGTAAATCCTCTTGCTATTTCCAATTCTCCTAAAACAAGCAAGGTAGTAGTATCAACTAAAAGTGATTTTTGGAAATGTTTATCAGCAATAATATAATCCTCTAATGCAGATTTATAATCTTCTTTTGCTCTTTTTGCATCTCCTCTAAAGAAATATGCATTACCTAATATCTTATTATAATATTCCTTTTGACTTAGCAATACCTTATCCTCCAATTCCATTGATCTATTATAAATTTCTATTGCCTTATCATATTCTTCTTGATGCAAGAAAGCATCTCCCATTGCATTATAATGTGAACCAAGATTATAATAATATGAAGAATCTAAACTACTTAGTATTTTTAGCCCTTTCTCCGCTTTTAAGTAGTATTGTTCAGCTGTTTTATAATCTTCTTTTGAATAATAATTTTCAGCTAAAGGAATTGCATAATCAGCCAAATCGTAGGAATAATTCAAGGAATCAAAAGCCATATATTCTTCGCAAAGCCTTACGATATTCTTCATCCTTTCGACCTTAAGTTCATTATTTTCCATTTCCACAGCAATAGATGCCCTTAGCTTATTAATAGATACATATTCAAAACTATAAACATAAGGAAGAATTGTATTTAGAGAGTCCAATATCTTTATTGAATTATCAATCTCTTTGTCCAATTTCTCCAAATCATTATCAATACTATACTCCTTAAATGCTTTTAAGTTGGATAATCTATAATAAGTATGGGAAAAGAAATAAGGATAGTCTTTAGAATATTCCTTAGCCATTAATTTCAAATTATCAATCAATTCGATATCTTTATCATCCTCACTCAAAACATACTCGCTTAAATTTAAAAGATACTCGAAGTCATAGTTTGGATTCTTAAATGCATCCTTTGAAGTTTGTATTGCTTTATTATATGTGATATTAATTAGACTTGTATCCTTAGAGGTTTGATTATAGAAATAAAGTAAATTAAAATACCAGTTAGACAATTGATTGTTTTTATACTCCAAATCATTATCTTCAAATCTTAATATATAATCAATTGCTTTTTCTTTCATCTTGTATGCATTCTCATAATCTTGAGCATTTGAATAAATTAAAGCATTAGTATTATATTGCGAAGCAATGATATCATCATAAATATTATTCCACTTTTTATTCCTTTCTAATAGTGTATCTATAATTTGATTAGAAAACTGAATAGATTTTTCCAAATCATTCTCAACACTATAAGAATAAATAGACCTAATCCTTAGATACCAATAATTCTGGAATGAGTTCTTATAAAGGTTATAACCCTGGGTATAGATTTTTTCAAACTCATCCTTTTCATCTCTATCCATTAAGTAAAACAGATAATCATAATAAGCGTCCTTCTTATGATAATCTCCCTCTATTAAACTTATATAATAAGGCTTTAAATCTGTTTTATTATTGTATTCTGAATCTAAATCAATAATCTTTAAAAAGAAATAAATCTTTTCTAAATCCGTATTTGATTTATAATTACTTTTAATATTTATACTCTCCTCTAAACCTTTGATTGCATTAAAAACCTCTCCTTTTTCTATCTTTCCTATTGCTTCTTGGATTGGTTTATTCTTTTCAAAAATATATTTAAGACTTAGAATTTCATTTACACTTTGATGAATTGAAGACAAAGAATTATATACTCCATAATTTAAAATAGAATATATATCACTCAATACATTAGTATTCTCAGGCAGAGAATCTGTGTAATTGTTCAAAAGCTTTGAATAATTATTATGCATATCCAGATATAAACCCTTTTTTAAAGAAGAATACAATTTATTATAAGTATCGTTTTTAATTACATAATAAAGCAATGTATCCTTAACGTAAAAGGATTCATAATCTTTATTTTTAAAATCAACACTATAGTATCTATACTCCGAACTATTAATATCCTTAAAGAATAACTTATCTCCAATATTTGAAATTGTATCCTCAACTATAGCAATCCCAAACTTATTAGTAACAGCCTTTTCTGCATTAACAAACTCTATTACCATATTACTAACAGGCTTTTTAGTTTCAATATCAATTATTTTAACAGCCTGCCTTACCTGAGAAAAAACTAAAAGATTTGAAAACATACAAATCACAACTATAATAATAGTTCTTGTATTATTAGTGATATTCATAAGTATAAATGTTTTTAATTATCGAATAATTATTTATCTTCTGCAAAGATAGTAAAAATAACTTTTTGCATTTGATTTTTCCAAGAAAGATTTGGTTCAATTGATTTTCTTATCTCTTTTGGTTCAAGATTAGTATCATGGTAGAAATCAATAATCTTGGAAAAATCTAACGGGGTCTCATCAGCTGGAGCCTTAATAATATAAGGCATATCTTCGAAATCCTCATCGATCTCAGAATAAACAAAGCCCAAACCCCTTGCTGCATATTCTCTATTCTTTAGAGTCTTTATTTTTGTAATATTACTCCTATGTCTTGCAAGACTTCCAATTCCAAAATCAGCTTTTTCAAAAACCTCATCTAATTCCTCTCCAGAAAGAGGACCAAGAAAACTAACAAATTCACCCAAATCCAAACTTTCAACTTGAGTTTTTAAAGCAAAACCTGATGCCCTCTCAGGCTTACCCACTATATTCAAATGAAGCATTTGAATAGGTTCAGATTTCATATACTTATCAATCCCACTTATAGCCCTATCCACACCATGCCAATAATGCAATTCAGCTACAACCAAAAATTCTAAAACCTCAGGCGAATTTCTATAACTACTTTTCAAAGGCAGAGAATCAAAATCCACCCCGTTAGAAATCCTAATAGTCCTTTGATTAAATATCTTCTCATAATCAGAAAAAGTAATAATTGCATCAAGATTCTTGGCTTGTGAATATCTGAATAGCTTATTAATATAGAATCTAATCTTATTAGGAAGTGGCAATTCCTTGCCTTCATGGTCATAAGGGAAAGTAGGTATCTCCATTACCACCTTAACTCCTTTCTTTCTTAGCTTCTTAGCAAAACTAATTATAAAAGGTTCAGCGTTTATCAAACTCCTCATATATACCAATGAAATATTATTATCAATAATATAGTGGTATAAACTATTATACTCAAATCTCTTTTCAATCTTAGCTTTAATCCCTGTGCCGAAATTCTTTTGAACTTTATCACCTACCCATCTAACCTGATTCCCAAATTCATCCCAACCCAGATAACAAAGCTCCGTCTCAACCCCACAATCATTCAAAGCCTTTACTTGATATCTAATCTTCTTAGTAATCCCACTATATTCAGCCAAAGCATGAAAAACTATAAATATTGCTTTCATAAGTATCTATCTAAATATTCTAAATCAAAACTTTATTGAATAAATCCTCCCATTGTTTTGCTATGTTTTCTATCTTAAATCTTTCTACATTTATCCTTGCTTTTCTTCCCATTTCCTTTCTTAATTTATCATTTTCTATCAAAAAAGATATCTTTTCTGCCATTTCTTTGATATTTCCATTTTCAACCCATAAGCCATCTTCACCATCTTTAATTATATCCTTAGGTCCACTTGGACAAGTAAAAGATACTGCTGGAAGTCCGCAAGCCATAGCTTCAGTGATTACCATTCCAAACCCTTCAAATCTTGAACTTAAAACGAAGATAGAGCTTTCACAATACTTGTCAATAATATTATCAGTAGACGGTTCTAAAAAAACATTTTCTTCTAATCCATATCTATCTCTCAATTCAATATAACTCTTCCTCTCTCCTCCTCCATAAATCTTTAAAACCCAATCAGGATGTTTCTCCTTAACATATTTCCATGACTCAATCAACATATCAAAACCTTTTTGGTAAGTATATCTCCCCACAGCAATAACTTGTTTCGTATTGCAATCAGATGTCTTATTAGGGAAAAAGGATAATGGATTATAAATATAAGTTCTATTTTTAATTTCACCCCACCTATCATTATCCTCACTGCTTAGGGTAACAAACATAGATAATTTCTTTAATTCTCTAATAAGTTGATACATCCATAATTTTGAAATCAATCGTTTTAATACATTCTCTTTCCCATTACTCTCCATATTCCTATAATGAGTTCTTGAAAAATGTATCTCTCCAATTTTCTTACTTCCATCCTTAATAGAATTTAGAAAATTAATCTCCCTTCTTAAAGTTGATATTGTTATAGCTGGTCTAATTTCATACAATAATTCTTTTAGCCTTCTTTTATATCTAATTTGTTTAATAAAGTAAGAGAAAGCTCTTTTATATATTGGCAATCTCCAATTAGTATCAAAGTTAATATCAAGATTAATTAATTTAATCTTTGGAGAAAGCTTATAAAAAGGCTCTTTGTTCTTATTATCAGTAAGAATAATATAAATCTTATATCCTAAAACATCAGCAAAATAATTCGCCTTTAGAGTTAAAACTCTCTCCATTCCAGAAGGGAAATGAAGAGATGGAATACAATATACAATCTTTCTTCTCATAACTTATTAGATATATCCTTTTTAATCCTTATACAAATCTTTAATTATATTAGACTCTTGGTCAATAATCTGTTTTGGTCTTTTAAAATATCTCTTAATATGTTTTAGCTCAGAGAAGATCTTTTTTGTAAGTGATTGTTCAAATATTGTAGTTCTTGATAGAGGTTTAAGTTTATTATTCCTGATAAATTTAATCTTACCATATTCCAATAAACCTCTTGCCATAGAACCGTCATCACCTCTTATTATATTTATTCTAAATCCAATTTTTCTTCCTAAATCAGATTTTATGCTAAAAACAAAACCTCTAACTGCTAATTCAGGTCGTTTAATACAAACAAGCCTATTGAATATATTTCTAAAGAATATGTAAATTGAATATTTAATTCTTTCTTTATTGGAATGATAAACATACCTATAACTCATATTAACAACTACAGAATTTGTCTTCTCAAATGCATTCACAACAGTTTCCACATAATTAGGAGGATATATAGTATCTGAATCTATACATAGATAATATTTCCCTTTTGCATTATCAAGCCCGCATTGTCTTGCTGCACTGCAACCTTTCCTTTCTTCATAATAGCAAGGGACTCCAGCTCTTTTAAACACCTCTTCGCTATTATCCTTAGAACGATTATTAATACCAATAATCTCAAAAGGATATTTAGATTTATTTTCGCTTAATGACCATATACAAGAGAGGAGTCGTGTTTCATCATTATATGTAATAATTGCAACTGTAGCGATAGGATTAGGTTGAGAATTAATTCTCTCTACATTTACCTTAACCTTTTCAAACAATTCATTAGAAAAACTACTATATGGTTTTTCATAAATATCTAAGAATCTCTTACTCCATTTCATATTGATTTTCTTCTGATTAATTTATAAATCATTCTTTTTATATCATAAATCTTTAGAAATTGAAGGTAGAATGTAACATACAGTATACTAAAGATTGATTTGATTGATAGTGATATAAACATATTAGTATCTAATGTGAAATAATTTACTCCTAATAGTAACAAAAACAACAGGAGACTAATTACTATTGGGTAAAAAATACATTTTATTACTTTTAATATAGTAGACTTAAATACAATGCCATAAAGTAAATAATATGCTAAAATAAAATTCAAAACATATGAGAATAGCAAACCTATTGATACAGCTTCAATTGACTTAAAATAAACAACTCCTATTAAAATAGAAGTTATATATAATAAAGCAGAAATAAAACCACTGAAAAACATAATTTTGGTGGAATTTGTTGCTTGAAATATTGAACCAGAAGTAGAAAGTATTATTTGAAAACCCACAGAAAAGGAAAGGATTTCAAAACTTGGAATAGACTTTCCCCACTGCATTCCAAAAATAAGAAGGACCAATTCTTTTGAAGTAAAGAACAAAAGAACAGATAATGGGAAACCAATATATGCTAATAGCTTTACTATCTTTAAATATGAATCTGATAATTTTTTAAAATCATTCTGATAGTCAGAGAAAATTGGATGCATAACTGGAGAGACAACATGAGTTATTGTTTGTAAGGGTAACATCATTAATCTATATGATTTCTCATAATATCCTAACATCGTATTATTAAGATATTTCCCTATTATCAATTTATCTAAGTTCCTTGAGAAATAGTTTATTAAATTAAAAAGAAATTGATATATTGAGAAAGATAGTATTTTTTTTAACGCTTTTATATCAAAGTATAATTTGAATTTTATTGGCTTCTTTATATAGGAAATAATAAATAATAGGATTGAAGAGAGTATTGGATTAATTAATAATGCATAAATTCCAAAACCCAAAAAGACTGAAACAACTGCTATTATACCAGTAAAGAACTGAATTGAAAATGATCGTATTGCAATAAATTTAAAATCCTTATCTTTATATATTAATGCATTTGGCACTATTTGCGAAGAGTTAAAGAAGATTGCTATTGAAAGATAATATGATATCGGTTCTAAAATTGGAGTTTCATAATAAATTGCAATTGGTTTAGCCAATAGGACGAATATTATTGTAAGAATAAGTCCAAACCAAATGGTAAATGAAAAGATATTAGATAAATCATCTTTATTTAATTCTTTATTTTGAACTATTGCCGGTCCAATTCCTATCTCAGTAAGCATATTAAAAAACACAATAATCACTGTAGCAATTGCAACAATTCCAAACTCCTCAGGAGAGAGTATTCTTGCGAGTATAGCCGTAACAATTAGTGATATAAATATATTTGAATACTTTGCTGTGGCAGTAAAAAAAACACCATTAATTATTAATTTTCTATCATTCAAATCCATATTTAATCAAACTTTATCTTATAGTGATTAATAGTACTTTTAATTTGTATATCATTCCCATTTTTATGAACATTATAATGGACTAATCCCAAATCATTTATGGATTTAACAAGAATCATTTCTTTATTAAATGCATTGTTTGATATAATATTTATACTACTCATTTTACTTAAAAAATTCAACCAAACATCATCTGCAAAAAAACAAATCTTTTTAAATATTTCTTTATTAAAAACCTCATCAATGAAGTGATTAGGTGTGAATAAAGTACCAGAACCTGAAGTAAAAAAAAGATTCTTATCTTTTGAATCTTCAATTAAATAATTAAGAATCCATTTATTATATGGATTTATTAATTCATTTGAAAATGTAATTTTATGTACTCTAGTTGCGCATATATTATCTGGATTCTTTAAATACATATCAAAAAGATTTTTTATTAAATTATTTGGATAATAAAAATCATCATCAACTGTAATAACAATATCATTTTGAAACTCTTTAAAAGCATAATAATATTTCTTATGGGACCTTAAGTCTTCATCACACCATCGTATTGTTAATCCATATTTTTTTAGTTTAATTAATGATTTAGGCAACTTTAATTCAGGAAATTGTTCTTTAGCTAACCATAAAATAACTTTATCTGGCTTAACCTTTTGTCTTAAAATAGTTGCCAAACTAATCCAAACAGAATTAATTCTTCCAGGATGACTTGTTAGAGAAACAATAATTTTTTTTTCTCTATCCTTTTTATTTAAACCATTAAAGTGAAAATTCAATATAAAATGCAAATATGGCACATACAAGTTATCAAAAAATAATTTCAATGTTTTATACATTAAAACATCAAATTTATAACCTAAAAAACCTCTTGGTAATAAAAAATATATTCTATATAATAAATTCATTCCCTTTTATATTTTTATCCATGTCCTTGTATCGAAATCATATTTCTTAATTGGTCTGGCAGGATTCCCTGCTACTATTGTATATGGTTCTACATCCTTTGTGACTACACTACCTGCTGCTACTAATGAATGCTTTCCTATTTTTATTCCTTGAATTATAACACAATTACCTCCAATCCATACATCATCTTCTATCTCTGATATTTTTGAACTAACTCCCTGTAATTTTATTGGAATACTGATATCTTCATAATTATGAGTTAATCCTGTAATCCTTGAATTACTCCCAAACATTACATAATTACCAATTTTTACTGGACCAACAATCATTGCTCTGGAATTAATATTGCTATTATCCCCTATCTGAATATCTCCACATCCATTATTTATTATAGTGTATTCTTCAATAATACTACGATTCCCTAATTTAAATTTATTTGAAAAATTTAAATCCAACCTTGCATTTCTTCTTATTATTGAGCCTTTTCCTCTTTTAATAATAAAAGGATAAACAAAAAACCTTGCCCACCATCTTGTTCTTGCTGAATATGGGTGTACCCAAAGATATAGGAGGAATTGTTTTATCTTTGGATTTTTGGTTATAATATTCTTTATCTTATCCTTCATAATCTTTTTTATAATCGTTTCATTATTGAAAATACAAATTTTGTTCCTTTCCCTAATTCTGATTCAAAACATAAATCTCCTCCTAATAGTTTTACTAATTTCTGAGCTATTGGCAATCCTAAGCCCGAACCTTGTGTATGCTCGTCAAATTTATAAAACCTTTCAAATATTCTTGCCTGTCCCTCTGGGCTTATCCCTTTTCCGCTATCTTCAACACTGAGCAATACTTGATTTTCTTGATCTATAATTCCAATTTCTATATAACCTTTGTTTGTAAACTTAAACGCGTTATTCAATAAATAGTTCAAGATATTCTTTATTTTAGTTTTATCCGAATAAACTATTATGCTTTCGTTGGTCTTAATTAGTCTATATTCAATTTCTTTTGTGTTGCGTATTTTAAAGCTTTCAAATAAGTCATAAATCAAAGCACAGATGTCAAATTCGCTCTTTTCTACCCCTGTAACTCCAGCTTCCAATTTTGAATAATCTAATATATTATTGACTAATTGAATTATTGTATCGCTATTCTCAAGGATTATCTTTTTATATTCCTCTTTATCTTCATTGTCCTCTGCATCAACTATTAATTGAGAAAAACCAACTATTGCATTAAGGGGAGTATGTATTTCATGAGTTATATTCTCAAGGAATTTTGTTTTCAATCTATCTGAAGCTAATGCTTTCTGGGTTGCTTCTACAAATTCAGTTACATCTATCGAAGAGCCTAAAATAATAATATTACCAAACTCATTTTTATACGAATTAAATACACATTTAATCCATTTGAATTTATCCTTACTAATAACCTTCATCTGCTTTTCTTCAATAGCATTGAAAGGTATTCTGCCCAATGATGTTTTCTTATGGTTACTCTTCAACCAAATCACATCTTCTTTACTAAGGTTTCTATATATTGAATCTATTGTTTTTTCTACATCTTTAGAAACTCCAAAATTTTCATACCATTGGTCATTAGCCATAAATGTATCCTCACTAACATTCTCCTCCATTATCCCAACCTTGCCAAACTCAGATATATTATCGAACATTAGCTTGAACTTCTTCAATTCTACCTGCTCCTTAAATTTTTCTGTTTCGTCCGAAAAAACTATTAATAAGTTTTCAAATTCTCCTTTTTCATTAAAATAAAACTCTAACTTAGCTGAAATACATATAATTTTATCACTAAACTTAGTATTATAATACTTTTCAGTCTTAACTCTGTTAAAACTATATTCATAAAGAAAAGACTGACTAAGATATTGGTTCGAAAAGCTTGGTCTATAATGATCTGAAAGAGATAAAAAGGTACTGATATTTGATAAAACTTGTTTAGGAAGGTTTGGATTATCTAAAATACTAATTCCTACAACCAAGGATAAATCACTTACTCCAAAAATATCAAGCCCTGTTTGATTAATATCAAGCAAGTAACCCCTATTATCGTAAACTTCAATTCCAACAGGAACATTATTAAGTATTTTTCTTAGTCTCTCAATCTCATTAGTAATATTTTTCTCCACAAACAATAGTATTAATTAGTTCGAATTATAATCGAGTGCAAATATAGTAATAAATCAATATAAAACCTATTTGGAATAAAAATAAATTTCAAAAAGGTAAAAACTCATAATGGACTTCTAAGAATATATGATTTTATAATTTGATTCTAATAAAATGGATTTTGATTCTATTTTTCTGTAATTTGATTCTAATAACTTGTTTCTTCATAATGAATCTAAATATTAATAGTAATGAAAAATCTTAATTAGAAGAAAAAATAGTATTTTTGCCGTCTTGAATTTGCTATTTGGCAAAAGCAATTTAATAAACAAAAATTATATATGGGTTTTAAGGCTGTTAGACTTTTAAGTGAAACTTTATTTGTTTTTGGAACAATTGTAATGGCAGTTATCAGTCTTTATGCCTCACAAGCAAGGTTTTTCAATCCTCAAACCCATGTATTTGCATCTTTGATAGGACTTTTTGCAATCCTTTTTATTGTACTAAACCTCTTTCTCTCCTTCTATTGGGCTTCGAAATTCCGAGCATGGTTCTTTGTTTCAATCGCTACATTATTGCTGTTTATTCCCTATACGCTTACAATGTTTCAAATCTCATTTAAACCTCGACCACCCTATAACGAAAGAGATATTTGTATTGCTACTTACAACGTTAAGAGCTTTGGATATTATGGTCATTATACTAATAACTTCAAAAATATAGCTTTTGCTCTTGGAGAAAAAGACCCTGATATTATCTGTTTCCAGGAGATATGGTTCGACAAGCATCTCCCTATCGACAGTATAGCTAATTTTCTTGTGATGCCTTATTATGCTATTGGAGAAAACGGATTAGGAGTAAAAGATTTAGCCCTATTCAGCAAACATCCAATAATTGAGACTAAAAGTCAGGTTTATCCTAACACACATAATGGTTCAATGTATTGCGATATACAAATAAACGATAAAGTTATTAGGGTTATGAACCTTCACCTTCAAACCTCTAATTTCAGTCAAAAACAACACGAAGTCGGACAATTGAAACAAGTATTTAAGCCAAGAATATTTGCTCAAGCCATTCAAAATATTTCTAAAACCATTAACGATAATTCAATAAAAAGATCCGAGCAAGCATTGGAAGTAAATAAAATCATTAATAATAGTCCTTATCCAATATTTGTTGCAGGAGATATAAACGAAACTCCTTCTTCTTTTGTTTATGATAAGGTTAAAGGGGAGCTATTCGACGGATTTCGCCAAGGAGGGAGAGGATTTGGCTCAACTTATAAAAAAATATTTGGAATTTTCCGATTAGATTATATTTTCCATTCAAAAGACTTTCAATGTGTAAATTATTTTAGCGAAAACCTTGAATACTCCGACCACAAACCAGTCTTCGGATTCTATCGCTATAAATAATTTATCCTCACAAATTGACAATCTTCATTATTTTAATAAATACATTTCTATTGTATCAGGAACCATCTTTGGTTTAATCCAAATTATATCAAGAAAGATTCTAACTAAACGCCATTTAAAAGTATTCTTATTGCGAAACAAAGTATTCTTTCTGCGTTTCAATGTCAGTATGGTAGCTATGAGAAGACCATTATGGTACCTACCACACGCCTCTTATGGTACCTACCACACGAGCGTTATGGTAGCTACCATAATGTAGTTTTGAAATCTTTGGTGATTTTATTTGGAAATAACGAATTCATTCCCTTGCAGATGCAAAGATAAGTAAAATATCTGAATTATGGATGAAATTTACTCTTTTTTTTGCTCGCTCAACTGCCAAAATCTACTTTAGCAAGCTAAATTGGTAATCTCTCACTCTTTTGTCAATTTTAATTAGATTTACAAGCATAAATACCTTAGTATATACATGGTTATAGATAGAATTTATACAATAATAGATAAATTCTATCAACCAGTTTACATCCTGGCTTTCATCTAATTAAAAGCACATAAACCATATTAAAAACCAATTTCTTAATAATAATCACTAAAAACACTTGTTTTAAGTTAATTCCGTTGTATATTTGCAAATTGAAATAGGAATATAATTATAAAAAATAAAACCATGAAGAAGATATTTCTTTTAATCGCAGTAGCCATTTTTGGAGTTTCTTGTATTAACGAGGACTTCGAAAGCATGAAATTAGATTTAGATAATCTAAGTCCCTTTACCGAAGAATTAGCTCCAATTCAAGAGGGTAAAACAACACAAATTTTCGCCGATGATAAGCTTATTTGCGAAACACAAGTTCCAACTAGTTATTATATGCCAAAAGGTGCAATAAGAACAATTGATTATGTCCCTAATAAAAAAGATGTAATATTTAGTGGATGGGATGAATTCCATTTCACTGCTGCATTTGAGGACACAAGAAATGGAGATAATGATTATAACGATTTCGTTTGTTTTATAACAAGAGACAAGGTAGAAATTGGTTCATCGCCAAATTGGTCAGTTAAAATAACAATGTATATCCAGCCTATTGCTTTTGGTGCGGGGACTGTGCTACAATTTGGAATGACATTACCTGATGGTAGAGATACTATTTTTACTAATAATATTCAGCGAGATTTATTTCCAGGAACAACTGGATTTGTTAATACTGTAAACTTTGATAACATATATCAAACAGCTGACACCAACCATATTATCAAATTTACCTACATACAACCAGGAAGAAGTAGTGCAAGCTATCCTTTCCATCCATTTATAATAAATCAAAGTGGAGAAAGGCTATATGTTGCATTGAATGGTCAAAAGAATGCAGTAAAAGATTATTTAAGTCTTGCAAGTGTTACAGGTTATCCACTTGGGATTGCTACTTCAGGAGCTTTCTTCTATCCTTTAGAGAAAGTCAATATTGCAACATGCTATCCTGGTTTTAATAATTGGGTAACAGGCAATAAAAGCGAATTAGGAAGCTATTCTAATAACAAAGCAGATAGCGTATTTAATAGGGTTAATTGGGGACTCCCTTCAGGAATAATTAAATTCAATCCTCAATCTCTATGGCCTAATTAATTTATAAATTCTATTTATTAAGAAGATAAAAAAGTGCAACTAAAATAATATAGATTGCACTTTTTTATTTCAATTACAAATAAAATACATCTAAGTTTTACTTAATTTGCTTCCATAAATATAAATAATTAATACGATTTCTAATCTTATATTTATATTTTTAGTATTTTTGCTTGACGAATTTATAATTCATCTTAACGGACAATAACTAATAAACTATGAAAAAGATATTAATACTCGACGACAAGGAAGCTATTGCAAAGATTCTCTCTATGTATCTTAGTAAGGACAATGAAATTGCATGGTTCGATAATCCTGAAAAGGGTATTGCTTGGATGAATAATGGGAATACTCCAGATTTAATAATTACGGATTTGAATATGCCTGTAATGAGTGGAGAAGAATTTCTGAAATATATAAAAAGCATGGATGAATATAAGAGTATTAAAGTAATAATACTTTCGAGTAATGATAGTACGACTGAAAAAATTCGACTATTAGAAATGGGTGCAGACGATTATATTGTTAAGCCCTTTAATCCAATTGAACTAAATCTTAGAGTAAAAAAACTATTATGACCCTCTCTAAAAAAAATAATAATTTAAAATTATTCAAGCTCCCATTATGGAAAAGAGTATTTGATATTTTCTTTTCTATCTTTGCAATTATCGTCCTAAGCCCTGTCTTTATTATTGTATCAATTGCTATTTGGGTAGAAGACAGAGGCATGGTTTGTTATTGTCAGAAAAGAGCAGGAAGCAATTTTAAAGTCTTTAACTTTATAAAGTTTCGTTCAATGTATATGGATGCAGACAAAAGACTAAAGGAGTTTGGGAAATTAAACCAATACGAAATTGAAAATGAAGAAGAAAAAGAAATTGAATTTCATAATATAAAAGTCTCTGATGATGGAATAATTATCAATGATGATATTCTTATTGGGGATAATTCAATTTCAAATGATGACAACCTTCTTTTTGGAGATGATTTCACAGTAGTTGCTAATGACTTTGCGATATTTCAAAATAGCATAAAGAGAAACAGTTTTAAAAAGCTTGATGGAGACCCAAGAGTTACTAAGGTTGGGAGGTTTATTAGAAAATACAGCATAGACGAGCTTCCCCAATTAATTAATATACTAAAGGGAGATATGTCAGTGGTGGGGAATCGTCCTCTTCCTCTTTACGAAGCGGAGCTATTAACAAATGACGATTATATTGAACGCTTTCTCGCTCCTGCAGGGCTTACTGGACTATGGCAGGTAGAAAAAAGAGGAGATGCAGGGAAATTATCAGCAGAAGAAAGGAAGCAACTTGATGTAAAATATGCAAGAGAATTTAATCTTTGGATGGATATAAAAATCATTTTAAGAACTTTTACTGCCTTTATTCAAAAGGGAGATGTATAAATAAAATAAGGATAGAATGACAAAAAATAAAGCTTTAATTGGATTGATTTTACTTGTAATAGGATTTACAAGTAGTAAAATATCTTTTTCTCAGGATTCTATAGAAGATCAAATTGTATTAAAGGATTTCTCAAGTCTAATTCTACCTCCAATTGATAGCCTATTCTTATCCTTAGAAAGCAATCCTAATATTAAAGCTCAAGATTATAGAATATTAGAACAAGAGTCCGTTATAAAATCTCAAAAAAGAGAATGGATTAATTATCTTCGTTTCTCGTCCTCATACCAATATGGATACCAAGGAGCAGAATCCTTAGTACAAGGATTTCTAATTCCGGCTTATTATCAAACCTCCGAAAACGCCCAAAACCTTTATCATGTAGGAGTCTCACTAACCATACCATTTGGAGATATAATAGACAGAGGGAATAAAGTGAAAAAAGAAAAAATACGATTAGGTCAAATCCAAGCAGAAAAAGAAATAAGCATAAATGAACAAAAATTTATTATAATTGAACTTTATAATAAAGCAAACGAGCAACTAAATACATATAAAAATATTGCTGAAGCCAAAAGCTATGCTGAATTAAAAACAAGAATAAGTCAAAAAGATTTTATTAATGGAATTATAAATATTGATGAATTAACAGAAACTAAGAAGTCAGAATCTGATGTAATTTCAAATTTTGAAAAAGCGAAATCCGAACTAATGACTGCATTAATGAAATTAGAGATTATTTGCAATTATAAATTTCATATTATTAAACAATTATAGATAATGAAAATCTTTAAATATATATTAAGAGTAATTTTTAAAAGGAAATGGTATTTAGTATTATTTCCTCTTCTTGCATCCATAATTACTATTATTCTAACAAATAATCTAACTAAAACGTTTAAAGTATCAACAACTATATTTACTGGATTTGCTTCGGGTTATTCAATAGAATCTGATGCAAATATAAGCATTAATAGAGAAACTGTTAATACAGCAATGGATAATCTTATAAATATAATAAAATCTAAATCCACATTAGAAAGAGTTTCTTATAAATTATATGCCGAAAATATGATTTATGGGGATTCTACTAAAAATAATACTACTATATATAAAGATAATTATATTGATATTTTTAATCGCACTCCCATTGATGTAAGAAAATTAATTGAAAAAAAATCAATTGAAAACACAGTTAAAAACCTGAGGATTTACAGCGAGGCAAGCCCTAAAAACTTCGTTTATGGACTTTTTAATTGGAACCACCAACATTATTGTTTTGATGCATTAAACCAAATTGAGGTTAAGAGAGTAGGGAATAGCGATATGCTTGAGATTACTTATGAAAAAGATGATCCTGGGATTGCATATAATACTATTAAAATTCTAATTGAAGAATTTAAAAATGAATACCAATTACTTCGTTTTGGCGAAACCGATAGTGTTATCCAATATTTCCAATCCGAATTAGTCAGGGTCGGAAGTATGTTAAAGGATACTGAAGATTCTCTTACAAATTATTATATCGATAAAAAAATAATTAACTATTTTGAACAAACCAATCAAATTGCTTTTCAGGATAGAGAATATAATTTAGAATATCTTAGATTGAAAATGGACTATAATAGTTCATTAGCTGCTTTAGATGAAATAGAGAAAAGGATGGATATTAATCTAAAATCCATAAAGAATAATTCAAAATTCGTTCAACACTTAAATGAAATTTCTAATTTGAGAAATGAAATTGCTTTTATTGAAATTAATCAGCAAGACACATTAGCTCAGACAAAAAACAAATTAGAAAAACGCAAAAAGGAAATTTCTAATAAAGAAAAAGAAATTAATCAATTCCTGAATTCATACGTTAGTGATAGATATACTAAAGAAGGAATCTCATCTCAGAATATAATTACTGAGTGGTTTTCTGAACTCATGAAAAACACTAAGACAAATGCTGAAATTAAGGTATTAGAAAAGAGAAGAGCTGAGATAGACAAGGAATATACTTTTTATGCCCCTGTTGGTTCAACACTAAAAAGAAAGGAAAGAGAAATTAGTTTCTTAGAAAACACATATTTAAATATATTGCATAATTTGAATTCAGCTTTATTAAGGAGAAAAAATTTACAAATGACCTCGTCCTCAATTAAGGTAATAAATCCCCCTATGTATCCGCTTAATTCAAATCCTTCAAAAAGGAAAATGATTGTTTTAGGAATTACAATAGGGACTTTTATATTTATCCTCTCATATTTTATTATCCTTGAGCTTTTAGATAGAACTCTTAAGAATAAAATCAAGGCTGAATTTTTAATTGGAAACGAAATTACTGGGGCTTTCCCTGATTCGCCTAAGGGTAAGTATAGGAGACATTATAATGATATATTAGACAAATCGAGGCATTTCTTATTTAATTCAATTATAAATAATCTAACTTCTTCGAATGATAGTCTAAATATTATAAACATTATTAGTAACGAAAAAGAGGAAGGGAAGAGTTTTATTGCCGAAAATCTACTAAAGATATTAAATGAAAAGAACATAAATGCTAAATTGATTACCTATCATAAAGATTTTAATCATGAAGACAAAAACTATTTATTAGCTAATTCAATTGATGATTTTTGCGAAATTGGTGATGAAAAATTTATTATTATTGAGCACCCAGCATTAATAGACTCTAATATACCTGTAAATATAATTAAATCATCTAAGATTAATCTATTTATTAGCTTAGCGTCTAAGGCTTGGAAAGATAATGACCAATTGCTTTATGATAGATTAGAAAAAGAGTGCGGTAAAGAAAACCTTTATATTTATTTAAACAAAACAAGTATTGAAGCAACAGAGGTCTTTACAGGACTATTACCTCCATATTCTTGGATAAGGAAATTTATATATAATATTATACAACTTGACTTTAAAACTAAATAGTGAAGATATTTGGATATTCCATATCAAAGATTTTACAATTAGTATTTTTAATCCTAAGTGTATTAGTTATACTGTTTGCTGGACTTAAAATACATTGGGGATTATCATTAATAATTGGTATAATTCCCTTAATAATTGCTTCATCACTTTTTATTGCCTCCTCCCCATATTGGATATTTATATCATTATTTATATTCAATTATTTTATCATGGGGCTAACCCGATATTTACCCGGGCTAAAAGGTGGAGTAACTATGGATTTGCTTATTCTTTTTATAGTTGCATCTCTAATAATCAATAAAATCAATCCAAAAACAAAATATAATTGGAATAGGGTTAATAATCCTATGACATATTCAATACTTATATGGGTAATTTATTGTTTTTTAGAATTATTTAATCCACAATCAGTTTCTTCCCAAGCTTGGTTTACTGGTGCAAGAGGGATGAGTCTGTATTTTATTATAATATTCATTCTTTCAACTCTGATTATAAACGACTATAAAAAAGTAAAAGCAATTTTATTTATCTGGTCAATACTTACTATCATTGCGTTTATTAAGGTATATATTCAAAAGAATTATGGTTTTGATGTTGCAGAAAAAAGGTGGTTATACGTTGATGGAGGGGCAAGAACTCATATTATTTATTCTGGAATAAGATATTTTTCATTTTTTAATGATGCAGCGACCTTTGGTTGTTCTATGGCTTTTTCTTTTGTAGTTTTTATTATTTCTGCATTTGGGAAAATCAATCTTAAATACAAAATATACTATATAATAGTTTCCCTTATTGCATTATATTCTATGTTTCAATCTGGGACAAGGGTTGCAATGGCAATTCCTTTTGTTGGAATTGCAACCTATCTTGTCTTAAGCAAGAGAATAAGGACAGTATTAATATTTGGGGGAATTCTTGTATTTATGTTTGCGTTTTTTAAATACACAAATATTGGACAGGGAAATAGTAATATTAGAAGAGCAAGGACAGCTTTTAATCCAAGTAAAGACGCTTCATATTTAGTAAGGTTAGAAAATCAAAATAAAATGAAAACCTATATGGTTGATAAACCTTTTGGGATCGGGATAGGATTAAGCGCTGGGAGAGCACAAAGATATGGCTCTTATACAAAGCTATCAGAATTACCTACCGATTCATGGTTGGTCTTGGTTTGGATAGAAACTGGAATTATTGGTTTGAGTCTTTATATAGGAGTATTATTATTTATATTAGCTTATTCTGCTTATATTATAATGTTTAAACTAAAGAATAAAGAACTGCGGCAGTATATGATGGGTTTATTTGGAGGTATCGCAGGAATGATGGTTGCTGCTTATGCAAATGAAGCTTTTACTCAATTTCCTAATGGTTTTATTGTTTATATTGGTTTGGCGATGATTTCGATTTCTCCATATTTCGACAAGGAAATTGAAGAAAAGGAACAAAAAGAGAAAGAAATCGTAGAAGGGAGCAAACAATTTACTGCTTTATAATGTTATATATTATATTTGAATCTTGTTAATATATGAATGAAATAATTATTTCCTTTATTACTGTAAACTATAATGGACTTGGAGATACTATTGAACTTATCACAAGTATTAAAGATACAATTAAGAGTGTTAGCTATGAAATAATTGTAGTAGATAATGGCTCGAGAAAAGATGAGATTCATCCAATGAAGGAAATCTTTCATGATGTTCATTTTATTAGAAGTGAAACTAATCTTGGGTTCGCTGGAGGGAATAATCTTGGGATTGATATTGCCAAAGGAAAATATTTATTCTTTATTAATAACGATACCTATATTCTGAAAGATAATTTTCAATCAATAATAAATAGATTTGAGTCTAATGATAAGATTGGCGGGATTAGCCCAAAAATCCTTTTCCACGAACCATTTAATACAATACAATTTGCGGGTTTCACTCCTTTTACAAAATACACAATAAGAAATAGTATTATTGGATATAGTTTACCAGATGATGGCTCGCATAATAACTCTTGTCAAACTCCATATATTCACGGAGCTGCAATGATATTAAGAAGGGATATAATAGATAAGGTGGGGAAAATGCCTGAGATATTCTTCTTGTATTATGAAGAGATGGACTGGTGTGAAATTATAAGAAGACAAGGTTATGAGCTTTGGTATGAACCTGGCTTTGTTGTTTATCACAAAGAGAGTCGCTCAACAGGTAAGGACAGTTCAAAGAAAGAATATTATCATACGAGGAATAGACTTTTATTTACTTGGAGAAATACAGATTTTAAAAGAAAGTATATATCCATTTTATATCAAATATTTATTGCTAACACTTTACATATTATTAAATTCATTTTAAGAGGAAAATTCAAATATGCAAGAGCAAGGGTTATGGGAGCATTAGATTTTCTAATTATAAAAAATAAAACAAAATAAACATGATTATAACTGCAATAAGAATTATAGAACTATTTTTATTTACTATTACAGCTTTTTCTGTTGGGTATTTATTCTTCTTTGCTCTAATGTCATTAAAAGAAAATATGCCAAGGCATAAACAAGCCAAGAAAAAACATAAATTCCTTGTATTGTTTCCTGCTTATAAAGAAGATATTGTAATTATAAATTCTATTGAAGAATTTCTCAAACAAGACTATCCTAAAGAATTATACGATGTATTGGTTATTTCTGATCATATGAATGAGGAAACTGATAATAAATTAATTGAATTAGGAGCAGAGGTTATTAAAGCAAATTACGAAAATAGCTCTAAGGCTAAAGCATTAAATTTTGCAATAGATAATAGAAGGGATTATGATTATGATATTATTCTAATTATGGATGCTGATAATATTGTAAAGGAAGATTTTCTAAATGAAATGAATAATGCTTATGCTGCAGGTAGTAAAGCTATTCAAGCACATAGGGTTGCTAAAAACAGAGATACTGATATGGCTATATTAGACGCTGTGAGTGAAGAAATAAATAATTCTATTTTTCGCCGCGGACATGTGAGAATTGGAATGAGTTCTGCATTAATTGGCTCAGGTATGGCATTCGATTTTATTTGGTTTAAAAACCATGTCCATTATCTTATTACTGCTGGAGAAGATAAAGAATTGGAAGTATTATTATTAAAACAAGGTATTTACATAGATTTTCTTAATTGGGTATATGTTTTCGACGAAAAAACAAGAAATCAAACTGCTTTTGCTAATCAAAGGCGAAGATGGGTCGCAGCACAATTCGATATCCTCAGGCAATCAATTAAAGATCTCCCTCAGGCAATATGGAAAGGAAATTGGGATTATGCAGATAAATTAATTCAATGGATGATGTTACCAAGAGTGGTTGTGATGGGTTTTTCTTTTAGTTTTGCTATTTTATTGCTTTTTATTGACTGGGTATGGGCAATCAAATGGTGGTTTATTTTTATTCTTTTAATGTATTCTTTTGCAATGGCTATTCCTGATTTTCTTGTAGATAAAAAACTAAAGAAAACTTTCCATAAACTACCTTTAGTCTTCGTTGTAATGGTTTTTAATATTCTTAGAATTAAAGGAGTAAACAAGAAATACATACATACAAAAAAAGGTGTGCAATGAGAATAGGGATTGAGGCTCAAAGAATATTCCGTAAGAAAAAACACGGAATGGATTTCGTTGCTCTCGAAGCAATTAGAGAGATTCAGAAAATTGACAAGTCTAATGAATACTTTGTTTTTGTTGCTCCTGGTGAGGATAGATGTTTGGAAGAAACTCAAAATATGAAGATAATTGAGATATCCTCTTTCGGAGGTTATTTTGGATGGGAACAATATGCTCTTGCAAAAGCATTGAGAAGAATTAAACTCGATATTCTTCACTGCACAAGCAATACTGCTCCTTTATTTTGCAATACTAAGCTTGTATTAACTCTCCACGATATTATCTTTCTTGAGAAATTAGCAAGCAAGAATAAATCTCTCTACCAGAAATTAGGAAGGATATACAGAAGAATTATTGTTCCTAAAATTATACCTAAAGCAAGTAAAATCATAACTGTTTCAAATTTTGAAAGAGATAGAATAAAGGAGTTTTTGAATATAGATAATGATAGAATAATTTCGATTTACAACGGTTATAGCAATCATTTTCAAATTAAAACTAATCCTAAAGAAGTTTATAGCAAATATATAAATACGGATAATTTCTTGTTTTTCTTGGGCAATACTGATCCAAAAAAAAATACTGAACGTACATTATTAGCTTATGAGAAATATATTTCCAAAAAAGGAGAAAGGAAAGAAAAAATTTCAAAATTACTTATAGCTGATTTAAAAGAAAAAATCATTGATGATATTCTTCAAAGAAATAATATTCAGCATATAAAAGAATATCTTGTTTGCCCTGATTATATTCCTAATACCGATTTACCATATATTTATTCAGGTGCAAAGGCTTTTCTCTATACTTCATTACGAGAGAGTTTCGGTATCCCTATTTTGGAATCAATGGCTTGTGGATGTCCAATTATTACTTCAAATACTTCTGCTATTCCAGAGGTTGCAGGCAGTGGAGCAATACTTATTGACCCATATAATATAGAAGAAATAGCAAATATGATAGAAAAAGTAATCGAAGATAATGAATTCAGAGAAAGGACTATTAGTTATGGAATTGAAAGGGTAAAGCTATTTAGTTGGGAAAACACAGCTAAAGAACTTATCAATCTTTATAATTCTTTATAGTTTTAGCCATATCTTCATTCAGTTTAATAGAATCAAATTACAATTTAATGGATTCAGAAAACAAAAAATGTATTCTGAATCCATTTTACTTATTGTTTATCGTATTTTAGAATATCATCTTCAAAGAACTCAATTTCAATTCCTGCTTGATTAAACATCTCTTCGCTTTCTACTCCTGCATGGTATTTCTTTTCACATACCACTCTCTTTATACCACAATTGATAATCAACATTGCACAAACTCTACAAGGGGTCATCCTGCAATACAATGTTGCTCCTTCTAAGGCTATCCCTCTTTTTGCTGCTTGACAAATTGCATTTTGCTCTGCATGCACAGTTCTTACACAATGCATAGTCTCGCTTCCATCCTCATGTATTGTTTTCTTAAATAAATGACCAACTTCATCGCAGTGAGGCAAACCTGTTGGAGCTCCCACATATCCAGTTACTAATATTTGCTTATCCTTAACTATTACACATCCACTTCTTCCTCTATCGCAGGTTGCACGTTTTGCAGCAGCATTAGCCAACTCCATAAAATACTCATCCCAACTTGGTCTAATATACTTTCCTTCTCCCATTATCATTTACTTATTATTTTCTTTTAATATCTTTACCAAAACCTCTTCAATCTTTTTATTCAAATCCTCAATACTCTTATTGTTTTGAAATACAAAATCAGCTCTTTCTATTGTAGCTCTAAGGTTTTGAGAATTTTCATCCTTAGAATTCATCTCTCTTTCTTCATCGGAAACAAATTTCTCAAAACTAATATCATCAGTATGTGATTTTCTTTGTTTTATTCTTGAGTACCTTAAGTTTTGATCAGCATCTACTGCAAATAGATAGAAATTATCCTTTTTTCTTAACATTTCCACCTCCCCAATTGTTCTGATACTTTCAATAACACAGTTCTCTCCTTGCAAAACTGCATTATCATAAAGCTTATCAATAACATAAGCAGGTCCAAACTCCTTACGTAACTCATTTGCAATTTTTGTCATGCTGTCGCGGTTTATTTCTAAACCTCTTTCTTTTAGTTTTGAAATAAGAAACTCTCGGGCTGAATAATGGTGAAATCCTTTTGAGATTAAATACTCAACGATTGTCCCCTTCCCAGCTCCAAGAGTCCCAGTTATACCAATGATAATCATTAGTTAGTTTTGAATTTATATTCAATCTTCTTTATATCCTGATTAGCCTTGATTATCTTATCTTTTAAAGTTGCCTTATACTCATGCATTTTCTTTTGGTATTCAGGATTATTGGTTGACATTATCTGGAGAGCAAGAATAGCAGAATTTAATGCTCCATTTACAGCGACAGTTGCCACAGGGATTCCTGGAGGCATTTGCATTATTGACATTGCAGCATCTAATCCATTAAAAGACACATTAATTGGAACTCCAATTACAGGGAGAGTTGTCATAGCAGCAATAACCCCTGGTAAGTGAGCAGCCATTCCTGCTGCTGCAATAATTACTTCAATGCCTCTTTCTTGTGCTTGAGTAGCAAAGGTCTCTACTTCCTTTGGAGTTCTATGTGCCGATAATGCATTAATTTCAAATGGAATCTCCATTTTATTAAAAAAATCTGCGGCAGCTTCCATTACCGGCATATCGGAAGTGCTTCCCATAATAATACTTACTTTAGGTTTCATAGTCATTAAAAATTAAAAATAATATAGGTTTGAATTATAATTATCATCTTATTAGACAAATCATATTTACTTAATAAAAAGCTTATCCCCAATTAAGAAATACTAATTTAGCAAGCAAAGATAATACAATTTACAAGATTTTTATCTATGATAAGGAATTTTTCTCCAAGAATTATTCGTAACTTTGCCTGAATTTATATTCACTAAGCAATAAGAGAATGAAGAGAATAATAAGATTCTTTTTGAGAAACATCCCAAGAAAATTTCTTCAGAGGTTTGTATATCTTGCAACTAATATCCTAAAGGTCTTTTATTTAGGCTCTAAGGTAGAATGTCCAGTATGCGGGAAGCATTATAGGAAATTCCTACCTTATGGATATGTAAAATCCAGAGAGAATGCCCTTTGCCCTAATTGTTTAAGTCTTGAAAGACATAGGTTATTATGGTTGTATTTAAATAATAGGACTAATTTATTTAAGGATAATCTAAGATTTCTTCATATTGCACCTGAGCTATGTTTTATTTCTAAATTCAAAAAAGCAGGTAATCTTACATATCATACTGCTGACTTAGAAAGTCCTTGGGCAGATATACATTTAAATGTAGAAGAAATGCCATTAGAGGATGAATCTTATGATGTTATAATGGCAAATCATATTTTAGAACATGTAGAAAATCTTGATAAGGCATTAAAAGAAATATATAGAGTTTTGAAAAAGGGAGGTTGGGCAATACTACTATCTCCGATAAACCCTGAAAGAGAAACTACTTATTCAGATTCAAGTATAACTGAACCATTAGAAAGAGAAAAGCATTTTGGTCAAAAGGATCATTTAAGAGAATTTGGACAAGACTATGCAGAAGTGCTTTCAATGTCTGGACTTGAAGTCAAGGCTGATAATTATATTGAAGAATTAAAGCCAGAAGAGATAAAACGATTTGCTATTGCTCAGGATAAAATTACTATAGAGCATAAAATATTTATTTGTTTTAAAAGATAATGAAGATAAAACTATTAGGTACAGCATATCCTTATAGAGGTGGGCTTGCATTATTTAACGAAAGATTAATGCAAGAATATTATGATTTAGGACATGAGGTCTCTATAGATACCTTTTCTCTACAATATCCAAATTTTCTCTTTCCTGGGAAGACACAATTTGCAGATTGGGAGAAACCAAGCAAATTCCCTATTCTAAGACTTATTAACTCTATTAATCCAATTAATTGGATAATTCAAGGGAGAAGAATAAAAAAAGAAAAACCAGATATTTTAATAATTAAATATTGGATACCATTTATATCTCCCTGTCTTAGCACAATTGCAAGAATTGTAAAAAGAAATAAACACACCAAAGTTATTTGCATAGTAGATAATATGATCCCTCACGAAAAAAGGCTGTTTGATAATACACTTACACGATATTTTGTACCATGTGTTGATGGATTTATTGCTATGAGTCAATCTGTATTTAACGATATTAATCAATTCGACACTAAAAAGCCTAAACTTCTTTCACCCCACCCTCTTTTTGATAATTTCGGAGAAAAAATATCAAAATCTCAAGCGTTGCAAGAATTAAATCTAAACCCTAATGATATTAACCTATTATTTTTTGGTCTAATTAGAGAATATAAGGGATTAGACTTATTATTAGAGGCTTTAGCTGACGAAAGATTAAATCAATTTCCAATAAAACTATTAGTAGCTGGAGAGTTTTACGATAAACCTGAACCATATTTTCAAAAGATTAAGGATTTAAAAATCGAAGACAAAGTTATAGTTGAAGAGAGATTTATTCCTGATAATGAAGTAAAGAACTATTTCTGTAGTACAGATTTAATTGTTCTTCCATACAAAACAGCAACTCAAAGCGGTGTAACTCAGATTGGATATCATTTTTCTAAACCAATGCTTGTAACCAATGTTGGAGGACTTGGAGAAATTATTATTAACGGTGTAAGCGGATATGTAACAGAACCAAATAGCAAATCAATAGCTGATTCAATATTAGATTTCTGCCAAATAAAAAAAGATTTTTCTGTAGGGATTGAAGAAGAAAAGAAAAAGTACTCTTGGGGAAGAATGGTTGACTCAATTAATGAATTAATAATTAAAATAGATGATAATAAGAAGTAAAGCTCCACTGAGGATTGGATTAGCAGGTGGAGGAACAGATGTTTCACCTTATTCTGATATTTATGGAGGTTGCATTCTTAATGCTACAACTAGCCTCTACGCATATACTGATATAATACCTAATAATTCAAATACTATTCGTTTTTTCTTGCAAGACAAAAGCGAGAAATATGAATATAAGAGTGAGAAGTCTCTTCCAATAAATGGAGAAATTGATTTAATAAAAGCTATATATAATAGGATAATAAAGGAATTTAATTTAGAAGCTCTTTCATTCGACCTACATACTTATGTGGATGCTCCTCCGGGCTCGGGGCTTGGAACCTCATCCACACTTGTTGTTTCAATAATTGGAGCTTTTACTGAATGGTTAAGTCTGCCTTTAGGAGAATACGATATTGCAAACCTTGCTTATAGTATAGAAAGAGAGGATTTAAAACTCGAAGGAGGAAAGCAAGACCAATATGCAGCAACCTTTGGTGGATTTAATTTTATGGAATTTTATTCCGACAATAAAGTAATAGTAAACCCTTTGAGAGTAAAATCAAGAACTCTCAACGAACTATCGAGAAATATTGTTCTATACTACACTGAAACATCAAGACAATCGAGTGATATAATAAAGATGCAACAAGAGAATGTAAAGAATAAAAACTCAAAATCTCTTGAAGCTATGCATAAAATCAAGGAGCAGGCAATACTAATGAAGGAGGCCTTACTTAGAAATGATTTAGATGAGATAGGTAGAATATTAAATATTGGTTGGGAATATAAAAAGAATATGGCTAAAGGAATCTCAACCAAATTATTCGAAGATGTTTACAACTCAGCAATAAATGCAGGAGCAATTGGAGGGAAGATATCTGGAGCAGGTGGAGGAGGATATATATTTTTCTACTGCCCTGAAAATACAAGATATAATGTTATTCAAGCCTTAAGCAAGTTTGGAGGTAAGGTTAGGAGATTTGAATTTACTAAGTCAGGCTTAGAAACTTGGAAAATATAATCTTAGAAAAATGAATATTAAAGAAGCAATTATTTTGGCAGGAGGCAAAGGAACAAGATTAAAAAGTCTTGTAGCCGATATTCCAAAACCCTTAGCTCCCATTAATAATATTCCATTTCTTACCCTTTTAATTAGATATCTAAAAACACAAGGGATTCAAAGAGTAATACTTTCTGTTGGTTATAAATGGGAATTGATTAAGAACGAATATGGAAATAAATTTGAAGATATAGATATTGATTACTCAATAGAAGAAACTCCACTTGGAACAGGAGGAGGAATTGCAAAAGCATTGAAAATAGCTAATGACCAAGATATATTAATATTGAATGGTGATTCATTTTGCAAGATAGATATTGAGGATTTTTATTTATTTCATTACTCTTATCCTTCATATCTTAGTATAGGCATTAAGGAAATGGAAAACTTTTCAAGATATGGGAGTATTGAAATAAATCAAGATAAAATAATAGCTTTTAATGAGAAGAGATTTATAGAAAAAGGATATATAAATACTGGAGTTTATATTGCTAATAAGGATTTATTTTCTAACACCTTATTAGGAGATAAATTCTCTTTTGAAGAAGAATTTCTTTGCCCAGAAGTGATTAAAGGAAATTTCTATGGATATAAAACTAATTCATATTTTATTGATATAGGCATTCCTGAAGATTATATAAAAGCAGAAATGGAATTAATAAAAATGATTGATAATGGAAATTAATATACCTAAAAATGTAGAAAATAAGATTCATGAAAATGTAAGCCAATCAAATACTGCCAAGGCTTATGGTTCTGGATTAATTGATGTATATGCAACCCCTGCAATGATAGCTCTAATGGAGAAAACAGCTAATCTAAGCGTTCAAGAATTTCTTCCTGAGGGTTGTGTTAGTGTTGGGATAGAAATTAATGCTAAACATGTAAAAGCAAGTGGGATTGGAGAAGAGATTACATGTAAATCGATTTTAGAAAAACAAGATGGGAAAAAATTGTATTTCAAGATTATTGCATTTGATACAAAAGATATAATAGGTGAAGCAACACATATAAGATATGTTGTAGATTCTATGAAATTTATGGAGAAATTAAACTAATAAAAAATAGATGAACGAGATTTTAAGTAAAGATTTTCAAATGGTTGCCAAGACCATGTTTGGGTTAGAAGATGTTCTTGCCAAAGAAATCGAAGAATTAGGAGGAAAGAATATTGAAAAACTCAAAAGGGCAGTTAGTTTCTATGGAGATATGAATACTCTTTATAAAGCAAATTATTGTTGTAGAACTGCTATATCAATACTAAAACCAATTTATAGTTTTGAAGCAAATAATGAAAAAGAACTATACGATAATGTTTATAATTTTAAGTGGGAGAAAATAATAAATTCGGATGGGACCTTATTTATTGAACCAGTTGTAAACAGTACAATATTTACTCATTCTCTCTACTCTTCTCAAAAAACAAAGGATGCAATTTGCGATAGATTAAGAAAGATGTTCTCTCAAAGACCAACAATGACAAGAGAAAATCCTGATATTATTCTAAATCTTCATATTTATGAGAATAAGGTAACTATTTCATTAGATAGTACTGGTGAAAGTCTTCATAAAAGAAATTATAGGATAGCAACTGGTGCAGCTCCTATCAATGAAATTGTTGCAGCGGGATTAATCCAATTAGCTCAGTGGGATAGAGAATCTAATTTCTTTGATCCTATGTGTGGCTCAGGTACATTATTAATTGAAGCAGCAATGTTTGCATATAATATTCCTGCTCAGTATTACAGAAAAGATTTTGCATTTTACAGATGGCCAGATTTCCATATGCCAGAATGGAGAAGAGTAAAAGAAGAAGCTAATAGAGAGATTTGTGATTTCGATTTCGAGATTTGGGGCTCTGATGTTTCAGGTCATGCAATTAGTGTATGTCAAGATAATATCGAAAATGCAAAACTTCACAAAGATATTAAGATATTTAGAAATTCTATTGAGGATCAAGACCCACCAGAGGGCAAAACTCTTATTATTACAAATCCTCCTTATGGAGAAAGACTTGAAAGAGATGATTTATTTGATTTATATGAGAATATTGGCTCTACTTTTAAAAATAAATACTCTGGAAATACTGCTTGGTTAATCAGTTCTGATTTCGAAGCATTAAAATATATTGGACTTAGACCTTCAAGAAAGATTCAAATATATAATAGTAATTTAGAATGCAAATTCTGTAAGTACGAATTATATGAAGGGAGTAAGAAGGCAAAGAAGAATATTGATTTATACAGAGAAGAATAAACTCAATTGATTATGGATAGTTCAGCTGATTTAATTAAGAAATTATCTTTCGAGAGACGCTTTACTTGGGAAGTTAAAGTAGGAAATATTGGTATTGGGGGGAATAATCCTATTAGGATTCAATCCATGGCTAATACCGATACTATGGACACTGAGAAAACTGTATCACAGGTTATAAGAATGGTTGATGCAGGGTGTGAATTAGTAAGAATTACTGCAATTAACCAGAAACAAGCTGAAAATCTATATTCCATAAAAAATGAATTAATAAAGAGGAATTATAATATTCCACTGATTGCAGATATTCATTTTAATCCAAAAGCTGCTGAAATTGCTGCTAAATACGTGGAGAAAGTCAGAATTAATCCTGGGAATTATACAGATAAAAACAGGGGTAAATTTGAATACACTTCTGAGGAATACCAGGTGGAATTGGATAAAATCAAAGATAGGTTATTCCCATTAATTGAGATTTGCAAGGAAAATAATACAGCTATTAGAATAGGAACAAATCATGGGTCCTTATCCGAAAGGATAGTTGGGAAATATGGAAATACACCCTATGCTATGGCTATTTCCGCAATTGAATTTACTAGAATTTGCCATGATTTGGGATTTAGAAATATAGTTTTATCTCAGAAATCAAGCAATGTAAAGCAAATGATAATGGCGACAAGATTATTAGCTGAGATTCTTGATAGTAAAGGATTATACTACCCTCTTCATTTGGGAGTAACCGAAGCAGGAGATGGAGAGGACGGAAGAATAAAGTCTTCCATAGGTATTGGAGGATTACTTGCCATGGGAATTGGGGATACAATTAGAGTATCTTTGACTGAAGACCCCGAGAAAGAAATACCAGTAGCCCAATCTATATTACAATCTACTGGAGATAGAATCTATAAGGCAGAATTTATTTCCTGCCCTTCTTGTGGGAGAACAAAATACAATATCCAAGGAGCTTTGAAAAAGGTTAAAGAGGCATGCTCTCATCTAATTGGAGTAAAGATTGGAGTAATGGGCTGTATTGTTAATGGACCTGGGGAAATGGCAGATGCTCATTATGGTTATGTTGGGGCTGGAGAGGGCAAGATTAACCTTTATCGTTCTAAAAACTTGGTTTATCAAAACATCGACGAAAGTATAGCTTTGGAGAAACTAATCGAAATGATAAAACAAGATGGGAAATGGGTAGAAAGATAATTGTTTTTATTCCTCTACTCTTTTTATTTGTCTTTGGTTTTTCTCAAAGCTCAAGACCTATTAGTTTAGAAAAAGCTATACCCAAATCTCAAAACCATATTCAATACATTGACCATAAGTATTTCAAACTTGGTTACTCAGAGAAACACGAACAAGCTCAATGGGTTGCTTATATCCTTACCAAGACTATGGTTGAGAAAAATAATGTAAAACGACATTCAAGCTTTGCTCAAGACAAGAAAGTAATAACCCAATCTGCATCTAATAAGGATTATAAAAATTCTGGTTATGATAAGGGACATCTTTGTCCTGCTGGAGATATGAATTGGAATGCCAAAGCAATGAAGGCGACTTTCCTCCTAAGTAATATCAGTCCACAAGAGCCAAGCTTTAACAGAGGGATATGGAAGAAATTGGAGGAAAAGGCAAGAGACTGGGCAGTGGAAAATGATAGCATTATTATTATCACAGGACCCGTATTAAAAGAAATTATAACAAGTATAGGAGAAAACCAAGTTTCTGTACCCTGCTACTTTTATAAGATAATTATAGATATCTCCCCACCCGATTATAAAGCAATAGGGTTTATTATTGAAAATACATCTTCTAATTTAGACCTTAGGAATTTTAGTTTCTCAATTCGTGAAATTGAAACTTTTACAGACTTAAATTTCTTCCATAAATATGATAAAGATGATTTTAATGAGAGACTTGAAACAAGTATTAATCTTTCAGATTGGAATTTGAAAAATGAAAAAAATAGAAAAGAAACTAAGAAATCTCGCTAAAGAAATTCAAGGAGATTTATTAATAGATAATCTTTCTAAGGCAGTGTATTCTACCGATGCATCTGCTTATAGAGAAACTCCTCTTGGGGTAGTATTGCCAAAAACCAAGGAGGATATTGTGAAGATTATCTCCTTTGCTAAGGAAAATAAGATTAGTTTAATCCCAAGAGGGGCTGGGACTTCTCTTGCAGGTCAGGTTGTTGGAGATGGTCTTGTGGTGGATATTTCAAGGTATTTCAAAAAGATAATTGAGGTTAATACTAAGGAGAGATGGGTTAGGGTTGAGCCAGGAGTTGTGCTTGATGAATTGAATAATTATCTAAAACCATTTGGATTATTCTTTGGTCCTGAAACCTCAACGGGGAATCGCTGCACAATTGGGGGTATGGTTGGGAATAATAGCTGCGGTTCTCATTCCCTAATTTATGGCTCTACAAGAGACCATCTCCTCTCTTCAAAGATTATTCTATCGGATTCAAAAGAGATTGAAATCAAATCAATATCCGCAAAAGAGTTTGAAGAGAAGAAGAAAAAAGAGGATTTAGAAGGGAGGATTTACAAATATTTATGGGATAGATTATCAAACGAAGAGATAAGAAAAGAGATTGAAGAGAGATTCCCAGATAAGGAAATTAGAAGAAGGAATAATGGTTATGCAATTGATGAATTAATAGATAATAATATATTTAATCCTGAAAGCTCCAATGCTTTTAATCTTTCCAAGCTATTTGCAGGCAGCGAAGGCACACTCGCCTTTGGGATAGAATTTAAGCTAAACCTATCTCCTTTACCACCAAAAGAGAAGGCAGTTATCTGTGCTCACTTCGATTCTTTGGAAGAAAGTTTTGAAGGAAACCTTATAGCATTAGGGAATAAGCCGTATGCTATTGAGCTAATGGATAATAATATTCTTGAATCTGCTTCAAGGAATATATCCCAAAACAAGAATATGTTCTTTGTTAGTGGCAGTCCAAAAGCAATATTAATTATTGAGCTTGCCGAGGAAACTCCAGAGGAATTAGACCATAAAATTGGCAGTATTATCCAAGAATTAAAATCCAAGAATTTAGGTTATGCCTATCCTGTTTTGAAAGATAAGGATATTCCAAAGGTCTGGGAACTAAGAAAAGCAGGGCTTGGTTTGCTTACAAATATACCTGGAAGTGCTAAGCCTGTTTCGGTTATTGAGGATACAGCAGTATCTCCTAAGATGTTTTCTTCCTATATAAAAGAGTTTAAAGAAATACTAAAGAAATATGATTTAGAATGTGTTTACCACGCCCATATTGCCACTGGGGAACTTCATCTTAGACCTATTTTAGATTTAAAGAAGAGAAAAGATATTGAGATATTTAGGAATTTAAGTATTGAGGTTGCTGAACTTGTAAGGAAGTATAGGGGGAGTTTAAGTGGGGAACACGGGGATGGACGATTAAGAGGAGAGTTTATTCCTCTTATGTATGGCGAGAAAATCTATTCTCTAATGAAGGAGATTAAGGAGGTTTGGGATGGAGATAATATATTTAATAAGGGGAAAATTATCGACACTCCTAAGATGAATACCTTCTTAAGATATGATTATCCAGTCAAAAAGGATAAGAAATATTTAGAACCAAATACAATAATCTCTGATAAGGAATTTCGTTCTTACTATGATTTCTCCGAGCAAAAAGACTTCCTTTCGGCTATTGAACAATGTAATGGCTCCGCAGATTGCAGAAAGGGAATCGAGTTTCTTGGGACAATGTGTCCCTCTTATCGTGCTACAAATGATGAACGTTTCACCCCAAGAGCAAGGGCTAATGCATTAAGAGACTACCTCTCCTACTCCAAAGAAAATAATCCTTTCGACAGCAAGGAATTATATTGGATATTGGATAATTGTCTTTCATGCAAGGGTTGCAAAAGTGAATGCCCTTCTAATGTGGACATTGCCAAATTGAAATCCGAGTTCCTACAACATTATTATAATGCTAATGGAATACCTCTAAGGGTGATTCTTATTAATTATCTTCCCTTTTTCCAAAGACTTACTTCATCAATTCCTTGGTTTTATAATTGGTTAATTAGAAATCAAATTACCTCTTATGCTATTAAGAAAGTATTGAGATTCTCCCTTAAAAGACCTTTTCCCCTTATGAATAATTATAGTTTAAGGCGTCTTAGCTCTAAACTAAAGGATAGGAATACTCAAGAATATAAGAAGAAGATATATTTCTTTGCCGATGAATTTACTAATTATCAGGATGCTGAAATTGGGTTTTCTGCCTTGGAACTCTTTATTTCTCTTGGTTACAGAGTAGAGATTCCACCTATTAGAGAGAGCGGAAGAATTGCTATGTCTAAGGGTTGGGTAAAGCGTGCTAAGAGGATTGCCAATAAGAATTATAGGAAATTAAAGGATATTATAAGTGAAGATACTCCTTTAATTGGGATAGAACCCTCAACCATTCTTAGCTTTAAGGATGAGTATCCAAGCCTTATTAAGAATGAGAATATCTCCAAACACTGCCTACTTTTCGATGAGTTTTTGGCTATGGAGATTGATAATGGAAATATTCTATCATCAGATTTCTCAGAGGAAAAGCAAAATATTCTATTACATGGACATTGTCAACAAAAGGCAATTATTGGGACTGGAGCTATGGAAAAGGTACTTAGCCTACCTAAAAACTATAAGGTTGAGGTAATTCCAAGCGGATGTTGCGGAATGGCAGGAAGCTTTGGATATGAGGAAAAAAACTATGAAATCTCCAAAAACATAGGAGAACAAATACTATTCCCAGCTATCTTAAAAGCCGAAGAAGAAAGAATAATATCTGCTCCCGGCACAAGTTGCAGAGAACATATCAAGCATTTTACAAATAAACAAGCCCTTCATCCAATTGAAATCCTTTGGTATTCCCGAAAACTTAGATTGGGATTAAGAAACCAAGAAACACTTAACTAAAAAATTTATATCTTTGCCAGAGATTTGAGGAGATAATTATTATTGAATGAATAAACTTTATAAAGATTTGTTGTCGCTTATTGACAGATTAATGACTAATAGGTATCTGCCTTCTTGGGTTATTCTCTTGATTGACTTTATTATTTCTATTGCTTCTGCTTTTATTTCGGGGTTTATTATCGGGGAGAAAGAAGTTTGGTTTGACTTTCCTTATGATAATTATTCTATCCGCTTCTTAGTGCTTTCCATTAGTTTAACTACTTTATTTTTAATTGTTTTTCGAGTTGCTAAGGGAGTAATTCGCTACTCTACCTTTAGCGATGCTATGAGGATATTCCTTGCTGTTCTCGCCGCATGCTCAACTACCTTGATAATAAATGCTATTTATAAGAATTATTTCAGCCCTATTGAATTTGATTACCTGCCTAAGGAATTGGTATTAATGTATTTCTTTGTCTGCTATATTGGTCTGTTTCTTTTTAGAATGTTTGTACGTTGGTTATTTGAAAAGGCTTATAAATCAGGGGTGCATATTGATACTACAGTTCAGGTTGTGATATTTGGAGCTGGAAGAACCGGTACCTCAACCGCCAATACTCTTATCTCTACTTCAAGGAAATACTATATTAGGGGCTTTATTGACGATGATGATAACCTTAAGGGAAAGTCGATAATGGGCTTTAGGATATGGGGTAGTAAGGACTTTGAGAATATAATTAAGTATAAGGATATTGACCAATTAATTATTGCTACTAATAGGATTTCGACCCAAAGGAAGAATGAAATCTTCGATATTTGCTTTCAAAACAAGGTTAAAGTATTATCCGTTCCCCATATTAAGACTTGGACAGATGGGAAATTAAGGGTAGAGCAAATCAAGGAAATAGAGATAGAACAATTGCTGAACCGTCAGGAGATTAAGCTTAATTCGGAGATAATTAGCAAGGAAATTACCGATAAGGTGGTGCTGGTAACTGGTGCTGCTGGCTCTATTGGTTCGGAGATTGTAAGACAGGTTATAAAGTTTAATCCTAAGAATATATTGGTTTTAGACCAAGCCGAGACTCCTCTTTACGAGATTGAATATGAGATTAAGGAGAATTATCCTGATATTCCAAAACAGATTATTATTGCCTCTATTACCGATAGGATTACAATGGAAAAGGTATTTAGGGAGTTTTCTCCTGATATTGTTTTCCATGCTGCTGCCTATAAGCATGTGCCAATGATGGAATCTCATCCTTGTCAAGCAGCTAAGACAAATATTTTAGGCACAAAGAATATTGCAGATTTATCTCTTAAGTATGGGGTAAAGAAATTTGTTATGATATCTACCGACAAGGCTGTTAACCCAACAAATGTGATGGGTGCTACCAAGCGTTTTGCTGAAATCTATATACAATCCCTAAATAAGGATGAGGAAAACAGGACGGGATTTATTACAACAAGGTTTGGTAATGTACTTGGATCCAACGGTTCTGTTATCCCAAGGTTTAAGGAACAGATTAAGAATGGAGGTCCTATAACCGTTACACATCCTGATATAATACGTTATTTTATGACTATCCCCGAGGCTTGTCGCCTTGTGCTTGAGGCAGGAGTTATGGGAAAGGGTGGTGAGATATTCGTTTTCGATATGGGAGAGCCTGTTAAGATAATTGATTTGGCAAGAAGGATGATAAAACTTTCGGGTTTTGAGCCAGATACAGATATAAAGATTGAATTTACAGGACTGCGACCTGGTGAGAAACTTTACGAGGAATTGCTTAGCACAAAAGAAAATACCCTCCCTACCTATCATAAGAAAATCTTTATAGGACATAAGGAAGAAGTAGATAATAATGAAATAGAATCTTCTATTAATTCCATTGAAAAAGCATTGGAAAACCAAGATGAGACCCAGGTTGTAAGAATAATAAAAGAATTGGTTAAGACCTTTAAGAGCAATAATAGTCGTTTTGAGGAATTGGATAAATAAGTTATAAGAGTATGGAAAGGAATAAGATAATAGATATTGCTAAGGGAATTGGGATTATTCTTGTGGTATATACCCATACGAAATGCTATGCTCACGATAGTATTTATCTTTTTATTATGCCCTTATTCTTTGCTCTAAGTGGTTATTTCTTTAATGAAAAAAGAGGTACTTGGGATAATATTAAAGCCAAATTCAATAGCCTTATAATACCCTATATTTTTTACTTTCTATTAGTCCAATCGATGTTTATCCTATTGCATAAGATATTCTATCAGGATGTTTATTTTGCTTGGTCAATGTTTGTTAAGCCTTATTGGGCAGTGGGTCCTATGTGGTTTTTCTGGGGATTATTCTTTACTTCAGTATTCTTTTCCCTAATAGCCAAACTCTTTAAAAACAAATACCTAATCCTTATCATAAGTCTTGTTTTCAGTATTGGAGGATATTTATTATCTCAATACAAAATCTCCCTTCCTCTTTATATTGACTCAGCATTAAGTATGACAATATTCTATGGAATTGGTTATGGTCTAAAGAAATTCAATATAATTGAGAAATTCAACACAAAAAACTCAATAATAATAGGAGGAACATCCCTTATTATCTATTCCTTAGGCATAGTATTCACATTGGTAAATAATACAAAACCAAACGAAGTACCAGCAAACTATATCCTCTTCCTTTTATCTTCCACCTCAGCAATTATCGCAATCCTAATAATTTCTCGACTAATAACTAAATTAGGAATCATATCAAAAATCCTAAGTTTCTACGGAAAAGAATCCCTGATAATCTTTGTTTTCCACTATTTTACCTTCTATGCATACTATCTTCTATTCAATGCAGACAAAGAAAATCTAACCTATCTCCAAGGATTCTTAATAACAATCTTCGCCCTAATACTATCAATGCTATTAGGATTATTACAAAAACGCTATCTCCCAATCCCAAATCTAAAATCAGTTTACAAATACCTAAAAGACACAATATCCGCTTCGCTGAAATAGATTATTAAAAAAGGGAAGTAGAAATTACTCTACTCCCCTTTAGATTCCGAAAACCAATACTCTAACTATGTAGCTGGAGTTTCGTTTTCAGTTTTTGACTGCAATCCCTTGATGTCTATATCAATGATTGCTGCCTTAGTTTCCCTAAGCTTTTTGTAAAACCTTTTTGAAGGGCGGAAACGTACATACTTCCTTGTAATGGTTTCTGCAGTTACCTCTTCTAAGGTATCAACTGCCTTGGCAGTGATTTTGAAATAAAATTTCCCTAAATCACCCAACTCAACAGGATTGCCCTGAAGAATTTGCCAAGTAACAACTGTCTCAAGCTGTCTTAGGGTTGCGAGAATATCACCAGCTGATAGTGATGATGTCTCTGAAATCATTTGAGCTATTTCCTCAAATCCCACTGTTTCGTTATGAAATATCCTTCCAAGGAATTTCTCACCCGGAGTGAAGCCGGTTTTGATGTTTCGCTTTACGCGAACAATTCTCACCATTTTTTCTTAA
The DNA here is from genome assembly GCA_023415495.1 of Bacteroidota bacterium. Classification (GTDB taxonomy): domain Bacteria; phylum Bacteroidota; class Bacteroidia; order Bacteroidales; family P3; genus UBA10566. The sequence goes on from JAEZKK010000011.1 coordinate 70,191, forward strand.
TAAAAGGGTTTTTAATTTAGAATTGTTCTTAATAATACAACTCAGGTCTCTCCCTTTCTGATTACAAATATAGTATATTTTTTGTTAATATGCAAGTTTTTTTTGTGCTTTTTATGTTCTTTTTTTTAATATAATTTATAGACTATTGATTTACAGATACTTTATTTTAATGTAATTTTTACTTATTTTTATTTTTTTGGGTTTTTATTCCTCCTTTTTTAATACTATTTTTACGTTTCTTTATGCTAATTTTGAAATTTTCTTTATCGGAAATTTGAAATTATTTCTCCCTCAAAAAGGACTTAGTCCTTACCCCTAAAGGACTAAGTCCTCCACCCCAAAGGACTTAGTCCTTCGACCCTAAGGACTAAGTCCTTTTTCAGCACACTTAATAACTTAATATACTAATAGTTACAAATCTCATTTTATCACTTCTAATCAATCAATTAAATATTCTTTAATAAAACATTTGATGTATATAAAAAAGGATTAACTTTGGAGTCTGTAATAAATACTGATTGGATATATTATAAAAGAATATTCAATATGAAAAGACCTAAAATAGATTTGAATAGAAATAGAATAATTGATGCTAAACAAGCTTTTTTTTAAAAGACAATCTTTACATCTTCTTTATAATTCTGCAATGTTCCATTTAAACTTGCAGTCCAACCGTCAATAAATACTTTACCGTTTTTGATAGCATTTGAATAATCATCGCTTGTTATTTTCTCACTATTGGTAATGTAGTAATGGTTGCCAATTTTATAAATACAATCTTTCACTACTTCTTCGGTAACTTGTGTTGGTTCGTCTAATCCAATGGTGAAAATCATATTATAAATACGACTTAAAGCATCAATGTCATTTTCAGTTATTGAAATTTGTCCTTTATCGTCCACTTTTAATTTCATTGCATCAACACTATCAAAAACCTTAAACCCAATATCTGGGACTTGCTTTTTATCTTCCTCAAACAACCCGATTTTACTATTAACGTCTTCTATTTCTTTAGCAATTTTCTCTCCAGCTCGTTTCAATCTTTCTATTGTAATACTTGAAATAACGGGTGGTAAATTATTCTCAACACAAAACTTATAAGCTGGCTTATCCTCTTTTATTGGCTCATCAATTTGACACAAAATAAATTTCCTATTACCACCATCTTCAGCATTAAGCTGCATCACCGCATGTCCTGTTGTCCCTGAACCTGCGAAGAAGTCAAGAATAATATCATCATTCTTTAACAAAAGTGATAGCAGGAATTTTATTAATGAAACTGGCTTTGGATTATCAAAATAATATCCACCTAAAAATTCATTCAATTCATTAGCTCCTGTTTTTGTTCCAACAACATCTTTATCAAGAACTGTTTTTGGATGAATCGTTCCTCTTTCTTTTTCATACCATAGAATACCAGAGCTATTAAAGTAAAACCTAACAACCTTTTGTCCTTTAGTGTCAAAAGTCTCTTCCCCCTTTAACCATGACAGCACCTGTTCTTTCATTGCCCAGCCTGCTGTTATTGTTACATCTTTAGCAAGTTTACCATTTTCAAAAATTAATTCATCTTTAATGATCTGTTGTTCTGAACCACCTATTGTCCCTGTAAATATTTCTGCATCGCCCTCAAAATCAATACTACCTTTTGAAAATGTAATATCACTAGCTGGATTTGCTTTTGATATTTTTTTTAATGCTCCATGTGCAATTATTTGGTCATCACCATAATCAGATAATGAAAAGTATGGTAATGATTCTTTGTGTTTTGCATAACATAGAACATATTCATGTGCTTTTGCAAAATGACCAGCAGTAGTACCAGCTTGTTGCCATATTAATGCTGTAGGTGCTTTTGTTAATGAATTATCCTCATCAAATATTTCATTCATTATTAACCTAAGATTGTGAACTTCATTATCGTCTATACTTATAAAAAGAACACCGTCTTTGCTTAGTAAATCTCTTGCTAATAATAAACGTGGATACATAAAGGCTAACCAACCGTTGTGGCTTTTTTTGGTTTTGAAACTAAAATCCATTCGTTCATAATCGCTTTCGCTAAGGTTTGCCAAGCCTAATACTTCTGCTTCTTCTTTGTCAAACTTATCGGGATAAACAAACTCGTCTTTATCAGTATTGTATGGAGGATCTATGTAGATACACTTAATTTTACCGCTGTAATGGCTTTTGAGAATTTTCAAACTATCGAGATTGTCTCCTTTTAGCACCAAATTTTCTGTCGTATCAATATTCTTGCTTAAAGAGGTATTAAGGCGTAATTCCTTTTCTGTCTTTTGTGCATATTTCGCCCTGGCAAAGTTTCTGCCGACAAAGTTTAAACCATAACCATTTACTTTTTCATCAATGGGTATATTCAAAACAGATTTAAGTTCTTCTAAGTTTATTTCATTATCTCTAATAACATTAGGATAATTCTCTTTTAAAAAACTTAATAATTTGTTTTCGTTGTCTTCAGTTCCAACAACTGTAAATCCTGCGTTTATAAATTCGTTCATTATTCTTCGTTGTTATTTTTAAAACCTTTGTTTTCTTTAAGTGATTTAGTTTGTTCGGATTTAAGTTTACGTTCTATTTTTTTTACATCTTCTTCGGGTGGAAGATTTTCGGGAACGATACCACGAGAGAGTAAAGTATTTCTTACTGATTTATTATTGGTGATATGTTCGTTAGAAATTTGACCTTCGGTATTCATTTTTTGCTGCTTGGCATTGAAAATAGTAATTTCTGTAGCAAAATCTTTGGCTTTTAGTAAAATTGTAGGCATAAAGTCGGCTAATGGTTTATTCTTAATATCCCATTTATCTTTCATTTGCTGTGTTGTTCTGTTAAACAAAGCTTGGTCGCCTTTACTTCGAATTAATGCAAAGTTTTGATTGCCCCCTGTTTGTTCAAATATAATATGAGATAGTTCTTTTTCGGTTTCTGCTAATTTGTTTCGGGCTTGCACTCTTTCTAATTCTAATATTTTTTGCTCAATAAGTTCTGCTTTTCTGGTTTGAACTGCAAAATAAGTTTGAGCAAAAGCAATCTGTTCTTTTCTTGGGTCGCCGTTTTGAGCAATTAAATAACAAGCATAACGTGTAAGCATCACATCGTCAATTTCCTTTTTCGCTCCTGAACCTATATCAACCAATTTCCCGACGTCGGCAAAATGGTCTGAAATATTCTGACCTGAAATTTCGCAAGCTGTTTTGGCTTTGCTTATAACATTTTGAAAATTATCCCATTTACCATATCCAAGCAAATGTTGCAAATCTCTTGCTAACCAAAATTCTATTCCATCTTCTGTTAGGTTTAAAAAATCTTCGAAGTTTTCGGTTAGTTTATATACAATATCCTTTTTCATAACCTTAATTTATGATTTTATCAATGTTGCTAATTGAGTCTTATTTATACGTTCTTTAAATGAAATTTTAATATTATCGTTTTTGTAATGCTCACTAAGAGCTTCAAAATACTTTTTGGCAAAATCAATTTTCCCTTTTTCATTTACAGGTATTGCCGTTGAGGATTTATAACCTTTTGCTTCCACAACAAGGAAGATTTTATTGCCCTCTTTGGTTTTAACAGTATAGCAAAAGTCAGGATTATAATCACCCAATGGAGTTTTAATTTTTAAGCGTGGTAGTTTCCCGAAAATTTCAATACTGTCAATATCGGGGTCTTGTTCCACAACGTCCAATTCAAAGTCGCTGTCGTATTCAATTACTTCTTCAAATACCCATTTGTTTTTTAAAGAAAAATCACCTGATATATCTTTCTGAAACCTGCCAACGCTTCCAATATCTAAATATGTTTTATCATTTTCAGTTTTGAATACATTTGGTAAACCTGTTCCGTTAATTCCGTCATACTTAATGTTTGCTTTTAGCATTGCTACTAAGTTGCCGTTGATTATTTCAGCTATCTCTCTTTGAGCCTGTTCTGGATTATTGCAAAGTATTTTAGTTTTAAATTCATCACTCAAAGCATTGAAAACCTTTACTACAAATGAAATAGGCGTTTTAGTCTTGTTGGATAAAGTGCGAACCAATTCCAAATAATCAACTTTGCTTTTGTACGAAACCGTATCAGTTAGTTTTTCTGTTATTGCACCTTGTTCACCTATTTTATTTACGTTAAGTTCAGCACGAATAGTTTGCAACAAAATTTCTTCAATGTTTACGGCTTCAATTTGTGTTTTTATGTTTTGTATCAATTGTTTTTCTTGCTCTTCACTTAAAGTCTCTAGAATATAAAAAGCATTTTTATTGATAGTATTCCATAGGCTTTGAAACTCTTGTAAGTGTGTTGATTTTATATAAACCTTCTTTTTCTCTTTTTTCTTCTCTGCTTTTTGAACGTATGTGTTTGTATCGGTCGCATATAAATTTTCAATTGCTTTTACTTGGTCTTCTGGCAAATTTTGTTCTTTTAGAATGGTAGAAAACTCAGGCGATTTTTCGTAAATCTTTTGTCCATCAACTATTGCCTTGCGAACAATCATTTTCTTGTCCTTCAACACATCATCAACCAATGTAACTATTGTATCATCATCAAAGCCCGATTTTTCTTTAAGCGTTTTAATCAGTTCCTGCTCTGTAAATGTTTCTGAGATCAAGAATGAGTTGTTTAAAATTTCGTTTTGTATGGCTTCAACGAAGCCCTGTTCTTTGCTTGAAACAACTACATCAAGGTTATTGATTTTCCAAAATACCTCTTGGTCGTCATTCAGGTTTTTTAACGTGTTACGTTGCAAGTCTTGATTTACACAAATTCGTAAACCACGCCCAATTTGTTGGAGTTTTGATATTTCGCTTCCTTGATTAGATAGTTTACAAATGGTAAAAACATTAGGATTATCCCATCCTTCTTGTAATGCCCATATTGAAAAAATAAAACGTGTAGGACTTTCAAACGAAAGCAATTTCTTTTTGTCTTTAAGAATTTCATCAACACCTGCTTTTACTTTTTCATCTGCATTTCCTTTATCTCCTGAAAAATATCCTTTGTGAACATGCAAAATGTTATAGCTGTCAAAATCATTTTGAAGATATTTATAATATTCACTTGTTTGGTCGAGTTTGCGAATAACTTCTTTATATTGTTCTTTGTATTCTTCTTCAAATATAATCTTGACTTTTGGATTATCGCCACGGAATAAACTTGTATCGCTCTCCATAAAAAATAAGGTGAGTGCTTTTATTCCTTGCTCAAACAAACCTTTTTCTTTCTCAAAATGAATTTTGATTGTTTCTTTAATCATTGCCCGCAATGATTCGTCCGACAAAGAATAATCAACTTTTTCAATGGTGTCGTCTGCTAAAACAATGGTGTCTTTGTTTATTTTCTTTATGCTTTTACCGTTAAAAACAGAACCAACACCTAATTCTCTTCTTGTAATAATACCATTGGTTAATGTGCTTACGTGTGCTATATTCTTAGAACCAACCTTTTCAATCCCAATAAGAGTATCTGTGTTCTCGATTACGTCTTGCGTGTAAACCACAATTTTCTTCACAAGGCTCTGACGAAAAGAAGAAATACTGTCTAATACATAAGCAACATTTGATAATGGTAAACTGTCTTTTTTCTTTGGAAATGTAGCCCCAAAACGCAAATAGTAATTATCAAATCCCTTAAAATATGTTTTAAAAGCATCTCCTTCAAAACGATGAGGTTCGTCCATAATCACAATAGGATTTAAGCGTTTTAAACATTCTAAGTATGATTTTGGTGGTTCTTGATTATATTCAAATAATTCAGGCGTATTCATTTCTCGCTCTAATGGACGATTTAGAATATTATCCTTGCTATTAAACGAACTTGGAGTCATTACCAAAACAGATAAATGAGAAGTTCCGATAAATTGTTTTACAGCTGATATGTTTCCTCCTTCGTAAACAAATGTTTCAATTTCCTTGTCTTTTTCGTTTGCGTAAAAACTTTTAAAATAGTCTTTTGTATCCTCTAAGTTCGTTTTTGTCCCTTCACGAATTGGAACAGAAGGAATAAGAATTATAAATTTCTTGTAGCCAAAGTTTTTACTCAGTTCAAAAATAGTTTTGATAAATGTGAACGTTTTCCCAGTACCTGTTTCCATCATTATATCAATATTATTGTTATCTTGAATTGGAAATTTATACTTGTTATTATTGTAATGAGCAGTCATCACATTGGTAAACTTTTCTTTTAAATGTAGGTTTTCAAAGAGACTTATTATATTATTAACACAGTCTTCCTGAAAGGCTTGAATTTCGTATTGGAACTGTTTTGTTTCTGTTTTAGTAATCATTTAATATCTCAAATTTAAATTCCAAAGTGTTTAGGAAGTTGAATATATGTTGTTATGTGTATGGTAATACTTCATTACAAAATTCTGTTTTCAATCCTTCTTATGTCAGCTATTTTACCATACTTAAAGCTTCAAAGATACAAAATATTTAATTTATCTCATTATCATTTTAAAACTGTACTGCTGTTATTATGGAAAAACTGAAACTTTAAAAGTCCTTTAAAAAAATTTAAATGGATTTGCAAAAAAAAGAGAGGGGAATTGTCCCTCTCTTTTGGTTTATTGTTATTGGTAATTTAATTAGTCTTAGATCTTTTTGATTATAAAGAAGACATAACCAAAGTATTCTTTGTTGGTTTGGTAGTATTCTATCTCTTGCTCCATTCTTTCAACAAAATCTTTAGCTGCTAAGCTGTAATTGTTTTCTTCAAGAAATGGTTGAAAGCGAGTTTTTGCAATAGAATGATAATTATCAATCCAAGTGTATTCTGGTAATATGAAATGAGCTATTGGTTTATAGCCACAGTCTTCAATTATCTTTAATTTAGTTGAAATCATATCTATCTCAGATACATTTTCTGTTATAAAGCTTGAATCTTTTGGTCTTTGATTGCTTAACCAACAACATTCCGTTACTGCCATATAGCCATTTGGTTTAAGATACTTTTTCCACTCTTTCAAACCTTTCTCAAATCCAATATGATAAATTGAGCCTTCAGCCCAAATTACATCAAATTCATTTTTCTTAAAAGGTAGTTCGCACATTGAAGCAACAAGTCCTTTAACCTTATTGGTTAAATTCTTTTCCTTTATTCTTTTGTTAAGCCCTTCAATCATCTTGGGGGCTATATCAACGGCAGTAATTTCACAATCAATATTTGATGCAATAATTTCTGTCTGTTTTCCAGTACCACATCCTAAATCTGCTATCTTAATTTTAGAAGAAGTATTATTCAAAAAGCTTAATGCTTTAAGGGTTTCCTTTTCTCCACCAGGACCTTGAGAGCTAATACCTGCAAAAAAGTTAATAACTAATTGAAAATCGAAATCTACTATTAATTTATTTTCTGTATTCATGATTAATTGTATTGTCTCACAAAGCAAATCTACTAATGATTTACATTTTGTGAGCGTTAAAAATTATTTAAATAAAAGACTATATCCCCAAATGAAATATTTGAGAACAACTTAAAGGAAGAATCTGTAAACGACACAGATTCTTATAATACAATATCCGAATTAAATAAACTATTAAACATCCAATGATTTTAGATTGGCAAAATTATAAATAATAATCGAAATAACAAAATCAATTATAGAATACCTTATCTCAAAACAATATATTCTAAGTCTATGGCTTAGATATCATAATATATTTGTAAATTTGTAGCTATAAATTTTGTTGTGGTTTATGAGCGAAAGAAAATTATTGGTTGTTGGGAGTAGTGGTATTCACACTTTTAATACTATTGATTTAATTAAGGATTATTTCTCTGATGTATTTCTTATTACGGATAAGGAGTACGAAGGGTTTAAGAATATTGAACACAAGAGGCTTGACTTCTCTTTTTCAAACCCTTTAAATATATTTTTACTTCCAAAGAATATTAGAAAAACGATTAAAGACTATAAACCTGATTTTATAATTATTATTCAAGTTTCTACAAGCGGTTTTAGCACTATTCTTGCAAACAAAGAAAAGATTCCAACCTTGGTTATTGCTTTGGGAAGTGATGTTTTGACTATACCTGAGAAGGGGTTCTTCTATAAACAATTAGCAAAGTTTGTTCTTAAGAGAGGGAAATACTTTAATACTGGAGCAAGGTTTGCTGCTGAAAAGATGAATGCTTTGGCAGGAAGGGATTTGAATGTTCTTGTTGCAAATTCGGGGTTTAAGCCTGGCTGCACACCAATGGAAAAACAAAATATTGTTTATTCTAATCGCCTTCATAAGTCTTTATATCGTATTCCTAAGATTGTTGAAGCCTTCGCAAGGTTTGTAAAAAATGGTAGAGAGGATTGGAAATTGGTTATTGGTGCAACTGGAGATGAGGAAAACCTTAGAAGAATTGCAAAAGAATTGGGAATTGAGGATAAGGTTGAGTTTATTGGTTGGGTAGAGAAAGAAACAAATAACTACTATTATTCTATTTCTAAGATATGGATTTCAATCCCTGAAACAGATAATACTCCAATTTCACTAATGGAAGCAATGGCAGCAGGTTGTATTCCTGTTATGAGCGATTTAATTGCCAATAGGGAATGGGTTGAGGATGGAAAGAATGGAATAATTGTTTCGGATTATGATTCAAATTATATTGAGAGAGCATTGAGTTTGGATTATGATAGTTTGGTAAAATATAATATTGATTTAATGGAAAGAGAAGGGACTAAGGATGCAAACCGTAGGAAGTTCTATTCAATTTTTGATAAAGAGTTTAAAAGATAATGAAAAATAAGATTGTACATATAACTACTGTTCATAAAAGATATGATTCGAGGATATTCTATAAGGAATGTTCTTCATTGGCTAAGGCAGGTTTTGAAGTGTTTTTGATTGTTGCGGATAATTTTATGAATGAGGTAATAACCTTAGACAGGAGTTCTGCTGTTACTATAATTGATGTTGGTAGTTTCAAAAATAGGTTTCAAAGAATATTTGGAGCATCGGAAAGGGTTTTAAAGATTGCTCTTGAAATTAATGCTCAGGTTTATCACTTCCATGACCCTGAACTTCTGCCTTTGGCACTAAAACTTAAGAAAAAAAATAAGATTGTTGTATTTGATTCTCACGAAGATATTTTTGCCAATATTAAAGAAAAGGCATATATACCAAATATCCTAAAACCAATAATTTCTTTTCTTTTGACCCTTGTTGAAACCTATGTTCTTAAACGAATTGATGGAGTAATTTCTGTAACTCCTCATATTTGCAATAAGCTAAGGAAATTGAATAAGAATACTGTAATGATTACCAATTACCCAATTTTGGGAGAAAGAAAGAGTGAAAATTTCAACAGAAAAAAGTCTTTGGTTTTTGCTGGTGGGGTAATGAATCAGTGGAAGCATGAGTTTGTTTTGGATGCTTTGGCTTTATGTGAGGATAAGGAAGTGGTCTATAATCTTTGTGGTCCAACCTATACGGATTATATGGAAAGCTTAACTCAGCATAAGTCTTGGTCGAGGGTTAATTATTATGGAATTTTGAATAAACAGGAAGTAGATAAACTATATAATGAGTCAAGCATTGGAATTGCAACCTTGATTTATGGGAAGAATGTTGGAGGTAAATTAGGTTCAATAGGCAATACCAAACTCTTTGAATATATGGCAGCAGAAATTCCTTTTATCTGTACTGATTTTGTTTTGTGGAAAGAGATTGTTGATAAGTATGATTGTGGAATTTGTGTTGAGCCAACCAATGCAGAGCAAATTGCAAAGGCTATTGATTTCCTTATTTCCAATCCTCAAAAAAGAGATGAGATGGGAAGAAACGGAAGAAAGGCAGTTGAAGAGGTTTATAATTGGAAAAATCAGGAACTAACCCTTTTTGATTTCTACAATAAACTTCTAACTCACAATAAATAAAGATTTGCATTAATGAAACTACTTATACTAACCCAATATTTTCCCCCAGAGGTTGGAGCACCACAAAATCGTTTATATGAAATGGCTTTAAGATTAAGGTCAAAGGGAATTGATATATCTGTTCTTACTGCTATGCCTAATTATCCTCAGATGGTTGTACATAAAGAGTATAAGGGAAAATGTTACTGCAAAGAAGATATGAATGGACTTAAGGTTCATCGCTCTTGGATTTATGTAAGTAAGTCAAAATCTATAACCCCTCGTTTACTAAATTATTTTTCTTTTGTTTTTTCTTCTCTTTGGTTTGGACTGTTTAAAATAAAGAAACAAGATATCTTGCTTGTTGAATCTCCACCTTTGTTTTTAGGAATAACTGCTTATTTGCTTTCAAGAGCAAAGGGAGCAAAGATGATATTTAATGTCTCAGACCTTTGGCCAGAAAGTGCAGAGAAATTAGAGATAATAAATAATAAGACACTTCTTTCCATGGCAACAAAATTAGAAAAGTTTTGCTATCGCAAGTCAGCCCTTATTACAGGACAAACTCAAGGAATTGTTAGAAATATAAAGTCAAGATTTCCAAATAAGAAGGTTTATTGGTTAAAGAATGGAGTTGATATTAAGTTTTATGATGTAAATAAAACACAACAAGAAGCCAATGCTTGGAGAAAAACTAATGGATATTCTGAGGAGGATTTTATTCTATTCTACGGTGGAATTATAGGTCATGCTCAAGGCTTGGATATTATCCTTAATGCAGCCAAAATCTTAGAAGATAAACCAAAGATTAAGTTTGTAATGCTTGGCTCAGGACCAGAGAAAGAAAGGTTATTAGCCCTAAAAGAAGAACTAAAACTAAATAATCTTGAGTTCTATGATGCAGTTCCTAAAACTAAAATGCAAGAAATAATTATGGATATGAATGCAACCATAGTTCCATTAAAAAGATTAGATTTATTTAAAGGAGCTATCCCTTCCAAAATATTTGAAAACCTTGCACTAAAGAAACCTATTATCTTAGGATTGGAAGGAGAAGCAAAGGAATTATTTATAGATGAAGGAAACTGCGGTTTAGCATTTGAACCAGAAAACACAGAAGATTTAGTAAAGCAAATCCTAACCCTATACAATAACCCAGAACTCTCAAAACAATTAGGAGAAAATGGATTAAAGTACGCATCAGAAAACTTTAACCGCGATAAAATCGCCGAAGGATTATTCGAAGAACTTAAGAAGTTAGGGTAAGTTTTATTCTTCTTTCTTTGCTAATGGCAATGTGAATTTGAAATTACTTCCTTCGGATAATTTGCTTTCTACCCATATTCTCCCTCCTTGTTTTTCTACAAATTCTTTGCATATTGAAAGTCCTAACCCTGTTCCTTTTTCTCCTGAGGTTCCTACGGAATTTATTGTCTGAAGTGGATTCCAAATTAAATTTATATCCTCCTGACTTATTCCTATGCCTTGGTCTGAAACAGTTATTATTGTTTCATTGTCCAATATCTCTTGAATTATTTTTATTTTCCCATTAGGCTTAGAAAATTTGATTGCATTTGAAATTAAATTTCTTAGTATGGTCTTAGTCATATTCTTATCTACGTATACATTTGTATCATTAATATGACAATTAAATTCAAGGGAGATATTCTTATCCTTGGCAAGGATATTTGTAGAATTTAGAACTTCATCACAAATCTCAGAGAACATTATTTCTTTAGGATTATAAATAATCTGTCCACTTTGAGATTTCAACCATATTAATATTTCTTCTAACATTTCGTATGTTTGGCTTGAAGCATCATTAATTACTTCTAAATGTTCTTTTATAGTCTCGATGTCATAATTATAAATATTCTTCAATAATAAAGATGAGAATCCCATCAATGTAGTAAATGGTGATTTTAAGTCATGTGCCAATATCTTAATAAATTTGTCTTTATCTAAATTCAAAAGATTTAGTTCCGAAGAATATTTTATTAGTTTTTCTTGTGTTTGCTGGATTTCTGTAATATCTGTAAATGTGATTACCACTCCATATCCTTCAATATCTAATGGGATAGCATCAACATTAATCCATATAATATTATTATTCTCATCTAATATTCCCATTACAACATTTGAAACAGGTTGATTATTCTTCATAGCCAATATTCCAGGAAATTCATCTCTTGGCATTGGAGTATTGTTGCCTCGCAAAACGTTCCATTCTTGACTAAATAAATTCAATTGGAGATGTTGCTCTCTGGTATTTCTAAGTATAATATTAGAAGATTTATTGCAATCTATAATATTACCTTTATCATCTGTAATAGATATTCCTACTTGAACAATATCGAATATGGTTTTAAACTTTATTTGGCTATTAAGATATTCCTTATTTAAATCGTTTAAAACTCTATTCTTATCCTCAAGGTTTTTCTTATTTTCAATTAGTTCATTATTAGTTATTATTAGTTCTTCTTTAATATCTATTACCTCTTTCAAAGAACCAATTATATACTTATAGAATAGCCCTATAGAGTAAACTATCAAAAATGCAATCACAGAATATAATGCTACAGCATTCAACCATGGATAAAAACTATAATTGAATAGATTGAAATCCATCTCTCTTTTAATTACTCCATTAAGAGTTAAAACTCCAATAAGTGAGTAACCTAATATTGCAATAATTGCATAATAAAGACCAATTCTTCTTCCATATACTATTGTAATAATAAGTAGTCCTATTATACTTTGAATATTTCCTCCAGAAAGGCTAAAGATTGAGGTGCCTATTAATCCGAAGGTTATTGAAACAATTACTACTGCATGAGCCTTAAATTTCAAAGTAATTATATTCCTTGTAAAGAATAGGAATAAAATACAAAATAGTTCAATAAGATAAACAGTAAAATAGCTCTGCCATCCATGATTAAAAAGCCTTATGGTTGAAGTCAATATTACTGGGAAAATTAAAATTGCAATGGATATTATTGCTGAGTTTATAACTTTATTCCTAAGTAAATCTATATCTATTCCAATTCTTTTCATACCCACCTAACATTTATATATTAAAAATGTTTATTTTCAGGTTTCAAAATTAGGTATTTTTTATATATCTTGAAACTGATACAAAAAAAATTCCTGAACTATTATTATCTAATAATCCAGGAATTTGTGCGGATGAAGGGACTCGAACCCCCACGTCTCACGACACTAGATCCTAAGTCTAGCGCGGCTACCAATTACGCCACATCCGCAATTGAGAGTGCAAAGGTAGATATTTTTTTTATACTGACAAATTATTTTTTATTTTTCTTCCTTTGAAACCTCAACCTTTTACATCAATTACTTGATATTTAGTTTTTTTATCAATAAAGGAGTTATATCTTCACTCTCATCTGAATACCATAAAATTCCTGTACTTTCAAAGATATAAGTATATTTTCCTTCTTTTGCAACCTCTGCAACAGCTAATTTTATCTTATCAGTTATTGCTGTCATTAAAGTTTCTCTCTTCTTTTGAAGATCTAAATCTGCATTTTGTTGAAATTCTCTAAAACGTTCTTCTACAGATTGAATCTCTTTTTGCTTGCTTGATTTCAAAAGGTCTGATAATTGAGATTCCTTTGCCTGATATTCTGTAACTAAACGTTGGAATTCTTTTTGCATAGCATCTGCTTCTAATTGTAATTCTTCCATATATTTCTTCAATTCTGCTTGAGCTGAATCTCCTTCAGGCATTCTTTGAATAAGTTCAGATGAATTGAAATGACCGAGTTTTACAGCCTTTTGTGCAAATGTGCTACTTGTAAATCCTATTGCTATTACAAGGATTAATACTTGAATTGTTCTTTTCATTTATATTTTTTGTTTTGTTTAAATTTCTTTATTTATTGAGTGCAAAGATACATAATTATTAGATAATCTTATCTTTGTCCCTTTACTTTATAACCAAGCTCTGCTAATATTAAATCGCTTATATCTGTCTTAGCATCTACATATAGTATAACAGGTCCAGAGGCTTTGTCGATTATCATAGAGTAATTCTTCTCCTGAGATATCTTTTCAATTGCATTATATATCCTGTCTTGGATTGGTTTTACAAGTTCTGAGCGTTTCTTTGTTAAATCACCTTCATTGCCAAATCGTTGTTTTTGCAATTCTTTAGCTTCTTTTTCTGCTGTAATAATCTCATTCTCTTTCTTTGTTTTTAGCTCATCTGGCAATAATACACTCTCAGCCTGATATGCTTTATATAATTTATCTACTATAAGAAATTTGGATTCAACTTCTTTTTGCCATTGTACAGATAGGTCTTCAAGCTCTTGTTGTGCTTGTTTGTATTCAGGCATATTATTAAGTATGTATTGGGAGTCTACACATGCAAAACGTTGTGCAAAGATTGTTGATGTTCCCAATAAAAATGCTATTAAAAGAATTGTCTTTTTCATGTCTATTTATTTTATTAATTAATCTATCGATTGGTTAATTGAGAAATGTATTTGTGAACCTCCAGCATTAGGACTTCCAGGAATCTTATCAAAGCCATACCCCCAGTCAATTCCTATCATTCCAAACATAGGCATAAACAATCTAAGTCCTACTCCTGCCGAACGATACATCTTGAAAGGAGAAAAACCCTCAAAGTTTGCCCATGAATTACCTCCTTCTATAAATCCAAGAACATAGATTGAAGCCATAGGATTTAGAGATATAGGGTAACGAATATCCATAGTAAACTTATCGAAAACTGTTGCTCCATTGGTTGGGGAAAGGGATGAGGTAGTATAACCTCTAAGAGCTACAACTTCTCTTCCGTCCAGTGCCCATCCTGAAAGACCATCTCCTCCGACATAGAATCTTTCGAAAGGCGATGCACCTACCTTTTTATTATATTGTCCAAGGAAACCAAATCTTGCTCTTGTGCTAAGTACTAAATTATCTACAATATTAAAATACCACCCAGCTTTAAGATTAACCTTATAATATTCTAACCACTTATATCTTTCTTGTGTAGGCATACTCAAATCTGTATAATCCTTACCATTAAAAAATGAATATGGGAGGGTCCATTGAGTAGCAATTGAAACTTCTGACCCTACTCTTGGGTATATTGGTTGGTCTATGGAATTTCTTCCAATATTGAAATTATAGTTTATATTATTGGATTTCCCATTTGTAAATATAAAACTTGTATAATTCTTTACACTATATTGTTGATAAGATACTCCCTGTGAGAAAGTAAAATAATCATCAGGCCATTTTAGTCTCTTACCAAGAGAAACTGATGCTCCAAGAATACTTAGGTAATAATTAGGCTCTCCAGAATTTGTCCAATATCCATCATCCTGATATGAATAGTATATAGATGTACTTAATGCGTTTGGTTTCTTCCCTCCTAACCACGGTTCCATAAAGGATGCACTTAAGGAATAATAATGAGTACCATTGGTTTGTGCTCTTATTGCAAATTGCTGTCCATCACCAGATGGAAGTGGTCTCCAAGCATTTTTCTTAAAGAAATTCCTTGCCGAGAAATTATTAAACGAAACTCCTATGGTTCCGATAACCATTCCTCCTCCCCAACCTCCTGAGAGTTCAAACTGGTCAGAGCTAACTTCTGTAACTTGATAATTAATATCTACTGTGCCGTTTTCTTGGTCAGGCTTAATATCTGGCATTATCTTTTCTTGGTCAAAGTATTTTAATTGTTGTAATTCCCTCATTGAACGATAGACTGCATCTCGGGAATAAAGCTGTCCTGGCATAGTTTTTAATTCCCTCATAATTACATGATCGTTAGTCCTCGTATTCCCTGTAACACTTACCTTTCCTATTCTTGCTTGCTTGCCTTCATAGACTCTCATCTCTATATCTATTGAATCATTCTCAATATTAATTTCTACAGGAATAACTCTAAAGAACAAATAACCATCATCTTGATAAAGTGCATTTATATCCGTCCCTGTTGGGTCGTAGTTAAGATTCTTATCTAATAGAGCCTTATTATATGGGGAGCCTTTTTCAATCCTAAGTCTTTTACTTAAATCCTCAGAACTATATTTGGTATTCCCTACCCAGGTAATATCTCTAAAAAAGAATTTATTCCCTTCGTGAATATCTAATTCCACAACCATATACTTCTTCCCCTTCTTATCTCCCTCAACTATATAGGTGGTATCTGAAACGATTTTAGCATTTCGAAAGCCCTCCTCATTATACTTTTCAATTATGGCTAACTTGTCTTTTTGGAAGTCTTCTTCAATAAATCTTGAACTCTTCCATATCTTCCACCACTTATGTTCCACTATTTCCTTCATCTGACTCTTGATAATATTCTCTGATTTTCTCTTCCATAATCCTAAGAACTTACCATCAATAGATGTGCCATTATTGATTTTTATCTCTTTTACCTTTATCTTTTCTCCCTTTTTAATCTTGAATAACAGGCTTACTTCATTCCTTGTTGTGGTTGTATCTCTTGCCTCTATTATGTCTATTTCAGTATTATAATGTCCCTTATCCTTAAAATAATCTCTTATCTTATTATATGTATTAGTTTTTAAATTCTCCGTTACTACATCTCCCGACATTATCTTTATGTTCTCTCTAATCTTATCTGCCTCACTTCTCTTTATCCCCTCAAACCTGAAATTAGATAATCTTGGCTTGGTTGCTAAATGGAGGTTAAGCATTATTGTCTTACCCTCTATCTTATCTATATTAAACTGAATATCATCAAAAATACCCTGTTTCCATAGTTTGTCTATTGCACTTGTGATTCTTTCGCTTGGGATATAGATTCTCTCTCCTACGCTTAAACCCGAAAGTAAAATAATAGATGGATGGTCTAAGTGATCTGCTCCACTAATTCTAATTCCTCCAATCTCATATTCAACCGGATAATAATAGTTTAATTCTATTTTGTTCTTAATGCTATCCTGCTGAGCAAAACCTTGGGTTGATATTGCTATTAGAAAGAAAACGAATATACTTAATTTAATTGGTTTCATTAGCCTTTTTATAATGTGAGTTGTTGTTTAACGCTATTATTAGTATTTAATTTTATTTCAATGATTAATTATTCGATATTTGTTCACTTGTTTTCCCAAATCTTCTCTCTCGAGATTGATAATCTATTATTGCACTATAGAAGGATTCCTTATTGAAATCAGGCCAAAGCGTTGGGGTGAAATATAATTCCGAATAAGCTAATTGCCAAAGAAGATAATTGCTTAGCCTAAGTTCACCAGAAGTTCTTATTAAAAGGTCTGGGTCTGGATAATTACAGGTATTGAGATGTTTACTTATTAATTCCGAATCAATATCCTCTATTTCTAATTCCCCATCCTTTACCCTCTTTGCTATTTCCTTAACACATGTGGTAATCTCCCAATGAGAACTATAGCTAAGAGCCAGTATTAGAGTCATCCTCGTATTATCTTTAGTCTTTAGTTTTACATTTTTTAATGCTTCCTGATTCCTCTTATCCATCTGATCAATATCTCCAATTGTCTCCAATTTAATATTGTTTTTCATAAGGGTTGGAGTTTCTTTATCTATAGCATCTATTAGTAAAGCCATTAAAGCATCAACCTCTTCCTTGGGCCTATTCCAATTCTCTTGAGAAAAAGCATAAAGAGTTAAATACTCTATACCCAATTCTGCACTTGCCTCCGATACATCTCTAACCGACTGAACCCCTTGTTGATGACCATATACCCTTTCCTTATTTTGCAATTTAGCCCAACGACCATTGCCATCCATAATTATTGCAATATGTCGTGGAAGACGTGAAATATCAACCTGCTCTTTTAAAGTCATATACATCAAACTATTATTATTTGAACCTACAAAGATACATTAAAATATTTAGATAAGAACTTAAGATTGAAATAATTTGATATCTAAAATTCAAAAAAACTAAGTTTGAAACCTTTACATAGGAAATTAAAAAAACAATAAGACTAAGTCTAAGAGAAAATAAGACTTAGTCTAACGATGCGTTAGAGTAAGTCTAACGATGCGTTAGACTAAGTCTTATTTTTATTTATTTATACTCTTTATATTCAGGATGTGAAATTATTTTATAACTTTGCATTCCTTTATAAAGGCATGTAAAACAAACAAGAAAAACTAAATGAGGCGATTAACCTTAGTATTATTATTAATTATCTTGTCTTTTCCAACAAGTATTTTCTCTCAAAACAAGGATTTAGAATTCAAATTCGATACCCGTTTCGACTTCGATTATATTAGAGATAATATCGATTCAACCAAAGACAATTCAGGTATTAACGGCAAATACTTAAAGCTAATTCTAAACGGAAAGATAAACGATAAGTTTTCATATAAGTTCCGTCATAGATTATATATAAATGCAACAGATACATATAGAGGATATTTCAATCAGACTGACTGGGCATATATCAATTATAATGCAACAGAGAGATGGAGTTTTTCAGCGGGTAAGCAGGTAGTTGCAATAGGTACATACGAGTATGATTATGCCCCAATAGATATTTATTATTGGAGTGATTTCTGGGAGAATATTATCTGTTATCAATTAGGAATTTCTGCAAACTACACAACCAAGAAACACAGCCTTGGTTTCCAGATTACCAACTCTCCTTTTGCCAAGGCTAATCTTTCCTCAACCTATGCTTATAATTTGATTTGGTATGGAGATATGGATTGGTTTAAGACAATTTACTCGGCAAATATGATAGAATATGATAAGGGGAAATTCGTTAACTATATAGCACTTGGAAATCAATTTAATTACAAGAACCTGAGTTTTGAATTAGATTATATTAACCGAACATCTGACAAAGCTAATAATCACTTTAATAATTTCACCCTAATAGGGAACTTAAAATACAATTTCAAGAATGCCTCATTCTTTGTTAAATCAGGTTATGATCAAAACAAGAGTCAATCCCCTGACATATTAAATCCCTATGATATTATTGTAAAACCAGGGACAGATTATAGGTATTATGGCTTTGGAGCAGAATATTACCCAATACAAGGAAGTAAGGATATAAGACTTCATGCATTTTGGAGTTTAAATAATAAGGAGACGAATAATCAAAATTTCAATATTGGAGTTCGTTGGCAGATGAAGGTATTAGATATTTAAAAATAAACAAACTATTATATTATGAATTGGAAATCATTGAAATTCCTTACTAAAAGAAGGATAGAGGCCTTTGTATTTTTAGTATTATTCTTTGGAATATTTGGTCTTTTAGGTAGCAAAATGGGCACTCCCAATATGCTAAACACTATTATGAAGACCTCATATAGCTTACTAATCGATACGGTACTCTATATTATGGGTATCACTGTATTATCAGGAGCTCTTGGGAAACTATTAATTGAATTTGGGGTAGTTAGGCTTTTAGAAGTAATACTAAAGCCTTTGATGAAGCCTTTATTCAATCTTCCAGGTGTTGCAGCCCTTGGAGGAATTATCACCTTCCTTTCCGATAATCCAGCGATAATCAGCCTTGCCAAGGACACAAACTTCAATAAATACTTTAAAAAATACCAGTTAATCTCATTAACGAATTTTGGTACCGCATTTGGAATGGGGCTTGTAGTAATAGTATTTATGGCTGGTAGAGGTTATATTATTCCTGCCCTAATTGGTCTTTCTGGAGCAGTAATTGGCAGTATAATTTCTACCCGAATTATGCAAAGATTTATTTTAAAGACAGAACCAAGCTTTAAAGAAGACAATACAGACAAGGGAGATGAACAAAAGATTTCGTTTAAATCGGAAGGAAATGTGTTTTTAAGAGTATTGAACTCTGTTTTAGACGGAGGAAAGACAGGGGTTGATCTTGGGCTTGCAATTATCCCTGGTGTATTGATTATTTCTACCTTTGTTATGATACTAACCTTTGGACCTTCAGAAAACGGCTATACAGGAGAAGCTTATGAAGGGATTGCATTACTTCCATACTTGGCTGGCAAGATAAATTTCGTATTTGAATGGTTATTTGGATTTACTAATCCGGAGCTTATTGCTTTCCCAATAACCTCTCTTGGAGCTGTTGGAGCAGCCTTAGGTTTAGTTCCAAAATTCCAGGCAGCGGGCTTAATTGATGGGAATGCTATCGCAGTATTTACCGCTATGGGAATGTGTTGGAGTGGGTATCTAAGTACTCATACAGCGATGTTGGATTCATTAGGATTTAGAAAACTAACTTCAAAAGCAATTATTTCACACACAATTGGAGGATTAGCTGCAGGTATATCTGCTCACTGGATTTATGTTTTATTTACATTGATTTTCTAATTCTCGAAGTAAAACTTAATTTTTTATTGTAAATTTGCAGTTTATGGACGGAACAAGATTACAAAAAGTATCTCGATTAATACAGAAAGATATTAGTGAAATAATACAATTAGAGTCAAATAATCTATTTGAAGGAGCAATGATAACAGTAACCAAGGTTAAGATTTCTGCAGATCTATCTATTGCTCGAATAAATGTTAGCATATTTCCTCTAAGAGGGAAGACTGTTGATGAAATATTCAAATTACTTACTGAAAAGAAAGATTATATTAGAATGAAACTTGCAAACAAGGTAAGAAACCAGCTAAGAGTTATTCCAAATATAAGTTTCCATATTGACGATAGTTTAGACTATATTGAAAATATCGAAAAGCTATTGAAAGAGTAATCAAAGAAAGAAATATGAATCTCCCCTTCTTTGTTGCTTGGCGATATTTCTTCTCGAAAAAGAAACTTAAGGTTATCAATATAATTTCATTGATTTCCCTTATTGGTATTGCAGTTACAACGATGGCTTTGATAATTGTTCTTTCAGTATTTAATGGTTTTACCTTTATTGGGACAAAGGTTTTATCATCATCCAATCCTCCACTAATTATCGAACCTATTAAAGGAAAAACATTTAATCTTGATACTATTCCTTTTTCTGAAATAAGAAATAATAAAAAGATTCATATTGCCACACCTATTATTCAAGAAAATGCATTAATAAGTTTTGGAGAGAATCAATCCCTTGTAATAATGAAGGGAGTGGAGACGGAATATCATAAGATAAATAATATAGATACATCTATTGTTTTAGGAGATTATAAATTAAGAATACAAAACCATGAATCCTGTATCTTGGGCATAGGACTTTCTTCTTTTTTAAATATTCCAAGCAATGCAGAAAAAATGGGAGCTAAAATTAGGGTGATGGTTCCTAAGCGAAGTGGTAAAATTTCTTTAAATACAGAAGAGTCCTTTCTCAGTAAGGATATATTATATTCTGGAAGCTTTCAAATGTTTTCACAAATTGATGAAAACAATATTATAGTACCAAGAAGTTTTGCAAGGGAATTATTAGAATACAGTGATAATGAAGTTAATTCCATATATATAAAACCTAATAATCAAAAAGATATTCCTTCTCTAAAAAAAGAATTAAAGAAAACCTTGGGTAATGGATTCACTGTAAAAACTGTTTTAGAGCAAGAACCAATCTACCATAAGGTAGTTAAATCTGAAAGATTAGGAGTATATATAATATTGAGTTTTATAATATTTATTGCAACATTCAATGTTATGGGAGCGTTATCCTTACTAATAATGGATAAGAAGAAGGATATAATTATCTTAAGAGCAATAGGTGCAAATGAGAAGACTATAAGAAGAATATACTTTTTAAATGGGATTTTACTTTCCTTATTTGGAGCATTAATTGGTTTAATTTTAGGAAGCATAATATGTTTTATCCAACAAAGATATGGGATTGTGAAAATGGGAGATGGAAATTTCTTAGTTGATGCATTTCCAATAAAACTAAAGATAAACGATATAATATCAGTTTTTATATTGGTTTTACTAATTGGAGCAGGTGCAGTATCTATTATGGTAAGAAGAATTAGTGTAAATAATAAAATAAACGAATAATATGAATCTATACATTTATAATACCCTAAAAAGAAAAAAAGAATTATTTAAACCATTAATTGAAAATAGGGTAGGTATGTATGTATGTGGACCTACTGTTTACGGAGAGGGTCATTTAGGACATGCTCGACCTGCAATAACCTTTGATATTGTATTCAGATTTTTTGAATCCTCAGGTTTTAAGGTTAGATATGTAAGGAATATTACCGATGTAGGTCATTTGGAAAATGATGCTGATGAGGGAGAAGATAAGATCGGGAAAAAAGCAAGATTAGAAGAGTTGGAACCAATGGAAATAGCTCAATATTACACAAAAAGCTATTTAGACTCCATGGATGCGATGAATGTTCTAAGACCAAATATACAACCAACTGCATCAGGTCATATTATTGAACAAATAGAGATAATAAAGAAAATTCTTGATAATGGTTATGCTTATATATCAGAAGGTAGCGTTTATTTTGATGTAATTAAATATCAAAATAACACTAATAGATATGGCATACTGTCCAATAGGGTAATTGAGGATATGCTAAATACAACAAGAGATTTAGATGGACAAAGCGAAAAAAAGAATCCTTACGATTTCGCTCTATGGAAAAAAGCAAGTCCTGAACATATAATGAAATGGCCTTCACCATGGAGCGATGGCTTCCCTGGTTGGCATTTGGAATGTACTGCCATGAGCAATAAATATCTTGGCGATAAATTTGATATTCACGGAGGAGGTCTTGATTTATTATTCCCTCATCATGAGAGTGAAATTGCTCAATCACAATGTGCATTTTCTACTGACCCTGCAAATTATTGGATGCATAATAATATGATTACAATAGATGGACAGAAAATGGGAAAGAGTTTGGGAAATTTTATTACACTTAGTGAGCTATTTACTGGTACGCATAAATTACTCCAAAAGGCTTATTCGCCAATGACTATTCGTTTCTTTATTCTTCAAGCTCATTATCGTTCAACCCTTGACTTCTCTAATGACGCATTAATAGCTGCAGAAAAAGGGTTAAAAAGATTACTTGAGGCCTATAAAAACATTTCAAAAATTAATGTCTCTAATAATTCCACAATTAATATTTCAGAGCTTGAGAATAAAGCAATGGAAGCAATTTGTGATGACTTCAACACGCCAATAGTTATATCATATTTATTCGAGGCTGCAAGTTTAATAAATAAGATAATTGACGGAAAAGAAAAAATCAATAAAGAAGGATTAGAATATCTAAACAATTTCTTTGAAAAATGGTTGATTGATATATTAGGAATAAAAGATGAGCAGGAAAGCAATATGATGCCAAAGATTGAGGGGCTTGTAAACTTAGTTTTGGATATTCGTAAGCAAGCAAGAGAAAACAAGGATTGGGCTAAAAGTGATGAAATTAGAGATAAGCTAAGTGAATTAGGTATTAAGATTAAGGACGGGAAAGAAGGAATAAGTTGGAATTTAGAATAAGGAAAAGAAAGAGAAAAATGAAAAACTATTTAATACTTATCCTCATATTATCATTTGGTATTATTTCCTGTGATAAAAAGAGATCAAATCAGACTAATACTGCAACCGCATTTAGTTATGCAAGTGTTGAAATCCCTAGTTTCAATGCTGATTCTGCTTATGCTTATGTTAAAGCTCAATGCAATTTTGGACCAAGAACTCCAGAGAGCAAAGCACATAAGGATTGTGCAGAATATATTATTGATTTTATGAAGGAAAATTGCGATACAGTTTATATTCAAAATTTCTCTTCTAAACTTTATAACGGTAAAGATGTAAAGGGAATAAATATTATTGCTTCGATAAATCCTCAAGCTAAAGAGAGAATATTATTAGGAGCTCATTGGGATTCAAGATTATGGGCAGATAATGACCCAGATGAAAAGAATCATAAAACCCCTATACTTGGAGCCAATGATGGAGCCTCTGGAGTAGGAGTTTTAATGGAAATGGCAAGAGTAATTAAGGGAAAACCATTAAATGATATTGGAGTCGACATAGTTCTTTTTGATTTAGAGGATCAGGGATGTCCACAATGGGATGAAACAGATATACAAGACCAAAGAGATTGGGCTATAGGTTCTCAGTATTGGGCTAAGAATACACATATTCCTTTCTATCAAGCACGCTATGGAATTTTATTAGATATGGTTGGCTATACTAATCCTCGATTTACTAAAGAAGCTCAGTCCATGCATTACGCTTCATCTATTATGAATAATATTTGGAATATTGCAAGAGACAGAGGATATGGAAATATATTTATAGACCAAAGGACTGGAGGGATTATGGATGATCATATCTGGGTAAATGAATATGCAAAGATTCCAATGATAAATATAGTACAAAACGACCCAAGCTCAAGTTTCTTTCCTTATTGGCATACTGTTAAAGATGATATGAGCAATATTAGTAAGAATACTCTAAAGATAGTTGGAGATGTTTGCCTAACTTCAATTTACGCTACTAAATGAGAAAATTATTATTCATATTATCAATAGTCATTTTTCTTCTCTCTTGCAAAGAGGATAGGTATGATTATGGTTATGTGAATTTTCATATTGACCCAGAGAGTACAGAGTATTTTAATCTCAATTACGGCAACAGAGGTTGGGAGTATTTTGAGGGAGGAATGAGAGGAGTCGTTTTATTTAGATACAGCTATTCTGAATTCTTTGCATACGAAAGGTCTTGCACTGCAAAAAACTGTAGAGGGAGATTGGAAGTTGATGAGAGCAATAATATGATTATATTTTGTCCAGAATGTGATTCAAAATATATTTATGTAGATGGCTCTCCAGTTGAAGGAAGCCAATCTCAAAGACCATTATATAAGTATTGTACCTATTACGATGGTGCTAAATTATGGGTTTACAACTGTAATTAAAACTTTTTATGAGAAAATTTATTTCGTATTTACTTTTCCCAATAAGCATCCTATATGGAATAATTATTCATATCAGGAATAAACTATATGACTTAGAAATATTAAAATCACAAAATCATAATGTAATAACAGTTGGTATAGGAAATATAAAGGTTGGAGGCACTGGCAAAACTCCTCATGTTGAATTTCTAATTGAACTATTATCCAAACACTATAAAGTTGGGGTTTTAAGCAGAGGATATAAGAGAAAAACAAAGGGATTTATTCTTTTAAATGAAAATGATAATCCATTAAAAGTTGGAGATGAAGCTTTGCAGATAAAGAACAAATACCCTTTGATTCCAGTAGCTGTTTGTGAAGATAGGAATAAAGGGATTAAAGAGATAAAAAAATGTATTCAAGATATAGAATTGATAATTCTTGATGATGTTTTTCAGCATAGAAAATTAAAATTAGATTTTTCTTTCTTACTAACAGAATTTAGTAATCCCTTTTTTAACGATACAATCCTCCCTTTTGGAAATCTTAGAGAATCTAAAAAAGGATATAAGAGAGCGGACTATATTATTGTAACAAAGACCCCTAAAAATCTTTCAATGGGAGAAAGAACATATTTCGAATCAAAACTAAAACCGAAGAAATATCAAAAACTTTTCTATAGTAATATTGAGTATAATAATGCATTTCATTTGTTTGATAAGGATAACATGTTAGGAAGCATTGAGAATAGAAATATAATTTTACTTACAGGAATTGCTGATAATACTCAAATAAAAACCTATTTAGAAGATGTTAATTCAAAGATTATTGAGGAAATTGAAAAAGCGGATCATTACAATTTTATGAATAAAGATATTGACTTGATAATTAATATATATAATTCGCATATTGATAAGAGCCCTATAATAATCACAACTGAAAAGGATGCAGTTAAGCTAAGAGAATTTACCGAATTTAAGAAAAAGAATATACCTATCTTTATTCTTCCTATAACAGTAAATTTAATTTACAGCAATTTGAAAACCCAAAGTTTTGAACAAACACTATTAGACGATGTACGAAAAAATAAAAGCTACGGCTGAAAACATTAAAGCAAAAATAAACATTGAACCTAAAATAGGGATTGTTTGTGGAAGTGGACTTGCAAATATTGTTGAGATAATTAAAGACAAACAAGTGCTTAATTACTCTGATATATTAAATTTCCCGCTTTCTACAGTAAAGGGACATAAAAGCAATCTTATTTTCGGAGAAATAGCTTCAAAGAATGTAGTTGCAATGCAGGGGAGATTTCATTTCTATGAAGGATATACTATCCAAGAAGTAGTATTTGGTATAAGAGTTATGAAGGCTCTTGGAGTTGAAACAGTAATTATTACAAATGCTGCAGGAGGGATGAATCCAAATTTCAGAGTTGGAGATATTATGATTATTAAAGACCATATCAATCTTCTTCCTAACCCTTTGATTGGACATAATGACGAAAGACTTGGAACAAGGTTTCCCTCTATGAATAATGCTTATTCTGAAGATTTAATCTTAATGGTAGAAAAAATCGCAAAAGAGAATAATATTGATTTAAAAAAAGGAGTTTATCTTGGGAATACTGGTCCAAGTTTTGAAACTCCTTCTGAATATAAATTTTACAATAAGATAGGAGCTGATTGCGTAGGGATGAGTACTACTGCTGAAGTAATAACTGCAGTTCATTCAAATATGAAAGTCTTTGGAATGAGTTTGATTTCAAATGTATTTGATGAGAATAATAAAAACGAAACAACTCATGAGGAAGTAATTGAAGCTGCAAAGATAGCAGAGAATAACATGATGAAAATTGTTGAAGAACTAATCTCTCAAATATAATGAATAAGGTATTTATAAAGGATATTATAGATGAAATAGAAAAAATTGCCCCAATCTCATGGCAGGAATCATACGATAATTCTGGATTATTGCTTGGAAGAGTAGATAAAATTTGCAATGGAGTTTTTGTGTGTTTAGATTTAACATTAGAGTCCTTGGATAAAGCTATTGAAAACAAATGTAATTTAATTATTTCTCATCACCCTTTTATCTTTAATCCAATAAAACAAATAGATTTCTCAACAGTAAGAGGTAAGATAATTGAAATTGCAATAAAAAAAGATATTACAATCTATAGCTCCCATACTAATATTGACGCATCATATCAAGGTGTAAATGGAATTTTGGCAGAAAAGATTGGTATTATTGATTTGTCCCCATTAGTTAACACCGAAAAATTAGAAGAAGAAAATTATTTAGGTTCTGGAGCTATAGGTTTTTTACCTAAGGAAATGGATAAAGATGAATTCTTTCTTCATTTGAAATCAATTCTAAATATCAAATCAATAAGATATAATTCAAATCAGAGAAGAAAAATTAAAAAAGTAGCACTTTGTGGGGGAGCAGGTAGCTTTTTAATCGAAGAAGCTATTAAAAATAAAGCAGATATTTTTATTACTGGAGATTTGAAATATCATGATTTTATTGAAACAGAACCTTATATTTTATTGGCAGATATTGGGCATTACGAAGGCGAACAATTTATAAAAGAAAGGATTATTTCGATTATATCAAGAAAGTTTTGTAATTTTGCCCCCTTAATTCCCGATAATTCCACTAACAGAGTAAATTATTTTTAAAGAAAAATACGAAATGGCAAAGAAAGTAAATTCAAAATTAGAAGCACCAGAGGAAGTCCTTCCACAAAGACATGAAGAAGCTGATGCAAGTGTAGAGAAAAGATTAATAGCCCTTTACAAGCTTCAACAAATAGACTCCCAAATTGATAAAATTCGTATTATTAGAGGAGAATTGCCTCTTGAGGTTCAAGACTTAGAAGATGAAATAGCAGGGCTTGAAACAAGGATTGAAAAGTTCGAAGATGAAAAAAAGGCTTTAGAACAAAACATTACTGATAAGAAAAACATGATTAAGGAATGTAAAACCTTAATTACAAAATATACAGAACAACAAAAGAACGTAAGAAATAATAGAGAATACGAATCTTTAAGCAAGGAAATTGAGTTCCAAGAATTGGAAATTGAGCTTTGCGAAAAAAGAATTAAAGAATTCACACTTAGTTTGGAAAAAAACAAATTGGATATTGAAAAAGCTAATCTAACATTAGATGAGAGAAAATCTGATTTAGAAATGAAGAAATCTGAACTTGATGAAATCATTAAGGAAACTGAAGAAAGAGAAGAAAAATTAATGATTGAAAGTGAGAAGAACGAAAAGCTTATTGAAGAAAGATATCTTACGGCTTACCACAGAATTAGAAATAACTGTAGAAATGGATTAGCAGTTGTAGCAGTTGAAAGAAATGCTTGTGGAGGTTGCTTTAATAAAATACCACATCAAAGACAAATGGATATTCGTATGCATAAGAAAATCATTGTTTGCGAATATTGCGGAAGAATCTTAGTTGACCAAACCATTGCTGCTGAGGTTGAACAGGAACTTAATTAATATGCAATATGTCAATTTTTAAGTATATTCATTCTGCTTCGGTTGTAAACGAAGGTAGAGTTGAAAATTTAAATATTTTAATTGAAGGAAATCGGATAATAAAGATATCGAAGTCGGAATTATCCGATTTTCCTTTAGATACAAAGGTGATAGATGCTGATAGACTTACTCTATTGCCAGGAGGAATCGATGTTCATGTACATTTTCGAGAGCCTGGCTTGGAAGAAAAAGCAGATATGAAAAGCGAATCCAAAGCAGCCTTGGCTGGAGGGATAACAAGTGTATTTGAAATGCCCAATACTAAGCCTTTGACCATAACACAAAAAGCTTTAGAGGAAAAACTTGAGATTGCATCCCAAAATATGCTTTGTAATTATGGCTTTTTCTTTGGGATAACCAATTCAAATATTCTTGAAGCAATTAATTTGCCTTTTGGAATGGCTTGCGGTCTGAAACTCTTCCTTGGCTCATCGACTGGGAATATGCTTGTTGACGATAAAAAAGTCCTTACTGAGCTTTTTGAGCAAAGCCCTATGGTTATATCTGCCCATTGTGAGGATGAAAAAAGAGTAAAGGAGCTAACTCAAAAATACAAGGAAGAATTTGGAGAAGAAGCTCAAACAATTATCCACCCATTGGTTAGAGATAGCCAAGCTTGTTATCTATCTTCTAAATACGCAATTGAAAACACAGGGAATAAAACAAGATTAAATATAGCTCATATAACTACCGAGAAAGAATTAACCCTTCTTAGGTCATCTCCTATAGAAGAAAAGAATATTACAGCAGAGGTCTCTCCTTCTCATCTTTGGTTTTGCGATGAAGATTATCCACGCTTGGGCAATAAGATTAAATGCAATCCAGCAATTAAAACTAAAAAAGATAGGGATGCTCTAAGAAAGGCTTTAAGAGAGGATAAGATTGATTTGATTGCAACCGACCATGCTCCACATCTCTTGGAAGAAAAAGAAAAGCCTTATTTCTCTGCTCCAAGTGGAATCCCTTCAATCCAACATTCAATGCTAATTATGCTTGAACTTGTAAAACAAGGGGAATTAAGTATAGAGAAAATGGTTGAAAAGATGTCTCATAATCCTGCTCAACTATTTAGTATTAAGGATAGAGGATTTATCAAAGAAGGATACTTTGCTGATTTAGTCCTTGTAGACCTTAATAGTAAGACATTAGTAGACAAGGAATCTCTATTCTACAAATGTAAATGGTCTCCTTTGGAAGGGGTAGAATTTAGCTCAAGGATTCTAACTACAATTGTAAATGGAGAAATAAAATACGCAGATAAAAAGATAATTTCAGAAACCCCTGGATATAAAGTAGAATTTAAGTCAATTTAGTAGAGATTTACGCAATCTTTTCTTGATATTTCATCTTTTTTTCTTATCTTTGCAAATACAAGGGAACAAGTTCTTTATTCCCTATAAAAATCAACTAAATCTTTAAAAGAAGATTATGGTAGCTACCACAATGCTCGTGTGGTAGGTACCATAACACCCGTGTGGTAGGTACCATAATCCTCGTGTGGTAGCTACCATAGTGACTTTTATATCAAAGAAAAATACTTTTAAATCAAAGAAAAATACTTTTTTATTTGACTTTGGTAGATTTATATCAAGTTTAATCGTATTTTTGCAACTAATTTTGATTCGAATTTTAAACTTATATAAGTGTCTATGTCAAAACTTATAAAGATAAAAAAAGGATTAGACCTAAACCTAAAAGGAAGGGCTGAGAATACTCTTTCTGAGGTTTTAGTACAATCCTATGCAGTAAAACCCACAGACTATATTGGGGTTACTCCCAAGCTAATGGTCAAAGAGGGTGATAGGGTTATGGCTGGAAGTCCATTATTCTTTGCAAAACACAATGAAAAAATCCTTTTCACCTCGCCAATAAGTGGTATAGTTACTTCCATTAACAGAGGAGAGAGAAGAGTAATTGAAGAGATACGTATTACGCCAGACAATGAGGTAGAATATGTTGATTTCGGGAATAAACCATTCTCTTCAATGACTAAAGAGGAGATAATAGATAAATTACTTATCTCTGGTACTTGGACCTATATTCGCCAAAGACCATATTCAATTATCCCTAACCCAAACAAATCTCCTAAATGCATAGTAATTTCAGGATTTGATTCATCTCCTTTAGCTCCAGATTACTCAATACTATTGAAAAACCAGGCATCTGAACTTCAATTAGGAGTTGATATTATCAGTAAGTTAACCCAAGGGAAGATATATGTTAATTCTCATATCTCAAAAGGGAAAACACCAGAAATATTAGGCTTAAAGAATGTAGTTCATACAAATTTTGATGGACCTCATCCTTCTGGAAATGTAGGGGTTCAGATTTCTAATTTAGAGCCTATAAACAAGGGAGAGAACGTTTGGTATATTCATCCAGCAGATTTGGTAATGATTGGTAAATTATTCCTTCACGGGAAGCTAATCACTGATAAGATAATTGCTCTAACAGGTTCTGAAACTATTAAACCACAATATTATAATATAAAAAGAGGGGCTTGTATCTCATCTATTATCAATAATAATGTTAACGGCGAAAACCATTTAAGATATATCTCAGGAAATATCCTAACAGGAAAGAAAATCGAGAGCAATGGTTATATCGGAGCCTATGATAATCAAATAACGGTTATAAAAGAGGGAGATTACTACGAATTTTTGGGTTGGATACTTCCAGGACTCAAGAAATTCTCATTTTCAAGAACCTTCCTTTCCGGCTTTTTAAGATTCTTACCAAAGCAATTCCAAAAACCAATTGAGGTTGATACAAACTTACATGGCGGACAAAGAGCCTATGTGATGACTGGAGAGTTTGAAAAAGTTTTCCCATTCGATATCTATCCACTTCAGCTTATAAAGGCATGTATTATTGAGGATATTGACCAGATGGAGGAATTAGGAATTTACGAAATAGACGCAGAGGATTTTGCACTTTGTGAAGTTATTGACACTTCCAAAACAGATATTCAAGATATTATCCGTAAGGGATTAGAACTAATTAGAAAGGAGATGGGAGAATGAAATTTGTAAGAGATTTTTTAGATAAAATAAAACCAAACTTCGAAAAGGGAGGAAAATATCCTTGGCTGCACTCGACCTTCGATGCATTCGAGACCTTTGCCTTTGTTCCTAAGACAACAACCAAGTCTGGAGCTCATTTTAGAGATGCAATTGATATGAAAAGGACAATGACCTTTGTTATATTTGCCCTTGTTCCTGCTCTTTTATTTGGGATATATAATGTAGGATACCAGCATTTTCTTTCTTTAAATCCAAATATAGGGTTTTTCGAAGGTTTCTGGGATAACACCCTTTATGGGCTATTAAAAGTTCTGCCTATTATAATTGTTTCTTACGTTGTAGGACTTGGGATTGAATTTATTTTTGCTCAGCTTCGAGGTCATGAAGTAAATGAAGGCTTCTTGGTTTCGGGTATGCTTATTCCTTTGGTAATGCCACCAGATGTTCCGCTTTGGCAGGTTGCTTTAGCAACCGCTTTTGCAGTAATTATTGGAAAGGAAGTATTTGGAGGAACAGGTATGAACTTTATGAATCCTGCTCTAACAGCACGTGCATTCCTTTTCTTTGCATTCCCAGGCTCAATGAGTGGAGATAATGTTTGGATAGCAGAAAAGGCTGATGCTTTTTCTGGAGCTACACCATTGGCTGAGATGTTTAATGGTATGGAGGTCCCTACTACATCTATTATGGATATGTTCTTAGGAATTATGCCAGGCAGTATTGGAGAAACCTCAGTTCTTGCAATCCTATTAGGAGGGATAATCTTATTGAAAACAGGAATAGGCTCTTGGAAGATAATGCTTTCAGTACTAATTGGAGCAACATTAATGGGATTAACCTTTAATCTTTTAGGTTCTGAAGCTAACCCATATATGCAATTACCTTTCTATTATCACTTCCTTATGGGAGGATTTGCTTTTGGGCTTGTATTTATGGCTACTGACCCAGTAACTGCATCACAAACCGAAACAGGAAAATGGATTTATGGATTACTGATAGGTATTATGGCTGTTCTAATCCGTGTTGTAAACCCTGCCTATCCAGAAGGGATGATGCTTGCAATCTTATTATTAAATGTATTTGCCCCACTTATCGACTACTACGTTGTTGACGCAAACGTAAAAAGGAGGAAGAAACGTTGGGCAAATGCTTCAACTTTAAATGAAAAAGGAGGTTTAGATGCAAAGTAATAAATATATATTCTTATATGCAACTATATTAGTAATAGTTTCTGCAGCAATTCTTACCCTTGCAGCAGTTGGGTTAAAACCCTTCCAAGACAAGAATATTAAGGTAGAGAAAATGCAGCAATTACTTTCAGCAGTATCAATAGAATCAAACACTAAGAATGCTGAGGAATTGTTTAATCAGTATTTTATAGAAGAATTAGCAATAAATTCCAAGGGAGAAATTGTTGGAGCATATAGCAATGGCAAACAAGTAAAGGGTGATATTAGAGCTTTTAATATTCAATTGAAGAATGAAATAGCAAAGAATAAGAATCTAACCGACCTTAGTCAAAGTCAAGCAATACTACCTTTATATATTTGTCAGAAAGATGGCAAAAAAGTTTATGTAATTCCTGTAATGGGTAATGGACTTTGGGGAGGTGTTTGGGGCAATATAGCTCTTGGAGAAGATTTAAACACTGTGGTAGGAGCTAATTTTGACCATAAAAGTGAAACTCCAGGGCTTGGAGCTGAAATTTCTACCAAGGAATTCCAAGACCAGTTTACTAATACTCCTAAGAGAATTTTCTCTGATGGAGAATTCAAATCTGTAGAGGTAATTAAGAATGCTGATAAAACCAGCCCTCACCAAGTAGATGCAATTACTGGAGGAACTATTACTTCCAATGGTGTATCAGATATGATTAAGAATTGCTTAAGATTCTATATTCCATATTTTAAATCCTTAAATCAATAAGCTATGGGAAAGATAAATCTAAAACTAATTAAAACTCCTTTAAATAAGGAGAACCCTATAACAATCCAAGTACTTGGTATTTGTTCTGCTCTTGCAGTAACTGCAAAATTAGAGCCTGCAGTGGTTATGTCTATTTCTGTAATAGCTGTAGTTACTCTTGCCAATTTAATTATATCCTTGCTTAGAAATACAATTCCTTCAAGAATTAGAATTATTGTTCAATTAGTAGTTGTATCCTTATTAGTTATTCTGGTTGACCAGGTTCTAAAAGCATTTGTTTACGAAGTAAGCAAGCAACTTTCTGTATTTGTAGGGTTGATTATTACAAATTGTATTGTAATGGGACGTTTAGAAGCTTTTGCTCTTAATAATAAACCATCGGATGCTATTTTGGATGGGATAGGAAACGGTTTGGGATATGCATGGATATTAATTCTTGTTGGTTTCTTAAGAGAATTATTTGGGAGTGGAACTCTTTGGGGTTATAAGGTAGTACCACAGGCTATTTACGATTTTGGATATGAAAACAATAGTTTAATGATAATGCCTCCTATGGCTCTTATCTTAGTAGGGATAATTATTTGGATTCAAAGGTCGAGAAATAAAGACTTAGTTGAGAAATAGTCCCTTAGTATTAATTGAAATAAATTATTTAGTATGCAAGAAATAATAAATATATTCGTCAAGTCGATTTTTGTTGACAATATGATATTCGCATTCTTCTTGGGGATGTGTTCATATCTCGCAGTTTCAAAGACTGTCAAGACCTCTATAGGTCTTGGTCTTGCTGTGGTTTTTGTATTAGTAATTACTGTACCTATAAACTATTATATCGATAATTACTTATTAAAAGAAGGAGCCCTGGCTTGGATTAGTCCTAAGCTTGCAAATGTAGATTTAAGCTATCTTAGTTTTATAATATTTATTGCTGTAATTGCTGCAATGGTTCAATTGGTAGAGATGTTTATTGAGAAAACCTCTCCAACTCTTTATGCCCAATTAGGTATATTCCTTCCTCTAATTGCTGTAAACTGTGCAATACTTGGTTCTTCACTCTTTATGCAAGAGCGTCAATATGCAAATATTGGAGAAGTACTTGGATTCTCTCTGGGTTCAGGTATTGGCTGGCTATTAGCAATTGTTGGGATTGCTGCAATTAGAGAGAAAATCAGATATTCTCATGTACCAGCTCCTTTAAAGGGATTAGGTATTACATTTATTATTACAGGTCTAATGGCTATTGCCTTTATGAGCTTTTTAGGAATTAAACTATAAGAGACGAAATGATAAAGATATTAATTGTTAGTATAATCGTATTTTTATTTATCATCCTTCTTTTAGTAGGGATGTTGTTATATGCAAGAAAAAAACTTCTACCCCAGGGCGAGGTTAAATTAAATATTAACCAGGAAAAAGAAATCACAGTTGAACCAGGTTCAACAATACTTACTACATTATCGAATGAAAAGATATTCCTTCCTTCGGCATGCGGTGGTGGTGGAACATGTGGTATGTGTAAATGCAAGGTTATTGAAGGAGGAGGAGAAATCTTACCTACCGAAAAACCTCATTTCTCTCGAAAAGAACAAATGGAGAACTATCGTCTTGGATGCCAAGTTAAGGTAAGACAGGATATGATGATAGAAATACCTGAGGAGGTATTTGGAATTAAGAAATGGGAATGTGAGGTAGTATCTAACGATAACGTTGCAACCTTTATTAAGGAGTTTGTTGTTCGCCTTCCAGAGAGAGAAACTCTTGATTTTAGAAGTGGAGGTTATATCCAGATTGATGTACCTAAATGTGAGATTGACTATAAGAATTTTGATATAGATAAAGAATATCACGAGGATTGGGATTCTCTTAAGGCTTGGGACTTAAAGATGAAAAACCCTGAACCAATTTATAGAGCTTATTCTATGGCTAATCACCCTGCCGAAGGAAATATTATTATGCTTAATATCCGTATTGCTACTCCACCATGGGATAGAAAGGCATGTTCCTTCCAAAAAGTTAACCCTGGTATTTGTTCTTCTTATATTTGGTCGCTAAAACCAGGAGATAAGGTTACAATAAGCGGTCCTTATGGAGAATTCTTTATTAAAGATACCGATAAGGAGATGATGTTTGTAGGTGGAGGTGCTGGTATGGCTCCAATGCGTTCACATATTTTCGATCAGTTTATCACTAAAAAGACTAATCGTAAGGCAAGCTTCTGGTATGGAGGACGTTCACTTAGGGAATTATTCTATATGGAAGATTTTGAGAAAATCCAGGCAGAGAATCCTAATTTTAATTTCCACGTTGCTCTTAGCGAGCCTAAGAAAGAAGATAATTGGACTGGTCATACAGGTTTTATTCATTCAGTAATACTTGAAAACTATCTTAAAAATCATCCGGAACCAGAAGAAATAGAGTATTATCTTTGTGGACCTAAGCTAATGACTGATGCAGTTATTTCTATGTTAGACAGTTTGGGAGTTCCCCCTGAAAATATTATGTTCGACGATTTTGGTAACTAAAAATAAAACAATATGATAGATAAAACAATAACCTATAAGATGATTAAATCAGAGGATTTGAATCATCACAGAACATTATTTGCAGGTCGTTGTGCTGAATGGTTTGTAGAGGCTTCATTTATTGCTGTTGGCTCTGTATTAGACCCAAAGAATACTGTTTGCTTGAAGGTTCACGGACTTGAATTTACCCATCCTATGCAAATTGGAAGTATACTTGGATTTGAGAGCAGGATAGTTCACACTGGAAGAACAAGTGTTACTGTATATACCTGCGTTCACGAAATTAAATCAATGAATATTAAACGTCTTGATGGTTTTGTAACCTTCTGTTATCTTGATGAAGACTCCAAACCAACTCCACATAACTTGGTTGTAAACCCAGAGACTGAGGAAGAAAAGGCACTTTATAATAGAGCATTAGAATTAATAAAAAGAAGATAGACGAGGGGGCTAAGTATTATTAGAGAGCTAAGTATTATCTACTAAGAATTATCTCTATAAATGATATTTAGCTCTTTTAAGTTTAGAATTTTGTATTCTTTATTACTACTCCAAATCAATCCCTCATCAATCATCTGCCCTATGGTCTTTGCAAGGGCTGGACGGCTTACTCCAAACATATCTGCTAGCTCTTGCTGAGAATGTTCTATAGTAAAATTTAGGGATTGTTTTCGAGAATATAAGTCTAATAAATAGCCCGAGAATTTAGATTTAATTGTTCCAAACCTAAGCAACCTTACCTTATCTGATAAAAACTTACTTCTTTCTGATATTAATCTGAGAAAATTATTTAATACTTTAATATTGGATTGAAGTATATGGCTAAGGTCTTCTCTTGAGATTGGGAGAACTCTTACATAAGTTTTAGCTACAACATTTACAGGAATTTTATTTTGCTCACAATAAAGTATTGCAGGAGCAATTAGGTTAGGAGCATTAATTGTCTCTATAACTACTGTTTTACCGCTAAAATCATTCATCTCTCCTACAACTTCTCCCTCTATGATTATCAATAAAGTAGAATAGACTGTACCTTGAGAAACTATGATTTCATTCTCCTTAAATTGTCTAATTCCGAACCCTTCTCCAACTAATTTGTTTATTTCTTCGTAGGGGATATCTTTAAATAATGGGCATTGTGTCAAAGCTTTCATAATGCAAATATAAAATAAATTTCCCGTTTTGTAATCATTATTACAATAGCCACTGAAATTATTGTTGTTATTTTGCACTCGAAACAAACAAATAATTGAAAGAAGAAATGAAAAGAACTGTAATAGAAATAAACGAGGAATTATGTAATGGATGTGGCTTATGTGTTAGTGGCTGCCACGAGGGTGCTTTACAACTAATAGATGACAAGGCTGTAATGATTAGCGATATGTTTTGCGATGGTTTAGGAGCTTGCATAGGAGAATGCCCAGTAGGAGCAATAACATTGATTGAAAGAGAGGCTGAGCCTTATGATGAGATTGCAGTAATGGATAGAATCACTCCTAAGGGAGAAAAGGTTGTTCTTGCCCATCTAAAACATATGAAAGACCATAACGAAACAGAATACTTGAATCAAGGTATCGAATACCTAAAGAAGAATAATATTAATTTTGACCTTTCTTCATTGATGCAAGAAGAAGTTAAACCAAAATTCCAAGGTTGTCCAGGCTCTGCTTCAAGAAGCTTTGAGAAGAAAGAATCAATAAGTGAAAATACAGTAGCTCAAAAGAGCGAACTTACTCATTGGCCTATACAATTACATCTTCAAAACCCTATGGCAGGTTATTTCAAGGGAGCAAATGTTTTAATTGCTGCTGACTGTACTGCTTTTTCTTTAGGAGAGTTTCATCCAAGAATATTAAAGAACAAAGTACTTTCAATTGCTTGTCCGAAACTTGATTCAAATAAAAACGTATATCTTGAAAAGATTGTATCAATGATTGATGATTCGAAGATTGATACTCTGACAATAGCTATTATGGAGGTTCCTTGCTGTGGAGGATTAATTGAGCTTGCTAAACTTGCAAGAGATAATGCACAAAGAAATATTCCAATCAAAAGAATAGTAATCTCTATTCAGGGAGAAATTATCCAAGAGGATTGGATTTAATAAAAATATAAATTGTAAACCATTAAAATTAAAAGACTATGGAAAAAATGTTTTGTTTTCAGTGCCAAGAAACAGCAGGCAATAAAGGCTGTACAGTAAGAGGTGTTTGTGGAAAAGAACCTCAAACCTCAACAATTATGGACGTGTTAATGTATGCTACACGTGGTTTAGGAGTTGTAAATAAATTCTTAAGAGAAAAGAATCTTGCAAAACCAGAGTATAATCATGCAATATTAGATGCATTATTCGCAACAATCACCAATGCAAATTTCGATGATTCTGCTCTTACTAAAAA
This sequence comes from Bacteroidota bacterium, assembly GCA_023415495.1. Classification (GTDB taxonomy): domain Bacteria; phylum Bacteroidota; class Bacteroidia; order Bacteroidales; family P3; genus UBA10566. The sequence continues at coordinate 108,292 of JAEZKK010000011.1, forward strand.
AGTAGAAGGCGTTTTGAAACTAAAGAAAGAATTAGTAGAAATTGCAAAACAAAATGGTATTACTCTTCCTAATATAGACGAGATTAGCTTCGATGTAAAACCTGAAGAATTTGATAAAGTTGCTATTAAAATAGGTGTATTAGCAGAGGCTAACGAAGATATCCGTTCATTAAAACAATTAATGGTTTATGGTCTTAAAGGATTGGCAGCTTATGCTGAACATGCTTTAAACCTTGGTTTTGAACAAGAGGAAATCTATAAAGATATGGAAGATGCTTTCTATCTAATTGCTACAAGCAATGATATTAACGCATTAGTATCTGGAGTTTTAGCAGTTGGAAACTCAGGCGTTAAGGGTATGGCGTTATTAGATAAGGCTAACACTACTACCTATGGTAATCCTGAAATAACAAAGGTAAATCTTGGAGTTAGAAACAATCCAGCAATACTTGTAAGCGGTCATGATTTAAGAGACCTTGAAGACCTATTAGAACAAACAAAGGGAACAGGAGTTGATGTATATACTCATAGCGAAATGTTACCAGCTCACTACTATCCTTCATTTAAGAAATATGATAATTTTGTAGGTAACTATGGTAACGCATGGTGGAAACAAAAAGAAGAGTTCTCAACATTCAACGGACCAATTCTTTTCACTACCAACTGTATAGTGCCTCCTGCAAAGGATGCAAACTACAAGGACAGAATCTACACTACCAATAGTGCAGGACTTCCAGGAGCATATCATTTCCCAGAAAGACCAAAGGGTGGAAGAAAAGATTTCTCTAAGATAATAGAGCATGCTAAGACTTGCCAACCTCCTACTCAAATTGAGAATGGAACATTGGTTGGAGGATTTGCACATAACCAAGTAATAGCTTTGGCTGACAAGGTAATTGATGCAGTAAAACAAGGAGCTATTAAGAAATTTGTTGTAATGGCAGGTTGCGATGGTAGAATGAAGGGAAGAGACTATTACACTGAATTTGCTAAGCAATTACCTAATGATACAGTAATCCTAACTGCAGGTTGTGCTAAGTACAGATATAACAAATTACCACTTGGAGATATTGGTGGAATACCAAGAGTATTAGATGCAGGACAATGTAATGATAGCTATTCATTAGTAGTAATTGCTCTTGCATTAAAAGAAGCATTTGGACTTGACGATGTAAACAAACTACCAATAGTTTATAATATCGCATGGTACGAACAAAAGGCAGTGATTGTATTATTAGCCCTACTATCATTAGGAGTTAAGAATATCCACTTAGGACCAACACTACCAGCATTCCTATCACCAAACGTAGTAAACGTATTAGTAGAAAACTTCAATATCGGAGGAATCTCAACAGTAGAAGAAGATATGAAGAACTGGATAGCATAATCCCAAAAAACAATAAAAACCAAAAAGGGGGCATATTAATTTATGTCCCCTTTGTTGTACTAAGATAAGTTTACTTAGTGCAGAACTCTTCAACCTTATTATTTATACAAATTACAAATCCCCAGTAACGAAACTTGCATATTCACTCCTCACACTTCTTAATTTTAAATTTAGAGGCCTTTATTTTGAATTTAGAAGAAGATATTTTATATAATAAGTCTGACTTATCAATACAATAAGTCTGATTTATCAACCTAATAAGTCTGACTTATCAACCTAATAAGTCTGACTTTTTGACTACAAACAAGAAGTCTAAATCCAAAAACAAGAAGTCTAAAAGTAAAAAGAAGAAGTTTAAATCTTCACCAATAACAAAACCCATTACACACACTTCTCTTTTGATTCTACGAAAATGTAATTTGATTCTATTTTTTAGTAATTTGATTATAATTCCGTAGAATTTGATTCTAAAAAATTAAAACGAAGTGTTATTTTATGCTTTCAATTTCCAGCACTCTTCAAACTTAGTACTTTTATTTCAATTCATTTTACTGTTTTATTTCTTGTAAAAAGGCTTATCCTATTCTTAATGAATTTAACAGTTACAAGAGAATATTTGGCTTTTGGGGTAAAATCATTTGATGTTTGAGTAAATTCTTTTGATGTTTGGGGGTCGATTATCTGATGTTTAGGGGTCAAACATCAAATAAATGAGGGGTAAACATCAAATGATTTTGGCTTTTCTTCCAAATTTCTCCATTTTTAGCACTTGAATACTTAAATATTCTTAAATCATACTCTTCTCGTTTTACGCCATCTTACCACTCGTTTTACTTGATAATATAACCTGTTTTACGCCGTCGTAGGATTTGTATTGTTAATTGTTTTAGGTTTATATTCTTTCTTATTCTTTAACTCTTCTAATATTATATTTATCAGTTGTACAATAAAAATCAACACCAAGTCAAATATAATAATTCCATATTTACTTCTCAATCCGTTCTTCTACTATTACTCCATCACAATGATATTTATCTACAAAAATAAATTTATCATCTATATACTTGTAATGAAAACTTATATAAATGATTTCCTTATTAGAATCCTTTATACAATATAGTAAATTAGTAGTTTTCTTTTGATTCAAATTAAGATTCTTTTTAATCTTTGTTCTTATAAAAACATTTGAAGGGAAACGAGAGCTTAGCGTAAAAAGGATTCCTCTATATTCAAAATAATACTTCGGATTATTACTCACATAATACTCCATTCCATGTTTTTGAATACAATTAATATATACGTTATTATTTCTTTCTGTAAAATGAATTTTATATATAAAGTCTTTATCATATCTGCTCAATAAGGAATCCGAATAGTTAATGAAATTATCCAATATGGGGAATATATCTATGTGATTAGGTGTTATTAGTTCTGATTGTCTTTTGAGTTTTAAAGTGTCAGTAACTTCCTGTGCTTGCAGAGTTTCTAATACGAACATCGAGAGCAATAACATTAAATAAAAATTAAACGATTTCATAAACTAGCTTTTAAAACTTATCTGTAAATTTTTGTGTTTTGGGATTATAATAACCATCTCCTTTTCTATATATATAATATGTCGCCGTAGGATTACATTCTTGAAAATCTCTATCACCTGGACTTAAAAATAGATTTTTTTTTATGATTATGAGCATGGCGATTGACTTTTCCTACTGCATTAACACATCCAACTTCTGTCCCATAAGATTCTTTTCCTATCTCTGCAGAGGTTGTTACCATAAAATTTCCACCCTCAAATTCAAAAATTGAAAATTCAATATTATTAGTGTTTTCGTCTGCGAACTTAAATAATCTATCTGCAGCCTCACTGTCTTTACCAAATAGCACAGCTATTCTATTGTAGTCATCAGGGTCTTCTTCATCTTTCTCCCATTTAAACATTCTCCCCGTACCATCTTTTCCATCTATATCACCGAATGTACCATATGCAAATTCTTCTTTTTTGTTTTTATTTAGAGACCCATCTTTATTCGTAGCATACAAAATATCTTTATCTTTATTTTCTTCACCAATCCATTCTATCATACCATTTTGTAATAATTTGTATTCATCCATTTCCCTTCCATCCGGATCGATAAGCATAACTGGATTATTTGCACAATAGTTATAGCTTGTTAGGTGTGGATATTTGTCGCTCATTGGGTCGACGGAGAGCCAAATGCTTGCCCAGTCGTAGTAGTAGCGGGCGCCGTAGTTGTTGTAGCCGGTTTGTTCGTGGTATTTATTATTTATATTATTGTACTCACGATTGCTTCGCAATTCTTCGTCTTTTTCTTTGCCGTTGAATTTGTATGGGGTGTCGTATTGTTGGGTGTTGTATTTTAGATCTACCCAGTCTTCTCCAAATGGTAGGTAGACTAATTCTTGGGTTTCTATGCCGTTAGTGTCGGTTAGGAAGGAGGCAGAGCCTAAGTGGTCGGAGTGGTAGTAGAAGATTGGTTCGTCTGGGTTGATTGGGTTTTCGTAGGGTTGGATTATTGATTTGTAAAGATTATTATTCTCTAAATCAAGCCATCCTCCTCCTAAACAACTCATACTTCCTCCTTTTATTCCTTCATACTGTGTGGTTAACTGTTCTTCGTAATTCATCTCCATGTGTCCTACTAAATCGTTTATGTCTCTTAGTTCTCCACTGCCTATCTTACTGAAGATACGCTTACCTTTTCCATCGTGCGGGATTTCTTGCTTTGCAAGCGGCAAGCCGATAAGCAATCCTGCACTTCTTTATTATTAGAATCTATAATCCGATACTTATTCATTATTATCTGTAAAAGTATTGATTTTAATTTTTTATAATTAGAACGCTCTATCTAATATTCTACACCAAATCTAATAAATGAAATAAAATCATTGAACTTATCCTCAAACATAAAATTACCTTCAGTTAATTCAATAAAAAAACTATTTTCAATAATCCAATTGTATCTTGAAATTTCTATTTTGAATGTAGGAGCATCAGAATGATTGATTATATATTCTTTATCTTTTTTATAGTTTTCTTCTATTAAATTTGTCTTTATTATGCTATTTCCTTTCAAAAAGTAGTAATCAATCACTTCAAGCAAATAATCCCGTGTTTTTTCTTCCAAAATAACTATCCTATTTGCTGTTATTTTATTTGACTTTATATCATTTAATTCTGAAAAATAAATAATAGAATCTTCATATATTAATATTTTCCTTTTATCTAATTTATTTGGGATATAATAAGTTATATTAATTAAATCAACTTGTTTTTCTTGAAAAATATAATTTTTTCTTGCATTAATAGAATCTGCATTTGTATCTTGAGAAAACAAATCTAATGAAATTATCCCCAAAAGAAAAGCAACAATTATTTTAATTACAATATTATTCATATTATTTTATTTCTGGTTTTGGTTGGTTGTCTAATAAATCTTTCATAACGAGCTTATAGTAAGCTGTAGTTTTTGAGTAAAAAGGATTTACGGCTGGATTAAGTACATCGCTATAAATATTTTTGTGAGTTGCTTTTAATAAAGCATGTCCAAGATTTTCATGAACTATTAACGAAGATGCAAGATTTTCAACAGTAGCTTCGTATGAAAAATTATCTCCTCCAGTTAATATTTGAGAATATAATTTTTTTTTCATCCTAGATAGCCATGCCACATCAAGCAGTCTGTCATATTTTATGTCTTTTATTGACGATCTATCAAATTTATTTTCTCCTATGTATTTGCAAAGATAAGTAAAATATTTGAATTATGGATGAAATTTACTCTTATCTTTGTGTTTATAAGGCTATTTTTGCCTTTGATGTTTATCTTTTTATTTTTGATTCTATAAAAGTTCTTTCTGCCATATAGGATGAGCGTACTAATGGACCTGATTCTATATGGTCAAAGCCTAATTCTAATCCTATTTTCTTGTATTTCTCGAATTGTTCTGGGGTTACGTATTCTTCTACTGGTATGTTATTAGTTGTCGGTTGTAGGTATTGTCCTATTGTAAATAATTGGCATCCTACTCCTCTTAGGTCTTTCATCAGCTCAATAACTTCTTCTTCTCTCTCTCCTATTCCAACCATAATACCTGATTTTGCTATTAAGCCATATTCTCTTGCCTGTTTTAATACATCCAAGCTTAAATCGTATTTTGCTCTTGAACGCACTTGGTTTGAGAGTCTTTTTACGGTTTCCATATTATGTCCAAGTATATCTGGCTTTGCTTCAAATACTATATCCAACCATTCTTTATTAGCATCGAAATCAGGGATAAGCACTTCAATTATTGTTTCTGGGTTTAATCTTCTTATCTCCCTAATTGTTTCAGCCCAATGCTCTGCTCCCTTGTCTGGCAAATCATCTCTATCAACAGAGGTGATTACACAATGCTTTAATCCCATTAGCTTAACACTATTAGCAATCTTCTTTGGTTCGTTATTGTCTAATGGCAATGGCTTACCAGAAAGAGTAGCACAAAACTTACAACTTCTTGTACATATCTCTCCTGCAATCATAAAGGTTGCTGTACCCTTGCTCCAGCATTCCCCAATATTAGGGCATTTACCACTTGAACATATTGTGTGTAGATGATTTTGTTCTACTATATTCTTTACTTTTGGGTAATTTTCTCCCGAGCTAAGTTTAATCTTTAGCCATGAGGGTTTTCTCTCTTTATTAATCATTGATAATCTTTTTTTCTTGCAATAGCTTATAGGTTTTTTCAGCTGCTAATTGTTCTGCTGCCTTAATAGAATAATCTATACCTGTTTCATAGCCTTGTTCATCAACAAAAACCTGTACATTATATTGTTTACGAGAATGATTTTCTAATATATCCAAAACCTGGAAGGATACCTTTTGTTTGGTCTTTTGCCCCCAGTCAATAATCTTACTCTTGTAGTTCCAATCTGTATTTTCTAAAGAATCAATATCCAGGTATATAGAAAATATCTTCTTAGTAATAATATTATAGGTGAATTTATATCCCTTATCTAAATATATTGCTCCGACAATTGCCTCAAAAGCGTCTCCGTCCATTGACACAAACTGAGTGTAATTATCTCTTGAATACTTAATATGTTGTGTTAGACCTATTTTAAAAGAAAGCTTGTTTAAAGAAGTTCGAGATACAATTTTTGAACGCATTTCAGTAAGGAAACCCTCTCCTTGATACGGATATTTCTTAAATAAATAATCTCCTACAATAGTACTTAATACTGTATCCCCAAGGTATTCTAACCTTTCGTTATTCATTTTATGCCCCTTGCTATCAGTATGTATATAGGACTTATGAATAAGGGCAAGCTTATAAATAGAAATGTTCTTGGGCTTGCACCCAAGAACATTAATTAGAAAGAGTTTTAATTCTTTATCTTTTTTAGAAAATGCTAATCTTATATTATTAATAAGACTAAACATTTTTACTCAACATACTTTTTTAGTGCTATACAAGCATTATGACCACCAAAACCGAAAGTATTGCTAAGAGCAACATTTATCTCTCTATTTTGAGCTTTATTGAATGTATAGTTTAAGTCAGGAAGTTCTGGATCATCAGTGAAATGATTAATTGTTGGAGGAACAATGCTATTTTTAATAGCAAGTATAGTTGCAATTACTTCAATTGCTCCTGCTGCTCCCAACAAGTGTCCAGTCATTGACTTGGTAGAATTAAGATTGATATTCTTTGCATGATCACCAAATAAAGATACGATAGCCTTAGGCTCAGAAACATCCCCTACAGGAGTTGATGTTCCATGGGTATTGATATGGTCTACAGAACTAAGCTCTAATCCTGCCTCTTCAAGAGCAAGCTTCATTGCCATCATAGCACCTCTACCCTCTGGATGAGAAGCAGTCATATGATATGCATCAGCAGTAAGACCAGAACCAACAACCTCAGCATAGATTTTTGCACCTCTTGCTAAAGCATGATCCAAATCTTCCAATATCAATGCTCCAGCTCCTTCGCCAATAACAAATCCATCTCTATCTTTGTCAAATGGTCTTGATGCTGTTTTAGGATCGTCGTTTCTTGTAGAAAGTGCTTGCATTGAACCAAAGCCACCAACGCTTGATTCAACAACAGAGGCTTCACTACCTCCACAAACCATCATATCGCATTTACCTACCTTAATATAAAGAGCTGCATCAGCAATAGCATGAGCAGAAGAAGCACAAGCAGACACTGTAGCAAAATTAGGTCCCCTCAAATCGTGTTTGATTGAGATATGTCCTGCACAAATATCGGCTATCATCTTAGGAATGAAGAAAGGAGAAAAACGCAATGCTCCATCTCCGTTTACAAAATCCTTTACTTCGCTTTGGAATGTACCTATACCACCAATTCCTGATGCCCAGATAACTCCAATTCTATCTTTATTAAGGGTATTAAAATCTACTCCAGAATCTTCTATTGCCTGATCGGCACATACAATTCCATATTGAGCAAATTTATCATATTTTCTGATTTCTTTTCTATCAAAATACTTTGCTCCATCAAAACCTTTTAGTTCGCAAGCAAACTTTGTTTTTGCCTTTTCAGGGTCAAAATAAGTAATAGGAGCAGCGCCACTTACTCCATTAACTAATCCATCCCAATACTCTGAAATGTTTAGCCCAATAGGAGTAAGCGCACCCATTCCTGTTACGACAACTCGTCTCATTTTCATAATGAAATGAAATTATTTTGTTGCGTTTTCGATGTATGCTATAGCATCACCTACAGTTGTGATCTTCTCTGCTTGATCGTCTGGAATAGAAACACCAAATTCCTTCTCTAATTCCATAATCAATTCAACTGTGTCTAAAGAATCTGCACCCAAATCACTAGTGAAACTAGCTTCTGGAGTTACTTGACTTTCTTCAACACCTAGCTTATCTACTACGATAGCTGCTACTTTTGTTGCAATTTCAGACATAAATATTAAGTTTTAAAATTAAACTAAGTTGCAAAGAAACGACATTTTTATTATTTGGGCAAAAAAAAACCATACTAATTACCCCCTTTTAGGGGTATTTAATTGATTCATAAGTTATAGCCTAAGAGGCTAAAAATGGTCTTTTTTTGGTTTTTTAGTGCATAAATTTCGATTCATCGAATAATAAATCTTATTTTTGCACTCTAAAACAAGAAAAAAATGAAGAAAATCGCAGTTTTTGCCTCAGGAAACGGTTCTAATTTTCAAAGGATAGTTGAGTATTTTGAAAACAAGGATAATATAGAGATAAGCTTATTAGTTGTAAACAAGAAAGATGCATTTGCAAGAGAAAGAGCAAAAGACTTAGGTATAGAGCATATATATATAGGTAGAGAAGAGTTTTATAATTCTAATACATTATTAGATATATTGAAGGGAAAAGATATTAATCTAATAGTATTGGCAGGGTTCCTTTGGTTGATTCCTGAATATTTAATTGACAACTATACAATAATAAATATACATCCAGCCCTCCTTCCTAAATATGGAGGGAAGGGAATGTATGGAGACAAAGTTCACAATGCGGTTATCGAAAATAAAGAAAAGGAAAGTGGGATAACTATACATTACGTAAATAACAAATACGACAAAGGAGAGGTAATTTTCCAAGCAAAATGTGAGATTCTACCCTTTGATGATGCAAATTCTCTTGCAGAAAAAATCCACGCTCTCGAACATGAGTATTTCCCGCAAATAATTGAAAAACTTATTAGTGAAAGCTGATAAGAATATTACTGAAAGAAGAAATATTAGAAATAGGTTTATTTTTTCTATTTTTTATTTGAATCTTAGAGTCTATTTTCATATCTTTGCCCCCAACTTAAATAAATATTAATTCTTTAATCATGTAAGTATATGAAATTATATCAATCATCTGAAATCAAAAACATCGCATTAGTTGGCGGGGCGAAATCCGGAAAAACCACTCTTGCAGAAGCAATGGCATTTGAAGGAGGGGTCATTAGTCGTAGAGGTAGTGTTGAGGATAAAAATACTATTTCTGACTATAGAGAAATTGAAATTGACAGAAGAAATTCTGTAGTATCAACACTAATGTATGCGGAATACAATAATCATAAGATAAATATTATTGATGTGCCTGGTTTTGCAGACTTCCAGGGTGAAATGGTTTCTGCACTTTCTGCAGTAGAAACAGCAGTAGTAGTTATTAATGCCCAAATAGGGATTGAAGTAGGCACTGAGATTGCATTCAAATACACTTCTAAATATAATATTCCTTTAATTTTTAGTATTAATCAGCTCGACCATGAGAAAGCTAATTTTGAGGAGCAGGTTAAGGAAATGAAGGAATTCTTCGGAGAAAAGATTACCGTAGTTCAATATCCAATTAATGCTGGAGTTGGCTTTGATTCTTTCGTTGACCTTGTTTTACAAAAAATGTTGAAATATCCTAAAGGAGGAGGAAAACCTGAAATATTAGAGATACCTGAAAGCGAAAAAGAAAATGCTGAGAGATATCGTTTGGCATTGGTTGAAAATGCTGCATCTGGTGCTGATGACCTTATGGAAAAATATTTTGAAGAAGGCAATCTAAGCATTCAAGAAGTTAGAAGAGGGCTAAAATTAGGTCTTGCCTCAAGAAGTATATTCCCTGTATTATGTAGTTCTGCAAAAGAAAATATTGGAGTTGGCCGTCTATTAGAATTTATCACTTTTAATGTTCCATGTCCAAGCGAATTACCAGTAGAAAGAAATCTAAGCACTGGAGAAAAAATAGAATATAATGCTTCCTCTCCTGCACTTTTGCATATTTTCAAAACTGCCAATGAGCATCATCTTGGAGAAATTGCTTTTATGAAGGTATTACGAGGAGAGATTGCCGAAGGTATGGAATTGATTAATTCCAAGAACCAAGTAAAGGAAAGATTAGCACAGATATTTGTAAACTCTGGTAAGAATAGAGTAAAGATTGAAAAAGCATACCCTGGTGATATTATAGCTACTATTAAACTAAAGGATTCTAAAACTAACTCTACTCTTACTTCATTAAAATCTCCTGAGGCTATGGTAAACCCTATTATATTCCCAGAACCAATTTTCACAACTGCTGTAAGAGCTATTTCAAATACTGATGATGAAAAGGTTGGAGCTGCACTTAATGAATACTGCCAACACGATAAGTCTATGAGGGTTGAATTTTCAAGAGAGATTAAGCAAACCATAATTAAAGGGATGGGAGAATTGCATATCAATACTTTGAAATGGTATTTCGATAATCAATATAAATTAGGTATTGAATTCTTTGCTCCTAAGGTTCCTTATAGAGAAACAATCACCAAGAGTGCTGAGGCTTCTTATCGCCATAAAAAACAATCAGGAGGTGCAGGTCAGTTTGGAGAGGTATATATGTTGATTGAGCCTTATGTTGAAGGTATGCAACCTCAAAAGAAATATCCTATTAGAAGTAGTGAGACCCACGAATTACCTTGGGGTGGTAAGCTAGTCTTTAACAACTGTATTGTTGGAGGAGCTATTGACACCAGATTTATGCCAGCTATATTAAAGGGTATAATGGAAAAAATGGAAGAAGGTCCACTAACTGGTAGCTATGCAAGAGATATTGTTGTAAACGTATATGATGGCAAGATGCACCCAGTGGATTCAAACGAAATGGCATTTAAACTTGCTGGTAGAAATGCTTTTAGAGAGGCTTTCAAAAATGCAGGAGCTAAAATTCTTGAACCTATTTACGATATTACTGTTGAGGTTCCTTCCGATATGATGGGAGGAGTAATGACAGACCTTCAAGCTCGTAGAGCAATAGTTATGGGAATGGATTCTGAAGGAAGAAACCAAATAGTAAAGGCTCAAATTCCTATTGCTGAAATGCATCGTTATTCAACTTCACTATCTTCTCTTACCTCTGGAAGAGGAAATTATACTCTCAAGTATAAGGAATACCAACCAGTTCCTACTGATGTTCAAAATGCATTACTAAAAGCATACGAAGAAGAATCGAAAGACGAAGAATAATCTTTATCTTTATATATCAAAACTGCGAAGCTGTAATTACTCATCTTCGCAGTTTTTTATTTAGTTAGAATAGGTCTTATAAACAATCTCGCCTATCTTGGCCATTATCTCCTCGGCTTGCTCATAAGTAATATCTATATCCCTCATAAATACAGATATTATTATATGATTATCCTTATCAATCTCCATTATTCCTACATCATTAACCGATTGAATAACCCTTTTAGGATTCATTGGTCCTGTTCCTGTCTTATGATAGAATAAAACATTCTTTGGAAGATTTTTCCCCAATCTTGTATTTGTCTTAGTTGTCATTATCCCTTTAATATAATCTCTTGAAATATCATTTAAAACATCTGTGTAAAAGACCTTATAAAGCAAATCGCACATAGCAAGAGGTGTGGAGTAATTGTCATAAGCCAAATCTGGATTAGCATGCATTTGAGCCTCTGTTGATAATATTTTAATATTGTCAATATCCAATCTCTTAACAAACCTATTTACCTTCTTAGGGCTTACAACCTTTTTTAGAAGAATATCACAAGCATTATTATCCGAAAATTTAACCATATTCTCAAGTAATTCCCCAAGACTTAATTCCAAATCCTTAACTCCATACTTATCTCTAAGGGGTGAGTGGGTATTCTCTAATATAAGACTTTTCTTTATCTTAATCTTTTTATCCAAAGCCAATTCTCCCTTGCTTACCTTATCTAAAACTGCAACTGCAATAGGAAATTTATATACACTTTGCATTGGATAGTGATAATTATTATTGAAATGCATAGTATCCTTTTTCTGAACATGTATTATTCCAACCCCAATATCCATAGGACCATGCTTAGAAAGGGCAAGTATAACATTCTTCCTAAGTGCATAGAGCTTGGGATCAACGCTCTGAGAGAATGAAAGACTATTTACCCCTAAGACAAAAAGAATTACAAAAAGAATTTTTTTCATAGACTACTAAGTGTTTTATATTAATTTGATTGGCAAAAATAGTGAAAAACTATGATTTATTGAACAAAACATGTCTTTAGGCGTTCTTAGAAATAGATTTTACATAATAAAAACATATAGAAATGAGCTTTAAAAAGATTGAGTTAATATCCCCTCCTCCTCCTATTCATTGGGTAGGAAATGGATTCAGAGTACATAATTTCCTGCCTTCGGTTGATGGATTAGAGATGGAGAGAATGTCGCCCTTTATCCTATTAGACTATAATTCCCCACACTACTTCCCTCCAACCGATATACCTAAGGGAGTAGGTGTTCACCCTCATAGAGGTTTTGAAACAGTAACCATTGCCTATAGTGGTAAGGTTGAACATAAGGACAGCACAGGTGCAGGAGGAGTAATTGGTCAGGGAGAGGTGCAGTGGATGACTGCCTCAAGCGGAATTTTGCATAAGGAATTTCACGAAAGAGAATGGAGCAAGCAAGGAGGAATATTCCAAATGGTTCAGCTTTGGGTAAATCTTCCTGCAAAGGATAAAATGAGCCCACCGAAATATCAGGCAATAACAAGAGATATGATGGAAGTTTATGATTTAGATAATAATATGGGCAAAGTAGAGATAATCTCCGGAGAATATAATGGAGTAAAAGGACAAGCCTCAACCTTTACCTCAATACATCTATTTAACGCATTTCTTAATCCAAAAGGAATTGCAAAATTTTCCTTCCCTTCTTCCTATACTACTTTTATATTAGCTATTAAAGGAAATGCAATAATCAATAATGAGACTCCTCTAAAGGAAAACCACTTAGCATTATTCAAGTACGAAGATGAGGAATTCACACTAAGTACAGAGGAGGAATCAATCATACTAATCCTAAGCGGAGAACCAATCCCAGAGCCAATCTCAGCAAGAGGACCATTTGTAATGAATACCTATGAAGAGATAATCCAAGCCTACGAAGACTTCAACTCAGGCAAATTTGGAGATATGGACTTCTAAGATTTCTTTGTATATTCTCTACCCACACTTCCTTATTTTAAATTTCCAAGCCTTTATTTTGAATTTAGAAGAAGATATTTCACCCAAAAAGTGCCACTTTCTTACCCCAAAAGTGCCACTTTTCTACCATAAAAGTGCCACTTTTCTACCCAAAAAATGGCACTTTTCACCCTAATAAGTGGCACTTTTTGACTATAAACAAGAAGTCTAAATTTATTATCAAGAAGTCTTAAGCTAAAAACAAGAAGTCTCAATTATCCCCCAATTAGACTTTTTTTTGGATAACTAATCTCTCACACCTTACTTTTTGATTTAGTAGTACGCGTTTTACCATCACCTGCAATCATTTTCAACCCGTGACAATTCGTCACGGTTTCATTTCCTTCCTCCTTTAAGCGTTGTTTAAGTTTTCTCCAATATGCTGAAGGGTCTATACTTTGAGTCAAAACACTGACAACATCAACAATAGAAAAATACCATTTCTCTTGCTCTTCGTCCCAATGAGTACGAATTTTCTTATCCTCAAAAATCTTAATTGCTTTTTCCTTCTCCATAATTATAAACTCTAAATTCCCGAAATCCTATACTTATTCATTCTTAATCCATTATTCAATTCAAGTGTCAAAGTTATGGATTTATTTTTATATAGGATAGAAATTTGAGGAGTTTATTGGAAGAGATTTTATTTTAATCAAGTTCTATTGAATTCTTTCTTGATAAAAATGAATTTTTTCTTGATTTAAAAGAATTTTTCCTTGATTTAAATGTCACTATGGTAGCTACCATAGCAGCATTATGGTAGCTACCACACGCCCCTTATGGTAGCTACCACACGAGCGTTGTGGTAGGTACCATAATGTAGTTTTCGAAATTATGGTGATTTTGCTTTGGGATAAGGTTTTCATTTCCTTACTTTTGCAAAGATAATAAAAATCTCGTAGAATCAATCAAAAATCACTGATTTTTTTTCTTTTTTTCTACTCAATTTTATTTAAACTATTTGTTTTACTCGATTACTATATCGAAAATACGTCCTTCTATATCATTTTTAGGGAAGGGAATTAGGTTTTGGTCGTAGATTATTGGTGGCCAATACTCTGTATAATGGTATTCTTGGGTTATTACCGATACCATTTGATTATTAGGAATTGAAGTAACCTTATCGTTCATATATCCTACTATTCTCATATTCTTTTCATCCTTTCCCAATCGCCAAATTATCTCATTAGGCTTCCATTCTATCTCGAAATAATAGAAATCCTCTTGAAAAATCTTGTTTTGGATAGGGGTGCGTATGGTTATTGCTCTATATGCTTCGCTCCAGCGATGTAGGGTGAAGAGATTATCTAAGTATTTCAATGTTTGCAAGCCTTGAGGATGGAATTTCTTAGGATTAGGGCAGGCAAGGTCCCAATTGGTACATGCTAATATACATTCATCCTTGGAAAATGGGTTATAGTTCTTGTCAATTTTTGTTTCCTCTGGCCAATATTTTGAGGTCTTGATTATTTCTATATCTATCTCAGAATAATTGGCTCTTTCAGTCCTGCCAGCATCCTCTCCAACTTCAAGCCCTGGCTTTACATAACCCTTATCCTTACAAATCCTTCTCTCATTCCAAGGACTATCGCTTTGATATATAAGCCAAAAAGCATTAGTCAGCCCCGACCAAACTCCATAAGGATTTAGCTGAGCAGGGAATTTAATCTTACCACGGAATTTCCCATAAGTAAATCCAACCCTTGTGATTACCCCAACGCTTTCCTTCTTTGGGTTAGTATTATTCTCCCCATTCCCAGGATTAATCAAACTAATATAATCCCTATTATCGCTAACCTTAACAGTTTTCCCAGGGTAGTCAGTTACAAAAGGGAAGGAATAAATCCTTGAGAGGGAATCGGAGTATTTAATTGAGTTTTTCTTGTAATCTTCCTGAGTATAAGAATAATTATCTTCCACAAGGGGAATATTTTTCATAGAATAGCTTTTGCTAATTGTATGGAAAAACTGCTCGTATAGGGCATTATTATAAAGAGAGTCGGAATTGCCAACCCAACCGTTATTCTTATGGATTCTAAAATTATTATCAGGATATTTTAATATATCCACATAAACTCCCTTTTGAGGATTAAGATGAGCTCTTAGCTTTAACTTCTTTGGAGAGATAATATAGTTTACTCCTTTAAGATTCTTACCCTTACCATATTTAAAATAAGAATAAGGATTGGTAAATCCACTAATAGAATCGCTTAAAGAAATATTTCTAACCTCCTTTGGAATAGAATTTAAAGCTTCTTTCTCCACCACAACCAACATAAAACTATATTCTCCAGCTCTAGGATTTCTCTTCCAGCGGTTATTTTCTTCCTGAGATTGTGATGGGTTTTTCAATATCCAAGCCATATCTAAATAGAGTTGCTTTTCAACACTAATATTATTCTTAATGGCTTTCTCCTTAATGGCTTTATACCAGTTTTCATCCCTTCTTATCATCTCCATCCCGTTTATTATATCCTTTTGCGTAACTTGGGTAGGAGTTTTTTGCCCGAAATACACTTTCTCGTTTCTTGGATTTCCAAGTATTCTAAAAGAATCCTTAATCATCCCATCCTGAGACATTGGCTTAAACTCAATATCTGTATCTTCCCAAGAACCATAGAAGTTTTCATTAGCTAAGGGATTATCCTCTTCAAATTTATACGATTCGTTTTGGTAGTAAATCTTATAGAAATACTCTTTGCCCTCTTGGACATTAACCCTTGCTGAAAAATGAAATAATCCGTCCTTGCTTTGATTAACACTTGGAATAATTATTCCAGAGTGAACAACGCCGTCAAGGTCAATATCCATTTCAATTAAGCTCTTATCTTTGCTTTGAATATTCTCAATAGGATTGAACTCAATAATTATATTATCCTTTTTAGAACACGAAATACAAAAAGGAAGGAAAAGAAGAATTAGAATTAGCTTTTTCATATTAAAATACATATCCAAGTTTTAGAAATTTATCAATAGGTCGTGTAGCCCCCATTGGGCTTTGAATTATATTATAGAAGCCATATTTAGCCTGATAGCCTATTATATATCTTAGGACTCTAAACTCCAAACTATATTGAAGTCCAAAAGTATTTGGGTTTATAAATTTATTAATGTTTTCATTGCCAAGATTATATTTACTTCCAATATTATAGGAGTAATAAACCCCAGCACCAAGACTTAATTCAAAGGAATTATTTAAAGTAGCATATCTTGAAATAAGACTAAGGGGCAAGGAAATAGAATGATAGTCTATACTTCCATTTACTCTGTTTGCTCTTTTAAACTCATATGCCAATTCGGGCTTGAGGACGAAGAAATTATTTAGACTATAACGATAGAAAAGTCCAATAGCTCCACCATTAGAAGGTTTGGAGGTCATAGTCCCCTCTTTATAATAATGTTCGTTTGTCCCAAAGCCCAGATTAAATCCAAAATAACTGTTATTATCAGGTCCTTTTCTAAAATAATTCTTCTTCTCCTTTTTAGTTATCCTCTTGCTATTATCAATTTCTAATAATAGGTCGTAGATATTATCCTTAATTAGAGCGATGCCATAATAATCGATAAATTTTGCATTGTCCCAAGTCTTTCGATTATAATGTTTAATCCCTGTTGTAAAAAGGATAGATGGTATATCCTCTTTTTCGAATGATATATTGTCAAACTGATAATCATACCCTCCAAAACCTTCCCTATATTCTATTCTATTTCCTCCTATATTTTCAATCTTATTAATATCAGGCTCTCTTAAATCATCAATACCATATATATATAGTAGGCTATCCTTATTCAAATGACCAACCATATCCAAATTTATAACAAGGCGTATATTCTTCTTCTCAATAATATTACTAAGAGCATTATTAGCAAAATAAATTGAACCGTTCCTTCCTGTTTCGTTAGCATCAAATCCAATAAAGGCAATACTTCGACAAAGATTAGCTTTGTTTTCCTTTATTTTTCTTGCTAATTCTAACATAAGCCCAACCCCAGAAGCATTATCGTCTGCTCCATTATAAACAATAGTATCATTTTCGGGAACTTCCAAACTATTATCAATTATCCTAACCTTCTTTAACCTTCCAGTGCTA
The DNA here is from genome assembly GCA_023415495.1 of Bacteroidota bacterium. GTDB lineage: Bacteria > Bacteroidota > Bacteroidia > Bacteroidales > P3 > UBA10566. The sequence goes on from JAEZKK010000011.1 coordinate 125,773, forward strand.
TCCCAATAATTATAAGTCATATCACCATGAGTTTGATAGCCAATATGGTCATAATGTGCTGAAATAATTATCCACTCATTCTTTAATTGAGAATCACTTCCTGGGATTATTCCAATAATATTCTTATACCTCGGGTTATTGAAAAGATATTGATTGTGGGTTTCAAGCCCAATTGATTGGAATTCTGATTTAATATATTCAAAAGCCATATTGGAGTATTTGCTTCCTGAGGGTCTTCCCATTAATTGATTAGAGCTAAGATAGGAGATATGGTTTTCTAATCTTATTATAATATTTGAATCAATCTCTTGAGCTTGAACTGAGCTAAGAGTTAAGAAAAAAAATAAAATAATCAGTATTAACCTATTTGCCCCAACCATCCCTATCCAAGCTTCTATAATTAATTGCTTCTGCTAAATGGTGGTTTTCTATCTCTGGGCTATTATCCAAATCGGCAATTGTTCTCGATACTTTTAGTATTCTATCATAGGCTCTTGCACTAAGCCCCAACATATCCATTGCATTTTTCAATAGGGTAACTCCCTGAGGAGAGAGTTTACAATACTCCTTAATCATCTTTGGGGTCATTTGAGCATTACAGTGAATTGCCTCATTATCTCTATATCTTTCCTCTTGAATCTTCCTTGCCAATATAACTCTTTCTCTTACCAACCTGCTTTCTTCTCCATCTCTTGCTGAGGAAAGCTCTTTGAAAGGAACTGGGACAACCTCTATCTGAATATCTATCCTATCTAAAAGAGGACCTGATATCTTATTCATATACTTATTTACTACTCCCTTACCACAAGTACATGGAGTGCTTGGATGATTATAATAACCACAAGGACAAGGATTCATTGCAGCTACAAGCATAAAGCTCGAAGGATATTCTACGCTTTGTTTTGTTCTTGATATATTAATTACTCTGTCTTCCATAGGTTGTCGTAAAACCTCTAATACACTTCTTTTAAACTCTGGTAATTCATCTAAGAATAACACTCCATTATGAGCAAGAGATATTTCTCCAGGTTGAGGCCATGCACCTCCTCCAACCAAGGCTGTATCGGAAATAGTATGGTGAGGGCTTCTAAAAGGGCGAACAGATACAAGTGCTTGATTTCTACTTAGGCGTCCTGAAACAGAATGTAGTTTTGTAGTTTCAAGGCTTTCATCTAAGGTTAGAGGAGGAAGTATTGAAGGAAGTCTTTTTGCTAACATTGTTTTACCACTCCCTGGAGGACCAATTAAAATCACATTATGAGAACCAGCTGCTGCAATCTCCATTGCTCTTTTAATATTTTCCTGACCCTTTACATCAGAGAAATCATACTCATATTTATCCAAGCCCTTAGCAAACTCCTCCTGAGTATCTATCTCAACCCTTTGAAGTTCTCCGTTTCCTGATGCAAAATTTATTACCTCCAATATATTCTCAGCTCCATATACTTCAAGCCCCTGAACAATTGCAGCTTCCTCTGCATTGCTCTTTGGAAGAATAAATCCTTTAAACCCTTGTTTCTTTGCCTCCAATGCTATTGGCAATACTCCTTTAATAGGCTGAAGGCTTCCATCCAAAGACAATTCTCCCATAATTATAAATTCAGAAAGCTTATCTGCAATAATCTGTTCACTTGAAGCAAGTATTCCCATTGCTATTGTCAAATCGTATGCAGACCCCTCCTTGCGAATATCGGCTGGAGCCATATTTATTATTATCTTTTTCCCTGGGATTCTATAACCATAACAGCTAAGAGCTGAGGATATTCTTTGTTGAGATTCCTTAACTGCATTATCGGGCAAGCCTACAAGAAAGAAGTTTACTCCCTGCTCGCAACAGACCTCAACAGTAACAGTTATTGCATTTATCCCATTGATGGCACTACCATAAGTTTTGAATAGCATAATTATTCTGTTTTTTTAATCACCATATCTAATAATAAAGAAAGAGAATCAATATCCTTTGAATAGTATTCAATACTTTTATTATAGATAGAGGATGAAATTTTATACTTATCGAAGATTTCTTCTTCGCAGGCCTTTTTGTATTGAGATTTATCTAATTGATTAGTATCCTGCTCTACCAAAGAATATGCAAAATGCAAATCATAGATAATATTTGATAACTCCTGCATTTGAATAATCTCTTTTTGAGAACTATTATCCTTATTGCATGAGAAAAGAATTAATAGGGATATAAGTAAAAAAAATTGCCTTAAATAATACATCATATGAAGTTTTATTTAAGGCAAAGATAGTAATTTTATTAATATCGAGCCCTTTGAGCTAATTATAATTGAAATAATTATTCCTTAAGACGCTCAACCATCCATATAAATTCTTCTACCATTGGACTTAATTGTTTGTTTATCTTATTTATATCTACTGGGACTCCATCCTTGTCAAATAATGAATCAATCTCTGTTGCATTATATGTGGTTGGGGTTACAATTGCACCCATTCTCATCAATATATTTTCAATTTGGAAATAAGGGGCTACTCCTATATATGGGGAAGCTGTTGCTGTTATTAATCCAACAACCTTTCTCTTCCATTGTGGATAAAGCAAATCGATTACATTCTTAAGCGATGCCGGGAAGCCTTGATTATAAACTGGAGAAATTATAATTATTCCATCAGCCTTATCAAATCTCTCTACATAGTCGAGAACTTCTTTTGATGGGTTTTCCATAAACATTAGTCTTTCATCGAATAATGGGAAATTAAATTCTTTCAAATCCAAAATATCACATTTAGCCATCTTATTAGACTCCATATATTGTTTTACATAAAGAGCTATTTTATGACTTGCTCTGTTTTTTCTAACGCTTGATGATATAATCGCTATGTTTTTCATTTTCTTTTTTTTTTATTGTTTTAAGTTTCTATGTGTATTAAACGTTTATTAATCGCTTTTGTTTGAAAGATTTTATCTATTGGCTTATTGACAAGGTTAATTGGATATTAATTAGTATTTTTGCAGGCTCAAATTAAAAAATAAAATAATAGTTTATGGCTCTGAAATGTGGTATTGTAGGACTACCTAATGTTGGGAAAAGCACCTTATTTAATTCTTTATCAAATGCGAAAGCTCAATCAGCAAATTTTCCTTTTTGCACAATTGAACCTAATTTAGGTGTTATTACTGTTCCTGATGAGAGGCTAAATGCTTTAGCAGATATTGTAAAACCAAATAGGATTGTTCCTACAACTGTGGAGATTGTAGATATTGCCGGGTTGGTAAAAGGAGCAAGCAAGGGCGAAGGATTGGGAAATAAATTCCTTGCCAATATTAGAGAATGTGATGCTATATTGCATGTGCTTAGGTGTTTTGATGATGATAATATTGTTCATGTTGACGGGAATGTAAACCCAATAAGAGATAAGGAAATCATTGATATGGAACTCCAGATTAAGGATTTGGAGACAATAGAAAACAGGATTCAAAAGGTTAGCAAGCAGGCAAAGGTTCAAGGAGATAGAGAGGCTAAAATTCTTTTAGATGTAATGTTAAGAATTAAAGAGACTCTTGAGCAGGGGAAGAATGCAAGAGAGGTAAGTTTTGAGTCGAAGGACGAGATAAGTGCTATGGAAGATTTGTTTCTTTTAACTTCAAAGCCTGTATTGTATATTTGCAATGTTGATGAGGCTTCTGCTAAAGAAGGGAATAAATACACCAAGGAGGTTGAAGAGATTGCAAAAAGGGAAGAAGCTGGGATATTGATTATCTCTGCAAAGATCGAAAGCGAGATTGCAGAGTTTGAATCTTATGAGGAAAAGACAATGTTCTTGGAGGAATTAGGGCTTGAACAAAGTGGGGTAAACAGATTGATTAAAGAAGCTTATAGACTATTAAATCTTGAAACATATTTCACTGCAGGAGTACAAGAGGTTAGAGCTTGGACATACGAAAAAGGATGGAAGGCTCCTCAATGTGCTGGTGTTATTCATACAGATTTTGAAAAAGGATTTATCCGTGCAGAAGTAATAAAATACGATGATTTCATTAGCTTAGGTTCAGAGTCAGCATGTAAGGAAGCTGGGAAAATGAACGTTGAAGGAAAGGAATACATAGTAAAAGACGGAGATATAATGCATTTCCGATTTAATGTGTAAAAATAATAGATACACATTATTAGAAAAGCCTAAGAACGAGTGATATTGTTCTTAGGCTTTTTTAGTTATTGAATTTATAGTTTATTATTTCCCTAATTTCGATTCAACTTCTTCTTTAGAAAGTTTCTTTGTGCAGAAGAACCAGTCATAGCATGTCATCTCTCCCGATTTGTCTTCCATCCTATTCTTAGCAACACCACAAGAGCCTGCTGTTGGAACAATTACATCATCTCCCGGCTGCCAATCCGCTGGAAGTGCAACTGAGAAATTATCAGCTGTTTGAAGTGCTATTAAAGCTCTCTTAATTTCTTGGAAATTCCTTCCTAATGCAAGTGGATAATAGATAATCGTCCTAATAATTCCCTTAGGGTCGATAATAAATACCGCACGAACTGCTTGAGTTTTGCTTTCTCCTGGTTGAACCATTCCATAAGCACTTGCAACATTCATTGTAATATCTTCAATTAATGGGAATTTGATTTCTATATCCTTCATCCCCTTGTATTCTATCTTTTCTTTAATAGTTCTTAGCCATGCAATATGACTATATAGACCATCAATAGAAAGACCTACTAATTGAGTGTTTAAATCTTCAAACTCTTGTGCCATTGATCCAAATGTCATAAACTCCGAGGTGCAAACTGGAGTAAAGTCAGCAGGGTGAGAGAATAGAATTATCCATTTCCCCTTATAATCTTCTGGGAAATTAATATTTCCTTGGGTTGTTACTGCTTCAAATGAAGGTGCTTTGTCGCCAATTCTTGGCATAGGTTTAATTTCGTTTTCCATGTTTTTTTCTTTTTATATTGATTTGTAAATTATTTACTGCAAAATTATTCCTTAATATAGTTCTAACCAACAAATAATTTCTATCTTTGTATTCAAATAATCTATAATTCAACCATTATGACATTACAACAATTACAATACCTAATTAGTTTAGATAATAATAAACATTTCTTGAATGCAGCAGAAGAATGTGGGGTTACTCAACCAACATTAAGTGCTATGATTCAAAAGCTTGAAGATGAATTGGACGTAAAAATTTTCGACAGATCACATCAGCCAATTCGTACTACAGAAATAGGAAAAGAGATAATCGCTCAAGCCAAGGTTATTCTAATGCATTCGGAACATCTAAAAGAAATTATTAAAAACAAGAGGGAAACTCTCGAAGGAAGACTAAATCTTGCTATAATTCCTACAATTGCTCCTTATCTTTTACCTAAATTCCTTATAGAGTTTAGAAAATCATATCCAAAAGTAGAGCTTAGCGTTCAAGAGATGAAAACATCGGATATTATATATAATCTTAACCAAGCAAGGATTGATGTTGGTATTCTTGCTACTCCATTAGACAGAAATGAATTATTGGAAATCCCGATGTATTATGAGAAATTCCTTGCATATATTTCTCCCAAGGAAGAGATTTACAAAAAAGAAACGCTTTCAGCCAATAATATACCTTTGGATAATCTATGGATATTGCAAGAAGGACATTGTCTTAGAGACCAAATCTTTAATTTCTGTACTACTAAAAGAGATTCAAGAGCGGTTTATGAGGCAGGGAGTATAGATACATTGGTTAAGATAATTGATGAAAATGGAGGATATACTGTAATACCAGAACTCCACCAACAATTCTTAAACGATACTCAGAAAAAGAATATTAGACAAATTGAAAATCCACAAGGAGTAAGAGAAGTCTCTGTTGTAATAAAAAATGATTTTATTCGAGAAAGACTTCTAAACGCCGTTGTGGATACAATCAAATTAATAATCCCTGAGGATATGATTGACCAAAGACTTAAGAAATTTGCTGTTCGTTTATAGAGAAACTAATTTAAGTCCAACAAATATTGTTCTTGGTTGCATAGGTCCATATATATATCCTGCATCTCTATTTACTCCCTTATCAAAATCGCTTTGGTAGGAATTAAAGATATTCTTTACCCCTGCGTTTAATTGTAAACCAAGGGAATTAGATAATTTAAAATTATAATTAGCAGTTAGGTTTAGATCGAAGAAATCAGGTGTTCTCTCTAATTTATCTTGTGCTATATATCCAGCATAGTGTGGTACAAGCATTTCGCCTGTATAGGTTCCTGTTAAAGATAGATTTAATGGTTTTATTGGCTGAGTGCTTATTGATAGGAAACCATAACTATCTGGGGTCCTCATCATTTTCTTTGTTCCTTCTACGCTTGGGTCTTCTGACCAATATTCTGTTTCTTTATATTCATTGTTTTGAAGTGTGTAGCCAAGGGTTAGGACATAATTTGTCTTATATGCTAATTTAGCTGTAATACTTCCTCCCATTATCCTTGCTCCTGATGCATTATATCTTTCTTTTATTACTGCATTATTAGTAGAATCATATCCCAAGTCTCTTAATGCAAATGCATTTGCTAAGTCGGTATAGAATCCTTCAACTAATATATTGGTTTGTATGTTATCACTTAATTGCTTATATATATCTGTAGATAGGCTAAAGCTATTTGATACTTCTTGTTCTAAATCTTTGTTTAAGGTTAAAAGTACTGCCTCTCCTCCTACTTGGAGTACATGGAGGTCTTCATCATATGCTTGTGGGGCTCTATATCCATTTGCATAGGATGCTCTTAATTGAAATTCATCGCTTGGCTTAAATAGGAAGTTTGCTCTTGGACTTAGGATAAGGTTATCAATTAGGTTATTCTTCTCTAATCGTCCTCCTATTAGGAAACTATATAAACTTGCCTTCCATTCACTTTGAAAGAAGGTTCCCATTATATTTGTCTTTTGGTCAATATGTCTATTATATCCTATCATCTCATCTTTTAAACGGTTGGAATTATACTCTAATCCATAGGTTAAGGTAGCTCTTGTAAATAATAGTTTCTCTATTTCATTATTTGCCTGAACTCCCAAAAGATAAGTTAAATCATTACTCTTTCCAAAGGCATTTGGGTCTTGATGGGTTCCAAAATAAGAATCTCTATCTACATACTGTCCAGAGGCATAAGCACTCACTCTGTTCATTCCATCCATTGATGTATAATCGTAGGTTACTCCTCCACTATGGATTTTATGTTCTGTCATCTCTGTTATATCTGCAAGATGAACTGGCTGCTCAAACTTATTTCCTCCTCTTCTTGTTTCTTGTGTAGCATGGTATTCCATTGTTAGCTTTTGAGAGGGAGTGAATTTATGATAAACCTTTGTACCAAATGAAAATGCATCCATTTTACCTATTTCTGAATATCCATCGTTATTGGCATCATAAGGGTTTTTCTTTCGAAAGGTTTGGTAAAACGAAACTCCTGAATTTCTTGTAGAATTGATTAAGGCTCCATTCATATTGAAATTATTTGCAATCGAATTCATCCCTACTAACTGTAAATCATTGGCTATTGAGAATGAGGGACGGGTTGCTTCCTTGGTTATAATATTAATTGTTCCGGCTATTGCGTTTGAGCCATAGAGGGCAGAGCCTCCTCCTTTTACAACCTCAACTCTTTCTATCATATTTACTGGTATTTGTTCAAGACCATAAACGCTTCCCAAAGCTGATAATACAGGTCTAGAATCAATTAACATTTGAGTGTATGGTCCTTCTAATCCATTTAATCTTACTTGTGGTACTCCACAGTTTTGACAATTATAATCAACTCTAATCCCTGTTTGAAGCCCTAAGGCTTGAGAAAGGTCTTGGGCATTATTGGCTTCAAAGTCTTTGTTGGAAAGAACATTTACTATAACTGGAGCATCCTTCCTTAAAACCTCATTACGATTAGCTGATACTACAATCTCATCGAAGATAATCTTTGATTCTTCAAGTTCAAAATGTGCGTGTGTGGATTTCTTTTCCTGAACTATAATTTCTATTTCCTTAGTCTTATATCCTAAGGAACTTGCTCTTAAAGTATACTTCCCCGGCTTTAGAGTCCTAATTACAAAATCTCCAGCATCATTTGTTGTTGTTCCTATATTGGTATTCACTACTCCTATATTTACATAGGGTATGGGTTTCTTGGTTTTGGAATCAACCACATGACCTTCAACAGCAGCAATCTCATTATCGCTCTTGTCCTCTACTGCCATTAGGTTTAATCCAATCAAGCTTATTAATAGGGTTAAATAGAATTTAGTTCTCATATTATTATTTTTATTGGTTTCATTCTTCTTTCATTTTGCAAAATTACTTCTAAGCATAATTATTCCAAATCCCCTAATCAAGGGATATTTTATTTTCTCTATACCATAAAATAATGAATTTCTATAATTATATAGGGATACTCTTAAACTGAAAGCCTCTTTTGGAATAAAAAAATAGAGTATTACTAAGGGAATAAATCATATTATCCCTTGCCTTAATATTATCATGAAAGAGTATTATATCGTTATCTGTTACGCTTTTTCTAATATTATCCCATACCTTTTCTTTCGAAAGTTTGCCACTATAGTCATAAGAAAGAACTGACCAAAGTATTAATCTATATTTCTTTCTAAGTTCCCTTGCTTGGAAAAAACCTATCCTTCCATAGGGAGGGCGAAAGAGATTTGAATTTACTAATTGATTAGCTCTTTCAATATCCTCAAAATACTCATTATTTGGAGTTTCCCATCCTTTGATATGATGATATGTATGGTTACCCAAACGGTGCCCTCTATCGATAATAGATTGAAATACTTCTGGATGTTTTTTTATATTATCAGCAACACAAAAGAAAGTCGCCTTAGCATTATACTTATCTAAAATATCTAAAACCTCAGGAGTTACTTCAGGAATAGGTCCATCATCGAAAGTCAGATAAAGAGTTTTGTTTTCTCCTTTTATTTTAAATTCAAAATAGTATAATAAGTATTGGATTAGTTTTGGAATCTTAGTTATCACCATCTTTTCTTTCAATAACTTGTTTTATAATATCGTACTCATATCCTTTCCCCATTAGGAAATTTATTGTTTTTTGCTTTTTAACTTCTGGGTTTCTATCTTTTAGCTCCAAGTATTTTCTCTCGTATAGTCTTTGACATATATTCAAATACTCTTTTTCTTCTATCTCATCCAATCCTGTAATTATACATTGATTTGATATCCCCTTATATTTTAAACTATATGATATTTTCTTCTTCCCCCAATGGTTTTGATGGAACTTACTAATAGCATATAGTTTAGAAAACCTTGTCTCACTTATATAATTCTCAACAATTAGTTCAGAAATCACCTCATCTGCTTCTTCTTGGTTCAAGCCCCAATCAATAAGCTTATTAAACACTTCACTCTGGCACCTTTCAGCAATAGAACAGTATTCCTTTGCTAATTCCATACCCTGTTTAATTGTATAAGCTTTCTTTTTCATTGATTAAATCTCACAAAACAATTTGCAAATGTAAGAAAATGAAGTAATTTTGCAAAACAAAAAATAAAGTATTATGAAATCTATTATATTTCAATTTCTTATTGCACTGATTATATCAAGCTTTTTTATTGGATGTGGGAAAAAATCAGAAAATTTAGAATATGGTGTCTCTATTAAAGCACCTAAACTAAATAATTCGGACTCTCTTTCCCTCAGTAAAGAATCTTTGAATGTTTTAAGGATTTCTAATAATATGAATTTTATCCTCAAAAACTCATTGATTCAAAATATTGACGATACATTAAATTACTCTTTCTCCAGTCTGGGGTTTATTGATAATATAAGCAGTTTAGAAAAGAGCTTTGCCGATAATTTTCTCTTTAAGTATGAGATTGATAATTTCGAAGATTTTAATTCGGAAATAAATAATATTAAGGGGTTTATATCTAATAAAGATTCTCTAATAATACTTGAATCACAAGTAATAGAATCCCAGAATAATAAAAAAACAGAGATTAAACAAGGTATTGCTTTTCCTATCTTCGATGAAAATATTCTTAGACCTAAACAAAAAAAGTTCACTTCAATAAGAAACGAAATTCTTAGAAAGGAATTCTTTATCTTTAAGAAATCATTGGAGATTTATAATAGTCAGGACTTATCTGCAATAGAGGTTCCTATTGGGAATAATAATTACTCTTTATTATTTATTCAACCCAAAAATATTGATATAATTGAATACACTAAGAAATTTAATGAAGAGGAATATCTATTAATTATCAATAATCTAAAAAAGGAAATTATTAGTTTTAGCTTCCCAGATATAAGTCATAACTACAAATTAAACCTCCCTTTACCAAACCTAATCAACGATTCCCTCAGTCCAATCAAAATAACATTAAATTCAAGTCTTAAGATAATTAAACCCACAAGGGCAGAGATTAAAAACCGAATCTCATCGATAGAAAACAATCTTCCGACATCCACAAAAACAGAAATATATAATTTCAATTCCCCATTTCTATATATTATAAGAAGCAAAAACTCCAACGGAATCCTCTATTTCGGACTTTTCTTGGAATAAATATAGAAATTAAAGAAACAATTTGCTTCCATTTTACTCTCTTTTGATTATAATCCTTTTTAATTCTCATTATTTGATTATGGAGTAAGCTTAATCTTATTTCTTGGGTAGAAAGACTAAGTTATTGGCTTATACTGACTTTATTCTACCAATTCAAGAATGCCATTGTTGAGCTCCAAGAATGGCATTGTTGAGCTTCAAGAATGGCATTCTTGAATTAAAAGGATTTGATTAATCTACCCTAATAATCAAATTAATCTACCCGTAGAATCAAATTAATCCAAGCTTGGGATTAAAAGGATTTTGCTTTGGTAGCTATATTTATTACTCTTGGGATTGAATGTTTTTGGTTGAGAGAAGACCACAGGCAGCAAGAATATCTTCTCCTTTGGAGGTTCTTATTGTGGTAATTATCCCCTTGGAATTTAATGCATCGCGAAAGTCTTCCATGGTTTTATCATCTGCACTTATAAAAGGCGTCCCTTCTATGGTATGAAATCTAATAAGGTTTACCCTCGATTTTATTTCTCTTAGCAAACGTGATATCTCTCTTATATGTGATGGACTATCATTTAAACCCTTCCAAAGAATATACTCAAAACTTACCCTTCTTTGTCCAGACCAATCATAAGAACTTAATAAAGAGATAATATCCTCAATATTATTTGAATTTTCAATAGGCATAATCTCTGCTCTTTCGCTATGGAAAGGGCTGTGAAGACTAATTGCCAAATGAGCTTGAGTGTCTTGGAGGAAGGATTTAATTCCACTAATTACGCCTGATGTTGAAACTGTAATTCTTCTTGGACTAAGAGCTAAACCCCATTTACTTGTAAGTATATTAATCGAACCAAGCACATTATCGTAATTATCAAAGGGTTCTCCCATTCCCATATAAACAATATTAGTAAGAGAGTTAAGTTCTGGAAGAGTTAGGATTTGGTTTAGAATCTCTGCCTTAGTTAGATTGCGATTAAAGCCCTGATGTCCTGTTGCACAAAACTTACAATTCATTTTACAACCTGCCTGAGTAGAAACACAAAGAGTAACCCTATCGTTATCAGGTATCATCACTGTTTCAATAAAGGCATTATTTCCATAATCGTAAAGATATTTCTTAGTTCCATCCTTGGAAATATCTACCTTGATAAAAGGTATTTTCTCTATTTTATAATTCTCCGAAAGTCTCTCTCTTGCCTCTAAAGAAATATTGGTCATTAGATTTATATCATCTATTTTCTTATTATAAATCCAGTCAGCAATCTGATTCCCAACAAAGGGTTTAAGCCCTATTGACTTAGCAATAGCCTTTAACTCCTCTAAGTTCATTCCTATTAAATTATTCATATAACCTCCCCTGATAAGTATTTCTTTCTTTCATTCTTTTTTCAATTATCGAAACCACTTCCTCGTTTCTAATATTTCCCCAACCTTCATTTGCTCTAAAGCGAGGAGGAACCTCTCCTGCAAAACGTTCAATAACAATATTTGGATTTAATCTCTCCATAAAATCTATTATAAACTCTTTGTACTCTTCAAATTCAAAGAGTTTATAATCTTGAGGATTTCTTAAATAATCCTCTTCCATCTTGGTGTTTTTAAATATCTGCAATTGATGAAACTTAAGAGATGTAAGTCCTAAAGGGGAAAGTATTTCTGCTTCCTTTATCATTTCTTCTCTCTCTTCGCCTGGAAGTCCAAATATTAGATGTCCTCCTGTTTTTATTCCTCTTTTAACCGACTCATTTATTGCCCAAAGAGTTTGAGAAAAACTATGTCCACGATTTATCCTTTCCAAGGTCTTATCATAGCAAGACTCAATACCATACTCAAGAATGATATAGTGTTTTGAAGAAAGTTCAGCAATATAGTCAAGTATTTCATCGCTTACGCAATCAGGTCTTGTTCCAATTACCAATCCAATTACTCTTTCATCTCTTAAAGCCTGAGAATACAACTCCTTAAGCTTTTCTAATGGAGCATAGGTATTGGAATAGGGTTGGAAATAAGCAAGGTAATGCCCTGCTTTTTTATATCTGTTTTGGTGGAACTCTATCCCTTCTTCTATTTGCTGAGAAATGGATTTCACCTTATCGCAATAAGAAGGATTGAAAGCATTATTATCACAGAAACTACAACCTCCACGACTTATTGTTCCATCACGATTAGGGCAGGTGAATCCAGCGTCTATCGAAAGCTTTTGAACTCTTTGACCAAAGGTCTTTTTAAAATAGTTTGAATAAGAATTATAAGGGCGTTTATCTCCCCAGGGATATTGTGTATCTTCCATTTTTTTTATTTGATTTCTTCCTTCTCTTGATTTTCTTCCCACATTAGTAAATCCACAATATGAATTGTTTTAAGAGGAATTTTATACTTATCGATATAGCTTTGTAAATGCAATAAGCAAGAGAGGTCAGAGCTAACAATATACTCTGCCCCTTCTTCCAAAACAGAGTCTATCTTAGCCTTAGCAAGAGCAATAGAAACTGGTTCGTTAAATGTGGAGAATAAACCCCCATAACCACAACAGAAATTATTAGTATTATTAGAGCAAATCTCTATCCCCTTAACATTTTCAAGCAATAGTTTAATTTCTTCCTGGAGATTATATTCATTAAGTGAGCGACAATTATAATGAATAGAAACCTTATATGGGAAATATGCCCCAAGGTCGAATTTATGTTGGTAATCAACCAAAAACTCACTTATATCCATAATATTATCACTTACATTCTTATAAAGATTGTGAAGCGATGTATTAAAGAAAAGATTATTCATATCGTTTTTGATATATCCAATGCAATTGGTCGAACAACCAACGATATAATTATTTAATGAATAACTATTTATAAATTTCTCACCAATTTCTTTTGCCTCATTCCAGTTCCCATTATCATATAATACTCTTCCACAGCAGGTAGCCTCAGAGATATAATTAACCTTATGTCCCAACCTTTCCAAAAGCTTAATAAGGTTCTTTCCTGTTTGAGGAGAAAACTGATCGATTGAGCAAGGAATAAAGAGATTTAGATTCATATAGCATTCAAATTATCTTACAAAATTACTAATAAAAGGGCTTATAACAAGTATTTTTTGTAATTTCGCAGGTCAAATCAAACAAAAGTATAATGGACTCTTCACTATTTGAAATTTTATTCTTTGCAGGTTTTACTATTGTTATTTCACTTATTTTAATCCTTGACCTTGGGGTTTTCGATAAGGAAGATAAGGAAGTTAGCATGAAAAAAGCAAGTATTAGCACTGCTGCCTGGGTAAGTTTAGCTCTTTTATTCTTTCTTTTTATCCGTTTCCATGGAGAGAAAATCCATGGGGTCTCAGACTTTCAAGGGCTAAATGAAATTGCTGCAAAATATCATGATGGTGCTACTTATCAGGATATGTCTTATGAAGAAGCAGTAGGAAAGTATCGCCATCAAATGAGTTTGGAATATATTACAGGTTATATTATTGAGTATTCCCTTTCGATAGATAATATCTTTGTTATTATACTTATATTTTCATCCTTTGCAATTGAAAGAAAGTATTATAAACGGGTATTAATGTGGGGGGTATTAGGAGCTATTGTTATGAGGTTTATATTTATATTCCTTAGCTCCGCCCTTATTCAGAAATATGGTTGGATACTCTATATCTTTGGCTTTTTCCTTATTTATACAGGGGTAAGCATGTTCTTAAACCGGAATAAGAAAGACACTATAAAGACCGAGGACAATAGTATGATAAAGTTTATTTCCAAATTTATTCCTATTTCACATGATGTAAATGACCATACTTTCTTTAAGAGAATAGACGGGAAGCTCCATATGACAATACTCTTCGTTTGCCTGCTTGTTGTAGAATTTACCGATTTAATTTTTGCTGTAGATTCAATTCCTGCGATATTCTCGGTTACAAAGGACCCCTTTGTAGTATTCTTTTCAAATATATTTGCAATACTTGGGCTTCGTTCTCTATTCTTCTTGGTTAGCAACGTAATGAATATGTTTAGATACCTCAAAGTTGGGCTTAGCGTATTGCTTACTTTTATTGGCTTAAAGATGATTACTCATCATTGGCTTAAAGAAATTGGGTTTGAGACTCATCATTCCCTAATTATAATTATAAGTATAATTGCCATTAGTGTATTAGCCTCTGTTATTATCCCAGAGAAAAAGGATAATGAAATTACTAATTAATAAATATATTATTATGAGATATATAACTATTTTATTCATCTCATTTCTATTCTTATTCTCATGTGATAAGAATACTTCTAAAGAAAGAATTGAAAGCGAAACTATAATTGACTCTGATAAAGACAGGGTTGATATTCTTTATTTCTTTGGAAAACAAAGATGTATTTCTTGTAATGAGATAGAAGGGTTTACCCATGAATTAATTAAGGATAGTTTTGCAAATGAGATAGCCAGCGGAAAATTAAATCTCAGGATTATTGACTGTAATATTAAGGAGAATCAAAAGATTGCAGAGAAATACGAGATTGTTGGCTCTGGTCTTGTTATTAGCAAGTGGGAAGACGGTAAGGAAGAAATTTACGATATGACTGCCTTTAGCTTCAATCATTTAACCACTGGTGAAAAGGAATTCAAAACAGAGATATCTAAAAAGATTAAATCGCTTTTATAATGGAATTTATCAATGATTTGATATCCTCTGGTAATATGCCAATTATTACCGCTTTTGTCCTTGGTATCTTAACTTCAATATCTCCCTGCCCTTTAGCAACTAATATTACTGCTATTGGTTTTATCAGCAAGGATATAAAGAATAAGTCAAGGGTTTTTATGGGAGGAGTGTATTTTACTCTTGGAAAGATACTTGTCTATACTGCATTAACCCTTATTATTGTGCCTATTATCAAAGAAGGGGCGAGTATTTATTCTATAAAGAAATTCCTTTCCGATTATAGCGGTATTCTAATCCCTCCAAGTCTAATTCTTGTAGGTTTATTTATGCTATTCTACGATAAGATGAAATTCCTCCCTTCAATTCATATTAATCCTAATCAGGAGAAGATTAAGAAAAGAGGAGGTTTTGGAGCTTTTTGGTTAGGGGTGATTTTCTCTTTATGTTTCTGTCCCTCATCGAGTATATTCTATTTCACAGGACTTATTCCAATGGCAAGTACAGTTCCTTCAGGAGAATGGTTAAGTATAGTATTTGGTATTGGGACAGGACTTCCAGTTGTAATTGTAGCATGGATATTAGCCTTCTCCGTTTCTTCTGTAGGAAAATTCTATAACCGCATGCAGATATTCGAAAAATGGATGAGGATAATAGTATCCATCATATTCATCCTCGTTGGAATCTACTACGCCTATCTTTATTTCTTCTAAAAGAGTCTTTTATATCTCAAATTAAAAAAAGAGATAATAAAATAGAATCAAAATCCATTTTATTATCTCTTCAATCTAATTATATCTCTTTTGGTTCTATTTCTTGTTTAGTCCTAATTCCTCAATTATTGATTGAATCTTTTTGTCTGCTTTTTCTAATTCTTGTGCAAACTCTTCTCTTGAGGATATCTTGTTCTTAACTCCGAAATAGAATTTGATTTTAGGCTCTGTTCCGCTTGGTCTTACTGTAAATCTTGAACCGTCTTCAAGATAGTATTGCAATACATTGGATATTGGGAGGTGGATTTCCTCAGTTTTATTGTTAATTAAATCCTTATCAAGCCTTTCTTTATAGTCCTTGATTCTAATTATTCTTTGACCTATAATATTCTTTGGAGGATTTGTTCTGAAATTGCTCATCATTGAATTGATTTGCTCAATCCCTGATTTGCCTTTAAGTGTAATTGACAATAAATCCTCTTTATATAAACCATACTCAAGATAAATATCAATTAAAATATCGTAGAAACTCTTACCATTTTCTTTTGCCCAAGCACATACCTCTGCTAATAGACAACAAGTAGAAACTGCATCCTTATCTCTAACAAAGTCTCCAATAGAGAAACCATAACTTTCTTCTCCTCCACAAATATAGGTTTCTTTACCCTCGAGAGATAATATCTTATCTGCAATATACTTAAATCCAGTAAGGACATCATAAGACTTTACATTATAATTATTAGCTATCTCCTTAATCAATTCCGAAGTTACAATGGTTTTAATAATAAACTCATTGCCTTTTAATCTGTTTTCTTCCTTGTATTTCTTAAGTATATAATAAGTAAGAACGGTTGCTGTTTGATTCCCATTTATCAAAACAAATTCTCCCTTATTATTCTTTACCGCAATCCCAACTCTGTCTGCATCAGGGTCTGTTGCCATTAGAATATCGGCATCAATCTCTCTTGAAAGCTCAAGACCTAATTCCATTGCTGAGGCTTCCTCTGGATTAGGGCTTTTGCAGGTTGGGAAGTTCCCATCAATAATTGCCTGCTTCTCTACAATTCTAATATTATTAAAGCCAAACATCTCCAAAGCTTTTGGAACCATAGTAATACCTGTGCCATGCAAAGGAGTATATACTATTTTCAAATCCTTTTGCTTTTGAATAGAAGAATTATCTATTCTAAGAGCAAGAACCTTATCAAGATATATCTTATCAATCTCTTTATCTATAAAGCTAATATTCTCCAAGTCTTCCTGAATATTAACCTGAGAGAAATCAAGTATTTTATTTACCTCTTCAATTACAAGAACATCATGAGGATTAGTCAACTGACCTCCATCGTTCCAATAAGCCTTATAACCGTTATACTCCTTAGGGTTATGAGATGCTGTTACCATTACTCCAGCAATTGCACCCATTTCTCTGACCGCAAAACTAAGTACTGGAGTTGGTCTAAGCTCCTTAAATATACTAACCTTAAACCCATTAGCAGCAAAAACCTTAGCAGTTATCATTGCAAACTCATCGCTACGATTCCTATTATCAAAGCTAATTACAACCTTCTTTTCTCCCAGAGGATTATTCTTTAAAATATAATTAGCAAAACCTTGGGTAGCCATTGAAACAGTAAAACGATTCATTCTATTTGTTCCAATACCCATTATCCCCCTTAGCCCACCAGTGCCAAACTCCAAATTACGATAAAAAGCTTCATTAAACTCTTCAATATTATCTTCTTTCATCTTAATAATAATATTCTTAGTTTCTTCATCTATTGATGAGCTTAACCATTTCTGAGAATTTATCTCTGCGTTTGGATCTATATTTTTCATAATAGTTATTTCTTTTTCGGTTTAATATTAGGATTAAGCAAATCATTAGCCCTTTGCCTCCACTTCCTTGCTTCGTTAAGATTTCTTCTAACTCCTATTCCATTCTCATACATTTGAGCAAGTTCAATGCAAGCTTGTGAATTATCATAATTGGCAGAAGACTTGTAAAACTCTATTGCCTTAGTATTATTAATATCAATGTCTAATCCTTTTCTATAAGCATTAGCTATAAGAAAATCTGTTTCTTTCTTGTATTTTTCTGGAAGAGTTTCAAATAGTTTTATTGCATTCTCTACATCTTGGGAAGTGCCCTTTCCATAGTATTTCATTATCCCTACTCTGTAACGGCTTTCTTCAAAACCGAGATTCATAGACTTTTGAAAATAATCAAAGGCTTTTTCATTATCATTTTTATAGTTCATAGATATCATCCCTTGATTAAATAAGGACAAAGGAAAATGTTCTAAGAGGAGTTCATGATTTAATTCATTTGCTTTTTCATAGTTTGGAGCAATTCCGCCTTCAATAACGTAAAGATAGGCTAATTTTGCCTTTGCTTCTCTATCTCCTTTTTCAATTGATTTCTCGTACCAATACTTAGCACTTGAATGGTCTTTCTCTAAGATTCTTCCTTCAGTATAATAACCCCCAAGCTTTCTGCAAGCAAGTGGTTCATCTCTTTGAGCACATACCCTATACCATAGAAGAGCTCTTGCTGGGCTTTTAATATCTCCTCTTCCCTCTTCGAGCCATTGTGCTAAAATTAATTGAGAAGCAAAATGCCCTTTTTCAGCAGCTTTACGATAATAATCCAAAGCTATTCTATCGTTAGGATTTACGCTTTGCCCCTTCTCGTACATTTGAGCTGTACGGTACATTGACTCAATATGATTCTTATTTGCGGCTCTTTCAAACCAGGTCAAAGCATTTGAATAGCTTTGTATCTGACCTATACCTGTATAATACTCCTTAGCAAGGATAAACATTGCTTCTACATTTCCAGTCTTTGCTTTTTGAAATGTATTTTGAGAAAATACTAATTGGGTTAAGAATAAAAGAGATACTATTGATAATAATTTCTTATTCATAATTATGTTTTATTTTTCGAATTTCCACATTTCTTTCTCTGTCCAATACTCAAGAGCTGTTGGGAATCCATTTTGGAATGCCATCTTAATATAATTTATTCCCATTGCCTCATCCTTTCTAATTCCATCTCCCTCAAACAACATCTGACCTACTTTAAATTGTCCCTTAGCAAGCCCTCCCTCATCTGCAGATTTCTTATACCAAGAATAAGCTTCTCTCTTATCTTGTGATGTACCAATTCCGTTATAGGTCATTTCTCCAAGAATAAAATAAGCCTCAGCATTCTTAAATTCTGCACTTCTTATAAACAAGGTATATGCCAATCTTGGTTTTCTTTTTGTCTCTACTCCATAATAATATAGCTCTCCCAAGGCCTGAATTGCTGAAGGCTGGTTTTGCTCTGCAGCAAGATTATACCAATAGATAGCCTTGGTAATATCCTTAGGCATCCTATCTGCCCTATGATACATCCTTCCTAAACGAAACTGAGCATCCTTGTCCCCAAGCTCTGCATCTCTAATATAAGTTTGGGAGAAACCTAAAGATGATACAATTAGCATTATTCCAAACATTAAAATCTTATTCATAATATTCAATTCTTTTTTTTCTATTTATTAGTCTTTAATCTACAAAGATATATATTTTATATATATTCTACTATCACTTCCTTCATAAATTTCTTTTCCAAAAGCTCCGAAAGCCTCTTTATTGTGCTTCTTCTAATTTCTATTTCAACTGGAAGAGTAGGGTCGTGATGAGCTTGATTAATCATTGTACCAACCATAATAACTATCTCATCACTTTCTAATAAAAGCTTAATTATCATATCTGCTGGACCATTTCCAAGCTTTAGTGAAGATTCTGTATTTGAAGAAAGCATATTTATAACCTTAGTTAGGGTTAATATCCCTTCTGTTACAAGATCTATGCCATCCATCTTCGACATTTGAGGCAAAGAAGGGTCGGTTGCAAGTATTGAATCATCAACCTCTATATTTAATTCTCTTGAAATAATATCGACAGTTGTTGCTCCACAAATTACCTTTGGACCCTTGAAATTCCATAACCTCTGGGCGTATTCCTTATCGCTCTCCCTATGAAAAGGAGGACCTGTTGCAATTATCATCTTCCTTGGGTCTCTAAAATAAAATACCCCACATGAAGTATCGTCCTTAGAACGATAGTGGTCATTGATATTTGCTTTATTTACTACTCTTTGTGCAAGCTTTGAGGCTGATATATTCTTTTCATGCGAAATAGTCTCCTTAACGTACTCCACATAGTTTTCTCTTCCCCATCCCAATAAATACTCTCCCATTCCCATTCCTGATTGGGTAATCCCATCCGAAACAATAATTATCCTATCTTCTTTCTGGGGTTTAAATGTGCATAGCTTTATCTCTGTGCTTCTTCCTAACGAATCAATATCTTCTAAAATTATGGTCTCCCATTTAGGATCAAACTCTTCTCCATCTCGAATTATCAAACAAAGAGGATTATCGTATTCAAGTATTGTTACTTCCTCATTATCCACATCAACAATCGAAAAGGTAGAATAGCTTGTTTGTCTTTCGCTACATACAGGCAAGGTCCTCATTATTATATTCGCAATAGTGTTTGCGTCTTTATGCTCCTTTGCAAAGCTTAGAGACATTGTCGCTGTTAGGGTTGCCAATACATTTGCCTTTACTCCATGACCCATACCGTCAGCAAGAACCGCTATTGCTCTTTTCTCTTCCTTTAGTCTTTCGGATACAAAAACATCACCACAGATATGTTCGCCAAAATGATTTTTCTGGTAAGCGGATATCTCTACATAATAATTTGTATTCATTGCTTGTATATCTATGTTGTTTACTTATTTCTTAAACTTCCTCTCTACAACATTTTCCAACGTAGTATAAGGCAGAGAAGTTGTAATCCATCTCTTCTTTTCCTTTACTTCTCTAATTATATCCTTAGCATTATCAAGATTTTCAGCAGCGTTGAGGTTTTGAATAAACTCTGTATATTCTCTTAGATTGCCAGAAAATAAATCATTGATAAACATAAATTTCTCATGCACTCCTATAGCTGTTCTCAGGTCTGCTCTGGATTGATTAAGCTTACTGTTAATATCATTTTTCTCCGTTTTATTGGACATAGACTCGAACAAAGAAGCTTGGTTTTGGTATTTTTCTCCTAAGGTCGTTGTTTTTGGAGACTCTGTTTTAACTTCTTCTTTAACGCTCTCTACTATCTCCTCAACAACCTTCTCAATTGCTTCTTCTTTGACTAATGGCTTTTCCTCAAATGCAAAATTCATGCTTTTAGGCATATTTTCATTGAGATATTTCAATACAGACGGAGTCTTTTTCTCCAAAATCACCTCTTTAACTTCTTCCTCCTCTTCCTTCTCCTCTATCTCCTCTTCAATGATTTCTTCTTCCTCTACCTCTTCTCCCTCAATTTCTTCTTCTATTTCTTCTTCCTCTACATCCTCTGTCTTTTCTAATTCAAAGACTTCTACCAATTCAATAATCTCTTTTGGCATTTCTTCCTTAATCTCAAATTCCCTTTCCTCTTCCTTATTATCAAAGCCAAGACATAGAGAATAAGTATCACGAAGTTTAGATAATAAAATATCTATTTCTATTTGGGATATATCCTTATTTGAAATAATCCTATCCGTTAATTGTTTGATTTCCTCGATTGTAAACTTTAGTTTTTCTTGAAATTGATTCATATTGCCCTTTATTTTTAATCCTAATTTTCGTGTAAAATTACCATTTTTTCTTGACTTATTCACTCTTTTAGCAAAAGAATTAAATTTTATACATACTAATCTCAAAATAATAATTCCTTTTTCCTCATTCTTTAATAAAAGAAAAATGGAATTCTAATGCCGTAGTAGTAAAATATAATCAAGAAAGAATCTAATAGAATCAAGTTCTAAAGAATTTTTCTTTGATTCCAAACTATTCTTCTTTGATTCCAAAGTCAGGATGGTACCTACCATACGACCATTATGGTACCTACCACACGGGTGTTATGGTAGCTACCACACGCCTCTTGTGGTAGGTACCATAATGTACTTTTTGAAATTTTCTTGATTTGAAAGGAAATAAAGAGCTCTTTTCCTTGTAATTGCAAAGATAAGAAAAATAAATGAATTCAAGGGATAAATTAATCTATTTTTTCCTCTTTTTATTTCTTTTTCAAGACATAGAAATTAGAATTCAAGTATAAATACATATCCTCTGAAAAAGAATTCTTATTTTTGCAAATTGATTAAAATTAAATGCCGTATGAATTATATTGATTGGGGGCTTATTGATTACAAAGAGGCTTGGGACAGGCAGGAAGAAATGTTTGAGAGGAAAATCTCAGAAAAAATTAATTCCAAAAAAGATATTGAGCAAGATTTTATTCTTTGCCAGCATCCACATGTTTACACCCTTGGGAAGAATGGAGAGAGAAATAACCTATTGATTAATGATGAGTTTTTAAAAAAAATAGAGGCTACCTATTATCATACTAACCGTGGAGGTGATATAACCTACCATGGTTTTGGACAAATAGTTGGATATCCTATTTTTGATATTGAGGCATTGAATCTTTCCTTAAAATCATATATTCATACAATTGAGGAGATGATAATAATGACTTTGAGGGAGTATTCAATAGAGACTGAGAGATTAGAGGGAGCTACGGGAGTTTGGTTAGATATTAATACTCCAAGGGCAAGGAAGATTTGTGCAATAGGCGTTAAGGCTTCAAGATATATAACCATGCATGGTTTTGCTCTAAATGTTAATACTGACTTAAAGTACTTCCAATATATCAATCCTTGTGGATTTGTGGACAAAGGAGTAACCTCGATGGAGAAAGAACTAAATAGAAAAGTAGATGTAGAAGAAGTTAAAGAAAAACTCTTTAAGAATCTTATGTTATTAATTGGAAAATAAATTATAAACTAATGAATAGAAATAAATTAATTGAATTGATTAAGAGAAAGAACTCTTATCTTTGTGTTGGCTTGGATTCTGATATTAATAAAATACCTCAACACCTTCTAAGCCTTGAAGACCCAATTTTTGAATTCAATAAAGCTATTATAGATGCAACCCTACCTTTTACAGTTGCTTATAAGCCAAATTTAGCTTTCTATGAAAGCCTTGGAATCAAAGGGCTTGTTTCTTTAAAGAAGACTATGGAATATCTTTCACAGTTTAAGGATGAGTGTTTTAGTATTGCTGATGCTAAAAGAGGAGATATTGGAAACACTTCTGAACAATATGCAAAGGCATTCTTAAGTCCTGAAGGGGATTTTAATTTCGATTCAATGACAATTGCTCCTTATATGGGAGAAGATTCAGTTAAGCCTTTTACTGTTTACGATGATAAATGGGTAATATTGCTTGCCTTAACTTCAAATAAGGGAGCAAATGATTTTCAGTTTATAAAAGATGAAGAAAACACTCCTTTATTTGAGCAAGTTATTACTAAAGCTCAATCTTGGGGAAACAAGGATAATTTAATGTTTGTTTGTGGAGCTACACAAGCAACAATGTTTACAAGAATTAGAGAATTAGCAAAGGATAGCTTCCTTTTAGTTCCAGGAGTTGGAGCACAAGGTGGTAGTCTTGAAGAAGTTTCTAAATATGGAATGATATCAGACTGCGGACTACTTGTAAACTCTTCTCGAGGAATTATCTTTGCCGACAAAACTGAGAACTTTGCAATTAGGGCTAAAGAGGAAGCAGAAAAAATTCAGAAAGAAATGGAAGGGTATATGAAAATATACATGAAATAAAAAAAGGATTTAGAAAAGGATGAGGAAATTACTTAGTCTCTTTGCAAGTAACGATAAGACAAAGGAGATAATTGAAAATATTACTAAGATTGACTCAAGGGTTAATATTAGAGGATTATCTGGCAGTTCCTTATCCTTTTATATTTCTTCAATAATAGAGAAGACAAGAGAGTTTAATCATATTTTCTTATTCTCAAACAAAGATATTGCAGGATATTTCAATAACGATTTAGAGGAAATATTCTCAGAGAAAGAGATTGATTATACTAAGAAAAACATTCTCTTTTATCCCAGCACTTATAAAAGACCTTATGAGGAAGAAGAAATTGAAAATGCTAATATTCTTCTTCGTTCCGAAGCACTTAAACGCTTAAGCTCTGATGAAAAACCAGTAATTATTACCTATCCAAAGGCTTTGAGCCAAAAAGTAATTTCCAATTCAGTACTTAAGAAAAACACACTTAAGATTTCTAAGTCAGACACATTAAGTATGGATTTTCTTATTGATGTCTTAGATGAGTATGAATTTGAAAGAGTAGATTTTGTAAGCTCTGCAGGGGAATATTCTGTTCGTGGAGGTATTGTGGATGTGTTTTCCTTTTCCGATGAGAACCCTTACAGAATTGAATTTTTCTCCGACGAGATAGAATCTCTACGAACATTCGATATTCTATCACAATTAACCATAGAAGAGAAAGACAATCTTACTATTATTCCTAATATTCAGAATAATAATATAGCTACAGAGAAAAGAGTATCACTCTTAGAATACTTTGGAAAGGATACAATTTTCTGGGTAGAGGATATTGATTATTGTTTAAATGAAATTGATAAGGAATATGAGGAAGCAAAACAGGTTTATTCACAACTTGAGAGCCAATTTATACACCTTGAACCAGATAAACTATATAATACTTCGAGTGAAATAAAAAAAGATATTCTTAATCTCTCTATAATTGAAATTGGTTCAAATCCAATATTCAATAAAGGTCAAGTTTTTGAGTTTAATACCGAAGTCCAACCCTCCTTCAATAAAGATTTTACTCTTCTTTGCAATACTTTAAACGATAAAAGCGAGAACTCTTACACCAATATTTTCTGTGTTGAGAATCCTAAACAAGAAGAAAGGATTGAAAAGATAATTAAAGAATTCTCTTCTCATTATAGCAATATAAACCTTAACTATTTTAATAATACAATCTCAAAAGGTTTTATTGATAACGATTTAAAGATTTGTGTTTTTACCGACCACGAGCTTTTTGAGAGGTATCACCGCTATAAGTTAAGAGATAGGAAATACGAAAAGGAAGCTCTTACTATTAAGGATATACTACTACTTAAGCCAGGAGACTTTGTAACCCATGTTGATTATGGAGTTGGGAGATTTTCAGGACTTGAGAAATTAAATAATAATGGGAAGATTCAAGAATCCATAAGATTGATTTATAAGGACAATGATATACTCTATATAAGTATTCATTCTCTTCATAAAATATCAAGATATGTCGGGAAGGAAGGAACAAGCCCAAGCCTTCATCGACTTGGTTCTAATACTTGGCAAAACCTTAAGGATAAGACCAAGCAAAGGGTTAAGGATATTGCAAAAGACTTAATTGCCTTATATGCAAAGAGGAAGACAAGCTCAGGATATGCCTATTCGGCTGACTCTTATCTTCAAAACGAATTGGAAGCTTCCTTTATTTATGAAGATACTCCCGACCAATATAAGGCAACAAAGGATGTAAAGAATGATATGGAAAGCAGTGTACCTATGGATAGGTTAATATGTGGGGATGTTGGCTTTGGGAAGACAGAGATTGCTATTCGTGCTGCTTTTAAAGCTGTTGCTGATTCCAAGCAGGTTGCTGTTTTAGTCCCTACCACAATACTTGCATTCCAGCATTTTAAATCTTTTACAGAGAGGCTTAGCAATCTCCCTTGCAGAGTAGATTATATAAATAGATTTCGATCTGCAAGAGATAAAACCCAGATTAAAAATGATTTAAAATCAGGCAAGATAGATATATTAATTGGTACTCATGCTATTGCAAATAAGAGTATGGAGTTTAAAGACCTTGGATTATTGATAGTTGATGAGGAGCATAAGTTTGGAGTATCTATTAAAGAAAAACTAAAGGAGATGAAGGTTAACGTTGATACCTTAACTCTTACTGCTACTCCTATCCCTCGAACACTTCAATTTTCTTTAATGGGAGCAAGAGATCTTTCCGTAATTAATACTCCTCCTCCAAATAGAATCCCAATTCATACTGAGATAAGAGAATTTAATAAAGAGATTATCAGAGACGCGATACTAAGAGAAATATCTCGAAAAGGTCAGGTTTATTTTGTTCACAATAGGGTTCAAAATATTAATGAGATTGCAGGGATGGTTCAGGAATTAGTCCCTCAGGCTAAAATCCTTATTGGTCATGGACAGATGAAGGGAGAAAAGCTTGAGGAGATAATGCTAAGCTTTATTGAGGGAGAAGCTGATGTATTGATTGCAACAACAATTGTAGAGAACGGATTAGACATTCCAAGAGCCAATACAATTATTATTAATGATGCCCAAAACTATGGACTTTCAGACTTACACCAATTAAGAGGAAGAGTAGGGAGAAGCAATAAGAAGGCTTATGCGTATTTATTAGTACCTGCACTTTTAGCAATGACCGAAGAAGCAAGAAAAAGACTAAAAGCTATAGAAGAATTTTCTAATATAGGTTCTGGTTTTAATATTGCTATGAGGGATTTGGATATTAGAGGAGCTGGGAATATTCTTGGAGCAGAACAAAGTGGTTTTATATCCGAAATAGGCTATGATATGTATCATAAGATTCTTAACGAAGCGATTGAAGAGCTTAAGGAAAACGAGTTTAAGGATATCTATAAAGAAGAGTTAAGCAAGAGAGATTCATTTGTTAGGGATTGTGTTATAGAAACAGATTTAGAAGTATTAATTCCTGACAACTACGTAACAAATATTGTAGAGAGATTAAACCTTTACAAGGAATTGGATGGGCTGGAAACAGATATGGAATTAGAAGAATTTTCTTCAAGACTTAGAGATCGTTTTGGCAATATCCCTGACTCTACATTTGAATTAATTGAAACAATTCGTCTAAGACGTTTTGCAAAGAAGCTTGGCTTTGAAAAGCTTATACTGAAAAACGATAGATTAATAGGCAGCTTTATAAGTAATAAGGATTCAGAATTCTTTAATACAAAGTATTTCTCCAATATACTTCTCTATGCTCAATCCTATCCTAATAGGTTTCAACTTAGAGAAAGAAACGATAAACTTTCATTAGAAATAAGTAATATCAAATCAATAAGCTCTGCATACCAATTGCTTAATGATATTATTCAAATCAGTTAATCTTATTTTAATTATTGATTTTTTCTATTGGTCTATATTTACTAATAGGTGTCATTAGAATACAACAAATACAAGTTATTATTGTTATACTAATGAGTTGAACATAAAAAATCAAATTAGAATGAAGAACGATTTAGAAATTGCAAAAGAGTATAATATGCTACATATTAGAGATGTGGCTAAGAACCTTGGGATTGATAAAGAGAATATAGAATATTACGGTAAGTATAAGGCAAAGCTGCCATTGAATCTAATTGACCAAGAAAAAGTAAAGAAATCTAAATTAGTATTAGTAACAGCCATTACTCCTACTCCTGCAGGAGAGGGAAAGACTACAGTTTCGATAGGTCTTTCTCAAGGGCTGAATAAGATAGGGAAGAAATCTATTGTTGTACTTAGAGAGCCATCTCTTGGACCTATATTTGGAATAAAAGGAGGAGCAACCGGTGGAGGACATGCTCAAGTTGTACCAATGGAAGATATTAATCTTCATTTTACAGGAGATTTTGCAGCAATTGAAAAAGCAAATAACCTACTTTCTGCTATAATTGATAATAATATTCAAAACAAGAAGAATAATCTATGTATTGACCCAAGAACTGTTCGTTGGTCAAGGGTAATGGATATGAATGACAGATCTTTAAGAAATATAGTTATAGGCTTAGGCGGCACAACCTCGGGAGTTCCAAGAGAAACAAGTTTTAATATTACTGCAGCTTCTGAAATTATGGCAATACTTTGTATGAGCAAAGATATTGATGATTTGAAAGAGAGATTAGGAAATATCTTTATTGGATACACCTATGATAAGGAGCCAATATTTGCAAAGGATTTAAAAGCAAATGGAGCAATGGCTGCTCTTTTAAAAGAAGCTATTAAACCTAATTTAGTTCAGACCACAGAGGGAACTCCAGCAATTATACATGGAGGTCCTTTTGCTAATATTGCACAAGGAACTAATACTATTCTTGCAACCAAGATGGGTATGAGCTATTCAGATATTGTTGTTACTGAAGCTGGGTTTGGAGCAGACCTTGGAGCTGAGAAATTTATAGATATTAAATGTAGAGAAGCAGATCTAAGACCTGATGCTATAGTTATTGTTGCTACTATTAGAGCCTTGCGTTACCATGGTGGAGCTGGCTTAAAGGAGCTTAACGAAGTGAATCTTGAAGCCTTGAAAAAGGGTATTGAAAATCTTGAGAAACATATTGAAAACGTTAGATATTTTGGAGTTAATCCTATAGTTGCTATTAATAAATTCGTAACTGATAGCGATGAAGAGATAGAATATATAAAAAATTTCTGTGATGGTTTAGGCGTTAAAGCCTTCACTACTGAGGTTTGGGCAAAGGGAGGAGAAGGTGCTATTGAATTAGCCGAGGAAGTTTACCGTTATTCTAATGAAAAGAAAGAGATAAGCTTTATTTACGATAAGGATGAGAGCATTGAGCATAAGATAACCAAGATTGCAACCAAGCTTTATGGAGCTAAGAAGGTGGAATTCTCAACAAGGGCATCAAATGATATTAAAAAAATCAATGAATTAGGACTATCTTCATTAAGTATATGTGTTGCTAAAACTCAAAAATCAATTTCTGACAACCAATCTCTAAGAGGGAGACCAAGAGATTTTACATTTAAGGTTAGAGAAGTAGGACTTTCCTCTGGTGCTGGCTTTATTATCCCTGTTTCGGGAGATATTATGCTTATGCCTGGGCTTCCAGAGCATCCAAGCTCAGAAAATATTGATATTGATAATAGTGGTGAAATCCATGGATTGTTTTAAACAAGGATAAATTACAAAATAATAAAGGACTGACTAATTAAAGCCAGTCCTTTATTATTTAATTAAATAACTAATTCTTAGAATACATACCTAACACTAAATGCTCCATTAGCAAAGTCATTACCCCAACCAATTAGATTAATATAAGGTTTATAATCAACTGAAAGTGTTATTGGGACATTTGGAATCTTAAACTCCAAACCTAAAATACCATCAACTCCAGCACGGAAACCTAATTCGTCTTTGTACTTATTATCTCTATAATCATCCCAAAGACCAATACTTCCTCCAATACCATAATATAGGTGGAAATTATTGTTAATTACAGGCGTTTTCCATTCATAAATAGCTGTTGCTTGAAAACCGTGATTACGAAATGAAACTATGTAGTCCATTGAATTGCGTGAGCTTAATTGTTGTTTAATGCTCAAAGCAGGGTAATAAGTTCCTCTAAACCCAATTCCCCATGTGTAATCCTGAGCCTTTGATTCTTTTGTTGGTAATAAAGCAAATAATGCTATTACTACGGATAAAATTAGTTTCTTCATTTTTGATAAATCTTAGTTATCTCTACTCTTAAGGATTTTCGAGTTACTCCATTTATTTTTACTATTGTCATATTAACAATTCATACGTAATTATGTTCAATCCATAATTAAGAAAAGCTAATTAGAATAAACTAATTAGCTTTTAATCACTGTGGACTTGCAGGGAGTCGAACCCTGGTCCAAACAAGAAACAAATAAGGTTTCTACATGCTTAGTTTAACTTTGGTTTTCGACTATGTTCTGAGGTTAAACACCCTAAACAAAGCTTATCTTCTTTAATTTCGTTTCTAATTCGAAGCCCAAAAGAAACTATCTCTATTTTGCGAGCACCTCTTAATCTTCAACCATAGAGAATGGGTCTTAGAGAGATGTCCTGCCCCACACACTTTGCATGGGCTAAGCTTAATCTACTGTGATTCGATTACGCAGCAAGAGCAAAATTATTTTCGCCAATTAATTGTTTGTAACCATTTTCAAGGCATTTATTACGTGTGCCTGCATGCTTGCTTATCCATTTACCTTGCTGTCAAAACCAAACCAAGCCCAAATATGGATAAACTAAGATAATAGTATCAAATACTATGCCAGAGTAAAACAAATCAAATATTTCTAAACTCAAACATATAATAAGACAAATATCAATCCACAAAATTACACATAAAATCAATCATATCAAAAATAAACATTGATTTAATTATTATAGAGTTTGATTATAGGGAAATGTAACTTGATTCT
Organism: Bacteroidota bacterium; assembly: GCA_023415495.1. Taxonomy (GTDB): domain Bacteria; phylum Bacteroidota; class Bacteroidia; order Bacteroidales; family P3; genus UBA10566. Next base: position 155,849 of record JAEZKK010000011.1, read on the forward strand.
ATTTTTATGGATTTTGATTCTAAAAAAATGTAATTTGATTCTAATCTCATTATGGTAGCTACCATAGCAGCATTATGGTACCTACCACAACGGTGCTATGGTACCTACCACACGACCCTTATGGTAGGTACCATAATTGAAAATATAAAATTGTAGATATTTTAAAGTATTAGAGTATACTTTGTTATGGTAATGCAAAGATAGTAATAAAATATGGATTTATAAAGTTTTTTATTCCATTATTTCATATATGCAGTTTTTAAATTTAATTTCTTAGAATATTTAGTAAAGAATAGATAGCAAAACAAAGGGAAACGAAACAAAATCTCAGAAGACTTGTTTAAGTATATAGGTAAAATAAAAAAATAAACTTCTTCAAAATGAAAGAAAAAGAGAATTGTATTGGAAAATACAATGATTTAGCCTTTAAACTAAGCAAAGAAACTACGAAACAATACAGTACATCTTTCTATTCTGCATCGAAATTCTTTGATAGTCAAACTCGCACAGCTATTCATTCTGTTTATGGATTTGTAAGATTGGCCGACGAGATTGTAGATAGCTTTCATGATTATGACAAAAAAACATTATTAGACAAATTTGAAGAAGAATACTCACTATCCTGCGAATTAGGCATTAGCACGAACCCAATACTGCATTCTTTTCTAATAACAGTAAAAGAATATAATATTCCCAAAGAATATATTGATAATTTCCTAAGAAGTATGAGGTATGATTTGGAAAAGAAAGAATATAAAACTAAGGAAGAGGCTAAGGATTATATCTATGGTTCAGCGGATGTCGTAGGACTTATGTGTTTAAAAATTTTTTGCAGGAATAATAACGAATTATTTGACAAGCTATACAATCCTGCAATGAGATTAGGCTCTGCATTTCAGAAGGTTAATTTCTTAAGAGACTTAAAAGAAGATGTTTTAAGCTTAGGAAGAACATATTTTGCTGATTTTAATATCGAGAAATTTGATGAAGAAACTAAATTAGAACTGATTAAAGAAATCGAAGAAGACTTTTACGAGGCTAAACTCGGAATAAAAGATCTTCCAGAGGGATCTCAATTAGCAGTAATTATTGCATATAAATACTATCTGCGTTTATTGAAAAAGATTAAACAAACCCCTGCAGAGAAAGTAATTGAAAAACGAATTAGGGTTAATGATTTCAATAAACTTATTCTATTAATCAATACAATTATTAAGTATAAAATTAAACCTGGGATATAATGATCAACGAAGAAATACTTGTACAACTTGTAGATGAAAAGGATAATCCAATTGGTCAAATGGAAAAGCTACAAGCACATATAGATGCAAAACTACATAGAGCTGTTTCCTTGCTAATTATGAATTCTAAGGGAGAATGGTTATTACACCAAAGAGCAGAAGACAAATACCATAGCCCAGGGCTTTGGACAAATGCCTGTTGTACTCATCCCTTTATTGGAGAGGGCTATGAAGATGCAGCAAAGAGAAGACTAATTGAAGAAATGGGCATGGATATTAAGGGAGATTTGAAGCATGAGTTGGATTTTACTTATTTTGCAAAACTAAACGATAATCTCTATGAACATGAATACGATAGACTTTTTAGTTTCGTGTGCGATCAAATTCCAAATCCAAACTCTCAGGAAGTAAAGGACTGGAAATATATTAGCTACAAAGAACTTAAGAAAGATATCCGAGAGAATCCAGAAAATTATACTGAGTGGTTTAAAATAATATTCACAAAGATAAGTGAAAAAGAAAATGAATAAGCTAAGCACTAAGGATGACTGGTTTTTTATTAGGAATATAATTATCTTCTATTCAATAGGAATAATCGGGTTTTCAATAAACTACACCTATAAGCTATTTACATTTCTAAGTCCAATAATTCTAATACTTACACTCAGCCTTTTGTTTTATTACGACAGAAAAAAGACAGATAGGAAAAGGATAATATATTTCTCATTTGTATTCCTTTCGAGTTATATTATTGAGATGATTGGAGTTAATACAGGATTATTATTTGGGCAATACCAATATCATCACGGTTTGGGCTTTAAACTTTTTGAAACTCCATTATTAATCGGGGTTAATTGGATTTTAATGATATATATTACCAGTTCAATATTTACCAAGCTAAAATTTAACTTCCTTTTTCAAGTAATTATTCCATCAAGCTTAATGTTAGTTTATGATATTATTATGGAAAGAGCAGCACCTAAGATGGAGATGTGGTCATGGGCAGATAATATTATTCCTATCCAAAACTTTATAATGTGGGGATTGCTTGCCTTTGTTTTTCATTCAATTAAGTATTTACTAAAGATAGAAATAAAAAACAAAATGGCTTTACCTATCTACATTGCTCAAATTATACTTTTTATCTTTATTATACTAATCAGAGGATAATATGAATAAAGGGAAACTTCTTAAGGCAAAACATAATTTCATTATCTATCCTTTCTTTCAATACTATACTAAGAGAATGATAAGAAAGAAGTTTCACACAATTATTGTTGAGAAAAGGGATATTGACATAAGCAAACCCATTCTTCTTATCTCTAATCATATTTCTTGGTGGGATGGATTTTGGGCAATGTATATAAATCTAACTCTTTTTAAAAAGAAATTCTATTTTATGATGCATGAGAAACAGCTTTTAGAATATAAATTCTTTAATCAAACAGGAGGATTTTCCATCAATAATCAATACAGACATATTATAGACTCAATAAACTATTCTTCAAGTATATTAGAAGATAAAAACAATCTTTTAGTAATCTATCCTCAAGGAGAGATAAATTCTATATATCAATCAAACTTCATTTTTAAAAGAGGAATTGAGAAGATAATTAAACAAAAAGATATTACCCTTTTATTCTCTGCCAACTTAATAGACTATTTTTCAAACTCCAAGCCTTCGGTATTTATTTATTTAGAAGAGTATCATGGAGATTATAATCTAAGAGATATTGAAAATGCATATAATGATTTTTATAAGAGTTCTATTGAAAAACAAACACATAGAAAAAGATGATTAAATACATTTCAATCTTTATTCTTATTTTCTCTTTGTTCCAGCTTTTTATAAGCCTAATTAATTGGTTGTTTAGAGTAAGATTGAATAAAGAGCCTGAATACAATACTGAAACTAAGATATCTATACTTATTCCTGCAAGAGATGAGGAAAAGAATATTGGAAATTTACTTAAAGACTTAACAAACTCAAACCAAGTTGTTTCAGAAATTCTTGTCTTTGATGATGAGTCGTGCGATAATACTGCAAAAATTGTAAAGGAATACTCTTTAAAGGATTCAAGGATAAAGCTAATAGAATCTAATGGTTTGGAAAAAGAATGGATGGGTAAAAATTTTGCTTGTCATAATCTATCTACCATAGCTAAAAGCGATTATCTACTTTTTATAGATTCAGATGTAAGGATAAAAAATGATATTATTGAAAAAGCTCTTAACTATGCTATTTCTAAGAAATTAGATCTATTAAGCGTTTTTCCATATCAGATTATGATAACTAAAGGAGAAAAAATATCAATTCCTAATATGAATTTTATCCTTCTTTCCCTTCTTGCACTCCCTTTAGTGCTTTACTCCAAATTCTCTTCAATTTCAGCAGCAAATGGTCAGTTTATGCTTTTCAAAGCAAATACTTATAAAGACATCCAACCTCATAAACTATTCAAAACAAGCAAGGCAGAGGATATAGAAATATCTCGTTACTATAAAAAGAAGAAACTAAGAATAGCTTGTCTTGCATCTGTTAAGGATATATCTTGCAGAATGTATAATTCTCTTGAAGAGGCTATTCAAGGATTTTCTAAAAACATAAATTACTTCTTTGGGAATTCCTATATCATTGCAGTATTATTCTGGTTAACAACCTCTTTTGGCTTTATCCCTTTAATTATTATGGGAAATTATTATTTACTATTAGTTTATTTGATTATTATATTGATAACAAGAGTATTAATATCTATTACTTCTAACCAAAGAGTTGGAGAAAATCTAATATACTTATTTCATCAACAATTTATTCTTGGAAAAATAATATTGAAATCTATTCAAAACAAGCGAAATAGGGAATTAAAATGGAAGGGCAGAGCAATATGAAACAAAGAATAAATATATTTTGGTTTAGAAGAGATCTTAGATTGGATGATAATCATGGGCTATTTAAGGCTTTAACTTCATCGAACAAAGTATTGCCTATATTTATTTTCGATACAGAAATATTAAAACAATTTCCAGACACTGAAGACAAGAGGGTTAGCTTTATCTTCCAAACTCTTGAAGAGATAAACTTTAAGCTTAAAAAGGAATATAAATCTAATATTCAGTATTTTCATGGTAAGCCAATAGAGGTTTTTAAGTCCTTAGAAGAAAACTATACTATTGACTCACTTTATTTCAACGAAGACTACGAACCCTATGCAAATAAGAGAGATAAAGAAATAATAAATTATTTTGAAAGTAAAAATATAAAAGTATTATCATTTAAAGACACTCTAATATTTCACAAGGATGATATTTTGAAATCTGATAATAAACCCTATACTATCTATACTTCTTATTCTAATGTATGGTTAGCGAAGTATTCAAATACTACTCTTGAATACTACCCAAGTGAAGAATATCTTAATAACTTAATCCGTATCGAAAATAATAATTTTGATTTAGAACATATTGGTTATATACCTTGTGGAAATGTTTTTCCAAAATATATTATTGATGAAGATATAATAATTAATTATGAAAATACTCGCGATAAACCTTATCTCGAAAAGGGAGTTTCTAGGGTCGGAGTAGAACTTCGCTTTGGGAGAATAAGCATTAGGAAACTTGCTGATACTGCAAATAGATTAAGCCTAACATATTTAAAAGAAATTATTTGGAGAGAATTCTTTATGCAGATTCTCTACAATTTCCCTTACGTTGAAAATTCTAGTTTTAAGCCTAAATACAATAGGATAAAGTGGGAGAATGATGAGGAGTTATTTGATAAATGGTGCAAAGGAGAAACTGGCTATCCTATTGTAGATGCTGGTATGAAGGAGTTGAATTCAACTGGTTTTATGCATAATAGGGTAAGAATGATTACTGCAAGTTTTCTTACTAAACATCTTTTAATTGATTGGAGATGGGGTGAGCTTTATTTTGCTAATAAACTAATGGATTATGAGCTTTCTTCCAATAATGGTAATTGGCAATGGGTTGCAGGCTCTGGTTGTGATGCCTCTCCTTATTTTAGGATATTCAATCCAATTACTCAGCAAAAAAAGTTTGACCCTAAATTCCAATACATTAAAAAATGGGTAGAGGAATTTGGAACAAAAGAGTACCCAAACCCGATTATTGACCATAGCTTTGCAAGAAATAGAACATTATCAAGATTTAAAAAAGACTTAGAAGATGAATAAACAGATTTACCTGCGATTAATTATACTTTTTGTTTTCAGCATGTTTTCTCTTAATTCATATTCAAGTGAAGAGAAGAAAACTATATACAATTCCTATATCAACGATAATATGGGTGTATGGAAGAAAACTATTGATGCTATGCATTTTGAAGCAAAAAAGAATAATAAAAAAGAATTAGAGCTATTGAATTACGAATACGGATATATAGGTTGGTGTATAGGTAAAAAGAAAAATGAGGAGGCAAGGCAATATATTAGAAGAAGCCAAGAAAGGATGAATAGATTAAAGAAGATTAAAGCTAATATACCAATAATGCATGCATATCAATCTGCATACTACGGCTTTGAGATTGGATTAAATAAGTTAAAAGCTCCTTTCGTTGGTCCTAAGAGTATTGAAGAGGCAGAGAAGTCAATTAATTTTGATAAGAATAATTACTTTGGATATATTCAAATGGGTAATATTGAATACTATATGCCTTCTACTTTTGGTGGGAGTAAAAAGAAAGCATTGGAATACTACATAAAAGCAAAGCAAATAATGGATAAGAGTAAGCCTGAAAATGATTGGACATATATTAATCTCATTGCAATAATTGGCATGACTTATCAAGAATTGAACAACTATAAAAAAGCTGATGAATATTATAAATTAGCCCTTAAGATTTCTCCTGAATTTAAATGGGTTAAGAATGAATTATATCCTCAATTTCTAAAAAAACAAAACTAAAATGAATAAAAAAATTATTATTGTAGGCGCTGGTTTAGGTGCTTTGGCAAGCGGATTGCTCTTGTCAAGAAAAGGTTACAAGGTTGAATTTATTGAAATGAACAGCCAAGCTGGAGGAAGACTTAATCAGATTAAAAAAGATGGGTTTACCTTCGATACTGGCCCAAGCTTCTTTAGTATGTCTTTTGTTTTCAAAGACTTTATTGAAAAATGTGGATTAGATATCCCTTTTAAATTTGTGGAGTTAGATCCTCTTTATAGCGTGAACTTTAAGGGCAGCGATAAAACCTTTCATCTTAATAAAGACATAAAACAACTCTCTAAGCAGTTTGTGGATATTGAACCTGATTTCGAAGAAAAAATGGAGAAATACCTTAAGAAGAGCAAACAATTATTTGAAGACACATTTGATATTGTGATTAAAAATAATTTCGACAGTGTTTTTGACTATATATTTAAACTAATGCATGTAAATCCAATTCATGTCCCTCAGCTTTTTAATAGTTTCTATACCCATGTTCAAAAACATTTTTCTTCAAAAGAGGCTAAGCAGGTTATTTCCTTAGTTGCCTTTTTCTTAGGTCGTACCCCTTTCGATACTATGGCAATATACAGCCTTCTTTCTTATACAGAATTTCGTCATGATGGATATTATAATGTTGAGGGGGGAATGTATAATATAGTAAATGGATTGGTTGGAGAATTAGAAAAGAATGGTGCTGTTTTCCATTATAATAGTGAAATTATAAAAGTTGAAGAAGAAAAAGGAAAGGTTAAAAAAGTAATCGACAAAGAAGGAAAAGAATATTTAGGAGATGTGTTTTTGATTAATGCTGATGCTGCTTTATTTAGAGGAAGAATATTAAACAGAGAGAAATACTCTGAGAATAAACTCTCTAAGATGGAGTGGACAATGGGATATCTTACCTTCTATGTTGGAATTAAAGAAAAACTTCCTCAACTCAACCTTCATAACTACTATCTTGGAGATAATTTCGAAGAGTATGCAAAAGATGTAATGCATAAGCCTGACACTCTTCAAAAGCCTTATTTTTATGTAAATAATGTATCAAAATATAATCCTGAGTGTGCACCTGTTGGCTGCGAAAGCCTTTTCTTTGTTTGTCCTGTGCCTAATCTTCAATACAAAAGCAATTGGGACGATGCAGAGGATATAGTAAATAGCATATTAGAAGATTTTTCAAAGAGGATAGGAGTAGATATTATCCCAAATATTATTACTAAAATAATCTATACCCCAAAGGATTGGCAGGATAAGTTTAATCTATATCAGGGAAGCGGCTTAGGACTATCGCATAAACTAATGCAAATAGGAGGATTACGTCCAAGAAACTTTGATGAAGAATTCTCAAATATGTTTTACGTTGGAGCCTCTACCCTTCCAGGAGCAGGTCTTCCAATGGCGGTAATAAGCGGAGAACTCGCCGCAGAACGAATAATTAAATATTTAGAGTAACTCTATTAAATGATATTATAAAGTGCTGTATATATATTTATTTAATAGTTTTGCAAAGGATTGGTTATTATAATTATAGGACTATATGAAAGATAACTTAAGACAATATTTATATTGTAGAATAAATAAAAGCTGATATGTATGGGAAATAAAATAGAAATCTATAAAACTTCTATAGGTGCAGAGGTGTCTGTTCAATTAGAAACGGATACAGTGTGGCTAGATGCACATAACATTGCTGAAGTGTTTGGTGTAAATAGACCTGCTATAGTCAAACATATTGGTAACATATACAAATCAGGAGAATTAGAGATGGAATCAACCTGTTCCATTTTGGAACAAGTTGCAGCAGATGGTAAAAAACGTAAAATGAATTTTTACAATCTTGATATGGTATTATCTGTAGGCTATAGGATTAATTCATCACAAGCAACTAAATTCCGTCAATGGGCTACATCTCGTTTAAAAGATTATTTAGTGCAAGGTTATACAATAAACGAAAAACGTTTGCATCAAAAACAACAAGAAGTTGAATTTCTTAAAACAGGTTTACGTATTGTAAGTTGTGCATTAGAAAATGCTGCCAATGAACAAGAACAAGAAGTTTTTCATCAGTTCGCCAAAGGATTAGAATTATTAGATGATTATGACCACGAAGAACTTGATAACAAAGGCTACACTCTAAAAGAAACTGTTTATCCAACTTACAAAGATTATATGAATTTAATATCGCTTATGTATTCAGATTTTAAGTCTGATGTATTTGCAAAGCCTAAAGACAAGGGTTTTCATAGCTCTATCAATCAGATTAAACAAAGTTTTGGAGAAACCGAACTATATCCTACCATAGAAGAAAAAGCAGCAAATTTACTTTACTATATAACTAAAAATCATTCTTTTGTTGATGGCAATAAAAGAATTGCCGCTTCTTGTTTCTTATATTTTTTGCAACGTAACAATTCTTTGATAAATAGCAGAGGAGAACCATTAATCAGTAATGATACATTAGCATCTCTTACATTGTTCATTGCAAATAGCAAACCAGAAGAGAACGAGATAGTAAAACGATTAATAATTAGCATTCTTAATAGAAACAAATAGATTTTTAATAGCAAAGTTATTGAGGAAACCCCCTAAAATTTTCAATTTAGGGGTTTCCCATTAACTATTAAATTTTGTAAACTGGATTTATATATAGGGAAAGTTTACAGGTTTACAGTTTACAAAGAAGTTTATAATATTAATTTGCATGATTTTAATAGTTCTGCTGATTTGTCCTAATAGATGTTGATTTCGCTAAAATGGAATCAAATTACAGATAACTAACTCTTGATTCTACGGAAATAGAATCAAATTACATTTTCGTAGAATCAAGAGTTAGTACTCTTAACAGATATGTTAATTAAGAATGGGTTAATATTGTTGAATTTTATTGTCTATATCTCAAAACAAAATTGACTTTCTAACGTTATATGTTTTAGTGTTTTTGGTCAATGTTTTATTTATGGAGTATTGAACAAGAATACTATTAACAAGCTTTATTCACTTTAAATTTGAATAGTTATGAAAAAGATTATACTCTCTTTAATTACAGCTCCATTTATTTTATTGATAATTATTCTATCTTTTTCTTCTTGTAAGAATATAGATGAAAGTGGGGTTTCGAAAGTTCTTGTGCTTAAGGTTGATTATCTTACAAATAAATTTGAAGGGGGGACTGAATTGACCTTTACGAAATCGTCTCCAAACTTTAATATTCAACCTATTTATATATCTCCAGGTGATTTTGGAAATATAAGTATGATATATCAGGATATTAATGAATTGCTATTTGATGGAAGTATTATTTGGATGGGCAAAGGTTATATTAAATATCCAAGAAATTTCATTCCTGCTAATCATTTCAATAGAGTTCTTACTTCAGATATTGTTTTCCCTAAACAAGGCTTTGAGAATTTGTTTAACCCCGATAATACCAATTACGATTACTCTCAAATCTGGATGTCGGTTCAAAGTTTAGTTAAGGTGAGAGAATATCTAAGTAAAAATCCCAAAACTCCGGTAAAACTTTTTCTTTACACACCAAGCGTTGGAGCAGGAAACCCTGAGGATTGGGATTGGATTATTTTCATAAAAAACTGATTACTTTCTATTATTAATTATGTTGACAAGATATGAAAACTAAATAAAGTATACAAGTAATAACAAGGGATTATAATTGTGTATTAAACAGAAACAATTTATTACCTTGATAATAAACCAATGTTTCTGTTTATAATACACTAAACATATTAATTAAAAAACTGATTGAAAATTTCTTGAAGATAATCTCAAAGGATTTTGAGATATTTAGCGGTCCGGACGAGACTCGAACTCGCGACCCCATGCGTGACAGGCATGTATTCTAACCAACTGAACTACCGGACCAATATATTATGAGCATTTCTCAATTGAGAGTGCAAAGATACGAATGTTTTTTATACTACCAAATTTTAATCTAAAAAAAATCTCTTTTTTTTATTTCTACCTATGTTTTATAACTCTTTCAAAGAAAAATAAACTATCTTTGCGTATTAGAATTTATTGATAATTATCCTTGCCACTATGTCAGAATTTACACATTTACACGTTCATACACAGTACTCTATATTAGATGGAGCTGCAAACATTAAGAAGCTTATAAAGAGAACAAAACAGTTAGGCATGAATGCTTTAGCAATTACCGACCATGGCAATATGTTTGGAGTTTTGGAGTTTCACGATACCGCCATAAAAGAAGGAATCAAGCCTATTATTGGATGTGAGATGTATGTTTCAAGAGAAAGTAGATTCTTAAGGAGAGGTAAAGATGATTTTAGTGGAGATCACTTAATCCTACTTGCAAAAAATCTTGAGGGTTATCATAATCTGATTAAATTAGATTCTCTTGCTTTTGATAAAGATGCATTTTATCGAACAGCAAGAATAGACAAAGAAATCCTCTTCCAGCACAGCAGAGGGATAATTTGCTCATCAGCTTGCCTTGGTGGAGAGATACCGCAATTAATATTGTCGGGAAATATTGCTGGAGCTGAAAAAGCTATTTTAGAGTATAAAGAAGTTTTTGGTGATGATTATTATCTCGAACTACAAAACCATTTATTAGACGATCAAGAGCTTGTAAATAACGTATTAGTCGACTTAAGTAAGAAACTTAACGTTAAGGTTATCGCTACTAATGATGTTCATTATATTAACAAGGAAGACTTCGATGCCCACCATATTTTAGTTTGCTTAAACACCGGAAGAAAGCTAAGTGATGATAATAAAATGATGTATTCTGGTCATGAATATTTAAAGTCTCCTGAAGATATGGAATTATTATTCCAAAAATATCCTCAAGCGATTACCAATACGCAAGAAATAAGCAACAAAGTAGAGATTTATGAACTAAAAAGAGAGCCTATACTTCCTATATTTGACATTCCAAAAGACTTTGCAACCTTAGAAGACTTCTATAATAAATTTCCCTTAGAAGAAATAGAAAAAGAATTCAGCAAAGAAGATATTATCAAAAAAGGAGGATATGATAAGATAATTAGAATTAAATTTGACTCTGCATATCTTCGTTACTTGACTTATAATGGAGCTAAAGAAAAATATTCTGAGAATCTTTCACCTGAGCTTACAGAGAGGATAGAGTTCGAGTTATCAACTATTGAGTGGATGGGTTTCCCGGGGTATTTCCTAATTGTTCAAGACTTTATCAATCATGCACAAAAAGAACTTGGAGTAATTGTTGGTCCGGGTAGAGGCTCTGCTGCGGGGAGTGTCGTGGCTTATTGTCTTGGCATTACTGCAATTGAACCTATGAAGTATGGTTTACTATTCGAGAGATTCTTAAACCCAGATCGTATTTCGCTACCCGATGTGGACGTGGATTTTGACGATGATGGAAGGGCAAGGGTTTTGGAATATGTTCAGCAAAAATACGGAGTAAACCAGGTTGCACAGGTTGTAACCTTTGGAACAATGGCAGCAAAGAGTGCAATTAGAGATGTTGCAAGAATACTTGAGCTACCATTACCAGAATCAGACCGCCTTGCAAAACTTGTTCCCGAGAAGCCAGGAATAACTCTCGATGAAGCAATTACTCAAGTTCCTGAACTTCGAGAGGCTTTGGAAAACGGCTCGGATTTAGTAAAGAAAACACTTAAATATGCTAAAGAATTAGAGGGATCGATTCGTAATACAGGTACTCATGCTTGTGGAGTAATTATTGGTCCAGATGATTTATCTAAATATATACCTTTAAGCTCTTCAAAGGATTCAGATATGATGATTTCCCAATTTGAGGGAAAATTAATTGAGAGTGTTGGAATGATTAAGATGGATTTCCTTGGCTTGAAAACTCTTTCAATAATTAAAGATGCCTGCGATAATATTTACAAAAACCACAAGATACATATTAATCCTAATTCTATTAATCTTGAAGATGAAAAAACCTTTGCTCTTTTCCAAAGAGGAGAATCAATTGGCACCTTCCAATTTGAATCTGATGGAATGAGACAGCACATGCAAAATCTTAAGCCTGACCGCTTCGAAGACCTAATTGCTATGAATGCACTTTATCGACCAGGTCCTATGCAATATATTCCGAACTATATTGCAAGAAAACATGGCAACGAGGAGATAATCTATGATTTAGATGTAATGAAGGAATATCTTTCAGAAACATACGGAATCACTGTATATCAAGAACAGGTGATGCAATTATCTCGTGCAATTGCCGGATTTACCAAGGGCGAGGCGGATAAACTCAGAAAGGCTATGGGAAAGAAGCAGAAGAATGTAATGGATGAGCTTAAGGAGAAATTCGTTAAAGGAAGTAATGAGAGAGGTTATGAAACATCAATAGTTAATAAAATTTGGAATGACTGGGAAAAGTTTGCAGAATATGCTTTCAATAAGTCTCACTCTACTTGTTACGCCTATATTGCTTATCAGACTGCCTATCTAAAGGCTCATTACACAGGAGAGTATATGGCTTCAGTCCTGACTCATAATCTTAATGATATAAAGAAAATCACCTATTATATCGAAGAGGCCCAAAGGATGAAGATAGATGTTGCGGGACCTTGTGTTAATGAATCAGATATTAATTTTACTTTTAACACTAAGGGAGAGATACGTTTCGGGCTTGCAGCAATAAAGAGCGTTGGAGAAAAAGCAGCTATTGAGATAATTAACGAAAGAGAATTAAACGGACCATATAAGAATTCTTTCGATTTTATCAAACGTATTGACCTAAGGACTATAAATAAAAGATGTATTGAAGCCTTGATTAAAGCTGGTGCTTTCGATGCATTTGAAGGGATACATAGAGCTCAATATTTCAATGTATCTAAGGATAATAATGAAGAGATATTTATCGAAAAACTTATTAAATACGGAAATAAGTTCAAAGATTCTCAGAACTCATCACAAGCATCATTGTTTGGAGATGTTGAAGAGGAAACCACATACGAACCAGAAATACCTAATTGCGAGCCTTGGACACACCTTGAAATGCTTAAGCATGAGAAGGAATCAATAGGCTTCTATCTCTCCGGACACCCGTTAGATAAGTATAGTATTGAGATTAAAAACTTTGCTAACACGTCGGTAGCTGAACTCTACGGAGACTTAAAAGAGCTTCTAAACAAGGATATAAGTATTGCTTGCATGATTAGTAACCCACAGGAAAAGACCACAAAGAAAGGGAAACAATTCTATATATTCAATATTGAAGACCAAGAAAGCGTGAAAGAACTGCCTCTATTTGGAAATGATTATATCAATTATGGGCCATTTATGAAGAACGGACTCTTCGTATTACTAAAGGCAAGAGTTCAGGAAAAGACTTGGAATCAGGACTCTGAGAACAAGGAATTGGAGATTAAGATAACCAAGATAGAGCTGCTTGAAAACGTATTAGATAACCATTGCAAGGGTGTAAAACTTTTTATTCCTATCGAGAATATCAAGGATGAAATGATTAAAGAGCTGAGTAAGGGGGCAAAAAAAGCAAAGGGTAATGCCAATCTAAGCTTTATTATCGAGGACGTTAAGGAGAATATGACACTCACCCTAAACTCCAGAAAGTACAAGGTAAGCATACAAAAGTTCATTGATAACGTGAGACCTATGATTGAAGACAGTAGTATTAGAACCTATCAAATTGAGAAAAGAAGCTAATAAAAGGTGGAAAATCATATAGAAATACAAGAGATTAGAGAGATAGGTCTAAGCTTTGGGTTTGAGGATATTGGGGCAATAAGCGTTGAGAAAATTGGGATTGAGGGCTATAAAACTTGGATTTCTAAGGGTTATAACGCTGGTATGCACTACCTTAATAAGTATATTGAGATTAGAGAAAACCCCTCTCTCCTATTGGAAAACTCCAAATCTATCATCGTTTTCCTTATTCCTTACAACATGCTAAGTGCTGATAACATGGAGAATAATAAGCTAAAAGCAGCTTCTTATAGCCATTATACAGACTATCATAAGGCGATTAAAGACTCATTATACAAAGTAATTAACTGCATACATGAGCGTTATCCAAGCTTCATGGCAAGGGCATTTGTGGATTCAGCCCCAATATTAGAAAAGACAATAGCAAGTAAGGCAGCCTTGGGATGGATAGGTAAGAACTCATTACTCATAAGTAAAAACCACGGTTCACGGGTTTTAATCGGCGAGATAATTACCAATTTTACAACAGATTATACCGATAAAGAGCTAATAGAAGACCTTTGTAAGGGATGTAATCTCTGCATTAAAGCCTGCCCAAACCACGCAATCTTGGAGAATAAAACCATTGATGCAAGGCTTTGCACTTCGTATCATACCATTGAAAACAAAGATATTATACCTGAGAATATAGATTTAAAGACCTATATATTTGGTTGCGACATCTGTTTAAGAGCCTGTCCTTGGAATAAAAAGGAAATCTTAACATCGAAAATACTAAGTTTAAATCCTAATATGCAGAAGCTTGAGGAGGAAATAAACAAAGGAATTATAGATAATAAAGCCTTTAATAAAGCCAAGAAAAACTCTCCTATCTCAAGGATAAAGCTCTCAAAACTAATAGAAAACATTAATCATAACAGGACTAAATAAAAAAGGAGCCATTTAAGACTCCTTTTTAGATTTATTGTTTAATAATTATTGGATAATCACCTTTTTATTTATAATTACTCCTTTGCTTACTGCTCTTAAATTATATACTCCATTACTCATTCCTATTAAATCAATTTCAATTTGAGTTTGATTAGGTTTAAGATTAATTTTTCTAATCAATCTTCCTCTAATATCATATATTTCTAAGTCCATTGGTATTGAATTACCAGTTAAAGTAATATTTAATCTGTCTTTTGCAGGATTAGGATAAATATTAATCTTTAATTCAGAGTAATTTTCTTCTTCAATTCCAATGAAAACTAAACAAGCTTCTGCTGAGGTATCACTTTGACAAATATCTTCAATTGCTTGAATCTTATAGCAATAATTATTTCCATCTAAAACGTTACTATCTTTAAACTGATTTACATTTGTCAATGCAATTGAATCATTATTTTTGTATATCACATAATTAGAAGAACTTCCATCCCAATTTATCTCTATATAATTTGCTATATTAGTCAAGGAAATATTATTTGGAATTTCAACTTCAATAACCTGTAGGTTTAATGTTACTATACTATCACAACCATTTATTGTTTGTAGGTTTTGTGTATATACTCCTGTACTATCTTCATTAAAGCCATTAAGGGTATAGCTTTCTCCTTGACAGATTGTGGCTGTAAATGGGGTTAAGTATGTTGGATTAACGGTTAAATTTAATGTTACTATACTATCACATCCATTTATTGTTTGTAGGTTTTGTGTATATACTCCTGTAGAGTCTTCATTAAAGCCATTAAGGGTATAGCTTTCTCCTTGACAGATTGTGGCAGACAGATTTACATATATACTATCTATTGATTTGTAATTGGTAAACACACTCCAATTTATATCGTTTCTATATAAGTTAATTGAAGAACATGGAACATAAACTGGAATTGATTTATTCACATTTCCAAAACTCATTATGGATATTATTGGAGGAGCTTGTGCTTTAATAAACATTGAATTCAAACCTGAACAACCATGGAAAGAATAGAAATTAATCTCATTAACTAAACTCGGTACTGTAATTGAACTAATGTGCATACAGCCTTCAAAAGCTCCCTCTCCAATGCTTTGAAGAGAATCATACAATACAACTATACCGGATTTTGCTTGAGGACAGAAATACAATTCTGTTTTATCTTTCGAATAAACAATTCCATCTACTGAAGAGATTGCTACATTAGCAGTATCCACATTTACATTAGCTAAATTGAAACATGAACCAAAAACATTATTCCCAAACTCTGTAGTTGATGCTTGAATATTAATATTTGTTATTCCAATACAGTTATAGAATGAATAATCTCCAAATCTAGTAATAGTATTAGGATAATAAACTGAAGTTAGTAGGTCACAATCACGAAAAGCATAATTTCCAATACCTGTAACAGCGTAAGTTATAGTATCTCTTGTAATTGATGAAGGAATTGATAAATTCCCAAAGTATTCATTATTAAATTCACTATAACTATTACCCTTATAAGTTACTTCAACAGTATATGGATACTGAGACGAAGTAACTCTATAATAGATTGTATTACCTGCATAAACATCATTTAAAGTATCCATTGATGCTAAAACTGTAAGATGTAGATTAATTATACTATCGCATCCATATTGAGTATTATGGTAACTTGAATAATCTCCTGAAGTATTAATATCCATCCCGTTGAAATTATAAACATTTCCATCCTCAATAGTATCATAAATATCAATTATATCACTATACATTGTTTGTATATTATTGAAATAAAACCAATTATTTGTATAATAATTATGTTTATAACCACAAGGAGTATAAAGAGGTGCACTTTGAGGGATTTGATTAAATGTATTAGCATAAATATATGGAGGCTGATTAGCATAAGTATATATTGAAGTAACATTCGAACATCCTGAAAATGCCTCTTGTCCAATATACATCAATGAATCTGGCAAATTAATAGTTTCAAGTCCAGTACAATTAATGAAAGCTTTATCATCAATCATTTTAATACTTTCTGGAAGAGTTATTGAGGTTAATTGGGTGCAATTACTAAATGCATTCTTGCCTATAATCATAACATGATAATTCTCACTATTATGAACTACAGTAGAAGGAATAATAATTTCTCCTACATACTCACTATCATACTGATTCTCATCTCCTCCTCTATATGTAACTTCTGCCACATTATGGAAGAATTGAGAAGTTCTGTAATATATTAAATCGCCTTGATTAACAACACTAAATGTATCAACTGGTAATAAAACAGCAAGATAAAGTGTCAATATTGAATCACATCCATTTTGATTTGGTATATTCCTATAATAAATACCTGTAGAATTCTCATTAAAACCATAATTAGTATAATTCTGTCCAAATGATATTGTATCGTAAATACTTATTTTCACATCATTTATACCGTAAATATTATTTATATGATTCCAAGAATTATTAGTTTGATATAATTGTTTTGTACCACATAAAACATAAAGATTTACAGACTGATTAATACCTGAATACCAGTGAACAAATGGAGGTGTTTGAGTTTGTATATAAAGATTTTCTAATTCTGTATTTTCAAATGCTGCATACCCAATCATATTTAATGAATTTGGAAGTATTAGATTTTTTAAATTATGGCAATTATTAAAGGTAATATCTCCAATGACATTTATAGTATTCGGCAAATTAACCCATTTCAAATTATATGAACTGCCAAAAGCACCTGATCCAATCGATACTACATTATAAATAATTGTGTCCTTAACAAAGAAAGGAGGAATTGAGATTGTATCTCTATATTCATTATTCTCTTCCGGACTCATTCCTAAATAAGTAACCTCAACAGTTCTTGGATATTCATTTGAAATAATATTAAAGTAAATACTATCTCCGTCAACAATTGTCATCAACGGACTTATATATATACTTAGATTTATAATTGAATCACAACCATTACTCATAGGTTTTATAATTCTGTATACCCCTGATCGATTAATATTCATTCCAAATCCATTATATACATCTCCAGTAAGGATAGTATCATAATAATAAACAGATATATCTCCATCTCCAATTATTGATTGAGGCCAAGGAGTAATACTTGTATAATTTGCTTTTGCTTCGCAAACTACTTTAATTAGTACATTTTGGTTAAAACCTGGATCATTCATAAATTGAGGTGGCGTTATTGGTTCAAACCTTAGATATTCTAAATTATTATCCATAAACACATTCTCTCCAATAAGAGAAACATAGTAAGGTATTATTAAAGATTGAATATCTCTACAGCTTTGGAATGCAGATTCTTTAATATAGAGAATTGAATTTGGCATATTTACATATTTCAAATTATAACAATCCCTAAATGCATCCTTACCTATACCAATAACATCGTAATTTATATTATCAACTAAAATAGAATTAGGGATTGTTATTGTATCTCTATATTCATTAAATGAAGAATAATTTGAACCAAAATATGTAACTTCAACAGTATATGGTTGTTGATTTGAAACAATATTATAATATATACTATCTCCCTGATTAACATGGATAAGAGGCATTACAGTTAAGTTCAACACTAATATACTATCACAACCATTTAACATGGTAATATTTCTATAATACTTACCAGAATTAGTTTCACTAAACCCGTAATTATTATAAGTTTGTCCTGTATTTATTGTATCAAAAATATCTATCTCCATATCTCCATCCCCAATAATATTAGTAAACATTGACCATTCATTTGAATTCAAATAAGCTTGTTTATTTCCACAAGTAACATTTATTGGAATATTCGAATTAAGTCCTGATCCCATATGTAGATGAGGTGGAGTAGAAGCCTCAACTCTAATTCCTTCAAGATCGTATCCGAATACATTATATCCTAAAAATCCAACTGAAGGAGGTAAAATAATATATTTTAAATTTGGACAATAATTAAATGCGTTTTCATAAATAGACATTATAGTATTTGGCAATACTACATATTTTAATGAAAAATTACCTTCAAATGCACCATAAGATATTGAATTTACCATATAATTGATAGAGTCAATCATTATACTTTGAGGTATAATAATTGTATCAAAATACTCTTGAATAATTAGAGGGTCTCTTCCAAAAAATGTGACTTCAACAGTATAAGGATCAACATTAGAAGTAATATTATAGTAAATATTCTTTCCAGTACTATTATCCACTATTGGTAAAACTTCTAAATGAAGATTTATAACAGAATCACATCCACTATTTAATGGGATTTTTCTTTTATAGTCTCCTGAATAATACTCCTGAAAACCATAATTATTATAGATTTGACCTGTTGTAATTGTATCATATATATCTATATTTACATCCCCAATTCCTTTTATATTATAATTACTATTCCAGCTGTAATTAGAATTATATAAAGGTTTTGAATTGCAAGACACATATATAGGCACATCATAGTTTATTCCTAAATTATAGTCTATATTCGGAGGAGTATTAGGCAGCATAAAAATTTCCTGAATCCCCGAACCCGTAAATGCATCATTTCTTATATAATTTACAGACGAAGGTATTGTCAATGAAGCTAGAGAATTTGTATTTTCAAATGCAAAATTTCTAATCTCAATAATTGAGTTTGGAAGAGAAACAGATAATAATTGGTTATCTCCAGCAAAACAACCATTTCCAATTGCAGTTACAGAATAAATTTGATTATCTATTATTACTGAATCAGGAATTATAATATTCCCAAAATACTCATTTACAGAATAAGGATTTTCTCCAGAAAAAGTTAGTTCTACTCTGTTTGGATTTACACTTGTAATATTAAAGTATAAATTATAATTACCCATATTTTGAATAAAAGGCTTTACGTACAAATGAATATTAAGCACAGAGTCACATCCATTCTGTAAATTTATTCTTGATTGATAAATACCGGTATTAGTCAAATACAGATTATTTTTAGCATAGATTTGACCTGTAGTAATTGTATCATAAATATCAATATGTATATCATTCTGACCATTAATATTCAAACTATTCCAATTCTGGTTGTTTAAATAATTCTGCTTTGCCTGACATTGTACAATTAGTTTTGTATTATTGTCTAAACCACTCTGCCAACTTAATGAAGGAGGAATAATAGGCTCTAAGATTATCTCTTCAATTTGATTATCTGAGAACGTGCCAAAATCTATTTGAATAACATTTGTAGGAATAATTAATTTCTTAATCTGTGGAGAATTTGCAAATGCATATTCTCCTATCCTAATAATTGAGTTTGGAAGTTCAACATATTTTAAATTATAAGCATTTCTAAAGGCATAATTTCCGATAGAGCTAACGATATAATTTTCTGAATCAACATTAATAGAATTAGGGATTATAATTGTATCTCTATATCTGCTATCAGAATAATAATTATTTCCAGAAAAAGTTACCTCAACTGTTTTTGGACTTACTAATGAAGTAACATTATAGTATATAGTATCTCCAAAATTAATTGAATATAAAGGGAGTACTACTAAACTAATATTCATAATACTATCACAACCATTTTGCATTATTACTCTTGAATAATATTCTCCAGAGATTGTTTCATTTAATCCATATTTATTATATACCTGTCCAGTTATTATTGTATCTTTGATATTGATAATAGTATCCCCTAAACCCATAAGATTACTATTCCAAATCCAATTATTGGAATTTAAATAATTAGCCTTTGATTCACAATTTACATAGATAGGAATATTTGAATAAATACCAATCCCATAAGCCTCTGGTGGGATATTTGACAAAACAACAAATTTCTCTAATCCTGTATTTGCAAATGCATAATAGCCTATAGAAGTAATAGTGCTTGGTAATTCAATATATCTGAGATTATAAGAATTTCCAAAAGCAGACTCTCCTATTCTATTAACAATGTAATCTATTTGATTAACAGTAATAGTTGTAGGTATTATTATTGAATCTCTATATTCTTCAACAGAATAATAATTCTCTCCCAAATAGGTTACTTCAGCTGTATATGGGGATGTATTTGAAGTTATATTATAATATATTGTATCTCCATTATATATTGATTTAATTGGCTCTACTATTAGATTTATTCGTAAAATACTATCACAACCATTTTGCATTGGTTGAATACTATTATATACTCCAGAGGTAGATACATTTAAACCATAATTAGTATATATTCCCCCAGATGAAATTGTATCATAAATCTCTACTAAAATATCTTCAAGACCTTGAATATTATTTATCCAAGACCAATAATCGGCATTTTGGTATAGAGTCTTTGAAGTACATGGAACTTTTACATTTGTATTATAATTATTTCCTAATCCATAAACTAAACTTGGTGGAGTAATAGAGTGAATATAAATATTTTCTATTCCAGAATTATTAAAAGGATATACGCCAATTGAATTTACACTTGATGGGATTACAATATCCTTTAATTGAAAACAATTAGTAAATGAATAATCTCCAATATTCGTTATCGTATTAGGCAAATTGACAGATTTTAAATTACTACAATCTGCAAAGGCATTTGCTCCTATTGATGTAACTGTATATGTTATATTATTAAACTCAATACTTGAAGGGATACTAATTGAATCTCTGTATTCTTCTACTTGACCACTTAAATCTCCCCAATAAGTTACCTCTACTGTATAAGGATTTGTATTTGATGTAATATTATAATAAATTGTATCAGTACCGTTAATTCCAATCAAAGGAACAACTTTGAGATTAAGATTTAAAACAGAATCACATCCATTTTGCATTGGCAATTTAAGACTGTAAATCCCTGTACTGTTAACATTAAAACCATTTTTATTATAAACTCCTCCGGTAGGGATTGTGTCGTATAAATTTATTATTATATCATCAATTCCAACTATATTTAAGTAATTCCAATAATACGAATTAGTATAAAGAGATTTATATTGACAATTTACTTTTAGTTTTGCTTGGTTATAAATTTCTGTAGATGAATTAACAGTTGGAGGAGAGCCCAAAAAACAAATACTATCAAAATAACTACCATTAAATGGGTAATAGCCCAAGAAAGAAACAGAACTTGGAATTTCTAAATATTTGATATTATAATCATTTGCAAA
This sequence comes from Bacteroidota bacterium, assembly GCA_023415495.1. Taxonomy (GTDB): domain Bacteria; phylum Bacteroidota; class Bacteroidia; order Bacteroidales; family P3; genus UBA10566. Next base: position 177,812 of record JAEZKK010000011.1, read on the forward strand.
TGCATAATTTCCAATACTCACTATTGTATTAGGTAAAACTACTAATTTTAAATCATTATTCCCAGCAAATGCATAATGGCCAATTGAAGTTACTGTATAAGTATTATTATTTATTAAAATACTGGAAGGTATGGTAATTGTATCTCTGTATTCGTTAAAAGAATATTGATTATCTCCTTTAAATATAACTTCTAAAGTATAAGGATTTGTATTTGATGTAATATTATAATAAATTGTATCTCCATTATTAACAGAGAACAACTCATTTACTTGTAAATTAATATACAAAACAGAATCACATCCATTTTGCATAGGAAGATTTACTTTATAATCTCCGCTTTGAAACACATTTAATCCATAGTTTGTATAATTATCCCCTGGATTTATTGTTTCATTCAATTGAAGAATAATATCATTTTCTCCATATAAATTATTAAAATCATTATATCCTCCAAAGTTAAGATAATTTTGTTTTGCTCCACATGGAACAAATATTGTATCATCATAATACAAACCGAGGTTCCATCCCTGAATAACAGGAGTACTGGATTTGAAATTAAGCCTTTCAATTCCTGAATATGAGAATGCATCGCTTCCAATTACAGTAACAGAACTTGGTATTTCGATTGTCCTAAGTAGTAAACATCCATAGAATGCTCTTTCATCTATAAAATTCAACCCAGATGGTAAACTAATTGAACCTAAAGAAGAACAGTTAAAGAAGCATGACCATGGAATAGTTTGCAATGAATCGGAAAGGGTTATAGATGTCAATGATGTACAACCCCAGAAAGAATTATTCGATATTTGTGTAACTGAGTTTGGAATTGTCATAGAAACAAGAGATAAGCATTCTTCAAAAGCAACATATCCTATTGTTTTAAGTGAATTTGGCAATATAATAGAATTGAGTAATTTACATTGACTAAATCCATTTGCTCCAACATGTTTAACTGTATTTGGAATAATATACATTCCTTGTTTATTGAGTGGACATCTCCAAAGAGTATCTAAATTTTTAGAGAATAATACACCTGAATTGGAAGTGTATAAAGCATTTTGTGGATCTACACTAATATTATTTAATGAACTACAGCCGTAAAATGCCGAAAGACCAATACTATAAACACTATTAGGAATAAAAACAGAAAATAATTGATTATTATCATAAAATGCATATTCATTTATTTTAACTACAGAATAAGTTGTATTATTATATACAACCGAAGGAGGGATAACAAGCGATCCTGAATAAACACTTCCACTAGAATACCATTCTAAATTAACTACTTCTACTTCGTAGGGAATATTATATGATATAATATTGTATGCAATGTTTTGACCACTACCATTTACAGCCTCAAAAACTTGAGAAACTGCCCTATTATTGATGCTATATAGCAATAAAATAATAAGAATTGAAAATAAATTTTTCATATATATTGATTTTAAGGATTTTCAGCCAACATCTATTCAAAAAATTAAAGAACAAAATACATTAAATTCCAAATATGCATTAATAAAACAATTAAAATAGAGGTTTGATTTTGCAATTACCTATAATTATTCTTAATTCTCACCTGCATTATAAGTGTTTATTCTTAATATTTTATATTTCAATCGAATAAAATGAAAACTAATTCTTATAGAATCAAATTACAAACCAATAGAATCAAATTAGAAAAAATTGTAATTTGATTACAATTTAATATAATGGCATTATACCATCAATATAATGCCATTATACTTCTGGTTTAATGGCATTATATCAGAATAGAATCAAAACATATAAGTTTGAAATAAGAAAAGATTGAATTAAAGCTTGATTTAATTGGAAATAATCAAGACTGAAGGGAGATTGTTCATCCAATCTTTCTTAAGCTGGAATAGCTTATTAAAGTTTTTAAAGCTAACAATTATAAGATCTTTAGAGGCGATTAAATTCTCACTAATATCTTTATCCATAATAATAGAAATATCATCTAAATAACTTTCATCTAACTCTTTTAAACTATTACTTAAAGAATTTTTATCCTTATTCAAATAATCGAGAATGGTTATATTGGAGTCCTCGTTATCAATAAATCTCTTGAAATACTTATTCAAGTAAAAATCTTCTTCCTCGAAATAAATAAAAAGAATATTATCCAAATGCTTTATTTCTTTGTCTAATAGTATTCCTACAGGCATTTTAGTCTTCTTTTCAATAGCCCTTGTGTCAAGGTCTATTATTGAAGTTTCAAGCAAAGATTCTCGACCAATTACAGTATTTATCAGCTTTTCTGGATTAATTATCTTAGTAGTAAAACCAAGTACTCTGCCCAAAAGTGATCCATAGAAAATAGATTCCTCACTGTCCATCAAAATAAAGCTATATTCTCCTTGGTTAATAAACTCAACTACATCTGATTGATAATTATTCGATACTTTAAAAAAGGAAATTATCTTTTTATTAAAACTTTTTGCTTCATCTATTATTGGTGCGAATACTTCTTTCTCGTATTGTTCTGTATCCATTTGTGATATTCCATCTGAGGTTTTTACATGTATCACTGTTATTGGAGATTCTGAATTTGATTTCTTAGAGAAAACGTTAGCAAGCTTGAATAGAGATTGGCTTGTATTAGGGTTTTTGAAAAATATAAGTATTTTATCCTTAATCTTTTCATTATCTAAATTCGTTATCTTCTTCCCTATTTTAAATATCTTATCGATACCACTTAATGTAAGACCAGTCATAAAGGTTGTTGTTAATGCCATAATTACCAACATAACAAAAACTTCAGCACTTAATACTCCTAAATCATAACCAATATTTAGTACCACTATTTCCATTAATCCTCTTGTATTCATAAGAGTCCCTATGGTAAGACTATCTTTCCAGCTTTGTCCAACAAGTTTTGCAGCAAAAGCACTCCCTACAAATTTACCAATAACTGCTAAGGCTATAATAATACCTGTTAGTTTCCATAAATATGGACTATCTATTAAGCCTATCTCTGTTCTTAAACCACTAATAACAAAGAATATCGGCAAAAATAGAACTAAAGCTACGTCTTCTATCTTTTCAATAAAAAGTTTTCTGAATCGAGGATTCTCAGGCATAATTGTTCCTGCCATAAAAGCTCCAAAAAGCGCATGAATTCCTATAGTTTCGGTTATAAATGAAGATATTAGTAATACAAAAAAAACAATAACAACAAAGGTTTTATTTAAAGAAATATCCGTCTTGGCAGTAGTTTCTATTTTTTTAAGGAAAGGGCGAACTACAGTAATCATTAGTATTACATACCCTAAAGCAAAAACAATAGTATATAATGAACTTAAAAAAGAACCTGCCTTAACAACTGCAATAATTACAGCTAGTAAACACCATGCTGTGATATCATTTATTGCTGCACATATTAGGGATAAGGCTCCTATTTTAGTTTTATGAAGACCTTTCTCTTGAACAATCCTTGCTAATACGGGAAAGGCAGTAATACTCATTGCAATACCAATAAATAAACTAAAAGATATAAAAGGGATATTTATAGGAGAGAATATTGGATATAAATAATAAGCAAGAGCAATACCTAATGCAAAAGGAATAATAATACTAGCGTGACTAATAACCGTTGCTTCGTAAGCAGTGTTCTTAAGCACCTTAATATTTAGCTCCATCCCTATTACGAACATAAATAATATTAGACCTACTTGACTAAGTATTTGAAGTCCATGGAGAGAATCCTTAGCAAAAAGAAAATTAGAAAACTCAGGAAAATAAGCACCTAAGAGAGAAGGACCAAGTACTATCCCAGCAAGAATTTCTCCTATAACAATGGGCTGTCCCATTTTCTTAAACATAAAGCCTAAAAATCTTGCAACAATAATAATTGCAATTATTTGTAAGATTAATAAACCTAATGAGTTCTGTAAATTATTAGAAATGAAATTTGAAAAATCTTGAAATGGAGTATTCTTTGATATACTTCTAATAATTTCTCTTCCTGATTCTAAATCTTTTCCTAAATAAATTACATAGAAAATTAAAGCTGTGAATAGACTTGTAATTATCAAATAAAACAATGTCCCCTTAAAATTTTTCATTATTTAAGAGTTTAAATTAATTAGAAGTTTATCATATATGGCAGCCTTGCTTGCACGCCTTTAATCTCTGATATATCCTTTAATTCCAAGAACATATCGTAGGATTTACCCAGCTCATTCCTAAGCAAATTAGCTTGAGAACCTCCACTTACCATCTCCAAAACCTGCTCAGCAAAGTCCTTAGTCTTAGGTAACATAACTATAGAATAATCTTTTATCTTTGCTAATTCGGCAGCTCTTCGGATGGATTCCTTGATTCCACCATAGTCATCAATAAGTCCTAAATGCTTTGCATCCTCTGCAGCCCAGACTCTTCCCCTTGCAATACTGTCCACAAAATCAACTCTTAGCTTTCTTCCTACCGCGACTCTGGTGATAAAATTCTGGTAGAAAGCCTCTACATTCCTCTGCATAGCAAGCCTTGAATCAGGGGTCATAGCTGTTGTAACGGTGAGGAAGGTGGAGTTATCGTGGGTTTTAATGGTGTCGAAACTAATTCCAAGGTTCTTCTTAAGGGTTTTACTAACATTTGGAAGCACGCCAAAGACCCCAATAGATCCCGTTATAGTAACTGGAGTAGCAAGTATCTTAGTTGCTCCGCAAGCCATTTCGTACCCTGCAGAGGCAGCAACATCGCCCATTGAAACAACTATTGGCTTAACCTTACTCGCCTTAATCACCTCATTTGTCATAAGTTCTGAGGCGATAGCATCTCCCCCACCCGAGTTGATTCTCAAGACTATTGCCTTAATACTCGAGCTTTTAACTGCTTTACGAATTTCTTTTACAATGGCATCACTGCCGATACTCAGGTCAGAACCCTTGCCTTGAGAGACTCCACCATAGGCATATATTACTGCTATTTTCTCCTTTGAGCTTGGGAATAAGTTCGTAATAGATTGTCTATAATTACTATATTGAACGAATTTAATCTTCTCATTCTTGAGTTCTTTCCCGATTTTTTCTTCCAAATCACTTCGGAATCCAAGCACATCGACGAACTTACTTTTCAATGCATCCTGGGGCATAAATGCTTTAAGAGAAGAGACATCATCGTTTAAAGTCTTGATATCTATGTTTCTTGACTTGGATATATTGGCTGCAATATGCTCCCATATAGAGCTAATATACTCCTTTACTTGGGTCTTATTCTCTGGGGACATCTTATCGTTAATGTACATTTCACCAGCGCTTTTATAAGCATTATTCTTAGGTCTAATCAAGTCTATATCGATATCTAACTTGGTTAGCATATCTCTAATAAAAAGGATTTCTGCTCCTAATCCCTTTAGTTCAACGTGTCCAACCGGGTTTAAATGAATCTCATCAGCAACTGTTGAGAGGTAGTAAGAGTTCTGTAAATAGGAGTCACTATAGGCATAAATCTTCTTTTTAGAGGATTTAAAATCTTCTAATGCGTCTCTTAACTCCTCAATACTCGCCCATCCATTAGCCTGAATCATTGACAAGTCAAGCATAATAGCCTTGATTTTAGGGTCATTCTTAGCATGGTTTATGACCTCGATAAATTCGGTAAGACCTACGGAATTGCTTGCATCAATACCACTTCCACCAATACCTAAGCCCGCTGAGAAATTGCTAATCTCCCTATCATATATAGGTTTATCGAGCTTAATAACTAAGACAGAATCCTCTTTAACTGGGGGTTGGGTCTTGCTTGTAGAGCTTATAATAGCTCCAATAATACTTAAACTAATGACTAAGAAGATGATCCCAGCCAAGATTACTCCAAAGAAAGAAGCAAACATAAACTTAATAAACTGTTTCATAAGGCTTTTTTTATTATTTTAAAACGTAATTTTCAACGGAATCAAGGTTATCTTTATCAATCGAAAAACTAAACCCCATTCCAAGACTATCCACTATAACAGAGAAGTTATTCCTAACTCCTCCATGCTTTATCACTCCTGTTACACCTGCAAATCTCCCCTCTTTAATCATTACCCTCTGCCCCTTAGCAAACCCATTAGTTCTCTCTACCTCTATTTCAACCTCATTATTAACTAAGGTTTGTAAAGATTTAATCTGGCAATAAGGAATTATCGCAGGCTTATTCTCAAAGAAAATAAACTTTACACATCCATTAATTCTTACTATATCCCAAATATCTTTATGTTTAATACAAGTGAATATATAGGATGGAACCAAAGGAATTTCTACCATTTTCTTTCTATCCTTCCATTGTCTTATCTCTTTTTTCATAGGTAGAAAGACCTTATACCCTCGTTTTTGAAGTTCTATTTCAACTGTCTTTTCCTTCCGAGGTTGCACATATAATGCATACCAATTCAATTCATTATTATCTGGTTCCACGTGAAAGAGACTTTTATTAATTAATAAATAAAGAACTAATCCTTATAACAAACCTTCTATTAGTTCATCACTTGCAATGTTTGGAATAGTAACTTTTAGCTTTGGTTCCATTTCCATAGCTCTCTTTATAGCAAATACTGCCCCTTCATTCCTTGCCCAACTCCTTCTTGAAATACCATTATTAACATCCCAGAATAGCATATTTCTCAATCTTCTTTCAGCATCATCCGAGCCATCTATCACCATTCCAAAGCCTCCATTGATAACTTCTCCCCAACCTACACCACCTCCATTGTGAATAGAAACCCATGTTGCACCACGGAAACTATCTCCAATACAGTTTTGAATAGCCATATCAGCAGTAAATGAAGAACCATCATAAATGTTTGAAGTCTCCCTGTAAGGTGAGTCTGTTCCTGACACATCATGGTGATCTCTACCCAATACAATTGGTGAAGATATTCTTCCTTCTTTAATTGCCTTATTGAAAGCAGAAGCTATTTCAGCCCTACCTTGAGCATCTGCATACAAGATACGTGCTTGAGAACCTACTACTAATTTGTTTTCCTTAGCTCCCTTAATCCATTGAATATTATCCTTCATTTGTTGTTGGATTTCCTTTGGAGAGGTCTTTGATAGTTCTTCAAGTACTTGCATTGCTATATTATCAGACATATCCAAATCCTCAGATTTCCCAGAAGTACAAACCCAACGGAATGGTCCGAATCCATAATCGAAACACATTGGTCCCATTATATCTTGTACATATGATGGATAACGAAACTCTCCTTTTTCATTTAAGACATCTGCTCCAGCTCTTGAAGACTCTAAAAGGAATGCATTACCATAATCGAAGAAGTACATACCTTTTGAAGTAAGGGTATTTATTGCCTTAATATGTCTTCTAAGAGATTCTCTAACCTTTTCTTTAAATTTCTCAGGCTCCTCAGCCATCATTCTATTTGATTCTTCAAAGCTAACTCCTACTGGATAATAACCTCCAGCCCAAGGATTATGAAGAGAGGTTTGGTCAGAACCTAATTCCACATTTATATTGTTTTCAGCAGCATACTCCCATAAATCAACCACATTACCCTGATAAGCAAAAGAAACAACTTCCTTACTCTTACGAGCCTTTTCTACCCTTGCCCAAAGCTCTTGTAAATCGTCATAAACCTCATCAACCCAGCCTTGTGAATGGCGAGTATGTGTTGCTTTAGGATTAATTTCAGCAGTTATCGAAACACAACCTGCTATATTACCAGCCTTAGGTTGAGCTCCACTCATACCTCCAAGCCCTGCAGTAATAAATAATTTTCCTCCAAGACCATCGTTACATATCTTTCTACCTGCATTCAAGACAGTTATAGTTGTTCCATGTACAATCCCTTGTGGTCCAATATACATATAAGAACCCGCAGTCATCTGACCATATTGAGTTACTCCAAGTGCATTAAACTTTTCCCAATCGTCTGGCTTTGAATAGTTAGGAATCATCATTCCATTAGTAACCACAACTCTTGGTGCATCCTTATGACTTGGGAATAAGCCCATTGGATGTCCTGAATACATAACCAAGGTTTGCTCCTCAGTCATTTCTGCTAAGTATTTCATAGCAAGACGATATTGAGCCCAGTTTTGAAATACAGCTCCGTTTCCACCATAAGTAATTAACTCATGTGGATGTTGAGCTACTGCATAGTCCAAATTATTTTGAATCATTAGCATTATAGCAGCAGCCTGAGGAGTTTTTGCTGGATACTGCTCAATTCCTCTTGCATACATACGATAATCTGGACGATATCTATACATATAAATCCTTCCATAAGTCTCTAACTCAGATGCAAACTCAGGTGCTAACTCATTATGAAACTTTTGAGGAAAATATCTTAAAGCGTTTTTTATAGCAAGTTTCTTTTCTTCCCTGCTAAGTATATCTTTTCTCTTTGGTGCATGATTTACAGTTAAATCATACTCTTTCTTCGAAGGTAAATAATCTGGAATTCCTTCCAGAATAGCTTGTTTAAAATCCATATTAGCTTTTATTTAAAATCTTATTTAATAATCCTGTTTGCAAAGATAAAGAAATTAAATTACTTATTAAGGAGATAAATGGATTAAATTATTTTAAAAAGATTGACTTCTTTTATCTAAGAAAAGTAAGTGAAATTCTATATATTGAAAAGTAGATTTAAAGAAAATAATATCAAGTAAATACAAAATTAAATCAAGAATAAAACTAAAACAATGGCATTGTTTTGGTAAAACAACCGCATTGTTTGGTTGAAACAATGGCATTGTTTGAGTGAAACAATGCCATTGTTTTAGATTTATATCAAGTAAAATTTCAATAAAGCTTAGTTTGAACATTTTTATTCTTAGATTGAATAGAAGTAATAAGCCATTAAAATATCTCAAATAAAAGTATTGGATATTGATATTTAATTATTTAAATACTAATATCACGTGGAACATTAGTATTTTTCTATAAATTCTTTGATTAAATTGGTTAGGTCAATATATTTTGTAAAAGAAAGATTGATTCCATTATCATATATAGTATGATATTCGTTATATTCGCAACCAAATGTAAAAAGAAAAATTCCAGGTACATTTTTCTCTACAAAAGGACAATGGTCGCTATTACAAGAAGCCTCCCCTACCCTTATTTGATTAAAATACATTTTTTCACTATTTATTGCTTGGATTAAATCACTTGCCCTTTTCTCATTTTTCCCATTTACCAAAGCTATACCTCCAGAACCTGTACCCACCATATCGAAATTAAATAGGAATTTAATCTTTGATAATTCAACTGGAAAATTATTAGCAGCATATTCTGCTCCTAAAATTCCAATTTCTTCAGCCGAAGTAAACACAAAAGCAATTGAATAATCCGTTGGATTTTTAGAATAGTATTTAGCTAAATCCAATAAAAGAGCAACTCCTGAGGCGTTATCATTTCCTCCTGGAAAATAAACACTGTCCCCTATCTTTCCTAAATGATCATAGTGAGCAAGAAATACAAAAAGACTATCCTTATATTTCTTTCCCTCAGAAAATGCAATAATATTCTGTGTTTTATACTTACTAAGATATTCTGACTCAATATTTAGATTAATATAATCAATCTTATTTTTAAATACCTTGTCTTTAATCTGAATAACAGGGAAAGAAAAGACAGACCTTCCTGAATAATAAGGTATTTTATCGTAGTTTTCAAGAATAACAAGCTGAGGTTTAATAGAATTAGAGTTTAATTTCCTTATAAATAGAGAAGCTTCATAATCCTTTATTACTTTTCTATCTATTATAATTATCTTGTTTTCAAGATTTAAAATATTAATATTATCTAATACCTCTTTTTTATCAATTCTAATAAACTTCTTGTTTTGAATGATTAAATTAGTATTAGGAGAATAACCAAATACTAAAAACTCTTCTCCTAATCTTAATTCCCTCTTTTCTTTTCCAATAATTAGTTTTGCATTTTCTATATTATTTACACTAATATCGAAAAACTGATAATAAGAAGTATCATAGTATTTTAATCCTTGATTACTTAATTCGTCAGATATAAATTTAGCTGTTATTCTATCTCCATTCTCACTATATCCCCTACCCTTAAAATCTTTACTAGTTAGCTTTTCTTTTACGAAATTAGCATATTTATAAGATTGAGAAAAAGAAAAATTAGTAATTAGAAATAGAATTATAAGTATTATTAATTTCATATTTTAATGTATTCTAATAAATGAACTAAATAAAAGCAAAAACAAAATAAACACTTAGTATTTGTTAATGAATTTAACTTTATAATTAATATATAGATGATATATTTATCAAGAGATAAAATAAAATCAACCTATAATGTTAAATAAACAGATATATTATTAATAACAGTATATTTATATGTTTGTTTATCTAGGTTTTATATGTATTTAATATGTTAAAAAGCAAAATATCAAATTCTTTCAAATTAAATAATACCTAACTCTCTTGACATATCGAGCATTTTTATTATTGGTTTTTTAGCATCTGCAATAATATTTTGTTCTAATAATATTTCAAATTCTTCATTTTCTAATGAGCTTAATACTTTTTCAAGAGTATTTAATTTCATATACTGGCAATCATTGCAAGAACAAGATTCATCTTGAGTAACTACAATAAATTCCTTTTCTGGATTATCTTTCTTCAATTGATGAACAATTCCACTCTCAGTTGCTACTAAGAATTTTTTATTAACTGATTTCTTTATATAATTAATCATAGCCGAAGTTGAACCGACAAAGTCAGCTAATTGTAATACAGCATCATTACATTCTGGATGAGCAACTAAAATTGCATCAGGATTACTCTTCTTTGTCAATAAAACATATTCAGATGTCAATAACTCATGAACTTCACAGGTTCCATCCCATAAAACCATATCTCTTCCAGATATTCTATTGATATATCCACCAAGATTCTTATCTGGAGCAAATATAATCTTTTGATCTTTAGGAAGTGAATTTACTAATTGAACTGCATTGCCAGAAGTACAAATAATATCACTAAGTGTTTTAATTTCTGCACTGCAATTAATATAACTAATCACTATATGTTCAGGATATTGTTCTTTAAATGCTTTAAAATCTTCATATTTACAAGAATCTGCAAGAGAACATCCAGCATTCAAATCTGGAATAATAACCTTCTTATTTGGATTTAGTATCTTTGCAGTTTCACCCATAAAGTGAACTCCACAAAAAAGAATTAAATCCTCTTTTGCAGTCCTTGCTTTCTCTGCAAGATTTAAACTATCTCCAACAAAATCTGCAATATCCTGAATTTGCGGAATTTGATAAAAATGAGCAAGAATGATTGCATTTTTTTCTTTTTTGAGCTTTAAAATTCTCTCAATAATTCTTTCTTCCATGTCTATGACCTTTATAATAATAATCTATTTATATATATATATCTTATTTATATTATATACCCTGTTAGTTCTGTTTATAAATAAATGAATGATAATTTTGTATTTCAAATAACTCGTTTTTATCAACATTTATTTTAATAAGTAATAAATATATTTCTTAGTAATCAATGCTTTAAAATACTTATTAACATAATAACAGAGACGAATACTCTTAATAAATTAATTCATTTTTCAAGAGTAAATTCTGTTTAAAACCCATGTGATAACTCTATAATAAGTCACCAATTTATCAACAAAATTACTTGAAATAAATCTTATCAACAAATTAATATGTATTATTATAGGTTTATCAACAATAGAAATCTGAAAAGATTTTATTTTGATTATAAATTAATTGTATTTTTATTAGTAACTTTGTTGATTGAATAAAGAATTTATTTATAGATAAATAGGTTATTTGTAGTATAATAATCACTTTAAAACTTATGAACAATATGCACGATAAATCAAAAATAATAACTATGGGTTCAGATCATGCAGGATATGATTTGAAAGAGTATTTAAAAGATATTTTAATCAATGAAGGTTATAATATAAAGGATTATGGTTGTTTTTCAAAAGAAAGTTGCGATTATCCAGATATTATTCATCCATTAGCAAAGGATATTGATGATGGAAGATTTGAAAAGGGTATAATTATTTGTGGCTCTGGCAATGGAGTACAAATAACAGCTAATAAATATCAAAACATTAGAGCAGCTCTATGTTGGAATAAAGAATTAGCTTCTTTATCAAGACAACATAATAATGCAAATATATTAGCTTTACCTGCCAGATTTATTAAACAAGAAGAGGCTATTGAAATTGTAAATGAATTTTTAAATACAATGTTCGAGGGTGGGAGACATGAGAATAGAGTAAAGAAAATTAAAATATAAAAATGAATACACAAGAGTATAAGCTATTTATTAGTGAAGTAAAAAAATCTCTTTCAGAAAAAAAAATATTGAAATATACAGATAATGAATTATTTCTTAAATCATTATTTAGTAATTATTCTTATGCAAGAAAAATAGCAGCTAATATAAGAGTAAAGAATATTAATAATATAGAAGAGAATATTATACTCTTGGACAAAAAATTCAATGAAAACAAGATTAACATTAATTGGGCTCTTGATTATGATAATCTTAATACTAAGATTATTAAATATTTGAATAATAATAAAATCAAGGATATTAATATTATTGAGACTAATTTTACAAGAGAATTAGGAATAGATAAATCTTTGAATGAAGAAGGTTTTTCTATTAATGGAGAAAATAATGATTTAGTTATTTTTCAGCCTTTATATTTAATATCAAATACAGGGAGTTTGTTTTTGAATTTTTCTTCATATTCTCAGATGAATATGGTTTTGAATTCAAAACATAAGTTATTTATTATTCCCTTTTCAGATATAATAAGAAACCAAAAAGATATTGAAATTCTTTTAAAGCTTTATTATTCAAATAAATATAATGAAGAATTTGGTTCTTATTCATCAATTTATACACCTTTAAATGATATAAATATTGAAGTGTATATTATAGATAATGGAAGGACAAATCTTTTGGAGACAAGGGAAAACAGAAAAGCACTTACATGTTTTGATTGTGATGCTTGTAAATTAAATTGTCCAGTTTATCAATTAATAGGGGATAAGCCTTATAATAATGTTTTTACAGGTCCTTACGCTAATGTTGTTCTTCCTTATTTGGAGAATATTGATTCTTATAAACATCTTAGTTTTAATTGTATTTTATGTGGAAATTGTACAAATGTTTGTCCTTTGAATATTCCTTTAAAGAGCTTAATGATTAGTAATAGGAATATGTTTTATGAAATGAAATACATTGGATTAAAATATAGGAATAAGATAAAGAGATTAAAGAATTATCTAATTTCGAGGAAAAAACTCAATTCAAAACAATGGAAAAAAACGCTTTATTTCAATATTTTCATAGAAAGACAAAACAAAAATAATAGGATTTTACCTGTTTTTTCAAAACTTAGTCTTAATCAAATTATAGAAAAAGAGAATGAAATTCAATAGTTTTAGAAGTGATATAGACAATATTATAAAAGAAAATCAAAATAAAATTGATAGGGGAGAGGTTTCCAAGAAATTAATTCAATGTTTAGATTTAACCTCATTATCATCTATAGATAATAATTTAAATATTGTAAATCTGATTCATCAGAACGATAATTTAGAGAAATTTGGATTGAATGTTGCTGGCATTTGCGTGTTTCCTAAATTTGTTGAGACTATTAAAAATATTCTTCATAGTAATAATACAGCTATAGTTTCTGTTTGTGGGGGATTTCCATTTGGTCAAATTCCTTTAGAACTATGTTTAAAAGAGATAGAGTTTTGCTTAGATAAAGGTTGTGATGAAATAGATATAGTGATGAATAGAGGAGAATTTTTATGCGGAAACTATACTTATGTTTCACAAGAAACAATGAAGTCAAAAGAGTTGGTAAATAATGGTATTCTTAAGGTTATAATTGAAACTGGTGAGTTAGAAGACTTGGAACTGATAAGAAAAGCAAGTATAATTAATCTTGAATCGGGCGCTGATTTTATTAAAACATCTACAGGAAAATCTTCTAAGGGATGTGATATATATAGTTTTGCTTCTATATGTGAGTCATTAGATTTATTTGCTCAAAAAACAGGAGAGCTTAAGGGGATTAAGGCATCAGGAGGAATTAGTAGTTTTGATGATGCTGTAAATTATTATATTCTTTTTACTCATTATTTCAAAGAAGAAAATCTAAATAAGAATAATTTTAGAATAGGAGGGTCTACTTTATTAAAAGACTTAGTTAATGAAATCAAATAAGAATAAAATATATTCAGAATTCATTTATTTAGATTTAGATTCTATTTTTCTCTCTTTAGATTAAAATATTAGATTATTCAAAATAAATCATTATTTTTGTAGGCTATTTTTATTTACTTGTATGTTAAATATTCTCATTATATCATTTATATGAAAAAACTAAAAGAAAGGTTTGCTAATTATACAGAACCACAAAAAATTAAAGATTCAGGTATTTATCCCTATTTCAGAGCAATTTCTTCAGATCAAGATTCGAGAGTAAAAATCAATAACAAAGAAGTCTTGATGTTTGGTTCTAATAGCTATCTTGGATTAACAAATCATAAAAGGATTATAGAAGCTGGTCAAAAAGCATTAAGTAAATATGGTTCTGGTTGTGCTGGATCTCCATTCTTAAATGGCACCTTAGATATTCATATTGAATTAGAAGAAAAATTAGCTTATTTTCTTGGTAAGGAAAAAGCAATTCTATTTTCAACAGGTTTCCAATCCAATATTGGAGTTATTCCTACAATTATTTCAAGAAAAGATCATTTGATTATGGATGAATACGACCATGCATCACTGATTGAAGGTAGAAGATTGAGCTTTGGAATGGATTATAAGTTTAAACATAATAATATGGAATCTTTGGAAGGTATTTTAAAGAAGATTCCTTATGAAGATACTAAACTAATAGTTGTAGATGGAGTTTATTCTATGGAGGGAGATATTGCTGATTTACCTTCAATTGTCGCTCTTTCTGAAAAATATAATGCAGATATTTATGTAGATGAGGCCCATAGTCTTGGAGTATTTGGAATAGGGGGTAGGGGTATTTGTAATCATTTTGGATTGACTGAAAAGGTGGATTTAATAATGGGAACTTTCTCAAAAAGTCTTGCATCAATAGGTGGTTTTATTGCAACAGATAAAGAAACAATTAATTATTTAAGACATAATTCTCGTTCTTATATTTTTTCAGCCTCAATATCTCCATGTGCAACAGCTTGTGCTATGGAAGCTCTTGAAATTATGCAAAAAGAGCCATACAGGATAGATGATTTATGGAAGGTAACTAATTATTCTTTGGAGACCTTCAGAAACTTAGGATTTGAAATAGGCAATACTAATAGTCCGATTATTCCTCTATATGTAAGAGATACAGAGAAAACATTTTTAATTACTCAAGAATTATTTGAGCAAGGTATATTTGTAAACCCTGTGATTCCACCTGCATGCAGCCCTGAATGTACATTAATCCGTTTTTCACTAATGGCAACTCACACTAAAGAAGATGTAGATTTGGCTACGGTTAGGCTTTATGATGTCTTTAAAAAATATAATGTAATTAAATAGAGTGAGAAAAATGGGTGAAATAACAATAAGAGAAGTAAATTCAAAAAGTGATTTTAATTTATTTTTAAAGCTTCCATATAAAATATTTAAGAACGATAAGAATTGGGTACCTCCTTTATTATTTGATGAGAAATGTACATTCAATAAGAAGAAGAATCCTGCATTTGAGTTTTGTTCTTCAAGGATATTTCTAGCATACAAGAATGGAGAATGCGTTGGAAGAATTGCTGGAATATTAAATAATAGAGCAAACGAAATTTGGTCACAGAAGAGGATTAGATTTGGATGGTTGGATTTTATTGAAGATATAGAAGTTCTTAGAGCATTGATTAATTCTGTAGAAGTTTGGGCAAAAGAGGTAAATCTATGTGAAATTTTAGGTCCAATGGGTTTTACAGATATGGATAAAGAGGGTATGATGGTTGAGGGATTCGATACGCTTTGTCCTATGGCATGTTATTATAATCCTTCCTATTATCCAAGATTATTAGAAGAGCTTGGGTTTGAAAAAGAAGTAGATTGGGTTCAATATATAATTAAAGCAAATCAGCCAATTCCTGAAAAAATATCTAAGATAAGTCAAGTAATCAAAGAAAAATATAATCTTAGAATAGTAACAGGGATATCTAAAAAGGAGATAATAAAAAATTATGGTCATAAAACATTTAGACTTGTAAATGAAAGCTTCTCTAATCTTTTTGGATATGTGCCTCTTACGGAAAAACAGATAGATTTTTATATTAAGCAATATTTCACTTTTATTGATCCAAAATTAGTTTGTTTTATCGTAGATTCTAATGATGATGTGATTGGCTTTGGAGTTTCAATGCCATCTTTTTCAAATGCACTAAAAAAAGCAAAAGGAAGATTATTTCCATTTGGTTGGTATTATATGCTTAGGGCGATGAAAGACTATTCTCATATAGATTTATACCTTAATGGTGTACATCCTCAATGGCAAAATAAGGGAATACACGCATTGTATTTTAGTCAAATGAATAAAACATATATAGAATTAGGTTCAATGACAGCTATAGCTAATCCTCAGCTTGAAACCAATCAGGCTGCATTGATATGGCAGAAATACAATAGTGAGTTAGGAATTAGAAGGAGAGCTTATATTAAAAAAATTGAATAAAATATGAAGGTATTAGTAACAGGAGCAAGTGGTTTTATAGGTTCTAAATTGGTAGAAAAATTACTAGAATCAGGCTTTGATGTTACTGCTTCAATACGCTCAACTAGTTCAAAGGAATATCTAAGAGATAATAGAATTAGATTTATTGAGCTTGATTATAGTGATATTCAAAGTTTAAAAGAAGTATTTTATATTCAGAAATTCGAATGTATATTACATTTAGCAGGATTGACAAAGGCAAGAGCTCCAGAGGATTTTAATAGGGTAAATTATTTATTCACTAAAAACCTTATTGATTCCATTAAGGATTTGAATATTAGATTAATTTTCTTAAGTAGTTTTGCTGCACATGGACCTGGAGATGAAAAGGAATTCTTAAAAGTAAGGAACTTGGATAAAGATAATCCAAATACTCAATATGGAATTTCAAAATTAAAAGCAGAGAATTATATAAGGGATAACTTAAAAGAGAATTATTTAATATTTAGACCTACTGGAGTATATGGTCATAGAGAAAAGGATTATTATATATATTTCAAAACAATTAAAAACCACTTAGAGCCTTATTTAGGTTATCAACCTCAAAGACTTAGTTTCGTATATGTTGATGATTTAGTTGAATTATGTATTAAGGCAATTACTTCTTCAAAGTCAAATAATACTTATTTTGTAAGTGATGGAAATATGTATTTAGATACAGAATTTGCTGAAATTACAAAGAGAGTGTTAAACACATGGACAATAAAACTTAGATTTCCTTTGTTTGTAGTTAAGTGGATATCTAATTTTAATGAGTTTTTTGGTAAAATATCGGGCAAATCCTTTACACTTAATAAGGATAAATATAATATACTAAGTGCAAGAAATTGGGATTGCGATATAGAGGATTTGAAAAAAGATTTAGATTATAATCCAAAAGTATTCCTCGAAGAAGGAGTAAGAAAAACTATTGAATGGTATAAGAATCATGGTTGGTTATAATGGAAAAGAGTGGAATAATAGGTAAATTAGATGTTTTTATAAAGAAGTATTATAAGAATCAAATTATACGAGGATCTTTATACTCAATAATTATCTTATTATCTTTTTTTATTTTCCTAAGTGTTATTGAGTATTATGGTTATTTTCCAAAGTTGATTAGAACAATAATTTTTTATGGTTTTATTCTCATTTCTATTTTACAAATCTATTTCAAAATCCTTATTCCTCTATTAAAGTATAATAAATTAGGGAAAAGGATTACTTATACACAAGCTTCACAGATAATAGGGGAGTTCTTCCCTGAAGTATCTGATAAACTTATTAATTTGCTTCAACTTCAAAATTTAAGTAATTTAGAAGATACAGAACTTTTAGAAGCAAGTATAAAGCAAAGAACTCAAGAATTAAGTCCTATTCCTTTTGTAAAGGCTATTGATTTTTCCAAGAATAAGAAATATTTAAAATGGGCAGTTATCCCTATCTTATCAATATTATTAATTCTAATTATTTATCCTGAACTTATAAGTGAACCAACCAATAGGTATATTAATTATACTAAGCATTTTTCTCCGCCTTCTCCATTTGAATTTGTCTTAGTAAATAAGAGTTTAGATTTATTAGAGAAGGATGATATAGAAATCAAAGTAAAAACCATTGGTAAGACTATTCCGAATGATGTTGATATAGTGATTAATAAAAATACGTTTCACATGAAAAAAATAAAGAAGAATGAATTTTCTTTTATCATTAAGCATGTTCAGAATGAAACTGATTTTTATTTCGCATCTTCTAAGCTAAAAAGTAGAGAATATAAATTAAACCTAAGACCTAAGCCAATAATAATAGATTTAAAAGCAAAGATAACCTATCCTTCATATACAAATCTATCAGAAGAAATATTTACTAATATCTCGAATTTTTCAATTCCTAAGGGGAGTAAAATTGAATGGGTAGGAATAACAAAGGATACGAGAAAGGTTGTTTTTGAGTTTTTAGATAAAAAGCAGGAGATAATTCCAGACAAAAGAGGAGGGATTAAACTTTCCAGAAAACTTTTAAAAGATATAGATTATAGAATATATACCCAAAATCAATTTCACTTATCAAGCGATTCATTGGAATTTAAAATCAATATTATTCCAGACCTAAAACCAAAGATAGCAGTTTTAGAACAAAGAGATAGTATAATAGGGGATAGGATTTTCTTTAGAGGACAAATAAAGGATGATTATGGATTCACAAAACTATGCTTTAAGGTGGAGGTCGTTGATGAGTACAAAAAGACACATCATAAGGAAATAATCATACCCATTAATAAAAATGAAATCGCACAAGAATTTTATTATTATTTTGACTTAAATTCTATCCAAGCTAATTCATCAGATCAGATTTCGTATTATTTTGAAGTTTGGGATAATGATGAAGTAGATGGGGCAAAGAAAAGCGTTTCTCAGGTTTTTAGAATAGAAATACCTTCAATTGAAGAAATAGAGGAAAAAACAGAAAAAACAAGTCAGCAAATAGAGAAAGAAACTCAGGAATCCATCTTCGAAATTAAGAAACTAAGAGAAGAAATAAAGGATTTAAAAAAGAAAATATTAGAGAAGAAATCTTCCGATTGGCAGGATAAAAAGCAAATCGAAGAAATGATTAATAAACAAAAAGAGATAAAGAATAAAATCGAGGATATTAAGGAAAATATTAAGGAAAACAATATAATTGAAGAAAAATATAAGGAGCATAGCCAAGAGATACTCGAGAAAAAGAAGGAATTAGAAAGACTATTCGAAGAGTTGGTTAGTGATGAGATGAAAAAGATGCTTGAGGAATTGGAAAAAATGATAAAAGATAATGCAGATAAAAATAAGATTAAAGAAGAGTTAGATAAACTAAATTCAAGAAATCAGGATTTAGAGAAAGAACTTGACAGGAATTTGGAGATGTTCAAGCGTTTAGAGTTAGAAAAGAAAATAGAAGAAACCTTAGATAAATTAAATCAAACAGCGAAGAAAGAAGAAGAATTATCTCAAAAAACAAAAGATAAAGCTCTTTCAAAAGAAGAATTATCGAAAGAACAAAATAAAATAAATGAGACTTTTCAAGAGATAAAAAAAGAATTGGATAAGATAAATGAGAAGGGCAAGGAACTTGAAGATCAATTGCAGATAGATAGGAATAAAGAAAAAGAGAAAAGCATAGAAGAGGACTTGAAAAAAGCTATGGATAATATTCAAAAAGGGAATAATAAAGAGGCTTCTCAATCTCAAAAATCTGCTTCAGAGAAAATGGAGGAAATGGCTTCGGAATTAAATGAATCGATGGAAGACACTCAAGAAGAAGAATTGGCTGAGGATATTAATGAAGTTAGACAAATACTCAAGAATCTTGTAACCCTCTCTTTTACTCAAGAAGATTTAATCAATAAGGTAGCTCAATATTCAGTAACAGACCCAAAATACCAGGATTTAATCTATAATCAAAACAAGATAAAAAATGATATGAGGATGATTTCGGATTCTCTATTTGCTATGAGCAAACGTCAACCTCAGATAAGCTCCGCAATAAATAAGGAATTAACAAGTATAGATAACCAAATTGAAAATTCAATTGAGAGTCTTCTAAAGTATAACCAGGGTATATATAATAATTATAAGAACCTTGGAGCAAGAACTCCACAACAATACACAATGACCTCAATGAATAATTTAGCACTTATGCTTGCAGAATCATTAAAGAATATGCAAAATCAAATGCAAAATTCTAAGAAGTCAAAGAGCAAGAGCAAAGGAATGCCAAAATCTTCTTGTTCTAATCCAAAGCCTGGCAAATCGTCTAAGGATTTAAAGAAAATGCAGGAGGCTTTAAATAAGGAAATGGAGAGATTGAAGAAAGAGTTAGAAAATCAGAAAAAGTCTAATCAAGGAAAGCCTAAGATAGGAGAAAATGCTAAGATGAATGAAGAATTGGCAAGGATGGCATCGCAGCAGGAAATGATAAGAAGGATTTTAAGTGAAATGGCATTGGAAGAGAAAGCTTTAAGCGGAAAATCTAATCCAGCTTTAGATAATTTAATTAGACAAATGGAACAAACCGAAAAAGAAATCGTAAATAAGAACATTAATCAACAAACCCTAAACAGGCAGAATAATATTCTCTCTCGACTTTTAGAGCATGAAAAGGCTCAGTTAGAAAGAGAAAAGCAAAAGGAAAGAGAATCGAAGCAAGGGGAGGATTGGATTAATAATAATAATGAGTTTTTGGAGTTTGAGAAATTAAGAAAAAGGGATATAGAGCTTTTCAAACAGGTTCCTCCAAACTTTTCTCCTTATTACAAGAATAAGGTAGATGAGTATTTTCTAAATATCAACTCTAATTAATTCATAATTTGTGTTTGAAATATAGTTTATTTATGAAACATAATTACGATACTATTAGGCTTAATGCTCAGAGTGGAGATATTAAAAGAATTTTGAATTTGATTGAAGAGATTTGCGATAGGTATAATCTTCATAATTACTTTGGCATTTTCTCTATAACCATTGATGAGATAATAACTCAAATCATAAATAGCAATATAATAGATAGAGATAATCTTAAAATAGAGTTTAGCTTTGAACAATGTTCTAAAGGAGTATTGTTTAGATTTAATTCAAATAAAGAATTATATTTTAAAGTCAATGAGATTATTGAGCTGTTAAGCTCGGAGATTATTAATACGGATAGTAATAAAAACATAGAAATAGCTTTCTATATTGATGGAATTGACCAATCAGAATTAATAACACGTCAGAATATTATCAAGAACTATCTTATTAATAAAACTAATAAAACCACTAAATTATCACATGGCGATTAGTTTTAATTTTGAAGATACAAATACTATACCCTTAAAGAGAAACAAAATTAAGGCATGGATAAAGTCTTGTGTTGAGAAGAGAAATGGGGAATTAAAGGATTTGAATTATATATTCTGCAACGATGATTATATTTTAAATATCAACCGTCAATATCTAAACCACGATTATTTCACAGATATTATTAGTTTCGATTATAGCGAATATGACTATGAGACTCAGAAAACCTTGGTCTCTGGAGACTTATTTATTAGTTTAGATACAGTAAGAAGCAATTCAAAACTAATAGGAGTAGAGTTTGAAGAAGAATTGCATAGAGTAATAATACACGGAGTATTGCATCTTTTGGGTTTTAAGGATAAGACTGAGCAAGAGGAAAAAGAAATGAGAAAAGAGGAAGAGGAATGTTTAAGAAATATGATATTATAGTTGTTGGAGGGGGTCATGCAGGATGTGAAGCTGCAGCAAGCAGTGCTAATCTTGGAGCAAGTGTATTATTAATAACCCAAAATCTTAATAATATAGCATCCCTTTCGTGCAATCCAGCTATGGGAGGAGTTGCAAAAGGTCAAATCCTTAGGGAAATAGATGCTCTTGGAGGTTATTCAGGGATTATTACTGACCAAAACACATTACAATTTAGAATGCTTAACCGCTCAAAGGGTCCAGCAATGTGGAGCCCAAGAGCTCAGGTAGATAATATCAGTTTTTCTTTATCTTGGAGAAAGATTCTCGAAACAATACCAAATATAGACCTTTGGCAAGATGAGGTTGTTTCGCTTAGATTAGAAAATAATAGAGTTGTAGGAGTAAAAACAAGATTTGGATTAGATTTTGATTCAAGAAGTGTTATTCTTACAAATGGAACTTTTCTTAATGGTAAAATCCATATTGGAGAAACCAATCTTCCAGGTGGTAGGATAGGGGAGGCAGAGTCGAGAGGATTGTCAGAAAATCTTAGAGATTATGGTTTTGAGGTTCTAAGCCTTAAAACAGGTACCCCAATGAGGGTAGAAGGAAAGAGCATCGATTTCTCTAAACTTGAAGAGCAAAAGGGGGATGATAATCCTAAACAATTTTCTTTCTTATATAAAAGAGCAAAAGAATTAGAGCAAAGAAGTTGCTTCTTAGCATATACAAGTTTAGATGTACATAATATATTACGTGAGGGTTTTGAATCCTCTCCAATGTTTCAAGGTAGAATAAAGGGAGTTGGTCCTAGGTATTGCCCTTCTATAGAAGATAAGATAGAGAGATTCTCTTCAAAGGATAAACACCAATTATTTATTGAGCCAGAAAGTAATTACTCAAATCTTTATTATGTAAATGGATTCTCTTCTTCTTTGCCTTTAGACATTCAATACAAGGCTTTAAGGATGATAAAGGGTTTTGAAAACTCAATTATACAAAAACCAGGCTATGCAATAGAGTATGATTATTTCCCCCCAACACAGCTAAAGGATACTCTTGAAACAAAACTGATTGAAAACCTATATTTTGCTGGGCAGATAAATGGTACAACTGGTTATGAAGAGGCTGGAGCTCAGGGTATAATTGCTGGAATTAATTCTTATTTAAAGCTATACGATAAGCCAGAGTTTGTACTTAAACGCTCGGACGCATATATTGGGGTTTTGATTGATGATTTGATTACAAAAGGAGTTGATGAGCCTTATAGGATGTTTACCTCAAGAGCAGAGCATAGAATATTGCTAAGGCAGGATAATGCAGATATTCGACTAACTCCACTTTCTTATAATTTAGGTCTTGCATCTAAAGAAAGAATGGAATTAGTTGAAAGAAAGAGTAGTGCAACTAAAGAATTACTTCTCTTTGTAAATAAAAACAGTGCTTTACCTCAAGAGGTTAATACAATATTTATGGAGAAGGAAACTCCAATAATAAATCAAAAGACCAAGATAAGTCAGCTACTATTAAGACCTCAGATATCATTAGAGGATTTAAGAAAGAGCATACCTTATTTAGATGATAAAATATCCAATATTGATAGTGATATTAGAGAGGATGTTGTAGAAAGTGCTGAAATCTTTGTAAAGTATGAGTCATATATTACAAAGGAAGAGGAGATTGCTGAAAGACTTTCAAAACATGAAAACCTTAGGATTAAGGATGATTTTGATTATCATAGTCTAAAATCCCTTAGCTATGAAGCAAGGGAAAAGCTTTCAAAAATTAGACCTAAGACAATAGGACAAGCATCAAGAATCTCAGGAGTAAGCCCTTCGGATATTTCTGTTCTAATAATCTTTATCTCTCGTTAAAATATTACTTCGCCCTTTCAAGGTGAATATACACTTTAGTATTGTCGAAATTATTCAATTCCTTAGAAAGAGTAAGGGATTTATTGTCTAATTTAATTATTTGAGATTTAACAGTATCACTTCCTCCCATCACAAAAGAATGCATAATGCTACCTTTAATAAAATAATTAGAATTTACTTCCTTCTCTCCATTGGTAATATACATAGTATTGTCCTCTCTAAAAGTAAAAAACTCATTAGCTCCCCTCATATCCAAACTATCTTTTCCAATATCTGAAACATATACATTTTCAACAGTCTGCCACTTCCCAATAATCAAATCCTTATTATCCTTTTTGCATGAAATGAAAGCAATAGTAGCAATAATAAAAACAAAAATCACTCTTTTCATAATCAAATTATTTTATAAACATAATCCCTGCAAAAATACTAAAAATCTACTCAATTTTATCTTTAAAATAGAACTAATAAAATCAAGTCTAAAACTCCTTAAATCAAGCTTTAAACAAACTAAATCAAATTCCAATCTAATATAATGGCATTATATGAGATTGTAATCAAATAAGATTTTTTTCTTGTTTGATTCTATGATTTTTTTATTTGATATTATACCCTTATTCTAATCATAGTTTTGCTCTAATTCGATTACTCTTGGATTAATGTCGTATTTTTGCAAATGTAATTGATAATTTTTTGATTTGGAATTAATGAATATTGAAGATATAGAGATAATGTCTCCTGTGGGTTCTTATGAATCTTTACAGGGTGCTATACAAGGTGGTGCTGATTCGATTTACTTCGGGGTTGGAGGGCTTAATATGCGTACTGGAAGCAGTAGGAATTTTAGCATTGAGGACTTGAGAAATATTGTAAGCATAGCAAAAGAAAATAAGGTTAAGACCTATCTTACCTTAAATACAATTATCTACGACGAGGAGCTGGAATATATGCGTAATGTTGTAGATGCAGCAAAGGAAAGCGGAGTGTCGGCAATTATTGCTGCCGATATGTCGGTTATATCTTATGCAAGACAAAAGGGAGTTGAGATTCACCTTTCTACACAGTGTAATATTACTAATATTGAAGAGGTTAGATTCTATTCAGCCTTTGCAGATGTAATAGTAACAGCAAGAGAATTAAGTCTGGATAAGGTTAAGAGAATTACACAAGAAATAGAAAGACAAGAGATAAAAGGACCTTCAGGGAAATTGGTACAAATAGAATGTTTTGTGCATGGAGCTCTTTGTATGGCTGTATCTGGTAAATGTTATATTTCTTTGGATAATGCTAATAAGAGTGCTAATAGGGGAGAATGTTTACAATTTTGCAGAAGACCTTATAAGGTGAGCGATATGGATGGGGATACTGAGCTTGTTGTGGACAATCAGTATATTATGTCTCCAAAAGATTTAAAGACTATTGACTTTTTGGATAAGGTTTTAGATGCTGGAGTAAGGGTTTTAAAGATTGAGGGTAGGGGACGCTCGGCAGAATATGTGAAAACAGTTACAAGGATTTATAAAGAGGCAGTAAAGGCATATATAAATGGAGAATTTACTCAGGAAAATAAGGATAGGTGGAACGAGGAACTAAGCAAGGTTTATAATAGGGGATTTTGGGATGGTTATTATTTAGGGCAGAGAATTGGAGAGTGGACAGAGAAATACGGCTCTCAAGCCACTAAAGTCAAAGTCTTTATCGGCACAATTACCAATTACTTCAAAAATATAAATGTTGCAGAGGTTAAGCTCGAAACAGGAGAGCTTGGCATTGGAGAAGAGTATATAGTTCTTGGACCTACAACTGGAGTATATGAAGATACGGTAATGGAGATTAGAGTTGATTTGCAAAGGGTAGAAAAGACAGTTAAGGGTGATTTGTTTTCAATCCCAACTAAGGAAATACTAAGAAGGGGAGATAAATTATATAAATTAAGAGATGTTGAAGTTTAACTATCATAGCCATTCAAGCTTTTGTGATGGGAAAAACACCTTGGAAGAAATGGTTATTTCCGCTATTGAGAAGAAGCTTTCTTATTTTGGATTCTCTGCTCATTCTCCAGTCCCATTTGAAAATGATTTTGCTCTAAAAGAAGAGGATATTAAGGCATATTTGGATGAAACTATAAGATTGAAGGAGAAGTACAAGGATGAAATCAAGCTATTTACATCTATGGAGTTTGATTATATACCAGGGCTTTGCGAAAATCTCAGGCAAAAAGCAAAGGAGTATAATTTAGATTATATAATCTCTTCGGTTCACTTAGTTTCGGGAAATGGGCTTTGGTTTATTGATGGTAGTAAGCAAGAATCCTACGATAATGGACTAAAGGAATGTTTTTCAGGGGATATTAAAAAAGGAGTAAAAGCATTTTATTCTCAGACAAATGAGATGATAACAAATGAGAAACCAGATATAATAGGACATTTCGATAAGGTAAAGATGCATAATAAGGATAGGTATTTTCTTGAAGATGAGGCGTGGTATGAGTCTTTGGTTTTAGAGAGTCTTAACCTTATTAAAGAGAATAATATTATATGTGAAATCAATACAAGAGGGCTTTACAAAGGACGTTCCAAGGATTATTTTCCTCAAAGGCGTTGGATAAAGGAAATGGCTAAGCTTAGAATCCCTATTACTATATCTACCGATTCGCATAATAAGGATGAGGTAGATAAGTTGTTTGCAGAGTGTTGGGAAGATATTAAGCAATTAGGGCATAAGGAGGTTTGGTATTTCGACGGCACTTGGAAGACAAATTCTTTATAAGCATGGATATAATAGATGAATTAGAAATAATAATTACTGAGGATGGCTCCAGCTCATTGAGAAGAAAAGACATTGGGGAGGGCTATCACTCAAGCCATGGAGCAATAGCTGAAAGCATGCATATATTTATTAATTCAGCATTAAACTACTATAAAGATTTAAACCCAAATCAAAATAGGATAAATATCTTAGAGATAGGATTTGGAACAGGATTAAATGCGTTGCTTAGCCTATCTTACTGCCTGGAAAACAATATTGAGATTTATTACCAAAGCGTTGAGAAATATCCTTTAAGCTATGATATTATCTCTAAGCTAAACTATGGAATATTAGTATCAAACCAAGAAGATTTTCTAAAACTCCACAATACAGATTGGCAAAAAGAAGAAAAGATAGGAGAGAATTTTATATTAGAAAAGATAGAAGGGAATGGGGAGGATTTAGACTATAAAGAAGATTTCTTCGATATAATATACTTTGATGCTTTTGCACCGCAATTTGAAGAAAATCTATGGAGAGAAAGAATGTTTGCAAAACTATACTCTTCGCTAAAAAAAGGAGGAATACTATCCACCTATTGTTGCAAAGGAGATGTAAAGCGAGCCTTAAAATCCTCAGGCTTCAAAATCGAAAAACTTCCAGGTCCAAAAGGCAAAAGAGAAATCCTGAGAGCGATTAAAGAGTAAGATAAAAGAAAAAAGCCACCTCAAAAACAGAAGTGGCTTTTCTTTTATTTATAGATAAAGTGATATTATAACTTTTCTAATTTTACAGTGAAGTGACGCATTAGTTCTGCTTCTTCAGTAATCTTATATCCTCTTGATATTGATTCAGCTCTGTCTTTACAGTTCTTAAGAGCAGCAGCAATAACATCCATGTGATTATTAGTGTAAACACGACGAGGGATAGCAAGACGTACAAGGTCTAATCCTCCAAAACGATTTTCACGAGTAATTGGGTCTCTGTCAGCTAAAATATATCCTATCTCACATCCACGAATACCGGCTTCAAGATATAATTCTACAGTAAGGGTTTGTGCTGGGAATTCTTCTTTAGGTACATGGGTCAATACCTTTGAAGCATCAACATAGATAGCATGTCCTCCTGCAGGTCTTTGATAAGGAACTCCGTATTCATCAAGTCTCATTGCAAGGTATTCAACTTGTTTGATACGTGTTTCCAACATTTCAAATTCTGTGTTCTCGTCTAATCCAACTGCAAGAGCATTCATATCTCTTCCATTCATACCACCATAAGTAAGGTAACCTTCCATAACAATACAGAAATTCTTTGCACCATCAAACCAATCTTGTTTTCTTGTTGCAATAAATCCCCCCATATTTACAATGGCGTCTTTCTTAGCACTCATAGTCATCCCGTCAGCATAAGAGAACATCTCTTTTACTATTTCTTTAATAGTCTTATCTGCATAGCCTTCTTCTCTCATTTTAATGAAATAAGCATTTTCTGCAAAACGTGCTGAATCGAAAAGAACAGGAATGCCGTATTTTTTAGATAATACACTTACATCCTTAAGATTCTTCATGCTTACAGGTTGTCCTCCAGCAGTATTATTAGTTACTGTCATAATAATAAAAGGAATCTTTCCCTTATGGTCATTAAGTGCTTTTTCAAGCTTTACTATATCCACATTTCCTTTAAAAGGAATTTCTAATTGTGTGTCTTTTGCCTCGTCGATTGTGCAATCCAAAGCAATAGCCTTACGACTTTCGATATGTCCTTTAGTTGTGTCGAAATGAGAGTTGCCAGGGCAAACACTACCTTCTTTAACTAAGTAAGAGAATAGAACATTCTCTGCAGCACGACCTTGGTGAGTAGGAATAACATATTCAAACCCTGTAATATTCTTTATTGAATTTTTTAAATTGAAGAAAGAAGATGCACCAGCATAGCTTTCATCTCCCATCATCATTGCAGCCCATTGTCCTTGAGACATAGAGCCTGTACCTGAATCGGTCAAAAGGTCGATATAAACCTTATCAGCCGATAATTGAAACATATTGTAGTGAGCTTCTTTTATCCATTTTTCTCTCTCTTGGCGAGTGCTTTTGCGGATTGGCTCAACCATTTTAATTTTCCATGATTCTGCGAATGGTAATTCCATAATTATATTCTTTTTATTTTTAAATTGAAATGTTAAATAACTCTTTTTTTGATATTGGTGGGAGTAATAAAAGGGGAAAGATAATTTCCTTAGTGAGCGAAATTATCCCTATCCTTTAAATTCTTAAAAGAGTCTTTATGTGAAAGTCTATATTTTAAATTACTTAACTGCATATCTTAAAGCAATGTGCAAAGTTATGAATTTATTTTTCGAAAACAAAATATAAAACCAAATAAAAATCTGTAATTTTGCTCTCTAACTAATATATACTTGTACGTATGAATAGAATTTTAAGTTTCATTATTGTCTTGATACCTTTAGTATTAAATTCTCAGGACATAGATTTTGATAAATTTTTTGAAGATAAGACCTTGAATTTGGAAGTATATCATTCGGGAAGATATGCCATGGAGTATTATTCTATTGATAATTCTTATATCTCAGGCTCTTGGGCTGGAACAAGAACAAAGCTAATTGATAAAACAAATTATGGAGTTCATAAGGTTGAGGTTTTTGAACCCCAAACCAATAAATTGATTTACTCAAGAAACTATTGCTCTTTGTTTGAAGAGTGGTCAACCACAAGTCAAGGAAGAAATTCATGTGGAAACTTTGAAGAGGTATTGCGTATTCCTTTCCCAAAAGAGGATGTAATTATTAAAATCTCTTCAAAGGATAGTGTAGGAGTTTGGAAGGAGATTATGAAGGAGAAATATAAAAAGTCTGATTTAGGATACTCAAATATGGCAAAGGAATATACGCCAATCAAGCTTCATTATTCAGGAGAGATAAATAAGAAATTAGATATAGTAATTCTTCCTTCTGGTTATTCAATTGAAGATTCTCTAAAGATGAGGAATGATTTAAAGAAATTCTCAGAGTTTATTTTCTCCAAAAATCCTTTTTCAAATATGAGAGATAAAATAAATGTATGGGCTGTTGAGTATTTCTCAGAAGAGTCTGGAATCCCAGGCTTGAAAAACTCTAAGATAAATCAAGATACTGAATTAGGAGTGAGCTATAATACCTTTGGCTCCCCAAGATATATTATGAGCGAAAAACTTTTCAATATTCATGCAGTACTCAGAAATACTCCTTATGAACAAATAATTATTATGTGTAATTCCGATGTTTATGGAGGTGGAGGTATTTATAATTTCTACGCTACTTCTTATTTTAATAAGGATAATTCCTTTGTAATTGTTCACGAATTTGGTCATAGCTTTGCTGCCTTGGGAGATGAATATGCTGAGAATGATTCAGAGATGCAAGGAGCATTTGAATACGCAGAACCTTGGCAGGCAAATATTACCTCACTAAAAGAGTTTAAAATAAGTGGGAGGATATGATAGAGGCTTCAACACCAATACCTACACCAAAAACGCCTGAGTATAAGGATAAGGTTGGAGTGTTTGAAGGAGCTGCCTATATGAGTAAGGGATTTTACAGACCTTATCAGGATTGTTTAATGAGGAGTGATAAACCTTTTTGTCCTGTTTGCGTTAGAGAGATAAATAAGATGATAGATTTTTACACAGAATAAGAAAATGGAAAATAAAAAACTATTCTTAATTGATGCAATGGCAATAATATTCCGTGCCTATTATGCATTTAATAAGAATCCAAGAATAAATTCAAAGGGACAAAATACTTCGGCAATTTTCGGTTTTGCAAATACTTTATTAGATATACTAAAACAAAATAAGCCTACCCATATTGGAGTAGCCTTCGACTTGCATGGACCAACAGTAAGGCATGAGCAATACGAAGAATATAAGGCAAACAGACTTGAAACTCCAGAGGATATACTCTTTGCAATTCCAATTATAAAGGATTTAGTTAAGGCAATGAATATACCTATGCTTGCAGTTACGGGATATGAGGCTGATGATGTAATAGGCACTCTTGCTAAAAAAGCAGCAAGAAATGGATTTACTGTATATATGGTTACCCCTGATAAGGATTATGCACAATTGGTTGAGGAAAATATACTTATGTATAAACCTGGAAGGATGGGTTCGGAATTTGAAATCTTGGGAGTAGAAGAGGTTAAGGAGAAGTTCTCAGTAAAGAGACCAGAGCAGGTTGTTGATATACTCGGGCTTTGGGGCGATAGCTCTGATAATATACCAGGAGTTCCTTCCATTGGGGAGAAAAAAGCAAAACTCCTTATGCAGGATTTCGATAGCATAGAGGATATATTAGAAAATACTGATAAAATAGAAAGCAAATCCATTAGAAAAGCAATAGAAGAAAACAAGGATAAGGCAATACTATCAAAGGAATTGGCAAGGATAATCCTCGATGTGCCTATTGAGTTTGATGAAGAAAAACTTAAGTTTGAAAACCCAAATCCTCAGGAATGTAAAAGACTCTTTGATGAATTAGAGTTTAAGACCTTTGAAAAAAGGTTTTTTACAGAGTTTGATAAGCTTAATTTAGATTCTAAATCCATTGGAGTAAAGTCTGATAATAATCAAATGGATTTGTTTGGAGATAATAATAGTGTGGAGCTTTCAACTAATAATTCGCTCTATAATAATATCTCTAATACCGAACATAATTATAGGTTTATTGAAGATGATAAGACAAGAGAGGAATTATTATTGGAAATAAAGGAGAGAGGATATTTTTGTTTCGATACCGAAACCTTAGGTCTTGAAATAGATTCTCCAATAATAGGGCTTTCATTCTCAACAAATCCTTTTACCGGTTATTTCCTATACTTAGATAAACCCCAAGACCAGATAATAGAAATACTAAAGGATTATAAGGAGGTATTTGAGGATAAGGATATTGAGAAGATAGGTCATAATATGAAATTCGACAAGAATATTCTCCTTAACTATGGAATTAAGGTAGAGGGAAAGTGTTTTGATACAATACTTGCTCATTATCTAATAAATAGTGAATCTCGTCATAAATTAGATATATTATCCCAAACCTATCTAAACTACGAGATGATTCCTTTCGAAAGTCTTGGAGATAAGAAAATCAAGACCCATGGGCTTAATCCAAAGACTTTGGACAAAGAAAGACTAAAGGAATATGCAGTTGAGGATTCGGATATATGCCTTCAATTAAAGAATATATTCGAAGAAAAACTAAGAGAAGCAGAGTTATTGGAGGTATTTGAAAAGATTGAGATGCCACTTGTCGATGTGCTTTTATCTATGGAAAGAGAAGGGGTAAGGTTAAATATTGAAGAACTTAATCAATTCTCTACTCTTTTAAATACTATGAAGATAGATTTAGAGAAGGAAATTTATTCTCTCTCTGGAGAGGAGTTTAATATATCTTCTCCAAAACAATTAGGAGAGATACTTTTTGAGAAAATGGATATAGACTCAAGCTCTAAGAAGAAAGGAAAATCGAAGCAGTACTCAACTGCAGAAGATGTGCTTGTTAAGCTAAAGTCAGAGCATCCAATTATTGAAAAAGTATTAGAATATAGAAGCCTTTCAAAACTTAAAGGAACCTATGTTGATGCTTTGCCATTGCTTGTAAACAAAAAGACAAATCATATCCATACTTCATATAACCAATCCACTGCAGTAACAGGAAGACTCTCTTCTAAGAATCCGAATTTACAAAATATACCTATTCGAACCGAATTAGGCAAAGAGATAAGGAAGTGTTTTGTTCCAAGAAGTGAAGACTATGTTTTGCTTGCCGCCGATTATTCTCAAATAGAGCTAAGGATAATTGCTTCTTTGAGTGGGGACGAGAATATGTGTGAAGCTTTTAAAAAGAATTTGGATATCCACCTTGATACAGCTTCAAAGATATATGGTGTGTCTCATGATGAAGTAACTAAGGATATGAGAAGAAATGCCAAAAGCGTTAACTTTGGTATAATCTATGGTATTTCTGCCTTTGGACTTAGCCAACAATTAAATATTTCTCGAAAAGAAGCTCAAGAGCTAATTGATGAGTACTTTAATAAGTATCCAAAGATTAAAACCTTTATTGATAAGAGCATAATTTCTGCAAGAGAAAAAGGATATGCAGAAACAATTTCAGGTAGAAGAAGGTATCTAAGTGATATAAAATCAAGCAATGCTAATATTAGAAACTTTGCTGAGAGAAATGCGGTGAATATGCCTATTCAAGGGACTTCTGCCGATATGATTAAACTTGCAATGATATCTATTTACAAGGAGTTTAACCAAAGAAACTTAAAATCTAAGATGATACTTCAGGTACATGACGAATTAGTTTTCGATGTTTTTAAGCCAGAATTAGATATTATAAAGGAAATAGTTGTTAATGAGATGAAAAATTCTCTAAAGCTAAATCTTCCAATAGAGGTTGAGGTAAACACAGGAGAGAACTGGCTTGAAGCTCATTAATACTTGTAATTGATAAGTTAATGAATCAATTTAGGTCAATAAATTATCTAAAGTGAAAAAATTACTTTTAAATTAAATAGGTTCTATTCAAATTATTATTATATTTGCATTCTAAAAAATTATAAAGGCGGAACTCGAAAAGCCTACGAGTAGAGATCAATAAACAATTAAAAAGTATGAAGAAATTTATTTTAGTTGCTGTTTTAGCTTTAGGATTTGCTTTTACAGCCTCAGCTCAATCTCCAGTATTTAGATCAGGAGACAAAATTGTTAATGTCGGTATCGGAGCTGGCAGTTATGGCTTACCAATAGAAGTTGCTTTCTCGAAAGGTATGAAGAATGATATCTTTGATGTTAGCGGATTAAATTTTGGAATAGGCGGTTACTTAGGTTTCCGTACCTGGAGAGAAGATTTTGGACATTGGAATAATTCTGACTTAGGTTGGAGATTTACTCAAATTATCGTAGGACCAAGAGCTCATTTGAATTATACTTTAATTGATAATTTAGAAGTATATTCAGGATTAATGTTAGGCTGGAATATCTCAACTACAACAAAATATGGAGATTGGGGGAATATCCCTTCTAATCCTGCAAGTTATGGTGGATTTTACTTTAGCTGGTTCGCAGGAGCTCGTTACTATTTCAACCCTAAATGGGCTGTATATGTAGAGTCAGGATATGGTATTGCTTATGGAACTATAGGAGTTACTCGTAAGTTATAATCAAATTTAAAATTCTTATAATAAGCCTTCAGTAGAAAAAATACTGGAGGCTTTTTTAGTTTTTATCTTTGCTAAAGTAAAAATATCTCATAGCTATTAAAAAATACTCCCTCAAGGAAGAAAATAAGCGAAGAAAAACACAAAAAAAGAGTAAATTTCATCCATAATTCAAATATTTTACCTATCTTTGCAAATACAAGGGAATGAGTTCGTTATTTCCTAATAAAATCACCATAATTCCGAAAACTACATTATGGTACCTACCACAACGCTCGTGTGGTAGGTACCATAAGGGGCGTGTGGTAGGTACCATAATGCTGCTATGGTAGCTACCATAGTGACATTTAAATCAAGGAAAAAAACTTTTAAATCAAGAAAGAATTCATTTTTATCAAGAAAGAATTCAATAGAACTTGATTAAAATAAAATCTCATCCAATAAATTCCTCAAATTTCTATCCTATATAAAAATAAATCCATAACTTTGGCACTTGAAACATATAAAATAATATATATGAATAAGTATCGGATTATATATCCTAATAATAGAGAAGTGTAGGATAACATATCCCGCACGACGGAAAGATGAAACTAATTATGAGTAAGCACATAGATATTAACCAACAAGAATATGGCAAGTTACTTCAACAGGCTGTAGACCAAATTCGCAATGTGCGTACACAGATTGCAAAGCAAATAAATAGTGCTGCACAGTCGGTATACTGGTATTTGGGTAAATTGCTTTACGAAAAACAATTAGAAGAAGACTATGGTAGCGGAGTTGTGAATCAACTATCAGTTGACCTGAAAAAAGAATTTCCAGATTTGGGGTTGTCTCCACGATATTTATGGGATATGAAACGCTTTTACGAACGTTATCATCAGGCACACCCAAAACTGCGACAAGCTGTCGCAGTTTTACCTTGGGGACATAATCTCCTTTTAATTAACAAGGTACTATCGGTTGAAACTACTGAATTTTATGCAAATGAAGCTTTATCACAAAGGGCTGGTCGAGAAATTGCCTTACAAGACATAAATAAACCCATTGGCGTATCCGAATATCAATTATTGCTCCCTAAAGATAAATTGCAAGCTTTACTCACAAACGAATTAAATAATAATGAAGAAAATGAATCATTATTTTTATAAGATAGAAAAGGGCTTGGAAGACTTCCTATCATGTAAGCAAACCCTTTACGCAAGCCCACTTATCACCATCAACGACAAAGGTTACACCAAACACTACTTTGAAGAAGGCAAAAGGATCTGCAGTAAGATAGGCAGTGGAGGACTTATTGAAGTAGGAAATATAATAGAAGGGATAAGTCAAGGTATAGAGGAAATAAGAGATATACAGAGAGAAGGAGTAGAAAGGACCTTTGATATGTGTATGCAATTACATCCATACATAAAGACAAATAACCTCCACAAAACAGTAGTAAAACCCTACGAAGGACAAATCAACCCAGGCGAACCAATCTTCTATTACCACTCCGACCACTTAGGCAGTGCTTCCTTCCTAACCGACACTAACGGCATAGAAACCCAACAATTAGTCTACCTACCATTCGGCGAGGATTGGATAGATATGAAATACAACACCTCACAATACGACACCCCATACAAATTCAACGGCAAAGAAAAAGACGAAGAATTGCGAAGCAATCGTGAGTACAATAATATAAATAATAAATACCACGAACAAACGGGATATAACAACTACGGCGCCCGCTACTACTACGACTGGGCAAGCATCTGGCTCTCCGTCGACCCAATGAGCGACAAATATCCACATGTTACAAGTTATAACTATTGTGCAAATAATCCAGTAATGCTTGTGGATCCGGATGGAAGAAGCCCTAACCCTCCAAGATCAAGAATTGAATACAGAGGGAAAGGCGAGTTCGGAATCAATATAGGTAATTTAAACAAAGCGACAAGAATGAGATTTAATGAAGCTAATAAGAACTCTAGGTGGAATACAGGAGAGATAGGTCTTAGTACTACTGTTGCAACATTAACAATACAAAAATCTTCTACACCTGAAGCCGTAGGAGTAGAACCAGGACACACAACAGTAAAAACGGTTAGCGAAAGAATTGCTAAATCAACTGGACAACCAGACAAAAGAGATTCACGAACTCTAAGCACCGTTGGAGGAGGTTCTAAGTCAAGAGGTGCTAGTGCTGCAATGTTAATTGTAGATGCTGCTATACTGACATATGATATATGGAATATTTTATCTGTTGATGGAGATATGAATGCAATAGCTAAACAAAAAGGATTATTAGAAAAATCATACGATGTAGTAAAAAGCAGACTAAATGACATTGACTCTAAGTATCAAAATGAAAATGATATAGGAGCAATTATTAATTTTGTCTTTCAAGGAGAAAACAAAACGGGGAATCCTGACATTAGTAGAATAGGAACAGACATTTTAAAAAAGGAAAAAAGATATGATCAAACAACAAAAAAGGTTAAACCATTTATTCAGGAATAAATTAATAATAATTTTAATTGGAGTGATAATCGTAATTGGATTGTTAATTTTTGTAATCGTTAAAACATATAAATCTCCAATAGAAAGAAAGTTAATAGGAACTTGGAATGTTGAAATGGAGAATTCATATTGGGAGAGAGATAGTATTTATAATTGGTGTCTTACAATTATGGAGATTGAGGACAAAAATCAATGTATTTTACCTACGTTATGTGATACAAATTTTACTGTTGATGAAAGATGGGCAAAAGCTACAGGCACTTGGGAAATCATAAGTACTAATCCAGATTTTGTATTTTTCAATGTTCCTAATAGCCCTTTACATGGTAAATATGCAATTCGTTTCTTTATAGATGAGAAAGGATATGGAAAATCAAAGAATAATATTTATAAAATTGAGCTAATAAACGATTCAACATACTTGATTTGTAATAAAGGTGGCTTTATACTAAAAAATACTGTAAAGGATTGGGAGAAATAATTGAAAGTGAAATAGAGTTGTAATGAGTAATCTAAATAATTAACAATACAAAACTACAATTAAGTTTTACGGCGTAAAACGTTTTGTTTTATCAAGTAATACGATGTGTAATACGGCGTAAAACAGGTTATATTATCAAGTAAAACGAGTGGTAAAATGGCGTAAAACGAGAATAATATGATTTAAGAATATTTAAGTATTCAAGTATTGAAAATGGAGAAATTTGGTAGAAAAGCCAAAATCATTTGATGTTGAGGGTACGATTATTTGATCCAGAGGGTATGATCATTTGATGTTTAGGGGTCAAACATCAAATAAATGAGGGGTCAACATCAAATGAATTTACCCCAAGCATCAAATAGTTTTTTGTGACTGTTAAATTCATTAAGAATTGGATAAGCCTTTTTACAAGCAATAAAACAGTAAAATGAATTGGAATAAAAGTACTAAGTTTGAAGAGAGCAGGAAGTTGAAAGCATAAAGCATAAATTAACACTTCGTTTTAATTTTTTAGAATCAAATTCTACGGAATTGTAATCAAATTACAAAAAAATAGAATCAAATTACATTTTTATAGAATCAAAAGAGAAGTGTGTGTAAAGGGTTTTGTTATTGGTGAAGATTTAAACTTCTTCTTTTTACTTTTAGACCTCTTGTTTTTAAAATTAGACTTCTTGTTTATGGTCAAAAAATCGGATTTTTTGGGTCGAAAAATCGGATTTTTTGGGGAAGAAAATCGGATTTTTTGGGTGAAATATCTTCTTCTAAATTCAAAATAAAGGCCTCTAAATTTAAAATTAAGAAGTGTGAGGGGTGAATATGCAAGTTCTCTTATTGTGGATTTGAAAATAGTTTAAATAATAAGGTTGAAGAGTTCTGAATTAAGTATACTTGTCTTAGTGCAACAAACATTAAAATCTATTAGGAGTCGTATAGTTTTATTTCAATGCCTTTGGTAAAATAATACTGGAGGCTTTTTTTATTATTACGTATCTTTGCAATAAGTTTTACTAAGATTATTTTATGCAAGAAAAGGGATTACCTACTGAATTGGGGACTAAGAATGTTTGGAAATTGCTTGTTCAATATGCTGTTCCGTCGGTTATTGCAATGACTGCAGCTTCTGTTTATAATATTACTGACAGTATATTTATTGGGCAGGGAGTAGGTGCATTGGCTATTTCGGGGCTGGCTGTTACCTTCCCTTTTATTAATCTTGCTGCTGCCTTTGGAGCAATGGTAGGGGTTGGAGCTTCTACCCTAATGTCTTTGCGTTTAGGGCAGAAAGACTATGAAGTTGCTAATAAAATATTAGGAAATGTATTGCTGCTCAATATTACCCTTGGTATTCTACTCTCTGTTGTAATGCTTAGTTTCCTTGACCCGATTCTATACTTCTTTGGAGCAAGCTATGCGACTATTCCTTATGCTCGAGATTATATGGTTGTGATATTGCTTGGAAATGTTATAACTCATATGTATTTTGGATTAAATGCATTGCTTAGAGCCTCTGGTCATCCTAAAATATCCATGTACACTACCTTAATCTCAGTACTTATAAATTTAATCCTAACTCCAATTTTTATTTATAAATTTGATTGGGGTATAAGAGGAGCGGCATTAGCGACAGTTATCTCCCAAACCCTTATGCTTTTATGGCAATTGAAGATATTTACTAATACCAATAATTTTATTCATTTACAGAGAAAGGCAATACGCTTTAAGAGAAAGATTGTTTTCGATATGCTATCTATTGGGCTTTCTCCTTTTCTGATGAATGTAACTGCAAGTGCTGTAGTAATAATTATGAATCAGAGCCTTCTACGATATGGAGGGGATAATGCCGTTGGAGCTTTTGGGATAATAAATCGTGTTGCTTTTCTTTTCCCTATGGTGGTTTTGGGTCTAACTCAGGGGATGCAACCAATAGTAGGATATAATTATGGAGCAGGGAATTTCAGCAGAATGAATAAAGCTTTGAAATATACTATATTTCTGGCAACAGGAGTTACAACAATAGGATTTTTGATAGGAGAGTTTATGCCTCGAATGGTAGCCTCTGTGTTTACAACCGACGAAGAACTTATAGGATATTCAGTTGAGGGCTTGCGTATAGTGCTAATCTTCTTCCCAATAATTGGCTTCCAAATGGCTTCATCCTATTTCTTTCAAAGCATAGGTATGACTAAGAAAGCAATATTTATGTCCCTAACTCGTCAAGTATTATTCTTAATTCCTGGTTTGCTAATCCTTCCTTCTTTCTTTGGATTAAAAGGTATTTGGTATAGCATGCCTCTTAGCGATTTACTCTCAGCAATTGTTGCCGCCTTCTTGCTTGCATCACAATATAAGAAGACTAATCTTTTAATTAAAACTCAAAATAAATAAAGTTATGAATACAAACTATGTAATATGTATAGGTAGACAACCTGGGAGTGGAGGATTTATAATTGGTAAAAAACTTGCTCAAGAATTGGAGTTAAACTTTTATGATAAGGAGTTGTTACAGTTAGCTTCGCAAGAGAGCGGATTAGGAAAGGAGTTTTTTGAGAAATATGACGAGAAAACCATTCATAATCTTTATGGAGGATTGGTAGGTATTCAAGGTTCGTTTATGGGAGAGATTAATGCAGGTTATTATTTAAATAATGAGAACTTGTTTTCGATTCAAAGTAAGGTTATTCGCAATTTAGCAGATAAAGAGCCTTGTCTGTTTGTTGGTCGTTGCTCTGATTATATTCTTAAAGAGCATCCTCGTTGTCTAAGTGTATTTATCACTGCCGATATTTCCGATAGGGTAAAGAGAGTAAGCCAAGACCTTGACCTTAATGAGTCGAAGGCTATTGCATATCTTAACAAGATGGATAAGAAAAGAGCCAATTACTATAACTACTTCACAAACAAAAAGTGGGGAGAAGCCACCTCTTACCATATCTCAATCAATTCTTCTGTTTTAGGAATAGACTCAACAGTAGAAATGATTAAAGAAATGGTAAAAAGAAGATTTGAAATCCAATAAATAAATTATCAGAAATAAGAATAAAACCCTTTTCTCTTTGCAAAACAATATTTATTTCATAAGTTTGCAAGATTGCTTTAATCTCATTTCAAAATAATGAAACTTTTTAATTGTCTTATAAATAAACTACTTGCCAGGAAGTTGCTTCTAAAACAAAAGGATATTGAAGATTATTTTATTCTCTTTTTGCTTTTGGCAATTACCTTATTTCCATTGACCAAAATATGGATAACTACAGCAGATGATATGGATAATTTCCTATTATCTCATCTGATAAGTAATCCTTTTCAGAGTGGTTTTGAAATGGCTAAATATCTTAGCCGATTTTATAATACTTTTACATACTGGATTAATTTTATCCCTTATCTAAAACTATCTCAGGTATTCTATTCTTTCTTTTTGATTACACCTTTTATTGTTTTATTCCTCCTTTTCCTAAATTTTATTAGCAAAATATCATCTAACCGTAGTCTTTCTTTTTTTGTTGGGATTTTATTTGTTTCCAATTTTCAAATATTAGGCTATCATTCTATTACAACTGCTTATCCTTTTTTTTACACATTGGCATTTTGTTTAATCTTACTTGCCTTTAATCTTCAGATTTCTTACTATAAAAAACAAAGGTATTATTTGATAATACTGTCTTCAGTTTTAATCTTTATTGCATCTCTATTTTATGAGTCCTTTATAACATATATTTTAATTTCAGTACTTATTTTTTTATGGAAGAATGATTTGTTTGTTAATTTCAAGAAGGATAGGGTAATTAAACATGGATTTCAGATATATCCTTATTTAGTTGTTTTTGTGGTTTATATAATTCTTTACTTAGTATTTCGTTCTATCTATCCTGTTCAATATTGGGGAAGTAAGATACCTCATGATTTGGAGATAATAAAAGCATTCAAGACTGCTACACAGCTTGGATTTTTCTCATTGCCACTTAAGAGTTATTTTTCTCATCAAGGTTTTTTAACTCATTATGTTTTAGGTTTCAAAACATCGTTACTTTCTAATATTTCAATCCTTACCTATATCCAAAGTGTTTTACTGATGATGTTAACAATAAAAGGACTATGGAGATATAAAAATATTAAATATAAGACTTTAGGTCTTTTATTAGTATTGGGAGTGCTTTTATATTATCTACCGTTACTCCCTCTTGCCTTAAGTAGTAAGTATTTTGAACAAGGAATGGAAAATTATACCCCTACTTTTCTTGCTTACTTTGGAGTGTTGATTTTTATAGCATCTTTAATACTATCTATTGCTAATTTACTTCAAAGGAATAAAGTGCTTAAAATCTTATATGTAATACTTATTGGAGTGTCTGTTTTTATAGTTTCCTTATTGACCAATCATACTAATAATGTTATTTCAAGGGATTTGGAAGCTTCAAATCATAGATTCAATCTTGTAAAAGATATATATTCTAAAAGTGCTATTTCTTCAAATATCCCAATTTGTTTGGAAGGAGCAAATTCAACGACTTCTGTTATGGGCTCGTATTTACTTGGACAAAAATTTACTTGGAGCAAGTTTGTAAAAAGAACAACCGATTTTGATATTAACGCTTATGATAATTATAATGACTTTTACAATACCTACAAAGACAGCGATTCAATTCTATATATAACATTCTTTTCTCAATCAATAAAAACAAATGATGCATTGATGCTATTTGCAAAAGTCAAAGGAAAAGACCTAAAGGAAAGTTTAAATGATAATGTTTCAGATGAAATTATCCTTTCGTATTTATCCCCATATAAATCTTTTAATCTTTCCCTAATAAATCAAACGGACGATAGTGTATATGTAAACAACAGTAGTTTAAGTAAAACAATGAATTATCATTCAGCTAATATCATGTCATATAATTTCAAAAACAAAATAATTACCTATACAATTAAAGGGGAAGAAATAAAAATCTCATCAATAAAGATTAGCAATATCTTGTATGACGACAGAAATATACAATAATAAAAGTAATTTTATTGATTTTTCTTTTGGTTATTAATTTTTTTTATATATCTTTGCAGGCAAGTAATAAAAGATTTGATTTTTATTCAGTATTTAGCTATGATTATATATTAAAAGGAATTATTTATAAACCAAAAAATAAAAAAGAGATGAAAAACATCAAAAAATTATCATGTTTCATGATATTAATTGTTATTATTAATTCGAGCAATAATTTATTTTCTCAAATTAAAATAGTAAATAATAACGTTCTAGTAGGAAGCCAATTATATGGAGGTCCAGATTTTACATTGGATGTTAGAGGGAATGTATATATTTCCTGCACACCTGCAGCTTCTGGGTTTTATTTTACTACAACAATGGATGATGCTAACAATCATGTGCCTACTTTTTTGCCTCAGTGGAATAATAGTGCAAGAAT
The DNA here is from genome assembly GCA_023415495.1 of Bacteroidota bacterium. Lineage (GTDB taxonomy): Bacteria > Bacteroidota > Bacteroidia > Bacteroidales > P3 > UBA10566. Next base: position 220,017 of record JAEZKK010000011.1, read on the forward strand.
TGGTTTCCAGAATAACCAATTATTTTCAGTACATACTAAGAATTTATTTGTAAATGGACTTTATGTAACGTCAGATGTTAAGGCAAAAGAAAACATTAGAAAAATGGCTTCTTCTTTAGATAAAATAAATAAGCTAGATCTTATTCAGTTTGATTATAAAGATGATTATTTTTTGAAAAATACAGAGAAAACAAATCCTTTTATTGATGAGATTAAAGAATCTCAAAAAAATAATAATGGATTTTTAGCTCAAGACATGCAAAAAGTATTTCCGAATTTAGTTAAGTATGACAAAGATAATGATCTCCTACAAATTAATTATCTTGGTCTTATACCTGAATTAACAAAGTCAATTCAAGAATTAAGTAAAGAAGTAGATTTATTGAAATCTGAAATTACATATCTGAAATCAAGTTGTTGTATAACAGATTTTGAAGTAAAGAAATCAGAGAATGACAATTCTGAAAGTGAAGCAAAGTTATTTCAAAATACCCCTAATCCATTTGGTATAAATACAATAATTAAATTTTATATCCCTGAAAAAGTAAGAAAAGCAGATTTATATATTTATAATATGTCTGGATTGCAAATTAAGCATATAGCTATAAATAATAGAAAAAATTCTTCACTTGAGTTAAAAGGGAGTGAGCTAGATGCAGGAATGTATATTTATTCATTGGTCATTGATGATCAAATGATTGATTCAAAAAGAATGATAATAATAAAATAAATGTCAAATATGAGGTTTTTTTTAGTTTTAATATTATTAAGCATAGTTAGTTGCAATATATCATTATCTCAAAGTAACGGTTCTTGTAACTATGCTCAAGTTATGGCACTATCCACTTCTCCTTGTAATTATAGCCCATTTGTTGCTGTTTTTGAAGATGATTTTAATGGCAATCAATTAGATATTAATAAATGGATTCCTATAAATGGAGTAGTTAGAGATGTCTATCATTTAAAAGAAAGACAATGGTATACCCCAAATAATATATTACTTAACAATGGAACATTGAAGTTAATTGCAAAAAAAGAAACACTATTAAATCAATGTTTTACGATATGGATTACCGGAAGTGGCTATCAGAGCTTCTGTCAAGATTTTTATTATACTTCCGCCGAAATAAATTCTAAATATAAATTTATGTATGGAAAATATGAGATAAGATGTAAAATACCAAAAGGAAAAGGATTTTGGCCGGCTTTTTGGACTTATGGGGGGAGGGGGAGTGAAATAGATGTTTTTGAATTTTGGAATGAAAAAAATATTTTTGGGAATTATGACCCAGATTTATTATCCAAAGTAATTAATACGAATATATATTATAATTATGATAATAATAATAATGACGACAGAGAAAGTTGTTCCTTTAAGGTTAAGGACGGAATAGATTATTCTCAAAGTTTTCGTACATATACGCTGATATACAATAAAAATTCTATTGAGTGGTATGTTGATAATATTTTAGTGAGGAAAGAATATTTATATAAAGATATATTAGGACGAAATTTAGACTGTGGAATTAATTCTCCGACCTTGGCTCTAATTAATAAATCATACCCACGAAATATGCCAATGAGTATAATGGCGAATTTAGCTATTCAATGTAATAATAATAATGAACCAGATATAAATACACCTTTCCCAAGTAACTATGAAATAGATTATATTAGATTTTATAAACAATTGCCAATGGGTAATTTTTTAGTTTACAATGAGACTTCAGAAGTTAATTTAGAAAATGATTTATTTAATGCTATTGGCGGTAAAGTTGTAACATTACAAAACAATATTTCAATCCCTGATAATGCACAGCTTAAAGTTTTAGCTACTGATGAAATAAATTTAAACAATGGATTTTCAGTTGGGAGTAATTCTGATTTTGAAGCAAAAATTATTAATTAATAAATCACAAGTAGATGAAATATCTGTATATTTTTTTTATTCTAATTCAATCAATTTGTTACTCTCAAAATAATTCAGATGAGGTATATTCTATTAAAAAGAATTATGAGATTTTCTTTTCTGGTAATTATAGCGTTTTAAATACTAAAAATATTGGATTTGGAGCTGGTGGGAATTTAATTCTATCACGTGATAAAAAACTAAATGTCTTAATTGGCCTTTCTTATATTTACAATTCTCAAGAGTTTAGTAGATTTACTGGCGGACATTCTATAATTCCCAGCCAGGAAAATGGAGAATTCTTAGCTAAGACTCATTACCTAAGCATTGCACCAATATATCTAAGATATTACCTTTCAAAGAGAATCAATTTGTTTTTATCTTTTGGGCTTTATGGAGATATTCTATTAGGTAAATCCATAAAACAACTTCCTGAACTTAAGGAGTCGAGTTATGAATTGGATAAAATAAAATATGGATCCTTTGCAGGAGTTGGTTATAAATTTCCTCTTAAAAATCATAACCTTTTCCTAAGAACGGAATATAAATTCAGCTTTTACGATATAAGCCAAGAAGGCCATAAAACCTCCTATACAAGTATTAGTTTGGGTTTGGAGTTATAGCGATATAGGGTTTAGAACTTTCTTTTTAAGCTACATCTTTAGAAACTTCATTAATTCGTAAACTAAGAAAGCTGGCCATACCAAAGCTTTGAGAAATCCTATTACTCCAGCTCCAAATCCTACAGCGGTAGAGATATAATAAACGGCAGCTCCGATTAATCCTAATCCATAAAAGCCACCACAGCTTGCAGCATTGTTTGCATTGCCGCTTTTCTTACATTTTTTGGTTTCTTCGTCCATAATATTTTGGTTTTAATCCCGTAAAGGTACATAAAAAATTAAACTTATGAATAATAGGTTTTTGAATTAGTAAAAATAGATCAAATTTCCATCTCTTGTATTAAGGTTTAAAGCTCACGTAATTAGACTTTAAACTATTCTTATTTGATTCTGTTCTGATATAATGCCATTATACTTGCAATATAATGCCATTAAACCGAGCATATAATGGCATTATATCGGGCATATAATGGCATTATATCAGATTGTAATTTGATTCCATTAGATTGAAACTTGATTCTATTAGTTCTTTTTGTGAATTGCTTGATATATTACTAAAATATTTATACCTTTGTGGGCGTTAAAATTACTGATTGCTAAATTCTAATGCTATGCTAAGAAACATTTCTTTTGTATTTGCCCTTATCCTTGGGCTTTCCTCCTTTGGTCAGAGAGTAGCTATTGTGGGAAATATTTTGGACTCTATAAGTCTTGAGCCAATTCCTTATGCAAATGCGGTGGTTTACCCTAAGGGGAATTTGGAAAAGCCATTAATGGGGACGATGACCGATAGTGTTGGAGCCTTTAAGATGAATAAATTGAAAAAACAGGACTATAGCCTAAGGATTAGCTCAATTGGTTATCAGACTAAGAGCATAGAAATAAGCAAAGAAGACTTTCATGGAGATTCACTTATTTTGAAATCTCTTCCCCTTGTTCCAGTTTTCTCAAATATGGATGAGGTTGTGATTGAAGCAAAGATTGAGCGTTTTGAGATGGATGCCGACAAGCTTACGATGAATGTTGATAAGGATTTATCTTCAACTGTGGATAATGCTTTTGATTTGCTGAAAAAGGTTCCAGGAGTTTTTATCGATAAGGATGAGAATATTACCCTTAATGGTAGCAGTGGTATTTTGTTTCAGTTCAATGGGAGGGATAGAAAGATACAGTGGGCTGCCCTTACCTCTATGCTTAAGGGTATGAGCCCTGACCAGATTGAGAAATTTGAGATAGTAACCAATCCTTCTTCCAAATACGACAGCGAAGGCACATCGGGGATAATTAATATTAAATTTGTTAGTAATAAGAACTACGGTTTGAATGGCTCGATTAATGCAAGAACTTCCTATGAGCATGATTTTAGTCTGAATGGTAGTGCAAGCTTGAACTATGTTGATGATAAGTGGACAAATAGTTTGAATTATAGTCGCAGTCAATGGAATAGCAAGGGTTTTTCTGAATCTCAATCCTATACTTCCATGGGTAATGGGGACACTCTTTTGATGAGCTCGAGGAATGATTATAGATGGGAACACAATGGGGACAATATAAATCTAAATCTTGATTATATGATAGATACTAATAACTCAATAGGGCTTGGCTTCTCATATAATAAATCTTATAGACCTTGGCTTGATAATATAACTCCTACATACCTCTCCTCTTATCCAAACTATTCTCAGATAGACTCTTCCTATATAAATAATAATGGAAGTAAGAGCGATAATGAAAGCTATTATCTTAGCATTAATTACACCCACCTTTTCGATACTATAGGTACCAAGCTTACCTCCGACTTCTCTGCCTCGATGAATAATTCAAACTCAGATAACGAAAGAGATATTAGGTATTATTTATTTGATGATATGGATAATCTTATGCGTTGGGATGCATTCTATCAGAATACTATTTCGAAGAATAGTAATTATAATTTCTCTACCGATATGGTTAGACCCTTCGATAAGACAAGTAGGATTGAATTTGGAATAAAAGCATCACTAAGTGTTTTGGATAATAATTTCTCTTCTCAAATTAAAGACAGTATAACAAATGATTATATAAATAATTCAGACCGTAGCAACCACTTCCAATACTATGAAAATATTAACTCCCTCTATGCATCCTATTCCAAAACCTTTAATAAGAAAACAACCCTAAGGCTGGGGCTTAGAACAGAACAAACCAATACCAAGGGTTATCAAGTAGTCTTGGATTCAGCTAATACCAATTCTTATATTAATCTCTTTCCTAATATCTCCTTAAGTCATGCTTTTTCTATGGACAATAGGCTAAGTCTAAGCTATGGATATAGGATTTCAAGACCGAGTTATAGCAGCTTAAACCCATTCTTGGAGAAGAGAGACGATTATTATTACTCTAAAGGCAACCCAATGTTAGATCCTCAGTTTACTCATAATGTCAGACTTTCTTATTCTCTTAAATATGCCTTCTTCCCAAGTCTTTCCTATAGCTATACGACCAATAATGTAACTAATTTAGTAGAAAGAGACTCTCTTTCAATGGTTAGAATCTCCACTCCATATAATCTAAGAAATAGTCAATCGCTTAACCTTGGGTTTAGTTTCAATAAAGAGATATTTAAGTGGTGGGATGTGTTTGCTTACTCCCATGCTTCCTATTCTAAAACTACTTCTATTGAGAATTTAGGTATCGATTACGAAAATCTCAGCTTCTCAATCTCAGCTTCCTCGACCTTTACCCTGCCAAAGAAATACAGAATAAGCCTTTATTATTATTATAGCTCTGGAGGAATGTATGGAATGTATAAGTATAATGGATGGAGAGGAGGAGATATTAGTCTTAGTAAATCCTTTCTTAAGGATAAGCTAAGTACAAGCTTTAGTATTGGCAATCTACTTGTAAGAAAGAACTCAGACTCTGAATATGCATATAATGGAATCTACACTAAGAGCAGAAGCACAGGCTCGAAGCCACGTTATAGCATTGGAATAAGATATAATTTCGGAAGAATGTACGAGGCGAAAAAACTTCAAAAGATTAGATCCCAAAGCGAAGACTCAAGAGTTAGTGGAGATTCATCTCCAAGATAGCTAATCTTTCCCTCTAACAATGAATGCAGGATTCCTCTTCGCTCTTTGTTTCCATCTCAAGAGTTGCGTGGTTAATATTATAATTAGAGCAAATCTCTTTAATCTGGCACTTAAGACTAATTATCTCTTCTTGGCTTAGGTTATCCTCTCTTACTATATGCATAGAGAGGATATGTCTTTGCCCATCAAGACTCCAGAGATGAAAATCATGTAAAGAGATAACCTTGTTAAGATTTAATACTTCTTGTTTTAGCTTATCAGTTTCCACATCAAGGGGAGCCTCTTGCAAGAAGACCTTAAAAGTGTTCTTTAAATTCTTTATTGCATTGTAAATTACCCAAAGGCAGATTGCAATAGAAAGGATAGGGTCGAGGATAGGCAGATAAACAAATTGCATAATAATACTTACAACCAATACCGAAATCCATCCAAGCACATCCTCTAAGAGATGAAGATAAACAGCCTTTTCGTTAAAGCTCTCTCCTTTTTTAATTCTAAGAACAGCAAGTCCATTTACAATTATTCCAAGAATAGCCAATAACATCATCCCCTTAGCATCTGGAGCAATAGGATTAAATGCTCTCTTAATACTTTCAAACAAAACTAATGAAGAAGAAAATAATAGAAGAGAGGATATAAACACTGAACCCAAGAGTGAATACCTCCTATATCCGTATGTGTATTTCTCTGTCTTGGATTTATTTGATTTCTTTTCCAAATAAAAAGCCAATCCAAGGGAAATACTATCCATAAAATCGTGAACAGCATCCGAAAGAATAGCCACACTATTAGTTAACAAGCCTCCAATAAGCTCAATAATAGCAAAAACAAAATTCAATAAGAAAGCAAAAACAATATTCCTCTGCCCCTTATTCTCAGAGTCAATATGATGATGTGAGTGATTATGTGCCATAAAAATGATTTAATAGTATGAAATGTTAAATATCAATTTTCTTAGTAAAGTTATTAATCCATTGGTTTTAAAGTGCAAATATACATCTTTATTCTCTTTTTAACTTCCATCTTTTATGAGACCATAACCAATATTGAGGCTCTTGTTTTATTGCTTGTTCTAAGTGCGAAACATGGCTTTGGGTTATAAATCCATATTCTGTTTCTTGTGGTTTATCGGTTATTGGAAAGATTTCAAAACTATAATAACCCCTCTTCTCTTTCTTCACACTATAATAAAACACTGGGAAATTATATTTCTTTGCTAAGTGTTCTGCTCCAAATATCACTGCAGTATCTTGATTTAAAAACCTTGTCCAAAAGCATTTATTCTTATCGTTAGGGCTTTGATCAGAAAGCAACATATAAACGCAAGGAGTATTGCTGTCGATATATTTCTTAAAGGTTTCCTTAGTATTATCGGCATAACAAACCTCTGTAGAATATCTTGTTCTTTTTTTATGCATTAGCTTTTCAAAATATTTATCACTCATTCTCTTGCCAACCCCAATCCCATGATGAGAGAAATGAAGCCCTAAGCTTGCTACCATATATTCCCAATTATTATAATGAGCAGAAACTAAAATCACCGATTGATTATACTTATAATAATTATCTAAGATTTCAGGATTTACACATCTATATCTTCTCAATAGATTCCTTTTGCTAATGGTTAGCATTTTAAGAGCCTCAATAAATATATCTGCTAAGTGTTTGTAAAATTCTTTACTAATAGTATTTATCTCCTTTTGGCTATATTCTGGGAAGGAATTTCTTAGGTTATTAATAACTACTTCTTTCCTGTAGCCAATTAATCTATATATTACAAAATACATTAATCTCGAAATAGGGTATAGTATCCATAATGGTAAAAGAGATAGAGGGATAAGTATGCAATAAAATAGAATATAGTCCAAAGTCTTTTTCATATTGCAAAATTAGGATTTTTATTGATACAAAAAAACGCTTACTCTATTAAATAGAATAAGCGTGATTTTCTTTCTTTGAGGTCTCTTCCAGATTCGAACTGGAGTAGACGGTTTTGCAGACCGGTGCCTAACCACTCGGCCAAGAGACCATGAAATCAGTATGCAAAATTACATCTTTTTTGTCAATAACCAAAATAATTGACCTTAAAATCTCCTTTAACCTGGTTTTTTTATAACTTTGCAGGGAATTTAATTTAATGAATATGGAATTTACAGCATTGCAAATAGCTCAGGTTTTAGGAGGAGAAGTTGTAGGGGATGAGAATGTTAAGGTTAATAATCTATGTAAGATAGAAGAAGGAAAGCCTGGAGAAATGGGCTTCCTTTCTAATTCAAAATATGAAAATTATATTTATACCACTAAGGCTTCAATAATAATTGTAAATAAGGATTTCTCTCCTCAAGGAGAAATTTCCCCAACCCTTATTAAGGTAGAAAATGCTTACCAATCCTTTGCAAAGATACTTGAATTTTATAACCAGTATAGATTTAATAAAACAGGGATTAGCCCCCAGGCCTTTGTTTCAGAGAACTCTAAAATTGGGGATGAGGTTTATATTGGCGAGTTTGCTGTGATTAATCAAAATGCTGTAATTGGGGATAATTCTAAAATTCACCCTCAGGTTTATATTGGAGAAAATGTTAAGATAGGCTCAAATACAATTATTCACCCTGGAGTAAGGATATATCATGATTCTATTATTGGAGATAATTGTATTATTCATTCTAATGTGGTTATTGGTTCTGATGGTTTTGGTTTTGCTCCAAAGGAAGATGGAAGCTTTGATAAGATTCCTCAAATCGGTAATGTTATTATTGAAGATAATGTAGAGCTTGGAGCCAATGTGTGTATTGATAGAGCTACTATGGGTTCTACTATTATTAAGAAAGGTGCAAAAATAGATAATCTATGTCAGATTGCTCATAATGTTGTGATAGGAGAGTCTACTGTTATGGCTGCTCAAACAGGAGTTGCAGGAAGTACAAAGATAGGTAAATATTGCTTTATTGGTGGGCAGGTTGGTTTTGCAGGTCATTTGAATATTGGAAATATGGTTAAGATTGGAGCACAATCGGGTATAATGACCAACTTAAAAGATGGAGAAACTGTTTTAGGCTCACCTGCAATTAATGCCAAGACTTTTATGAAAAGCTTCGCTGTTTTTAAAAAGCTACCAGAGATTTATAGTAAATTAAAAGATTAGGATAGCTTTACACTAATAAGGTGTAAAAATTCTTCTCTTGTTTCTTTTCTTAGAAATGCTCCTGTAAAGTCGGAGGTAGTTGTTACTGAGTTTTGTTTCTGTACTCCTCGCATCGACATGCAAAGATGTTGTGCTTCAATAACTACAGCTACTCCAAGAGGGTTAAGAGTATCTTGTATACAATCTTTAATTTGTTTTGTAAGTCTTTCCTGAACCTGAAGTCTTCTTGCAAAACAATCCACAACCCTTGGTATCTTACTTAATCCAACAATCTTTCCATTAGGGATATAAGCAACATGAGCCTTGCCAATCATTGGCACCATATGGTGTTCGCATAAGGAATATATCTCAATTTCCTTTACAATTACCATTTGCTTATAATCTTCCTCAAACATTGCTGAGCGTAATATATCGGCAGGGTCAATATCATAGCCATGAGTGAAGAATTGCACAGCTTTTGCAACCCTCATTGGGGTTTCAATCAATCCTTCTCTTGAAACATCTTCTCCAATAAGTCCAAGTATTTCCTTGTAGTGATAAGCAAGTTTGGAAAGGGTTTGAGGGTTATATCTTTCAATTTTTGTATATCCGTCAGAGGCAATTAATTCATCCTCCTCATCTAAGTATCTATTCATATATATATGTCTGTTTTACAAATCGAATTGCAAAGATACATGTTTTTTGAAAAATGGATTCAAGAGAGGGAAAAATAGAATCAAGAAACAGAAAAGGCTTAACGAATAACGCTAAGCCTTTAATTTGATATTAAATAATCTATAAAATCAATAGAATATTATTTGCTAATATTAAACTTCTTAGTACTAATACCATTTTCAGACGCTATTCTTACTAAATAAGTACCATTGCTAAGAGAAGAAGTATTGATTTCAATATTATTTTCACCAACACCAAGGTTTCTATTTCCAAGATTAATAACTTCTCTTCCAAGAATATCAGTAACTGTAATAACAGCACTTGAGTTTTCAGACATAGAAATTACTAAATTTGTATTATCCTTAGCAGGATTAGGATAGATATTAGAAGAAACAATACCTGAAGAAACTAAATCTAAGCTAACTTCACTTACCCATGATACAAGATTGATATCTTTCTTTTCACTGGTTGTGAATTTGCCGTTAGAGCTTGCTATTATATTTCCATCGTTATCAATGAATTTATAATTACCTGCACCGTATCCAGCGTTTATACCATCTCCGTATGCATCTTTAATTTCAAATATATAACATCCTACTTCTGGAAGGTTAAATTGTGCTGTAATTAATCTAGTGCCATTTGAAGTTGCTTCAGTGTATGGTCCTCCACTCTTAATAAGTGTGCCATTTAAATCTTTAACAGTCCAAGTAGTTTCTTTTCCGTAACGGTCAATATTCAATTCTAATTTAATATTACCTTCAGCATCAGGTAGAACTGGTTTAGTTACATCAAATGTTTTTGTGATTCCTGTTTGGCTTACTCCATTAATTGATTGGATTTCCATATCAACATTGGTTGGAGTGCCAATAACTACATCAACTTGAGGAAGAACTATTTCACTTGTACTTTTAAAAGTTGGTAATACTCCAGTCCAATTATAAGTTTGCATTGTTGCTGTTCCTGAACGGTAACCAATAGTCATACTTGTAATAGTATCATTGCCTATGTTTTTAACTACAAGTTTAGGATTAGCTAAATTATTACATCCAAACTCAGGATCTGCACTTGAAGAATTAATTGCTGCATTGATAGGTGTTAAACCTGTGTATTGAGGTTCAACCTTTGTACCAGTATAAACTAATTGTTTGTCTTTAGTTATAAAAACAGCAATTTCAAAATCTCCCATTTCTAAAGGAACGCTATTCAAATCTTGAGGAATAGTGTAAGTATAGGTTTTTGTAAAGAAAAAGCCTTGAGGAATATTAGTTGTGCCATCATCCTTTATAGTATCACCCCATTGTCCAGTTACTAAATGACGTAACATATGACTATGGATATATTTTCCATCAGATGTAACTTGAGTTGGATTAGATGAAGCTCCGACTTGAGGTCCGATTACATTATTTTGAAGTAAGGCTACGTTCAACATATTAAAAGCTGTTTCAGCATTTCCTGTATAATAAGCCTCAACAACAACAGTTAATTCTCTTGTAACAACATCTATGCTTGCTTGAGCATCAACGTTTACAAAAGAAGGTTCTGCTAAAACAATAGCTCCTTTTGTTGCCCAGTCAGCTCTACTTAAAGCAGTAACGCTTCCTGTGAATACTCTTCTGTTTATTGTTCCAGAAGGGTAGCCTGTAAGTCCTGTTTGACCAGCCAATGCATCACCCCATTGGGTTTTGTAATTAGGAGTTCCATTTGCAAAAGAACCTTGGTGAATATTAATTAGCACTACTCTTCCAGGGTTAGCAGCAGCAAATTGATTTGCTCTTTTGTGTCCATCAGGACAATAAGTACAGTTAATACCTGTGTATTCTTCCAAAACCACATTCTTATTTGCTGGGGTTGTAGAAACAAAGGTTTGAGCAGTTGCTCCAAGAGCCAAAAAGGCTCCAAACATAGAAAGGATAATTCTTTTCATATAAATTTTTATTGGTTGATAATTATAAATTCGCGTGCAATAATACGCATTTTTCAATTAACAAGCAATTTATTTGAAAAAAAACTTGCAGGATAATAATAATTTGTATATTTGCACATGGCTAATAACAATAATATTTTTCTATTAGTAATTAAAATGTATTATTGAATATAAGCCTTTGGTTCAACATATAAAAGAAAAACTATCATGAAGAATCTTTATTATAGTATATTATTCCTCCTTTTTTTAGGATTAAACAATATAGTTTTTTCTCAAGTTTCTTATGTAGAAAACACAAGTCATAATTCTACACAAATAATAATCCCAAACACCCAAAACCAATTAAAAAGAATACATATCTTCACAAAATCCTCAGAAGACACAATAGTATTCAAAGAAGATTTCTCCAAATTGCCCAAGGCAATAATTGGGTATCCTCTTGGAGGATATAATGTCTCTGCAGTTCTTCCAAATTCTTATACGGATTATAGTGGTTGTCAAGCACAGAATATTGCTTCATGTTACTATAAACTATCAACGTATAATGATACATGTTATTTAGTCGCGACAAGTGGCAATCCAAGTTCATCTTTTACAACATCTTTTTTAGATTTATCAAAATCAAATAACAGCTTTAGATTGAGTTTTAAAAATATAAAATACACAGCTGCGACTACCACTTGGTTATATGTTTTAATGATGAATGAAAATGGAGAATATGATAAGATTGATTCTATACAAACACCTTCTTCTGGAGAAACTTATTATAATAGAGTTTTTAATAATGGAATAAAAAATACAAAGATTAGATTTCAAATTAATTCTTCTTCAGGTACTAAAACTACAATGATAGACGATATTCTAATTACATATCCTTCAATTATTAATAATCATTTATCATCATCTCCAATTGAAACTAATGATACATTAATTACTATCAATAATCTTTTATCTAATACTAAGTATAATTATTTTATAGAGGGATTAAGTGATACACTATCATTTACAACAAAAAAAGAAATTAATCAAAGTGCTATTTCTAAGGTTACGCCTAATTCAGCAACGGTAAAATATAATTCCTCTATAAGTCAACCTAAATTAATTTTAAAACAAAAGTCTAATAATAATACTATTGTTGCTGAAGACTTATTTATCTCTGAATATTTATGTACAAGCGATAATAAAGGGTTAGAGATTTATAATGGTACAGGAGAAACAAAATGTTTAAAAGACTATATTGTAAGGCTTAAAATTGCGACTTCATCTTCATATAATTATAGCTTTAATAAATTATTCTATGCTGAGGATTCAATTGATAATAATGAAAGTATCATTATTTCTATGACTCAATTTAAAAATAGCTTGATTAATAATAATATAAACTACATATATGAACCTTTATATGAGGGAACATCAATGTCTCTCATAAATATTACAGGTAATGATGCTTTTATTCTATTAAAAAACAATATCCCAATTGATATTTTTGGAGATACAAATACTGCTCCAGCAACTTATTGGGAGTCGACAAATAGTTCGATTAAAACTAATGCAACTATTATCAAGCGAAAATCACATATAAACAAAGGTTCTGATATTAATTATAATACGAGCGTAGGTGCAGCAGCTAATAAGGTTTCTGCATTTCTTACTAATGAATGGGATTTGGTTTATTCTGGTACTTCTCCGAGTTATGCTGATTTGGCTGGGGCGGGGAGTCATTTTATGGATAATGCTTTGGGGTCTTGGGATTCTTTGGTTGGAGTTTATACTTTGAATAGTGGTTTAGTAGATTTGGGAAATGGTAACTATCAATATGTATTGGATAATCTTTTGGAAGATACTTATTATGAAACATATTTAATGGTTGTTGAAAATGGAGATACTAATTATTCAAACACTCAGCTTTTCAAGACAGGAAAGAATACACTAAGGACTTTGTCAGGGAATTGGAATGATACTAATTGGACTAAAGGTGTGCCTGATACAATAGATAATGTAATTATACCAACCAATCAAGAACTAATTATCCCAAATGGAGTAAATGCAAAGGCAAATACTATTTATTTAAGAGATGGCTTGGGAGATAATAAGGCTGAACTTAAAATTCAAGGTAGCTTGGAATATAATAATGCAGTAATTGAAGCAGACTTCAATGGTTATACAAATAATCTTGATGGATGGAATTTATTTTCTTTACCGATTAATCCATTAAATATTTCTCAAGACACAATTGGTCAAGTGTATTTCAATACGGGAAATAACGATGACCTTTATTATTGGCAGGAAGACTATACCGATACTTCTAACCTTGGGCGTTGGGTAAATTATAAATCAATTCCAGAGGGTAGTGGAGACTTCTTCAAAACTCAAAGAGGGTATTTAGTAAGTTATAACCAAAATAAGAAATTAGAATTTGAAGGGAGAATAAATGATAGTGCCTCTTATACATTATTAGATAATGCAAGTTTAAGCTTACCTAATTCCGAAAGAGGTTGGCACCTTTGTGCAAATCCCTATCCTTTTACCCTAAGTATAGATAATTTCAATCGTACAAATGTTTCTAATCCAAGTTTATTAGACCCTCAAACTCTCAATTATACAACCTTGGATGTAACCGACCCTACAAATTATAAAATACCACCTTACTCAGGTTTCTTTGTTCAAGTGGCAAACCAAACCAATAATCTAAGCATAACAAAGGAGGGAAATGGTTCTAAAGCAACTATTAATCCAAGTAATTTTATAGAAATTAAATTGATTTCTGATTTAGGAGTGGATAAGACCAAGGTATTATTTATCCAAGGGACAAGTTATGGTTTTGATGTGGAATATGATAATAGGAAATTAGAAGGCTATGGAAATATATCTGAAATAGCTACTATCTTTAATAATGAGAATTACTCAATAAACGCAATAGAGGATTTCGAGGATAGCTTAAAGGTGGATTTGAAATTCACAGTTAAAGTATCAGGTGTACACTCAATAAAATTAAATATAAAAGAGATTCAAGAGTATAATAAAATCCTTCTTTACGATAAAACAACTAATACAATTTTGAATGATTTTATTATTGATTCTATTTTCTCTACCAATTTGTCTTTGGGAGAGTATGAGAACTATCAACTAATAATCAAAAAGCAAAGCTCTTCAATTCCAAACGAAGAAATAAGTCAAAAAACTAATATCAGAATAGAAAAAGATGGAGATAAGGTAGAAGTATTTTTAGATGGAGGCATTAATGAAGAGATACTTTCTTTGGAATTAATTAATACAAAGGGTCAGGTAGTAAATAAGAAAACAAAATCAAATTGGATAATCATTCCTGAGAAAGGAATTTATATTATTAGAGTAATAACTAATAAGAATCAATTCAATAGAAAAATAACGTTAATATGAAGAAATTAGTAATTATTGCCTTTTTGCTTATAAGTATAAACTCCTATTGCCCACCTCCAAAACCTCCAACAGAGCATTCCAATAATACTACAGTCGGCCAGACCGATAATGTATCAGCACCAATAGGTCGTGGAACATTTTTCTTAATCCTTATGGCAACATTATTTACATCTTATAGAATATATAAAGCAAGTAAGACAAAAGAGGAAATCTAAGTACAAGAATAAACTTTTTTATCTCAATTTCGCTTCATTGCTTTTTTGTTGTATATTTGTGGTTTGTTTTTAATAAGAAGTAATGCAGAATTATAATCAAGGAAATATATTAAAGAATATAAATAGTCCTGAAGATATTAAAAAGGTATCGAAACAAGACTTGCCTAAGCTATGTAAGGAGATTAGAGAATATATAATAAATGTATTAAGCGAAAACCCTGGTCATTTGGCTTCAAGTCTGGGAACAGTAGAGCTTGCGGTTGCACTTCACTATGTTTATAATGTGCCTTTGGACTCTTTGGTTTGGGATGTAGGTCATCAAGCCTATGCTCATAAGGTTATCACCGGAAGAAAAGATAGTTTCTCAACAATTAGAAAATTTAAAGGAATAAGTGGTTTCCCAAAACTTTCAGAAAGTAAGTACGATTGTTTCGGAACAGGTCACTCCTCTACCTCTATATCAGCAGTGCTTGGAATGGCAATTGCCGACAAGCTTAAGGACGGAAAGAAAAACCATCATATAGCAGTAATAGGCGATGGCTCAATGACTGGAGGAATGGTGTTTGAGGCTTTGAACCATGCTGGAGCTACCGACTATAATATTTTGGTAGTATTGAACGATAATGGAATATCAATAGATAAGAATGTAGGGGCACTACACGAATACCTTACAAGGATTACCACCTCTGCAACTTATAATAGAATAAAAAATAAGATTTGGAATGTTTTAGGAGGTAATAGCTCTACTTATAGAAAACCTAAATCAGCTTTTAGAAAGAGTTTATTTATGCTTAAAACTCTATTTTCTGGCAAAAGCAATTTCTTCGAAGCTCTTAAGATTAGGTATTTTGGACCATTGAATGGGAATGACCTGCCAACACTACTAAAGACTCTTGAGGATTTAAAAAAGATTGAGGGTCCAAAAATCCTTCATATAATAACTAAGAAAGGAAAAGGATTATCCTCGGCTGAGAATAACCCAACGACCTATCATGCACCTGGTACGTTTAACCCTCTTACTGGAGAGATTCCTCTATCTTGTAATGATATAGGTCCAGCAAAATTCCAGGATGTGTTTGGAGAAACCCTTGTTGAGCTTGCTGATGAAAATTCAAGAATAGTGGGAGTTACACCTGCAATGCTTTCAGGGTGCTCTATGAATAAACTTTATAAAGCATATCCAGAAAGAACCTTCGATGTGGGGATTGCAGAACCTCATGCTGTTACTCTTTCATCAGGATTAGCCGCAAATGGACTTATACCTTTCTGTAATATCTATTCATCCTTTATGCAAAGAGCTTTCGACCAGGTTATCCACGATATAGCCTTGCAAAAGCTGCCTGTAATACTTTGCTTAGATAGGGCTGGTATTGTTGGGGAGGACGGAGCAACCCATCATGGAGTTTTTGACCTAAGCTATTTCAGGATGATTCCTAATATGCAGATTTTTGCTCCATTGAATGAGATTGAACTTAGGAATATTATGTATACAGCTCAAAAGAGAAATGATAGCCCTATAATGATTCGTTACCCAAGAGGAAAAGGAGTAATTTCTGACTGGAAAAAACCATTTGAAGAGTTGGAAATTGGTAAGGGAGAGGTAGTTTCTCATGGCGAAGATATTCTTATTCTATCTATTGGAACAATTGGAAATAATGTGATTAAGGCAAGAGAAGAATTATCGAAACAAGGAATAGGTGTAGGACATTTTAATATGAGATTCCTTAAGCCTATGGATTATTCTCTTTTGGATAGTGGTTTTGAAAAGTATAGAAATATTATTACCATTGAGGATGGAATTAAGATAGGTGGATTTGGTTCAAGCGTATTGGAGTATGCTGCCGAAAGAGGTTATAAGAATAATATCCATGTGATGGGAATAGATGATATATTCGTAGAACATGGGAATATTGCTGAGTTGCATAAGTTTTGCAAGATTGATTCCCAAAGTATAGTGGATAAAGTATTAGAAATCCTAAATAAGTAATAATCCAAAATCCTCATAGATGTCAAATATTTATAATTTAGCGTTTGCAAATATCAATGGAGTAGGACCAGTTATTGCAAAGGCAATTATGGAGGTATTCCCAAGCACCGAGGCATTGTTTTCTGAGAATAGAAAAGCTTTGGAAGCTGTATTTGGAAAGAGAGAAAAGATAATAAATGACATCCTCAATAAGACAATGTTCGCAAAATGCGAGAAAGAGCTTGAATTTATTGAGAAATACAATATTAAACTCTATTTCTTTAAGGATAAAGATTACCCATATAAGTTACTTCAAATTCCCGATTTGCCTATCTGTCTTTTTTACCAAGGCAATATGGATTTGAATATGGACAGGATGGTTGCCGTTGTGGGGACAAGGAACTCAACAGAGTACGGCAGAGAAGTTACTGGTGAGATTATTTCAGAGCTAAGAGTTTATAATGTAGGTGTTGTAAGTGGCTTAGCCTATGGTATAGACTCAATTGCTCATCAAAAAAGCCTTGAAGAAGGTATCCCGACATTTGGAGTCCTTGGACATGGATTAGATATTATCTACCCTAATCAAAACTTCGACCTTTCTCAATCTATGCTAAATAATGGAGGGTTAATAACTGAGTACATGACTCAAACAAGACCTATTCCTCAGAATTTCCCAAAACGAAACAGAATAATTGCAGGTCTTTGCGATGCAGTGATTTGCGTTGAAGCAGCTAAGAAAGGAGGAGCCTTGCTAACTGCCGACTTAGCTAACCAATATAATAGAGAAGTCTTTGCAGTCCCAGGCAGATTGAAAGATACTTATAGCGAAGGGTGCAATTACTTAATCCAAACCCAAAGAGCCAATATCCTTCATCGCTTTAGCGATATCCCAACAATAATGAATTGGGAACCAGGCACACAATTAGAACTATTTAAAGAAACTCGCTCCTCGAAAATAAGCCTATTAATCTCCAAACTCCCAAAACCAGAAAGACAAATCTATGATTATATTTACGAGAAAAAAGAAGCCAGCGTAGATGAGATATCAATAGATTGCTCAAAAAGCCTTCCCATATTAGCCGGAATACTCCTAAGTCTCGAACTCGAAGGCTTAGTAAGATGTCTTCCAGGAAAGGTTTACAAGGTTATAAAATAAGAGAAAAAGACTCAAAAAAAACTTGATTTTTATCTCTAATTCAAATATTTTACTTATCTTTGCAAATGCAAGGGAATGAGTTCGTTATTTCCTGTCAAAATCACCATAAATTTCAAAACTACATTATGGTACCTACCATAATGGTCGTGTGGTAGGTACCATAACACCCGTGTGGTAGCTACCATAATGCTCCTATGGTAGCTACCATAGTGAGAACGAAACGCCAAAAGAATACTTTTAAATCAAAAAAAAAACTTTCTTATTTGATTCCGTTAGATTCTTTCTTGATATAATTTCGCCGAAATCCCTTTTAAATAAAAATTAATCCTTACCTTTGAACTTTTAAAGGTTTAGAGGATTAACAATGAACATAAAACTAAATATTAAAATTATTGGGATATACTTGGTTTTAATAGTTATTACCATGTAGATATGGATTTATTATGGTTTATATGTATAGTATTGAAAATACAAGCAAAATTATAAATACATTGTAATGAAAAAGATATTAATATTAATTCTCTTGTTTAGCTCTCAACTTATTCAATCTCAAAATATAGATTCTGTTACTCTTATTTTAAAAAACAATCAACAAGAAGGTTATATACTTAATCCCTTTGTGAATAGTGTAGAATATGAAAACATTTTTTCTTCAAAAAAAGATACTTTAATATTCAAAACATCATATTCTCTCGATGACACGATACATTATAATAATGAAACATTGGTATATAATTTTAGAAAAAAGATTAAGCCAAAAGAATGTGTTAAAAAAACTTTGTATATCACTCCTCCTACATTTATCTGTAAAATTATTAAACTTGAGATTAGTGATAGAGATATAGAGTATATTTACTATTTTAAGCATAAAAAGGAAAAGGAGTATATTTTTTATACAATAGAAACAACGAAAAATATAATAGAATAAAATCATGTCTTTCAATCCAAATATTCATCATCGTCGTAGTGTTCGTTTAAAAGGTTATGATTATTCTTTAAAGGGATTGTATTTTATTACGATTTGTTGTCAGAATAGGGTTTGTAGGTTTGGGGATATTGTTGAGGCGAAGATGGTTTTGAATGATGCAGGAATAATGATTGATAAATGGTATAATGAGTTGGAAAATAAATTCCATGATATAAAATGTCATGAAATGGTAATTATGCCAAATCATATTCATTTTATCGTAGAAAATATTGGTTTAACCGTAGGGGCGAACCTGCGTGTTCGCCCAACAAATAACATTCGCCCAAACGAAAACATTCGCCCAAACGAAAACATTCGCCCAAACCAAAATGAATCTGGTAATTTATCAGATGGCGAACACATAGGTTCGCCCCTACGAGGGATAATACAATGGTTTAAGACAATGACTACAAATGAATATATTCGTGGGGTTAAACAATTGGGATGGGATGCTTTTGATGGTAAATTATGGCAACGTAATTATTACGAACATATAATTAGAAATGAAATATCTTATTTGCGCATTGTTGAATATATAAATAATAATCCTGCAAATTGGAAAGAAGATAAAATGTTTGAATGAAAGACGTATATTGAAATAACAAAAGGGAGTTCATGGCTCCCTTTTGTTTTTATATAAATGTTTTTGCGAGTTTGTCTAACTCCTTGTTTGGGGAACTTCCTTTGTAGAGGATTCTATATACTGCCTCTGCAATTGGGATGTTTGCTTTATGTATTTTATTTGCTTTGTGAATTGAATTCGCTGCGTAATAGCCCTCTGCTACCATATTCATTTCTAATTGTGCTGAATTAATAGAATAGCCTGAGCCTATCATTTGCCCAAATGTTCTGTTTCGTGAATGTTGTGAATATGCAGTAACTAATAGATCGCCAAGATAAACGAAATAATTAATATTTCTTTCCTCTTGAGGAGAAACCTTTTCAAGGAAATTGCCCATCTCTTGAGCCGAATTAGAAACTAATACAGCAATAAAATTATCGCCTCTACCAATTCCTTTTGCTATCCCTACTGCCAATGCATAAATGTTTTTTAGAATACCACCGTATTCAATACCTCTAATATCATTTGAGGTTACAGTGTTTACATATCTACATTCAAATACTTTTGCAAAATACTCAGCAAGCTGGTTATTGGTAGAACCTACTGTAAGATAGGTAAGTCTTTCCTTGGCTATTTCCTCAGCATGAGAAGGACCGCTAATCACTGCTTGATTATCCATGTCCACTTCAAATTGGTCTAAGAAGTAATCAGCAACAATTTGGTTTGTTTCAGGGACAATACCTTTTATTGCTGAGAGAACTTTCTTGCCTACAAAATCTTCCTTACTAAGAGTAGAAAGAGAACGAGAAAGAAAGGCTGAAGGGATAACAAATAAGAGGTTATCCGATTTGCTAATTATATTCTTTATATCTGTATCAATATAAATCTTCTTCTTATCCAATTCACATTGGCTTAAGAAAAGAGGATTATGACCATGATGCTTAACTCCTCTTTCAATCTCCTTTTCTCTAACCCACCAATATACTTCTTGATGAGTTTCGCATGCTATCTTAACAATAGCAGTGGCCCAAGAGCCACTGCCAAAAATTGAAATCTTCATTATAAAAAAATTAATCTAAAATAAGAGGTCTGTATTAAATACCTAATACTTTAGCACCTTGTTCAAAGCGAATATCCTTAGGAATATTTGCACCATTTACCTTATCTAAATCCTTTTGAAGTGCTTTTCTAATTACTCCATTCTTTTCATTGTATTTTATAGCAAAATCCAAATCGCCTTCTCCTTCAACTCTTAATACTAAAGCTGCCCAGCTTTCCATAGCTTGTTTAGCCTTTGCAAAGTCAATTACATATTTTCCACTACTGTTTCTTGTAAATGCTTTTTGGTCTTCAAAATAATTAAAACACATCATATTTGCTTTTCCATGAGCAGAAGCTGCACCAAAGCGAACAGAACGAAGAATACCAGCAATAAAAGTAGCATAAGCATCATTTTCTGTAATATTAGTAATCTCACCCTTTTGGATAAGAGAAGTAACCATATATAAACCAAGGATATCAGCCTTAGCTTCTTCCCAAGCAGAGTATTGGTTTTCCAAAGCTTTTCTAACTGAACCCTTACCGTTTACAGTGTTTTTAATACCTAAGCCGTGAGCAACCTCATGGAAGGTAACATTAGAGAAGAAAGCGTCGAATTTAACATTATCCAATTGTTCTTCACTCATTATTTCCTTAGCAATCGGCATTAATATCTTATCGAATTTAGCCTTCATTGCATTCTTTAACTGAAGTCTTCTTGCGCCTTTAGCAAGTTGAACTCTTTCGTCGTTAGGAAGGTTAATAGCAATTGTTTTGCTTCCCGCATTACAATCTCCACCATAGAAAATAACATCATATACGTTAAGATCTGAATCAGTTCCAGGAACTTCTTTCTTAAACTTTTCATCACAAGGTAGGTTCTTTTGAAGTTCAGGTAACATAGAAGTGAATTTAGCTAAGTCCTTACTCCATTTCTCATCCTTTACAAGAATAAAAGATTCGTAAGCAGCCTTAGAACCAAAAAGTCTATCTTCATAGTTTTCAATTGGTCCAACAACAAAGTCTAATTTGCTTGTCTTCATATCCATCCAAGCCATATCAGAAGCAAAATAATCGTCAGTTTGGAAAGCTTTTCTTCTTTCAGTAAGGTATTTCTTCAATCCTGCATCATCAGCTAAAGCAATTGCCTTTTCCATTAAAGCATCAACCTTGGCAAGTTCTTCCTTATACTCTTCTCTATACCATTTTACAACCAATTTACCATTTTCATCTCTTCTAATTACAGTATAAAGATTGTCTTTGTTTTTGTCTTTAAGGTTGTCATATTCTTCCTTTGTCATATCAGCAGGATAGAAACAAGCTCCTTTTGGCTTTTCTCCATAACCTTGAACAAAAGGTTTCATATCGTTTAATCTTTCCCAAGGACCGTAATTGATTTTTGCAAATTCTCTTGTAGCCTCATCTTTTATTGTATCGATATCAGCCTTGTTTCCGTAAGCTTGTTTCCAAAACAAATCGTCCATGATTTGTCCTATTTCGAAAAAGATTTTGATAAGTTCTTTTTCATTAGCACTTAAATGGCTTATGTCAGAGTTAAGGCTAACTAATGCAAATTCATCAACTTTTTGTTGCATTGCGCTTTTCTCTTCTTGTTTTGTTTCTTTTTTGCCACAGCCCGCAAATACAATTAGGCTAAGAGCAAAAAGTGAATAAATTATTTTCTTCATTTTTCTTTTCTTATTTATACTATTTCTTAGTTGTTTACTATGTTTTGGAAATCTAAATTAGAAATATAACGGCGGAACTCTAAATCGTTTTTAGCTTTGTACTTGTATTCTGGTTCTTGTTTACAAGCCTCGCGAAGATTCTTTATTAATCCTGGTACATCGTCCAAGCGTGCATAACAAACAGCTCTAAGATAATTTACCTCTGCAGTTTGATCCATACAACAATCAAGGGTGCGAATTGCATTTCCAGTATTACCAGTTAGTAATTGTAATAAAGCAAGGTTATAGATACATTTTCTTCCGTCAAGCATTTTTGCTGCCTCTTCGTAGTTGCCTTTCTTAATTTCAACAATAGCTTGGTTAACCATAGCTTGTTCACTACCTAATTCAACTGCTTTCTTCATATACATATCTGCAGTCTTAACATCCTTGAATGCTAAATGAAGAAGTGCTAAATTGTTTTGAATAGCTGGGTTCTCAGGAGATAGTTTGTCAGCAACTTCTAAGAATCTCTTACTCTCGTCTAATTGGTTAAGAGTAATACCTATTGCTCCAGCATTATTCCATCCTGCCCATTCAGAACCAAAACGTTCAGTAACTGAAGTGTAAATCTTATACTTAGTAGCGTAGTTATGAGTTAGAGATGCAGCATACATCAATTCGTCATAGGTTAAATCATCTGGGCTTAAAGTAGCCATCTTAGCAATCTCTTGGTCAGTCTTTTGAACTCCAGAGAAATTGAAAGCTATCTCACCACGACGAAGTATTGGAAGAATTTCTTCTTCAATTTGGCTAAATACAACACTCATATTTCTAATTTCCTGTTCACGACGAATCTTATCAGGTTGTGATTTAACTACATTTACTACAGTATTCTTTTCTTTTAATGAACTTCCTTCAACAAGTCTGATAAAATTATCCCAGTCCTCACCCTTAGCATTTGTTGTAATTACAACATCTTTCTTTGCATCTTGGATATACTTGCTTAGGTCAGTTTTCTTTACATTCTCTACCTTTGCTCTTTCAGTTAAAGCATCATCAAGGATTTTATTAACCAAATTATAAGTAGTTTCTGCTCTTTTCTTTGAAAGACCAATATTAAAACTTTCCTCACCCTCAGGAGAAGCCCAAGCATTCACAAAGATTTGTCGAGGAACATTATTATTAGCTATATAAGAAATCATATTGTCAACAGAGCGTTTTGCATCGTTCTTAATATTCTGAGGATTATTCCAATTCAAATTAGCAAGATTCACTGTAAAGTAGATATTTGCAGACATTAACTGACTTGTTGAGGCTACATAGTTATGTGGTGCTATTCCAAGGTCTCCTCTAATATCAACTCTGTTCGATGTTGCGTTAATTCCTGTTCCAAGCTTAATGTTTCCAAGGTAAAGAGCCTTTTCATTTTCCAAAGCCTCTGCCCATGTAGCGTTTGCTTCATTAACTGCTTTTGATTTATAAGCAATTGGATTAAGGGTCAAGGTAGCATTTTCCATTCCAAGTCGATATGCAACAGTGTCTTTATAAACAAATCTACCACCTGTCTTCTTATCTATTGCTTTTCCATTACCCTCAACTTTCACTCCCTTAAGATTCATAGGTGAAAGTATTACTTCACCAGTTTCCCAAGTAAGTACAGGTTGCAAATACACAACTGCATCTTTTTGGAAGTATTTCTCTGGAATATTTCCATTGATTGTAACTACTACTTGGTCTCCATGGACCTCAAGTGGGTTAGGAGAGATTTGGTATCTCACAGAATTATGATTCTTCTGCATAGTTTTTACGCTGCCACATGAGGTAGCTAAAACTAATAAACCAATAATTAAAGTAAAAAATCTTGTCTTTCTCATCTCTTATTCTGATATTTAGTAAATATTCTTCTTTGTATTTTAATATCTAATCCTTTGCTTGTGGGCAAATGATTACTTGAAATTATAATATGCAAAAGTATTAATAAAAACTGAGATTTACTACATATATT
This sequence comes from Bacteroidota bacterium, assembly GCA_023415495.1. GTDB lineage: Bacteria > Bacteroidota > Bacteroidia > Bacteroidales > P3 > UBA10566. The sequence goes on from JAEZKK010000011.1 coordinate 244,324, forward strand.
TCAAGGAATTATAAAAAAACCTATTCTAAAGGCGGTTTTTAAATAGTAATTTACCTCATTTTAATTCTTTTTATAAGATAAGGAATTAGTATTTGGTCAAAGCCCTTATTAATATCTGCATCAATAAAATCAATCTTCATTTGTCCGCATGAATTCTTTATTTCCTTAATCTTTTCTTCTATAATTTTTCTGTAGTTATCCTGAATCTCAACAGGGTTAAGTTTAATCTCTTCCCTTGTTTCCATATCCATAAATCTATATTGCCTATTCTCAAAATCCAAATCTATTTCCTTTGAATGACTATTTACATGGAAGAGTATAACCTCGTGTTTGGAATGTTTAAGATGTTGAAGACTTTGGATTAAGTCATGGTTTTCATCTTCCCAAGAAAACAAATCTGTAAAGATAATTATTAGGCTTCTCTTATGAATTCTTTCTGCTATCTCGTGTAAAAATGGGGTTATCTTGGTAGTCTTTCTCTCTTGACTATCCTTTTGAAGGATTTCTTTTTCAAGAGAAGAGAAAATATGCCTTTTATGTGAGAAGCTTGAGCTTATATCTGTGATATTATCAATCTTATCCGACAATAATGCAAGCCCAAAGGCGTCTCTTTGCTTATATAGCATTTGAGTAAGTACAGCTGAGGCGTAGATAGAGAAAAACAATTTGTTGGGATTCTGAAAGCTGGGCTTTTCTCTCTGAGGATAAAGCATAGAGGAAGAATGATCCAAGACGATTAAGCACCTTAAATTCGTTTCTTCCTCAAATTTCTTTACAAAAAGCTTTTCACTCTTAGCATATAGCTTCCAATCCACATTCCTAACCGATTCTCCAGAATTATAAAGCCTATGTTCTGCAAATTCGACAGAGAATCCATGAAATGGGCTCTTATGTAAGCCAGTAATAAACCCTTCTACAACTTGATTCGCTATAAGTTCTAAATAAGGGTAGCCTTGAATATTCTCTAAGCTTTCTGTCAATATTCTTTTTCTTTTAAATATGTTTATTCATAAGTTCAACAAATTTTGCTTTAGGTTGAGCTCCTACCAATTTATCAACCAATTCCCCGTTTTTGATAAATAAAACAGTAGGGATATTGCGAATAGAGAATTTTGAAGTGATTTCTGTATTCCCGTCAACATCAACTTTCCCAACCTTAGCCTTATCTTGGTATTCATTATGCAATTCTTCAATAATTGGAGTGATTTGTCTGCATGGTCCGCACCATTCTGCCCAAAAGTCTAATACAACAAGTTTATCTGCTTTCAAAACTTCGCTCTCAAAATTAGCGTCTGTGATTTCTAATGCCATAATATTTTATTTTTTAATGTTTATTTCGCTCCACAAAAATAGAGCTTTTTCTCAAATTACAAAACAACTATATTATCAATTTGTTTTTCTCTGGGTTTTATTCCTTATTTAATACACTAAAATCAAGTAAAATCAAAATTAAATCAAGAAAAAAACTAAAACAATGCCATTGTTTCGGCAAAACAACCGCATTGTTTTAGTGAAACAACCGCATTGTTTGGGCAAAACAATGGCATTGTTTCGGATTTATATCAAGGAAAAATTCAATAAAGTCAAGTTTAATTTCCAAGACTCTTGATTTAAATTCCTAAACATTAGCCTTTGGCATTGTTTTTGTAAGAATATCTTGTAAATTTGCAGAATAAAATTATTAATTATGAAACACGAATTTGAAAAATACTGTCATAATTGCGGTGCTATTATTGATAAGAGGTCTGAGGTTTGCCCTAAATGTGGTGCATCTCAAACCATTAATCAAAACCCTGTATTCTACCCTTCTGAAAAAGTAACCATCAATACACAATGGCTGATTACTCTTTTGCTTTGTGTGTTTTTGGGAGTCTTTGGAGTACATAGATTCTATAATGGTCATTATCTTACCGGCTTTCTCCAATTAATCACTGCTGGAGGTTTAGGAATTTGGTATTTAATCGACCTTGTATTTATTATTTTAGGACAATTTAGAGATAAGGAGGGGAATTATATTAGGATAGCCTAATTTGGTATAATTCTTTTCTTAATTCCTCTGTTTTCCTTAAGTGATTTTTGTACTCAGGGCTATCTGGATTAAAGGCTAAATGGGATTCCATCTTGTTTAGCTTAGTATATTGCTTTGCAATGTTTAGAGTTTTATCTGAGAAATAAGTATTTGAGAATTTCTCCCATATATAATCAATAGCAATTGAGTTGGGATGAAGCATATCTTCCTTATAAAATCTATAATCCCTTAAATCGTCCATAACTAATTCGTAAGAAGGGAAATATTCTATCCTATTATCGCTTTTAATTATCTCATCTACTCCAATATGTAAAAGAGATTTGCTGATTTGATTTTCTCTAAACCCATCTTTCCAATGTCTTATTGGGCTAATTGTAAGAATTACCCTTGGGTTTTCAGTTCTATTAATCATGAAAAACTGATTAATTGAATCCTTTAGAGAAGAAATTATCTCCTCAAGGCTTAAAATACTTTTCTCAAACTCCTTTCCTGGGATTTTATGACAGTTTCCTACAATATTATTAGTTCCCTTGTGTTTGTAAATCCATGCTGAGCCAAGGGTAAGGATTAAATAATTAGAATTTTGAAGGAAGCTATTAGAGATTTCTATTCTTTTATTTATCATTTCCAAACATTCCTCCATTGTTTTAGCACGAAAATCCCCATGGTGGTAATAACTCTTATAATATCCGTTTGAGAATAATAAATCTTCTTTTTCTAAGAATTTTAAATTAGAAACCCTATCTAAGCATTGGGCAATACTAATTGGATTATATAATATCCCAAACGGATTAATATCGCATAAAAACCCATTAATAGATAATTTATTTCCAATGTTTTCGGAAAAACAAGACCCAATCAAGCTTATCCTATCCTCAATATCCCATAGCTTTAGGGATTTTCCAAATTTGATTTCTGTTCTAAAATTCATTGCATATTACTTATTAAATCCTTAGTACAATATAATATTCCATAGATTCTAAGAATTGCAAAAATATCAATGTTTTCCTTAATAAAGAAAAATAGGCAAGAATAAATTAGTCAATTTAATGTGAAAATCTTAACTTTGCAGTCTGAAAAATAATATTTGCTATGGTGAGTAATCAAAAAGTTACCGTTGAGACGGCTAAAGAATTAGGTCTATTGCCTGAAGAGTTTGAAAAGATTTGTGAAATCTTAAACAGAGTGCCAAACTTTACAGAATTAAGCATTTATTCTGTAATGTGGAGTGAACATGCCTCTTATAAGAATTCAATTAAGTGGATAAAGAAACTTCCAAGAGAAGGAGACCAATTGATGGTAAAGGCAGGAGAAGAGAATGCTGGTATGGTCGATGTAGGAGAAGGAATTGCCTGTGTATTTAAAATAGAATCGCATAACCACCCTTCAGCAGTTGAGCCTTATCAAGGAGCTGCAACTGGAGTTGGGGGAATAAATAGAGATATTTTCACAATGGGAGCAAGACCTGTTGCCCAATTAAATTCTCTACGCTTTGGGGATATTGATAATCCTCATACACAATGGTTGCTTAAGGGAGTAACCAAGGGAATAGGTAACTATGGAAATGCCTTTGGCGTGCCAGTTGTTGGTGGAGAAGTATTCTTCGATCCTTGTTATGAGAATAATCCTTTGGTTAATGCTATGAGTATTGGCTTAATGAAAAAAGAGGATTTAATCTCTGCAGTAGCTAAGGGTGAAGGTAACCCAGTATATATAGTAGGTTCATCAACAGGAAAGGATGGAATACATGGTTCAAGCTTTGCCTCAGCCGATATTACGGAAAACTCCGCAGATGATATTCCTTCTATTCAAGTTGGAGACCCATTCCAAGAAAAACTATTATTAGAGGCATCACTTGAATTAGGAAAGAGTGGAGCTATTGTTGGAATGCAGGATATGGGAGCTGCAGGTATTATTTGTTCTACTTCTGAAATGAGCGAAAAGGGCAGTAGTGGTATGAATATCTACTTAGATAAGGTGCCATTAAGACAAAAGAATATAGAACCATGGGAAATCCTATTATCGGAAAGCCAAGAGAGAATGTTGGTAGTTGTTGAAAAGGGCAAGGAAGATGTAGTTAAGAGAATATTTGATAAATGGGATTTGAATTGTGCTCAAATTGGAGAGGTTACTAATGAGGATAGATTAAATTTCTATTGGCATGGGGAATTGGTTGCTGATGTTCCAGCCTCAACCCTTGTTCTTGGAGGGGGAGCACCTCAATATGATAGAGAATATAAAGAACCTGCTTATTACGCAGAAACAAAGAAATTTAATATAGATGATATTGAAGAGCCAAGCATGGAAGAGTGCAAAAAGATAGCTCAATTTATTATCTCTCATCCAAATATTGCTTCAAAACGTTGGGTTTATAACCAATACGATTCAATGGTAGGTACTAAGAATATGAGTACTAATAAACCAAGCGATGCAGCTATAGTTAATATTAAAGGAACTTCAAATGCTATTGCTTGTACTACCGATTGTAATGGAAGATATGTATATGCAGATCCTAATATTGGAGCTCAGATAGCAGTTTCTGAAGCTGCAAGAAATATTGTTTGCTCTGGTGGAGAGCCATTAGCAATTACCAATTGTTTAAACTTTGGGAATCCATATAATCCTGAAACATATTGGCAGTTTGTTAATGCTATCCAAGGTATGAGCAAGGCTTGCTTGAAATTTAATACTCCAGTAACAGGAGGAAATGTTAGTTTCTACAATCAAGCATCTATGGATGGAAAAGTTAAAGCAGTATTCCCAACTCCAGTAATTGGGATGATTGGAGTGGTTGAGAAACATCTTCAAACTACTTTAGATTTCAAAGCTCCTGGTCAAACAATATATCTATTAGGTAATATAGTAAATGATATAAACTCTTCAGAATATCTTTATTCTTATAAAGGAGTGAAATTATCTCCACCACCTTATTTTGACTTAGAAGAGGAATCGAATCTTCATCATACCCTTGGGGGATTAATCTTAGAAGGACTTATTTCTTCAGCACATGACGTTAGCGATGGAGGTTTATTTACTACTCTTATTGAATCGGCAGCTCCAAGAAACTTAGGTTTTAATATTCTAACAGATAGTGAAATTCGTTTAGATGCATTCCTTTTTGGAGAATCTCAAGGCAGGGTAGTAATTACTATTGACCCAGAGAAAGAAGAAGCTTTTATGGATATGATTAGTCTAACAGGTTTCCAATGTTGTGCAATAGGTACAACTACAAAGGGTGAGATTATTATTGACGATGAAAACTTTGGTAATATTAAAGACTATAAAGCCAAATACGATAACTCTATTTCTGAAAGAATGGAGAAATAATTAATCGAAAAAAGAAGTAATAAATAATTAAGAAAAGAAATTATGAAGAGAATTATAGTATCAATAATTAGTATTATTGGAGTTTTTGGAGTGATTCAAGCCCAAAACGAAGGGATAAGCCAAAAGATGCTTGAGAAAATCGAAAAAGGATATAAAGCTACCTCTGAACAAAAGGCATTGAGAAATGCAATTTCTAATAATCCTATTGATAAACTTGCAATAAACCTTGAAAACGAAGCAAATTACGATACATATTTTTCAAATAGAGTAAAGACCAAGGGAATATCTGACCAAAAATCCTCAGGACGTTGTTGGATGTTTACTGGATTCAATGTTCTAAGAGCAGAAATGATATCAAGATACGATTTAGGAGACTTCAATTTCTCTCATAATTATCTTTTCTTTTACGACCAATTAGAAAAATCAAACCTATTCCTTTCTTTAGTTATTAAACATAGAGAAGAAGAATTGGATTCTAAACATAACGAATGGTTATTGAAGAATGTGCTTTCTGATGGAGGGCAGTTTACTGGTGTAAGCGACCTTGTAATGAAATATGGTCTTGTTCCATCAAATATAATGAATGAAACTTATAATTCAGAGAATACAAGGACAATTTCAAACTTGATTACTCTAAAGCTTAAGGAATTTGCACTTGAACTTAGAGAAATTGATTCAAAGAAAATTGAAACAAGAAAGGTTGAAATGCTTTCTACTATATATAGAATGTTGGTTTTTGCTTATGGAGAACCAGTTAAAGAATTTACTTACACTCTAAGAAACTCAAGTGGAAAGGAAATCTCTACAGGGAAATACACTCCTAAATCATTTTATCAAACATTTATAGGCAAGGATTTAACTAAGCAATATGTTATGTTAATGAATGATCCTACTCGCCCTTATTATAAGCTTTATGAGATAGAGAACGATCGTCATGTTATTGATGGATATAATTGGAGATATATAAATCTTCCAATAAATGAGATAAAAGCTTTTGCTATTGCTTCTATTAAAGATTCTTCAATGATGTATTTCTCTTGCGATGTTGGTAAGTTCTATAATAGACAAAAGGGATTATTGGATATAAATAGTTTCGATTATGCTTCATTGATGGGAACAGAGTTCTCTATGAATAAGACTCAAAGAATCCAAACTTTTGCAAGCGGTTCTTCTCATGCAATGACTCTTTGTGCTGTGGATTTGGATAAGGACAATAAACCTAAGAAATGGTTAGTGGAAAATAGTTGGGGAGCAAATGCAGGATGGCAAGGGAATTTAATTATTACCGATGAGTGGTTTAATGAATATATGTTTAGACTTGTAGTTGACAGGAAATACCTTGATGCAAAAACTTTAGATATATTAAATTTACATCCAATTATGCTTCCACCATGGGATCCTATGTTCTCTGAAGATATTGATTAATTGGGTTTTTAATAAATAGAAAAATGAAATTGATAAAGTTAAGTGTTCTGTTTTTACTTTCATTATTTCTTACTTTAAACTCCTATTCTCAAGTCGATTCATTAGACAACTCAAATTTCTATATTGACGAATATGAATTAAGTAAAGGAGAAGAGGACGAGGAATCGTTGGAGATAGAATTAAAAAATAAAGATGATGAAGGTTTAATTAGCTTTGCACAAGGGTTATTAGATTATATAAATATATTGAAGGAAAAGGATAGTTTGATTTATTATTTTGTAAAGCCAATAGGCAGAGAAGAAATTATAGATAGAGACGAAAATCCTAATCCTTTGAATATTGAAAGAAAGTATGAGTTAGTATTTCATCCTAATTCCAGTAAACCAATGTTTGTAAGGGAAATGGTAATGAATGAAAATCAGGCTTGGGATTTTTCCTATGGTAGCTTTTTCGATACTATTGGTAATTTAGTAATGTTTATAAGAGAATATAATACTTTCTATTCTCAATGTGCGGAGCTTGCCTTCGAACATTCTGAGTATTTCTATAATAAGGATTTTGAATTAATTAAAAAGACTTACCAAGCCTATGATCAAAATCATAATCCTTTGGAAATAGATGATTGTTGGATGGATAGAGAGTATTATTCTAAGTACAAAACAATAGATGAATTACTTTCTTCTGTAAAATTGAATATTAATCTTTTCGAAAAAGAAACTGAAATCCAAATAGAGGAATAATTGTGAGATTAATTATTGATATAGGTAATTCAAGAACAAAGCTTGCTGTTTTTTCTTCAGAAAATCTAATCTATTTAGATATTCAAAAAGAAATAAGCATAGATATACTTAAGAATTTATTCCAAAGGTTTCCCTCTGTCAATATGTCAATAATCTCATGTGTAGGGATTAGTCGAGAGAGTTTATCTCCAATTATTGATTTTATTAGCAAAAACTCAAAGCTAATAGAGATGAATTCAAATCTTAGCTTTGGAATTAATATTAAATATGAAACTCCCAATAGTCTTGGAGTGGACAGAATTGCAGGAGTAATTGGAGCAAAGTCTCTTTTCCCTAATCAGAATATATTAGTAATTGATGCAGGTTCTTGCATTACTTACGATTTTATAGATAAGAATAATATTTATCTTGGAGGAGGTATTTCTCCTGGATTTCTTATGAAATTTAGGGCTTTGAATAATTTCACAGCTAATTTGCCGTTAATAACCCATGTTGATAATTCTCCTTACTTGGGAAAGAGCACTCATGAATCAATTCTCTCAGGAGTAATTCATGGAACATTGTTTGAAATTAAAGGTTTTATCGACTATTATAAATCTCAGGTATCTGGTTTGAAGATTATTCTTTCAGGTGGAGATGGAGATTTTATTTATAAAAATATTAAAGAAGAAATTTTACTTGAGGAGAACCTTGTTCTCTATGGATTAAATATAATACTTGAATCAAATGCAAAATAGAATTTATCAGTTTCTATTAGTTATTTTAGTGGTGATTATCCCTATTATTGCTAATTCACAAAATTCAGTTAGCTCTCCTTATTCCAGATATGGTATAGGTAATACTAATATTTATAATAATGCCATCAATAATTCAATGGGAGGCATAGGTTATACAATGAGAGCAAATAATCATGTTAATTATCTGAATCCAGCCTCTTATTCAGCAATAGATACAAATTCACTTGTATTCGATATAGGGTTTTATTCAGAATTGGTTTTCCTTTCTACCAATGATAATAAGTCAAGAGGTAATAATTCAAGCATATCACATATACTTATTGGATTGCCTATTCACAAAACTACTAAATTAGCTTTTGGGTTACTACCAATGTCTAATGTAAATTACACAAGCTCTGAAACTATTTCAGATACAGTGTTAGGTTCACATAAGAAAGAATATGGAGCTGACGGAGGGATAAGTAAAGCTTTATTAGGTCTTTCTTATTCTCCAATTTCTAATCTTTCTTTTGGAGTTAATTTTGAATATTTATTCGGTAATTATTATAAAAGCTCAACACTTAGCTTCCCTGACTCTCTTTATATGTATTCTTCAAGAAAAGAAGAAAACTACAATATCAACTCCTTTAATTTTAATTTAGGGGCTCAATACTACCATAAATTAAATAATGGAGATAAATTAGGCTTTGGGTTAGTTTATAATATGCCTCTAAAGTTAAGTACTGATAATATATTTAGTTATTACACATTTACAACTTCTGCAGGATTAGAATATGTAAAGGATTCTATTTTAGAAACAAGTTCTAAAGGGAAGATAAGCTATCCTCAATCAATTGGTTTAGGTCTTTCTTATGAAAGAGAGGGTGATTTTTATATTGGAATGGATGGGAACTACACAAGCTGGTCTGATTTCTTATTCCAAAGTGATAGATTTAATCAAAATTTAGTTGATGATTATAGAGTTAGTATTGGCTCACAATGGAGGCCTAATGCCTATGGCACGTATTTTGAGAAGATGGTTTATAGAGCGGGGATTAGTTATAATACGGGAATGTTAGAAATATTTGACACAAGATTAAATCAAATAGGGGTAAGCCTTGGATTTGGATTACCAATTAAAAAATCAAATACCTTAATTAATTTCAGTATAGAGTACCAAAAGAGAGGCTCAAGAGATAATGGATTAATTAGAGAAGACTATATTAAATTTGGACTTTCATTCTCAGCAAAAGATAACTGGTTCTTTAAAAGAAAGTATCAATAAAGGAAATAAATAATAAAATAATAAATAGAAAGATGAAAAGAATTGTTTCAGTGCTAATGTTTGTAGCACTTTCAAGTTTTGCTTTAAATACCTTTGCACAGAAGTATGGGAATACTCCAGAGGATAGCGTAAACTGTTTAATCAATAACTCTTTGTACCAAGAGTTCTACCAACAAAAGAACTATAAGGATGCTTATAAGCCTTGGAAGGCAGCTATTAAGGATTGTCCTCAATATCATATTAATTTATATATTAGAGGAGCAGTAATTTTAAAGCAATTAATAGTTGCCTCTTCTGATGCTGCTGAACAGTCAAAATACATAGATGAATTAATTTCATTATACGATAAGAGAGCAGCAGCTTTTGGAGATGAGGCAAATAATATTGCAAGAAAGGCTAAGGATATATCTGATTTTTTGCCAAACGAAAAGGAGAGAGTATATAATCTTTATAAAGAAGCTGTTGAAAAAGGTGGAAAAGATTTAGACGACCAATACAAACCTCTTTATCTAAAAGCAACTTTTGAATACCTTCATTCAATAAATGCAAGCGAAGAACAAATGTCACTTTTATTTGACTCTTACGATTATGCAGCAGATGCTTTAGAACATTCTCTTAGATTAGCAAAAACTGCAGGAGATGAAAAGACACAACAAAAGATTGAATCCTATATTGCAATGATAGAACAAGTAATAGAGCCTTTTGCAACCTGTGACAAGATTGAACCTATATTTAGACCAAAATATGATAAAAACCCACAGGATATTGATTTGTTAAAGAAAATTACTACAACGTTAGAAAGAAAGAGTTGTGTATCAAGCGAGTTGTTTTTCTTAGCAACTGAAAGCCTTCATAGATTAGAACCTTCAGCAAAAAGTGCTGTTATGATGGGCAAGATGTTATATGGTAAAGAAAAATTCAAAGAATCGGCAGACTATTTTAAAGAAGCAATAGAACAGTTAGATGATGATTTCTCAAAGGCAGAAAATTACTATCTAATGGGACTATCACTAATGCAAGCAAATCAATATTCAGCTGCAAGAGCTGCATTTAACGAGGCAAGTAAATTAGACCCACAAAGAGAGGGAAAATGTTTGGTTGCAATAGCTCAAATGTATTTAAGCAGTGCTGCAAGCTGTGCCTCTCATGATGGAAAAATTAGAGGAGCTGCTTGGGTAGCATACGATAAGGCAGCAAAAGCAAAGAGTCTGGACATTGAAATAGCTGACCAAGCAGAAAGAATAATGTCAGCAGCAAGAAGCCAATGGCCAACACAAGAAGGAGCATTCTTCTATTCAATTACCAATGGTCAAAGCTTTTCAGTAGGATGTTGGATAAATGAATCTACAGTGGTAAGACTTAGATAGTGTTAATGAAATTCCATAATAAAACTAAAAAGAGATTAGGCCTTGTATTACTTGGTCTAATCTCTTTTTCTTTATTCTCTTGCAATAATAAAATTAAAGAGAAAGAGGATAAGAATATTCATCCTATGCAGACGATTATCAATGCTAATATCATTAGAAGTGTAGATGCAGATGTTGAGGTAGAATTGAAAAGCGATATTATTCATAATTTTGACGGTGATAGCGCAAGAATGGTTTTCCCTAAAGGTGTTAGAGCATGGTTTTATGATGATATGCAGAAAGTAAATACATATTTGGAAGCAGACTATGCAATCAATTACCAAAACTCAAATCAAGTGCTTTTAAGAGATAGTATAATGATTATAGATTATGTAAAGAAAGATACTATCTATTGTCAAGAGCTAATTTGGGAAAAAAGCTTAAAGAGAGTTTATTCTAATAAACCTGTTATGAGAATTGGAGTAAATGGCATAGCTTATGGAGATGGGTTTGAATCCAACGAAAGAATGGATAGCCTTAGGATAAAAAATCCAAGAGGAACACAATATATTTACGAAGAATAAGGAAATTTTGAGCAATAAAAAAACCGCAAAGACTATTTGTTAAATTAGTTTTTGCGGTTTAATAATTTGGTAGTGATTGAGGCGGGATTCGAACCCACGACCTACTGCTTAGAAGGCAGTTGCTCTATCCAGCTGAGCTACTCAACCAGCCCTTTTCCTATCCAGTCGGGGTGGCAGGATTCGAACCTGCGACCTCCAGTTCCCAAAACTGGCGCGATGACCGGACTACGCTACACCCCGATTTTAATATTCCTATTTAGAAACGATAACTTTTATTTAAGTTCTCGTCTGGCGGAGAAAGGGGGATTCGAACCCCCGGTACCAGTAAAGGTACGACAGTTTAGCAAACTGTTGGTTTCAGCCACTCACCCATCTCTCCCTTATACCCTTCGGAATCGGTCGTGCAAAGATACAACTAATTTCAAAAGTACAAAACTTTTGCCTTAAATTTTTTCTACAAACCATTATTTCAAGTGGCTTTTCTTCACTAATTATACATAAATAATAATGTCCAAGAGTAAGAAAAACACAAAGATAAGTTTCACTTAGTACATAAATTTATTTAATAATTTCATTTGGTTTTTTATAAAGAATATTCCGTATTTAGCAATACAAATATGGGGCAAAAGCAACAAAAAAAGATGAATTTATAAGGTATCAGAATATGACCTTGAAAAGTTTTACCCTGTAAAGATTGAAGGAACCATTCTGAGCATTGCAGAAATTGAGGCTAAATTAAGCAATAAGTAAATGACGAAGCCATATTTTAGAAGACTTAATCTATTCTTAATTAACATCTCTGTTAAGAAAAATAGCTTTTGATTCTACGAAAATAGAATCAAATTACATTTTTTTAGAATCAAGAGTTAGTTTTCTGTAATTTGATTCTATTTTTCTGTAATTTGATTTCGTTTTAGAGTTTAATATAAGGCTTGATTTTGTTTAGGGTTTGGGGGTCGATTAGTTGGATTAGGTTTAGTTCTTGGATGGAGTCGATATGGGTTTTATCTTGTCGGTATTTTATTATTGCTTTGCTTTGATAAAAGTCTAAATAGGGGTGGGAGTTTAGCTCTTTTATATCGCATTGGTTAATGTTTATCTGTTTAATGTTTACTGTGTCCAGTCGAAGCAGGGGTTTGATTGTGTTGAATAGACTATCGCTTATTCCATATACTTCTTGGATTTGATTTATATCTACAAATCCTCCAAGTAAGTTCCTATATTTAATTATCCTTTTCGATAATACTGGTCCTATTCCTCTGAGGGCTTGGAAGTCCAAACTATCTGCATGATTTATATCAATAATTATACTTTCTTTCTTATATATTGGTTTTTCGTAATCTTTGTTTGGATTCCTCTCCCAAGTCTTTTCTTTATAATCTCTTTGATAGTCCTTCTTATAGTTTCTTTTGTAATCCCTATTATTTCGTTTAGTTAAAGGTTTTGTTTCCTCTTTCTCCTCTATCCTCGTATTATTAATTTTATTAGAGGTTTGAATATAGGAACGAGTGGAGAAATACACTCCTATTCCAAGCCCTATGATTATCCCATAAAACAAAACAAGCCCAATCTTATGCTTTCTTCGCATTGGATTGGACTTATTTTTATTGATGAGTTTCATCTCTTATTTTGAATAATAATCCTCTATAAATTTGTCAAGCTCTCCTCCATGGAGGTTTCTTCCTATTACATTGCCTTTATCATCAACAAGGAGGTTATAAGGGATATATTGGAAATCGTAACGTTTTGTAATAATATTTCCATCCCCTATTAAAGTAAGCCATGGCAAAGGATTTGAACTAATAAACTTCTTCCAATCCTCTGGTTTTTGATCTATTGATATTCCTACTATATTAAAACCTTTTGACTTATATTGATTATAAATAGATTTTAAATGAGGTATTTCCTCAATGCAAGGCTTGCACCATGATGCCCAAAAGTCTACAAGCAATAACGAGCCTTTTACGTCTCTTTCTGTGAAGGTTTTTCCATTAATATCTTGGGCTGTAAATACTAATTGCTTGGAGTTCTCTCTGGCTAACATCTTCTCTCCAATCAATCTGCAATATATCTCTTTCCAAGGGTTTTTATTAATATCTACACATATCTTATTACTATAAGCAATTAGTGGGTTATTCTCATCGTACTGAAGTGAAGAGATTTGTTGTAACATTAGCATATAAGGAAAACCTGACTCTGGATAAGAGTTAATATACTGTGAGTAAACTCCAACAAATTTGGTGTATATATCTTTTATATTAGAGTTATCTGCATTTACCTCGTCAACAATTAGCTTTTGAATCTTATCCCAAAATGTATTGAAATCCTCTGCATGCTTTGTTCCGCTATAGCTTGCCTTCAATATTCCTCCCTTGTCAAAATCCTTTAAGTTAGAGACTTTAACCTCGATTTTCTTTCCCTTTTCTAATGGGAGGGGGATATTTACCTGCTTGCTTATCTCGCTGCTCCTAATTATCATAGCACATTCCAAGATATCCTTATCAAATTCAATACTGTCAAACTCTATTTCAATCTTTCCGTTCTCGAAGCTCGAGGCATAGATAGCATTCGAAAATTGTCTATTCATTTCGTTAGGCTTATCGTAGATAATAGTAATGTCTCCTTTTTGGATTTCAGGCATTTCCAATACTAATTTTGCATGCTTTGTGCAAGACATCATAAATAATGATAGCCCTATTAAGATTAACCCTTTAATTCTCATAATATATTTTGTATTTTAATTCTCAAGATTTAGGTTGCAAATATAAAGAAAAAACTTCAAATACATTCTCTGTAGTTATTCTTCCAACCTCTTCAAGGCTTGTTTCCTTAACCTCTGCAATCTTTTCAGCTATTAAAGGTATATATGAGCTTTCGTTCCTCTTGCCTCTATATGGTACTGGGCTTAGATAAGGAGAATCGGTCTCAAGGACAATATCTCTTAGGTCAAAATCCTTAATTATTTCTGCTATCTTAGCATTTTTAAAGGTTACAACCCCTCCTATTCCAAGCTTAAATCCTAATTCAACTACCTTTCTTCCTTGATTTACATCTCCTGAAAAGCTATGGAATATCCCCTTGAATTTATTGATTTTTCTCTCCTTTTTTATCTTGATTAAAGAGGAAAATACCTCGTCGAAGCTTTTCCTATTATGGATAATTATAGGCAGATCTCTCTCCAAAGCCCAAATAATTTGTATCTCGAATGCCTCGATTTGTTCTTTAATAAATGTTGTATCCCAATAAAGATCTATACCTATCTCCCCAATTCCAATTATAGATTTATCATCAATATGGGCTTGAATTTTCTTAAGTTCTTCTTTATAGTTTTGGTCAATAGAGGTAGGGTGAAGCCCCATCATAGGATGGAAAATATCATCCTTTTGGCAAAGAGAGAACATTGGCTCAATTGAAGAAGAGTCGATATTAGGCAATAGAATTTTTATTAACCCATTTTCCTTAGCTCTTTGAATGGCTAAGAAGATATCTTCATTAAACTCATCGGAGTAAAGATGAGAATGTGTATCAACGTACTTAATCATAAATTTGATAATTATATGTACAAAAAAAGCCCAACCTATTCAGGCAGGGCTTTCAATACTTTAGATTAATTACTAAAGAACTGCAATCTTTTTCATACATTTTGATTTCAAATTAGCTGCCTTATTCTTGTGAATAACGTTTCTCTTAGCTAATTTATCAATTGAAGAGATAAGCGAAGGTAGTTTTTCTTGAGCCACAGCCATATCTTCTGTAGCACGAAAATCTCTTAAAGCGTTACGCATAGTTTTTGCGTAGTAACGGTTAGCTATTCTCTTTCTTTCGTTTGAACGAATTCTCTTAATTGCACTCTTATGATTTGCCATAATCTTTATTAATCTTTTTTAGTACCCCGTAGGGGATTCGAACCCCTGATTTCAAGAATGAAAATCTTGCGTCCTAGGCCAACTAGACGAACGGGGCATAGGATTTGTGGGTGCAAAATTACAATCTTTTTTATTACTACCAAACTTTTGATGAAAAAAAATCAAGAAATCTTGCTTATTAATCTTTATCTTGCTTAAATTCAAACCCTAATCTTTTTGCAGTAATTTGACGCTTTGCATTGAATTTAGAGTTTATTTCATCCACAGAAATTATTTTAACCTCATCAAAAGGCGGAGTCAGCAAATCAAAACTGTTAGTGTAATCCATAGAAGACATAATTATATCCCTTACCGAATCATTATCCACTATAGTGTGGCTAAAGCTTGTATAAAGGGCTCCAACCTCTCTTTTGCCTTCTATAAAGTAGTGATTTTCGTTATTCACAAATATTCTTGCAATAAGATAACCATAGTCCATTATCCTATTATAATCGAATGAATCAGCAAGGAAATTATAAATACTAATCATTCCACAATAGGAGCGTTTCTTGTCTTGCTTAACATAAGGCAGCTGCATTACATCATGCATTCTCGAAAACTCAAATACATTAGAATGCATTAGAAAGACCAAAACATCTGTTCCAAATCTTATTTCAAACTCAAATTCTCCCTTATCAGTAAAGCCTGTGTTGATATCTGGAAATTCCTTTTCCAAATCCTTTGAAATAGATTTAGCAGTTTCCTTAAACATCGAGAATGCCTGAGTAGTATTTTCATTTACTATATTATTCAATATTGTTTTCTCTTGAATTTTTTTTCCGAGTTCTTTATAATCCATAATATGCTTTTAGTGTTAAATTCCTATCAGTAAATGTATAAAACGAAAAAAGCCCCGAAGAATTGTATTCAACTGGGGCTTTTTACTTCGATTTAATCCAGATTATTCAGGATGAATAGCCTCTACAGGACATACGTCTGCACAAGCACCACAATCAGTACAAGCTGATGGGTCAATTTTATAGATATCTCCTTCAGAGATAGCTCCTACTGGACATTCGTCAATACAAGTGCCGCAAGCAACACAATCTTCGCTAATTTTATAAGCCATGACTTTTTATTTTTTATTTGGTTTACAATTACGCTGCAAATATATGATTTTATTCTTAAATTTGCCGCAGATTTCATTCCAAAAAATATTAAATATGAGTTCAAAAACTGCAAAAGCATTAATTACAAGAGCATTATCAATTATTCTAATAAGTGCATTATTTACTTCATGTAGTAAAAATACTAAGGAAATTGTAGAATACTACGATTCACAGAAACCAAAATTGATTTATTTCATAAAAAATGAAGATGGAATAAAGAAAAGAGTAGGAGAAAAAATGTATTATGAAAATGGCACTCTAAGATATGAGGGAAAGTATAAAAACAATTTAAGGCAGGGTGCATGGAAATACTATTATGAAAATGGGGTATTATCTTTGAAAATTGAGTATAAAGAAGACTCTCAGAGCATAGAAATGTATTCTCCAAAGAAGGAGGTTATAGTATCCAAGAAGGATAAAGTTTTAGAAACAGCATATTATCCTGATGGATATATTGCAATGATTAGAATACAAAAAGGAGATATTATTAAGGAATTTCGATTTTATCAATCCTATAAACTATTTGAGGAAAGAAATTTTAAGGATGGAGCCTTGGATGGAGAGGTTAAGTCCTTTTATGAGAATGGGAATATTACTTCCTATAATTTTTTCAGACAAGGAATGCAGGACAGTGTGTTTTTCCTTAACTATGAAGATGGGAAGACTCAGGTAAAGGGCAAATATAAAAATGATAATAAGGTTGGCATTTGGGAATACTTTACACAAGAGGGTCAAAAGGATGGATTTGAAGAGTATTCAGAGGATGGCTCTATAATTAAAGCAAGGGAATCGGGAGTAAAATTCTACGACAAGGAAGGAAATGAAATCAAAATAAATTAGAATATGAAAACAATAACTACTAAATCAATAATCTTTAGGCTCCTATTTCTCTTCTTCTTTTTAGGTCTAATCTCAAATACTTATTCCCAGTCTTTTTATAAAATAGAAAAGAAAAAGAATAATAATGAGATTAGTTTCAAGATAAATAAGGATGAGTTTATTGCTAAGATGGGAATAAATTCAGAGGCAAGAACTCCAAAAATAAATTTTTCTGGTAAAGGAAACTATACTTATAATTCATTAATCCAAGATGCAGTATTGGACTTTGAGGTATTTACTAATTCGAAAAGCAATAGAGCATATTTGATTATTAATAATTACAAGGAGTATAGTCATGGTGCAGAATTGTTTTTAATTGAAAAAGGAAGTTTTAAACATATTGGTCAAATATGTATAGCAGCCTATATGCTAAACGAAAAAGAGAAGATGGATTATTGTAGTATATTGAAGCATATTACAATTTTAGAAACAACACAGAAAACTTATATATCCTTTGAAACTCCTTTAATTGTAATAAATCCTGGCCAGCATGACGAAGAAATATTAAAAGGGAATAAACTATATTACACCTTAGAGTCAGGAAAACTAATACAAAACCGTTCTAATTAGCTAATTCTCATTTGATTTTCCAGATTTGAAATAATTTGCTATTTTTGCACTCTTGTATTAGTTAGTATTAGAATAAAAAATAATATAATAAATGAGCTTAGAACTTAGCGAACAGGAATTATTTCGTCGTCAATCCTTAGAGCAGATGAGAGAATTAGGGATAAATCCATATCCCGCAAACCTTTTTGAGGTTAATGTGAATAGCAGTGAGATTCTTGAGAATTACCCAAAGGATGAAACACTTTATCAAGAGATAAGTATAGCAGGAAGGATAATGTCTCGAAGAATTATGGGAGCTGCAGCTTTTGCAGTTATTCAGGATTCAGTTGGAAAGATTCAACTCTATATAAAGAGAGATGATATTTGTCCAGAAGAGGACAAGACCATGTATAATACAGTATTTAAAAAACTATTAGATATTGGTGATATTATCGGAGTTAAGGGTTTTGTCTTTATTACCAAAATGGGGGAAATCTCAATCCATGTAAAAGAACTTACAGTCCTTTCAAAGAGCATTCGACCTTTGCCAGTAGTTAAGGAAAAGGATGGAGTTATTTACGATGCATTTACCAATCCAGAACAAAGATACCGCCAAAGATACTTAGATTTAATAGTTAACCCTGAGGTTAAGGAAGTATTTATTAAGAGAACAAAGATAATTAATACTATTCGTGATTTCTTTAATGAAAGAGGATATTTGGAAGTTGAAACTCCAGTATTGCAACCAATCCCAGGAGGAGCTGCGGCAAGACCATTTATTACACATCATAATACCTTAGATATTCCTCTTTATCTTAGAATTGCAAATGAACTTTACCTAAAACGTCTTATTGTTGGAGGCTTTGATGGAGTATATGAGTTTTCTAAGAATTTCCGTAACGAGGGAATGGATAGAACACATAATCCTGAGTTCACAGCTATGGAGGTTTATGTAGCCTATAAGGATTATTTCTGGATGATGGATATGACTGAGGAAATGATTGAGAGAGTAGCTCTTGCAATAAACCCTAATACTAAGTTTAAAATAGGAGAAAATGAAATAAACTTTTCTCGACCTTATAAGAGAGTAAGAATGAGCGAAGCAATTCTTGAACATACTGGTTACGATATTACAAAAATGAGCGAGGAGGAATTATTCTCTGCTTGTAAGAAAATGAATATCGAGGTAGATTCAACCATGGGCAAGGGAAAGCTAATTGATGAGATATTTGGAGAAAAATGTGAGCACCACTATATCCAACCAACCTTTATTTATGACTATCCAAAGGAGATGTCTCCACTAACAAAGGAACATAGAGATAATCCAGAGCTTACAGAAAGATTTGAGTTATTTGTAAATGGAAAGGAATTAGCAAATGCATACTCAGAACTTAACGACCCAATTGACCAATTAGACCGCTTCCAACAACAGCTTAAACTTCAAGAAAGAGGAGATGACGAGGCAATGTTTATTGACTATGACTTTGTAAGAGCTTTGGAATATGGTATGCCACCAACCTCTGGAATGGGAATAGGAATAGACCGTCTTACAATGTTTATGACAGGATGCAGCTCAATTCAAGATGTATTATTCTTCCCTCAAATGAAACCTGAAAAGCACGATTAATGAATAAAAAGTCAAGACTTCCATTAATAATTGCCATATCCCTAATTATAGGAGCTCTTATTGGTTATACACTTAAGCCAGGCTCTGATAGTTTTGGGGTTAAGATTAATCGTATTAGTGTATCTGATAAATTCAATTATGTGTTGGATTATATTAATAACGATTATGTGGATAAGGTAGATATAGACTCTCTTGCTGATAAGGCTATAGCTAATTTCCTTCAGCAATTAGACCCTCACTCCAACTACCTTACATCCTCAGAAAATCGTAAGGAACAAGAAACACTTAGTGGAAGTTTTGATGGGATTGGAATCCAATTTCGTATTATAGATGATACCATTGTTGTTGTTCAACCTATTGCCTCTGGTCCTTCTTCAAAGGCTGGGGTAATGGCAGGGGATAGAATAGTTATGGTAGATGATAGTAATTATGCAGGAAATGGAATTAAAAATGAGAATGTAATGTCTTTGCTTAAGGGTAAAAAAGGTTCTAAGGTTAAGCTTGGGATTAAACGCTCGGGAGTTAAGGATTTGATTTCATTTAATATTACAAGAGATGCTATACCTACATTCAGTGTGGATTATTTTGGAATGATTGACTCTAAAACTGGATATATCAAACTCTCACAATTCTCTCAAACAACTGCAAAGGAGGTTAATCAAGCTCTTAGAAATCTTAAGGCTAAGGGAATGAAAAACCTTGTCTTCGACCTTAGAGGAAACGGGGGAGGATATCTCGACCAAGCATATAAGGTAACAGATGAATTTATTGAATCGGGAGATTTAATAGTCTATACTCAAGGGAGAAAGAGAGGAAGAGAAGATTTATTTGCTACCTCTGGAGGTCTCTTTGAAAAAGGTAAAATAATAGTTCTAATAGATGAGTTTTCTGCCTCAGCTTCTGAAATCCTATCCGGAGCAATTCAGGATAACGATAGGGGATTGATAATTGGAAGAAGAACATTTGGAAAAGGTTTGGTTCAAGAACAGAAATTCCTTCCTGATGGCTCTGCAGTTAGACTAACAGTCTCAAGATACCATACTCCTTCGGGTAGAAGTATTCAAAGACCTTATATTTCTGGAGACCCAGATAAGTATTTTGAAGACTTTGTTTCAAGATATTCCCATATGGCAAACGGAGAGAAGGATACTATCCCACATCTTGATTCTTTAAAATACACTACCAAGAAAGGAAGAGTGGTTTATGGTGGTGGAGGAATAGAGCCTGACGTTGAGCTACCTTATACTGAAAGTAAGATGGGTAATTATTATTCCCAATTGCTAAGAAAGGGTTTATTATTTAAGTTCTGCTTCGATTATGCTGACAAACATAGATTGGAATTTAAGAAATACTCTTCTGGAGAAGAGTTTATAAATAAATTTGAGGTAGGAGATAAGCTAATCAATGAATTAGTGGCCTATGCAAGCTCTAATGGAGTAAAGAAGGATAACTCTATTAATAAGGATTTGAAAGAGATTAAGCTTGTGATTAAGGCATATCTTGCTCAAAACCTTTATGAAGATAAGTATTTCTATCAAATTTATCTTAAGATTGATGATGATTTGAATAAGGCTCTACCTTATTTCAAATCAATAAACTAATCATCTTATCTAATATTATATCTTATGCTACGTAATGCCTTTTCTTATATTCTAATTCTACTTTTTCTTGCTTCTTGCAATACCAAAACGCCTAAGCAAGTAAAGCTTGAGGGAATGGTGCAAGGTTCTTATTATAATATCTCTTATTTCTCCTCTGAGAATAATGAACAAGAGATTAAAAAAGGAATAGACAGTATATTTTCGGCAATAGATAATAGTATTTCCCTTTGGCAAGACAATAGTATTATAAATAAGGTAAACAATAATATCAATACCAAATTAGACAGTATTTTTATTGAGAATTTTATCCTCTCACAACGTTTTAGCCAAATGACAAATGGAGCTTTTGATATTAGTGTAGGAGGATTGGTTGAGGCATACGGGTTTGCTTCTAAAGAAAAAACTAAACTTAATGATAAAATTATCGATTCTCTTTTATTATTAGTCAATTACAAAGCTCTTGAAATTAGAGAAGATAGCCTGATTAAGAATATCCCAAACCAAAAAATAGATTTTAATGCAATAGCTCAAGGATATACTACTGATAAGGTTTCTGAGTTTTTAGTTTCCAAAGGTATAAATTCTTTTATAGTGGATATTGGAGGAGAGGTAAGAGCAAAGGGAACGAAACCTAACGGAAAGAAATGGACATGTGCTATTGAAACTCCTAATGAAGATAATTCTATGGAAAGGGAGTTTGACTATTATTTAGAAATAGAGGATGAGTCGATAGTAACCTCGGGCAATTATAGGAAGTTTTATATAGAAAACGGAAAGAAATATTCCCATACTATTAATCCTAAAACTGGTAAAAGCGTTACTCACTCTCTTTTGTCTGCTTCTGTTCTGTCCAAAGACGCAACAAGCGCTGATGCAATTGCAACAGCTTTTATGGTAATGGGTATGGACTCAAGTTTGGTTTGGCTTAAAAAATATCCTGAATACGAAGCGCACTTTATCTATTCTTCTGAGGATGGGAAACTCCAAACCTATACTACTCCAGGCTTAAAGAAGAGACTGATTAAGAATGAGAGATAGTATTCATCATGAGCTTTAGAGATGATTTCCTAACCACATTAAAATTTACCCCCACAAGCAACCAAGAGGAGGCAATAAGTCTTTTGGATAATTTTATTTTCAAACAAAAAGAAGTGCTTGGCTTTGTATTAAGAGGCTATGCTGGAACTGGTAAGACCACATTAATTGCTTCTTTGGTTAATACTCTTTCCATTTATCGTATTCGTACAGTATTGCTTGCCCCAACGGGTAGAGCTGCTAAGGTTCTTAGCTCCTATTCTGGGAAAAGAGCCAACACATGTCATAGATACATATATATTTGTGTTAAGGATGAGGACGGAAATCAGAAATTTATTCTTAGGGAAAATAAGTTTAAGAATACTGTCTTTATTGTCGATGAGGCTTCTATGGTTTCGGATGTTTCGAGTGATGGAGAGATATTTTCGCATAGAAACTTATTAGAAGACCTTATTTATTTTATTGAGCAAGGAGAGAATTGTAAGCTAATATTTGTTGGAGATACGGCACAGCTTCCTCCAGTTGGCTCGGATATTTCCCCAGCTCTTGATGGCAATTACCTTTATTCTAAATTTGGATTTCAAACCTTTGGTTACGAACTTAACGAGGTGGTGCGTCAAGCCCTAAACTCTTCAATACTTATTAATGCCTCTAATCTAAGGTATTCTATTTCCAAACAAAGGCTTCGCTACCCTTATCTAAAAGCAAATATTGATGAGGATTTCTCTCGTTTAGATTTCGCAGAATTGGAGTATAACCTAAGAAATGAGTACTCTAAGCATGGGATTGATGAGGTTGTAATGGTTTGCAGAACGAATAAATATGCTAATCTCTTTAATAACCAGATTCGTTATAGGATTTTGGATAGGGAAAATGAGATAGATTCTGGCGATTATATAATGTGTGTAAAGAATAATTATTTCTGGCTTGAGGAATCCTCTCCAGCTGGGTTTATTGCTAATGGAGATATACTTAGAATTAAGAAGATTATCCGTTATCACGAAGCACATGGATATAGATTTGCAGATATAATTGTAAACTTAGTGGATTATAATGACCATCCAGAGATTGAGCTAACAGTAATGCTAAACACCCTTTCTTCTCCTTCCGCATCCCTTACCAAAGAGGAAAATAACGAGCTTTATAAACTTGTTTACCAAGACTATGCCCATATAAAAACCAAGAAAGAAAGGAATAAGGCAATCAAAGAAGATATTTACTATAATGCTCTTCAAATCAAATTTGCCTATTGCCTAACCTGCCATAAAGCACAAGGTGGTCAGTGGAATACAGTCTTCCTTGACCAAGGCTATTACACCGAAGAAATGCATAATATAGAATATCTCCGTTGGCTATATACAGCAGTAACAAGAGCAAAGCAAAAAATCTTTCTGACAAATTTCAAAGAAGAATTCTTCCAAGCGGAGAAAGAGAAATAAGCTCAAAAAAACAGTGATTTTTATACACATTTCAATTATTTTGTGTATCTTTGCAAATACAAGGAAATGAATCCATTATTTCCTATCAAAATCACCATAATTTCAAAAACTACATTATGGTAGCTACCACAACACAACTATGGTAGCTACCCTACGACCCTTATGGTAGCTACCATAACACTGTTATCATAGCTACCATAGCAACATTGAAATCAAGAAAGAAAACTTTGAAATCAAGAAAGAATTCATTTTTATCAAGAGATAATTCAACGAAACTTGATGTCAGTATAAATTATCCTCTATTACCAATATCCAAAGTTAGGACTTTAACGACATTCAATATCTTATCCTCCTTTATTAAAGAATAAATTGTAAATTTGCCGATATGTAATTACCTAAAGGAACTGATTTGAAATGAAAAGCATTAAGAAATTTATAGTATTAGGAGTATTATTCGCATTTGCTTCTACTTTAGCATTCTCTCAAAATGATAGAGAGTTGAATAATAAGACGGATTCCATTTATAAGGATTAGAGGATAAGGAATAGGTAGCAAGTCTTTGTTTCTGGCTTAGTTTAATTTGACCTTTAGGGTTGATTGATTTGATTATTGGGGTAGATTAATCAAATCGAAGTGATTCAAGAACCCCATTCTTAAGCGTCAAGAGTGGCATTCTTGAGCCTCAAGAACCCCATTCTTAAATCACTAAAACTAAGTCCTTCTACCCTAAAGAATAAGTTAACTCTCCCTAAAGAATAAGTGCTTTTAACCTATTGAAAAGATTAGATTTAATAATTAGATAGTGTGTTTTATTTTATCACCTTCTCTAAATGACCTCTTAGAGTTCCGTTATTTTTCATTTTGATATACTTCTCAAGGTTTTTATCCTTTTTCAATAGATTTATATTCTTATTATAGTAGTCGATACATAATTCTATCCCTGCAATGCTCATCTCTAATTTATCGCTTTTTACATTGTTTTCTAAAGCGTATTTTGTGCTTCCACACATAAAGATTATCAATAGGTCTTCATTTTTTTCGAAGAAATTCACAATATCGGTATCAAGATATATCGACACTGCTTTTGTTTCTGTCATCCATTGAATTAGAAATTCTTTGGTCTTTTGTTGTTTTTTTAATTCCTTATTGGGTGGTGTACTCATAAGCCAATCAATTGCTTTTAATACATCGTTATTATACTTATCACAATCCTTTGGAGATTGGATTTGATAGTCTGGAAGATTAAATTCCTGAGAGAAACTGCATATTGATGCTGTCATTAAAAAAATTGTAAGTAATAACTTTTTCATATTCTTTTGTATTTAATTTATTCTGAAAGTCCACCAAAATCTAATTGTGCTTCACGTACACCTATCTTTGGCTCAAAAAACATATATAAGAATTCAATATAAAAATCAATGTTAGGCTTTTCTTCCTTTGATTCTTTCATTAATTTAGTTACTTCGTTCTTAAATTCATCTGTTTTAATATATTCTCTATATTGAGCTTCTTTCATTAATTTATATTCTTCATCAGTAAGGAATTTCTCCGCCAATACCTCCCCTTTTTCAATCTCAATAAAGTTGTAACCTTCATATCCAGAAGAGTAGCCCATATGTACATAATTCTTCATTTTACCTATAGGAATTCTTAATACTCCAGTATATTCTTTTAATAAATATTTATCTTGTTTTGGGAATACAGAATCCATAACACTTATGTCTTCACTATAATCATTGCCTTTTGAATCTATAAAACTATAATCTTTCAAAATATCAACTACATAAAGTTTATTGTTTTTTATTTCAAAATATGCAATATATCCTCTCCATCGAGAAGAAGATATTGAAAATTCTTCAGATAAAAAGAAATCATCAAATTTTACATTATGAGCTTGAAAATAACTATCTAATGGATTAGTAAGCAGTTTAAGAGTATCT
The DNA here is from genome assembly GCA_023415495.1 of Bacteroidota bacterium. Lineage (GTDB taxonomy): Bacteria > Bacteroidota > Bacteroidia > Bacteroidales > P3 > UBA10566. Next base: position 269,860 of record JAEZKK010000011.1, read on the forward strand.
CCTTTATATATTAAATAGTCTGATTCTTGAGCTGTTGCAAAAAGATTTAAGGATATAAAAGAAATTACAATAATCAATATTAACCTTTTCATATTCTTTGATATTTAAATTATTCTGCAAAGTAAATGAAAATTATTTATTCTGCAAAGCAAATAAAACAAATAGAATCAGAATTGGTTATTTTTAAATCAAACAACAAGGTATTATTATTAGAATCTAAAGCCCATTTCTAATTTTAGTCCTAAATCAATAGGATATATCTTTGAACTTGAAATGAATTCATATATTCCAAACCCTATATAGAATCCTTTTTTAGGCATGCGATAAATTCCTTGAGAGAAATACCCTCCTATTGCTAAATTAGTAGCTGTGTTAGAATATGATTTATATGAATCTAAACCGAAAACAAATTGAGCAAGGCAGGACAAATAAGCATTCTTATTAATTCTAAATAATGGATTTACTCCTAATTTAAAATAATTATAGCTTCCTGAACGTATCCCTAATTCATTTGCAAAATAAGGGGTAATTAAAAGAATATCAAGATTAATAACCGTAGGAAAAATAACACTTGCACTATCATTTTTATTATTGAAATTATAAAATGTTAAAGAGCCTCCAAGTGATGAGACTCCAATGCTTGGCGTTATCCCTATTGCATAGGAACCTCCTTTATTTTGCTTAGGTTTTGGAGACTCTTCCTTATATTCTTTTTGAAGAATAATATTTCCTGTATAAATAGGAGCTGACTCAAGCTTTGAATTTATTTTTGACTTGGAGTTATAGTAATGAGAAGTTCCAATCTTTGAGGTATTGTCTCTTGAGTCAATTACCGATACAACAAAGAGTTCTGCTTTAGAAACTCCTAATGATTTTATCTGTAATTTAATCTCTTTAGTTTGAGAGAAAAGCCCTATTGGCAGAAATATCAATAAAGCTAAATAGAATTTTGTTTGTCTCATGTCTTGTCTTTATTAAATAGTGATACAAATATATTTTTCTTGTTATTATAGTGATTGATTCTTAGTGAAAGCAGATTGCATTCTGTCTTGTTCTGATTTACTAATATTTAATTTATTTGCTATAGTTCTCCATTTAGAAACCTCATCCTTGATTTTCCTAATTATTTCCATTCCTTCCTTTTCTTCAATTCTAAAATATGGAATAACTTGCATCGCTAAATCAAAATCAAGAGAGTTATCAGTTTCAGATATATTTAATTTTAATCCATACCCTTTTGGATTGGGATTTAAATCATATGCAGGAGAAAGCCTCCATCCATGATTTGTTAGGATGAAACCATGATTTCTTAAATGGTCGTCTGTATTGCTTATAGCAATTGAAAAAACTATTCTCCTCCAAAGTTGCTGTAAATCTTCTTTTGCATTTGCTCCGTTTTGCATAATAAATTCTGCTAATTCCAAATAGCTAATTCCTTCATTTGAATCCATTCCATCAGAATATCCTAATAAGGTCATTGCTGAAGCAAAATGCAGTCTTTTCTCTACATTATATCTATCAAATCTCTTAGTTAGAAATGTATTATGATTTGAAGTAAATTTCATAATCATTGATTCTGACATATTAATACAACATCTCTTTGCTAATTCGCTGGCAAGCATCTCCCAAGCTCCATAATCAAATTCATCATATTTGCTTGGAAACTTAGCAATCCATAATCCATCTTTCCCTAAAACACTTGCCTTTGGTCTTGCTCCTCCTAATGAAGAACCAGGAGCGATTAACATATTTATCCATTGTAAATACTCTTTATCGGTTGAATGTTCATCTTTTTCTAATTGAATACTTGCATACTCTAAATCTCTTAACGATGTCCATGGAGGTGTAGAGAATTTAATATCATTATTTAGAAAATCCCCTTGATCACTTTCCTTAAACCTTAAAGCTCCCATACGATGTTTATCATAAACACCTAAAAGAAAATCAGATTCAAACAGTTTTCTTTCTACCCTATTTTCTTCTCTTGCAATAATTGCTTCTCTGCGTTTCATCAAAACCCTTCCCCATCTATCTGGAGAGGAGTCTAAGAAAGCTCCAAAATTAGGTTTGTTATTTAGGAATTGTCTGCCTGAATATAGACTTAAGTCTGGATCTATTTGAACATAATTTGAAGACTTTAGCCAATCTTCATTGTATTCAAAGGAGAAAACCTCACTCCCCCTAATAATTTCAGAAGATAGATATCCCATAATCTCAGGTTGAGCATTTTCCTCAAAATCGGAATAAACTATAATATCTTTTCTTTGTTTATTCTTCATCACTTTTCTTTATTATCTTCTTTATTCCTTTTAGGGGCTCTTTCGTTAGTAACCAATCCGATATCTTGTAGTTTTCTCCCCAATTCATCATCCTTTGCTAATAAAGTAAAATCATTCTCTAAGCCAAGAACAAAGAGAACTTGAAGATATGAACCAATAGCGACACTATCGCTTCCTTTTTCAATTGCCCATAATGTTGAACGAGAAATTCCTGCACGCTGAGAAACCTGCTCCAATGAAAGTTTTCTTCTCAATCTTGCAAGCCTAATCCTCTCGCCTAATTCATCCATTATTCTATTTAAACGAGGTAATAAAATAGTTTTATTAGATTTCATAACGTTCAATATTTCCGACAAAAATACACTATTTGTTCGATATATCAAACATTATGGATGAAAAAGTAGATATTTACTTAATGTTCTAATTCGGAGAGTTCGAGCCATCGCATTTCTTTTTCTTCTAATTCCCTTTCTATCTCTTGGAATCTTTCACTTAGTGTGCTTATTTCTTCTGGAGGTTGATTGCCTTTGGAAAGTTTGTCCATTATGATTTTCTTTTCTTCCTCCAATTTGGGAATTTCAGAATTAAGAAGTTCATATTCTTTCTTTTCCTTATAGGTTGCCTTATTTAAATTCTTGGTCTTAACCTTAGTATTAATCTCGCTTTCGCTTGAATTTGAATCCTTATTATCGTTTTTCTCATTCTCAATCTCCTTCTTATAATCCATATAGTCGGAATAAGTGCTGTGATAGTCTTTGATTAAACCATTATCTTCAAATACAAAAAGGTGGTCAACAAGATTATCCATAAAACTCCTATCATGAGAAACAATTAGAAGACAACCCTTATACTCCTTTAGGAAGTTCTCAAGCATTGCAAGGGTATAGATATCTAAATCGTTGGTAGGCTCATCGAGGATAAGGAAATTAGGGTTAGACATCAATACCTTTAAAAGATAAAGCCTTCTTCTTTCCCCTCCAGATAGATTAGAATAGTAATTATATTGTAATTCGGGAGAAAAACCAAAATAATAAAGGAATTGAGAAGCAGATATCTCGGTCTTATTGTCAAGAGCAATACTTTCGGCAACCTCTCTAATAATATCAATTACCCTCATATCGTCTTTCTCTTCCAAACCCTCTTGAGAATAATATCCAAAATTAATTGTTTGACCAATCACAACTTTTCCATTATCTGGCTTTAGTTGCTGGGTTATAATATTTAAAAGTGTTGTTTTCCCAGCTCCATTCTTACCAACAATTCCTATCTTCTCTCCTTTCTTAAAGGTATAAGTAAAATCCTTTAAAAGAGTTTTATCATTATAACTCTTACAAATATTGCTAAGTTCTAATATCTTTCCTCCTATTCTTTGGGTACGAATACTTAGCTCAGGATTTTGAAAATCTATTTTCTTATTTGCAACAGACTTGATTTGGTAGAAAGAATCTATCCTTGCCTTCGACTTTGTTGTCCTTGCCTTAGGCATCCTGCGCATCCATTCCAACTCTTTCTTGTAAAGGTTTCTCGCCTTCTCAACCTCTATTCTTTCGTTATAATCCTTCTCTGCTTTCTTCTCAATAAAATAATTATAATCTCCCTTATAGCGATATATATTCCCATTCTCCATCTCATAAATATCTGTACAAACATTATCGAGGAAATATCTATCGTGAGTAACAATTAAAAGGGTTAGATTCTGCCTTGAGAGATAATCCTCCAACCATTCAATCATCTCTATATCCAAGTGGTTGGTAGGCTCATCGAGGATTAGTAAGTCAGAATCCTCTACTAAGACTTTGGAAAGGGCTAATTTCTTTTTCTCTCCACCCGAAAGCATAGATATCTTCTTATTATCTTCCCTAAGATTTAGCTTATAAAGTATCTCATTAATCCTATTCTCGTAATCCCAGTTATTCACAAGGTCAATCCCATCTAATACATATTCGCGAATTGTCATCTGAGGATTTAGCTCTGGGTTTTGGCTAAGGAAATTCACATGAATATCTTTTTTAAAGACTACATTACCGCTATCAGCATAGTCTTTATTCATTATAATATTTAAAAGTGTAGATTTTCCTGCTCCATTCCTTGCTATAAGAGCAACCTTCTGTCCTTTATTTATTCCAAAAGATATGTCCTCAATTAATTCCTTCTCCCCAAAAGACTTATATATATTCTCAACGCTAAGTATGTTTTCTGCCATTTAATTTATTCTTTTATATGAACCCGGAATAGAAAAAGGGTATTCTAATTTTTGATTAAGGTTATGATTGCTAAGTCTGATTTGAATTTTATCTTGAGCAAACTCTGGTATTAATATATTATACTGACTTGGGATTTTAATGCCTTGAACATTTACAAAACTTGAATATTGCACATCCATACTCTTTTGATTCTTTATAATCTCAAGATAGTTTCTAATAATTGTACTCTCTTGGGAATTATATAATATATTCTGTTTTAACGATGGGAGACTAATATCCTTGGTTTGTCTATTTTCAAATCTAATTAATAAATTATCATTATTCTTTTCAATCTTATAACCCTTGGTATCGTAGTTATCAAAATCCTTAGCAAGTATAAATGATTGTATAATACCAAAATCGACCTTAAAGCCTAAAAGAGAGGAAAAGAAATTATAATCCCCACTAAAGGCTTCGGCATAAAGCTTATTGATAAAGAAAACAGAATCCTTAGTAAGCTTAACTCTTGCTCCTTCTATCCCAAATTTAGTAATACTTACCCATATAATACTATCTTTTTTCATTCTAATACTCCCTCCAAGGCTCATTCCCTTAGACTTTATTTCTAATTTAGAATTCATAGTGCTAAACAGAGGGTCAATTGTCCTGATATTTTCAAAGATTATATCCTCTGAACTTAGAGTAGGTTTGATTATAGGTTTAGTTATTTTCTCAGTACTCTTACAAGAGGCAAGAAATAGAATTGAGAAAAAAAACAAGATAATAAAACTATTTATTTGCTTTGATAATGTCTTCATAATGTTGAATTAAGGTTTCTGACCAATTGTTTTTTGAGTCAATAATACTATCCATAACTTCTTTTGCTTTTTTATACTCTTTCAATTCATATAATACCCAAGCATAGGTATCAATATAGATTGGATTGTCGGGATATTTCTTTGCAACCTTGGCAGCCATTTCCCTTGCTTTCTCAAGATTATCCTTTCTTAGACTAAGATAGTAGGCGTAATTGTTTAAGACAACATAATTATCAGGATTAATTTCAAGTGTCTTATCAAAATATTTGTCCGAATTCTTATAATCGTTTAGCTTATAATAGGTCTCAGCAATATTTGAATAGAAATCTTCTAATAAGGCTTTATTATCAAGAGACAGTTTTTCTCCAGTCAATAAAGTTTCCAAAGCTTTATTATAATCTTGCTTGTAAATATAATTTACTCCAAGAAATAGATAAGGAAGAGGTTGCTCGGGGAATAGCTCAATTGTTTTTTGAGAATAGTAAATCATTGTATCAGCATCTCCTTGAGTGCTTAGAGCAAAAAGAAGATTTTGATAAGTCTCAAATTGGTTTGAACCTAAGGAAATTGCTTTTTTCAAGCTATAAATACTATTCTCAAAATCTCCTTCTTTCATATAACCTGTTGAAAGAAGCTCCCAAAGGGCTCTTTCTTGTGGATATTGATTGGAAAGGGATTTTAAAAGTGAGAAGAATTTATTAAACACCTCAGCATCGCTATCGACCTTTTGACCATAGATAGTAAAGAGTACTTGAATCTTGGTATTATAGTCTAAATCCTTATTCTCGAATGCCTTCTTCAAGTAGTAAAATACTTTTTCCTCATCTTTTTGAACAAGGTAGTAATTGGTTAGATTAATATTTATAAAAGGGTCTTCTGGATTTAACTTCTCAATTCTATTATAATATTCCAAAGCTTTTGGATATTCCTTTAAATTCATTTTTATTTCTGCCATAATGGCAAGGTATTTTGATTCTAAAGGAAAGCTTTCAATAAGTTTCTCTATCTCCTTCTCTGCGGATTTATAATCTTTATTTTGTGTAAAGTATTTAAACTTAAACATTGATATATCATGACTAATCCCCCATTTCTCTTCCATTCTTCCAAGGGTAGAAATCATATTTTTCTCATCCTTTGCATTATGATAAATCTCAATTAATTCCTGATAATACTCAATAGTCTCTGGGGATTGTTTGATTATCTCCTCATATACCCTTGCTGCCTCTGACCAACGACTTAGTTTTATATATATTTCTGCCAATTGAAGTTTATACCAATAATTATTAGGGCTTAACTCTATGGCTTTTTGAGAAGAGGCAATAGCTTTTTCTACTTCCTTAAGGGAAAATAAGAGTTCAGCCATTTGAAAATACGCTCCAGAGTATTTTGGATCCATATCAATAACTCTCTCAAAGCTACTCAATGCTCTTGTCTTATTCCCAATTTCCTTTTGTGTACATGCCTCCAAATATAAATCATCTATTTTAAGCATGGTCTCATTATATTCCTTTTTAGGCAATTGCTCAGAAAGAATATTGGATTTATTCTTACAGGAGGTTAACCCTATAATTCCCAATATTAAAGTGTAGAAAAATAGTCTCTTCATTTTTAGTCCTTAGTATATTTCCGAATAGTCGCCAAGGCTTAATTCGTTATTATTATTCTCTAATCTTACATAACTTCCTATCATGGAATTATTAGTATTAACATTCTTTAGAGAAGAATTATTTTGAATCATAGTATTTTTAATTTCACTTTTCTCAATCCTTGTATCATTGCCAATTGATACATAAGGACCAATCTTTGAATCTATGATTACAGCTCCCTTGGCTATATAGCATGGAGGGATAATAGTAGAATTTGTTATAGTAGATTCTTTTGATACTAACTCTTCCTTACTTTGTTTTAGCTCTAATATTTCACCATTAGTATTAACTGTAGCATTCTTATTTCCACAATCCAACCACTTATCAACAGTATTGGTTACAAATTTCAAATTCTTATCAAGCATATTTTGAAGAGCATCAGTCAACTGAAATTCTCCCTTCTTGTGGATATTATTATCAATAAGGTATTGCAGTTCGTTTCTTAGGTATTCTCCATCCTTGAAATAGTATATCCCAATAATTGCTTCGTTTGAAACAAATTCCTTAGGTTTTTCAACAAATCCAATTATTGTTTCGTCGCTTCCTTTCCTAACTACTCCAAAAGCAGATGGGTCTTCAACCTTTTGAGTCCATATTACTCCATCCTCATTAGTGTTTAGTTTAAACTTTGCTTCAAAAAGAGTATCTGCAAATGCTACAGTTACTTTTCCATTAAGGCTTTCCTTGGCACAAAGTATTGCATGAGCAGTGCCAAGAGGTTGTTTTTGGTAGTATATTCTTCCTTTTGCTCCAAGGCTTGAGGCGATTTCTAATAGCATTTCCTCTACCTCTTTTCCAAATTCTCCAATTACAAATCCAATTTCATTAACTTTCTCTTTTGCCACATCTACAATATCCTCACAAAGTCTTTGTACTATTGGTTTACCTGCGATTGAAATTAGTGGCTTTGGTATTGTTAGGGTATGGGGTCTCATCCTCTTTCCCATACCTGCCATTGGTATTATTATATTCATGTTTTTTATTTGTTTATTTAGTTGTTGAATTATAAGTAATTTCCAAATACAAAGATACATTAAATAACCAATCTATTATAATAACTAATCCATTTCTTCGTTTTTTTGTATCTTTACACTTTTATTTTTCTTTAAATATCAGATATGCTTAGACCAAAAATTATTCTTTTTTTCCTGTTAATTTGCACATTGCCAAGTTTTATATATTCTCAAGAAAACGATAATAACCATTTTTATAAAGATTTTGAAAGGAATTACGACAGCCTTTTAAATAGTTTTTACATGAGGAAGAACAAGAATAATATAATTTCCTCACAATCAAAGAAAGTTAATTCCAGATTTATTCCTGCCTCTTCCCTTTCCGATTCAGTTTTAAAGAGAAGGTTAGATAGAATTCCAAGCTCAATTCCACTTACATACAATCAAAACGTAAGAAATATTATTGAATTTTATATCGATAAAATAACTGATAGGTCAGCTGTAATGATAGGTTTAAGTGAGTATTATTTCCCTATCTTTGAATCTATACTTGACCAATATAATGCTCCTCATGAATTAAAATATTTAGCTGTTATTGAATCTGCATTAAATCCTAATGCTGTTTCGAGAGTTGGTGCAACGGGGCTATGGCAGTTTATGTATGCAACTGGCAAGATGTATGACCTTAGAGTAAATAGTGTGATTGACGACAGAAAAGACCCAATTAAATCCTCAGTTGCTGCTGCCCGTTATCTAAGAGATTTAAACAGGATTTATAATGACTGGGAATTAGCATTGGCTGCTTATAATTGCGGACCTGGCAATGTAAATAAGGCTATCCGCAGAAGTGGCAAAAAAAGTTTTTGGGAAATATATGATTTCTTACCTCGTGAAACAAGAGGATATGTGCCAGCCTATATTGCAGCAACCTATGTTATGAATTACTATAAGGAACACGGAATAACACCAGTAAAACTTTCAAAACCTATCAATACCGATACTGTTATGGTATCAAAGAATATTGATTTAGAAATCCTTTCAAGTGTTTTAGGATTACCTTTAGAGGAAATAAAAGACATAAATCCACAATACAAACAAAATACTATTCCTGGTGCTCACGATAGCTATAGTCTAAAACTTCCACTTATATATATCAATCAATATATTGCGTTAGAGGATTCTATTTCAAGGGCTGCATGTAGCAATGAGAATAATATCAAAAGCTATGAGTATGTGGAGAAAAATATAACATATAAGGTTAGAAGAGGAGACACATGGACATCTATTGCCAGAAAGCATGGAGTTAGTATAAGCGATATTAAGAGATGGAATAAGGTTGGTAAATATCCTTTGATTGGTCAGAATATAAGCATTAAAAAGAAGGTTGAGGTTGAGGTTACTAAAAAGGAATCTCCATTTGAGGAAACAAATCCTTCAGTGGTTGAGAACACTCCTGAAAAAGAGAAAAGAATTACCAAATCAAAGCCCCAACAGCATAAGCCAAAGACCTATAAGGTAAGAAGAGGAGATTCACTATATAAGATTTCTCAGAGATACGGACTAACGGTTAATGAAATAATTAGACTAAACAATTTCAAATCCAAGAACCCAGTAATAAAACCAGGTCAAACCTTAATTATAGGATAAGATTTTAAAGACTCTTTAACCTATTATTAATTAAGAATATTGTTAAGAGAACTAACTCTTAGGTTTAGAAAAATGAATCTAAGAGATAAAAAAATAGATCTAAGAGTTATTTTTCTATCTCTTAGATCTATTTTCTTATCTCTTGATTTGTATTTGTTCTCTCTATACTATTCCCATTGTAATAGCACGTCTTTTCTTTCGGTTTCACCTTGGCGTAATCTTACTGTGGATTTGCCATGACGTACGTTACCGATTTCGTCGGTATAGGTAACATTTATATCCAAAATTGCTTCATTAGGAAATGAGAAAAAAGCCTCCCCCTTAAGATCGGTTACACCATTTGCTTGAACAAAGCTGTTTTCCTTTGAAAGTTTCACTTCTGCTCCCGAAATTCGTATAGATGTGTCACCAATATCCTTAACTGTTACTATTACTTTGCAAGATTTGTCCTCTTCTTTACATCCACTTAATAAGGGAATTGAGATTATCAATACAAGGATTAGATAAAAAAATCTATTCATATTCTTCTTCATAAGGCGTTTTTTTTGTAATATTGCGTTTTATTTCTAAAGTGCAAATCTAATAAAATAAATTATGAGAGCAAAGGTTTTTCCATTTTTAGTTCTATTTTCTGGAATAATATTTTCCAATTGCGTGAATAAAACAACTCAAAAAGAGAGCGTTATCCCGGAAGAGAAAAAACAAGAAACAATTACAAAACAAAAACAAACTATGATTCAAATTAGTACAAATTTAGGCGATATGAAGGCTGTTTTATACAATGAGACGCCTCAACACAGAGATAATTTCATCAAATTGGTTAAGGAAGGCTATTTCAATGGTACCTTATTCCATAGAATTATTGACGGGTTTATGATTCAAGGAGGAGACCCAGATTCTAAAACTGCAAAACCTGGTCAAGGACTTGGTCAGGGTGGACCTGGTTATACTATTCCGGCAGAGTTTAATCAAGACTTAATACATAAGAAAGGTGCTTTGGCAGCAGCAAGAATGGGCGACCAAATGAATCCACAAAAAGCTTCTTCAGGCTCACAATTCTATATAGCTCAAGGAAAGGCTTATTCACAAGAGGAATTAGCTAATTTTGAGATGAGAATGGGAAAGAAATTTAACCCACTTCAAATTCAAACATACACAACAGTTGGAGGAGTTCCATTCCTTGACTATGATTATACAGTGTTTGGAGAAGTTATTGAAGGTTTAGACGTTATTGATAAGATAGCTAAAAGAGCAAAAGACAGAGCAGATAGACCTGTTGAGGATATTAAGATGACAATTACAATTATAGAAGAATAAGTTTAGATGAGAGATAGAATAAAGTCTGAGATTGAGAATATAAAACAAATCCAAGCATCGAAAATTAACGATGTTGAGGAAATTAGAATAAAATACCTTGGCAAGAAAGGATTGCTTAATGAGCTTTTTGCTATGTTTCGCGATGTGCCAAAGGAAGAAAAGAAAGAGATTGGGCTTTTGCTTAACGATTTAAAGCTAATTGCTGAAGAAAAGATAGAAAGCCTAAAGCAAGGATTAGAGGGAAGCAATGAGACTGATAAGATATCAGAGGATTTAACCAAACCTTCAACTCTTTATTCTAATGGATCTCGTCATCCTCTTTCAATGGTTAGAAAAGAGATAATAGATATTTTCTCAAGAATTGGATTTGTGGTTGAAGAGGAAAGAGAGATAGAGGATGATTGGCATGTTTTCTCAGCACTTAATTTTCCAGAAGAGCACCCTGCAAGAGATATGCAGGACACTTTCTTCGTAGAAACAAGAGAAGATAAGAACCATGCTTTGCTTCGCACCCATACCTCATCTGTTCAGGTAAGAACAATGGAAAAACAAACTCCTCCAATTAGAATAATTGCACCAGGAAGAGTATTCCGTAATGAAGCAATTTCTGCAAGGGCACATTGTATTTTCCATCAAATAGAAGGATTGTATATCGATAAGGGAGTATCTTTTGCTGACCTTAAACAAAGCTTATTATATTTTGCTAAGGAGATGTTTGGAGAAAATACTCAAATTCGTCTTCGTCCTTCTTATTTCCCATTTACTGAGCCAAGCGCTGAGGTAGATGTCTCTTGTAATCTTTGTGGAGGAAAGGGATGTAATATATGTAAAGGAACGGGATGGTTGGAGATTATGGGTTGTGGAATGGTTGATCCAAACGTACTTGAGGCTTCAAAAATAGATTCAAAAGTCTATTCAGGATTTGCTTTTGGTATGGGAATTGAAAGAATTACCATGTTAAAGTATAATGTAAAAGACCTAAGACTTTATTTTGAGAATGATATTAGATTCTTAAAGCAATTCTCAACACTAATTTAAAAAGCAAAATAATAATGGCTTTAATAGAACTAAATAATATGAGTTTCTATGCTTTTCATGGATGCTTCGACGAAGAGAAAAAGATAGGAACTCATTTTAGGGTGGATTTTGAATTTGAATTAGATACCACAAAAGCAGAGCTTAGTGATAATATTCATGACACTGTAAGCTACCTTGACGTTTACCAATTAATCAAAAAGGAATTTGAAACCTCTTCTAATCTTTTGGAGCATATTGCAAGAAGGGCTATGGAGAGAATTCACCAAGAGTACCCACAAATCCAGAACTCTAAAATAAAGGTAACCAAGCTTAATCCACCTTTGGGCGGGAAGCTTGAGGGAGTGAGCGTTTCTTTGAGAAGTATTTAATCCATACTGCCCAAATTATAAATATAATTACATAGTGGAAGTAACGGGCAATATGTAAATGGAAGAAGTCTGCGAAATGAGGATATTCTACCAATACCCATCCAATCGATGTTATCCTTACAGTATTAAAAAAGAGGATAATAGGAATAGATAATAGGAAATAAATCAACCTCTTCCATATAGAATTTCGCATAAAAAGCATAATAACCAATAATTGGAATAATTGCTTAACTCCAGAACAAGACTCTACAACTTTTAGAAAAGCAAAATTATTGTTTTGCCCTAATTCGTTTAGCTTATAAAAGAAAAGAGTATTATCGTAGTAATCGAAATCATAGGGATTAAAGACCTTGGATAGTAATACAGTCCCCTTATATGCAATATCGGTAAAAAAAGCATATACATCTTTGTTATAAGGACCAAAAAGCCATGAGTCCATATTGGTATTCCAATAAAGAAAATGGAAAACGACTGTAACTGAAAAGAAGATTATAAAGTCAATCAGTATCCCACCATACTTTTTGTATAGTTTCTTTAGATTTTCTTTTCTAAAGCTTTTTCCCAATTCCATGCGCTTAAAGTCATATCGTCCAAACTAAGTTTTGCCTTCCATCCAAGCTCGTTTTCTGCCAATTGAGTGTCTGCCCAAATCTGTATAATATCCCCAGCTCTTCTTTCTCCTATCTTATAGTTTAGTTTTAATCCAGTTGTCTTTTCAAAGCTCTTGATTACTTCCAAAACAGTAAAACCATTACCAGTTCCGATATTGAAAAACTCTAATTCGGACTTATTCTTATTTGCAAAGAACCTATCCATAGATACTACATGTGCCTCTGCTAAGTCTACAACATGGATATAATCTCTAATACAAGTGCCATCCCTTGTTGGGTAATCATCTCCAAATACTGTTAATTCCTTTCTGATTCCAATAGCTGTTTGAGTTATAAATGGCATTAGATTATTTGGCACACCATTTGGCAATTCTCCAATTATTGAGCTTGGATGTGCACCAATTGGATTGAAATATCTTAGTGCTATTGCTTTAATACATGTTGCTTTAGTTGTGAAATAAAGTATATCCTCTGCCATTTGCTTAGTATTCCCATAGGGTGATTCAGCAAACTTTGTAGAAGTAGATTCCTTGATTGGGAGAGAGTCCGGTTCTCCGTACACTGTGCAGGAAGAAGAGTGAACTATATATTTTATTTCCCTCCTTTTCATATTTGAAAGCACATTTAGTAGGATTCCCATATTATTATTATAGTATTCTATTGGCTTATCGCAACTCTCACCCACAGCCTTAAATGCTGCAAAATTAATTACTCCATCAATATCAGTAAAGGTATCAAAGACATTATCGCATTGTCTTTTATCGCTAAGGTCTGCCTTAATAAAGGCAGGACGGATACCAGTTATCTTCTCAATTCTATCTATGCTGTCCAAATTAGAATTTGAGAAATCATCAGCAATAATAGCCTTATACCCCTTTTCTTGAAGAGCTACAACGGTATGGCTACCTATAAAGCCTGCTCCTCCTGTTACTAATATTGTTTTCATAAGCTTATTTGTTTTATTTATTTTGAGAAAAACTCTCTTACCTTAGTTGAAATATAATGAATCGTCTTTAGATTCATTTCTGTATGTATTGGAAGTGAGAGAACCTCTGAGCTTAGCTTGTCCGAAACGCTCATATCTCCTGCCATTGAAGCAATGCCTGTAAATGCTTCTTGGCGATTAAGTGGAATAGGATAGTAAATCATAGAAGTTATTCCATTCTTATCTAAATATTCTCTTAATTCATCTCTTTTATTGTTTAAAACCTTAAGAGTGTATTGGTGATAAACGTGGGTTGAATATTCTCTTTCTATTGGGCAAATTAATTCGTCAATATCTTTCAATACATGAGAATAAGCTCTTGCTACATCTTGTCTTGATTTGCAATAAGAGTTTAATTGTCTTAGTTTAACGTCAAGTATTCCTGCTTGAATTGCATCTAAGCGAGAGTTTACTCCAAGTATTTCATGATGATACCTAATCTTCATACCATGATTGCAAATCATAGAAATCTTTTCAGCAAGTGCATCGTCGTTTGTGAATAATGCTCCTCCATCTCCATAACATCCAAGATTCTTTGAAGGGAAAAATGAAGTACAACCAATATGTCCTATTGTTCCTAATTTCTGTCTTCTATTATCAGAGAATATATAATCAGCTCCTAAGGCTTGGGCATTATCCTCAATTATATATAAGTCGTATTTTTCAGCAATTTTGATTATCTCTTCCATATTTGCTCCCTGACCAAATAGGTGAACAGGGATGATTGCCTTGGTTTTGGAAGTAATAGCAAGTTCAATATTTTTAGCTGTTGCGATAAAATCATTATAATCCACATCTACCATAACAGGTTTTAATCCTAAAAGTGCAATAACCTCTGCAGAAGCAATAAATGTAAAAGCTGGAACAATTACTTCGTCCTCGGGTTTAAGCCCCAATGCCATTAAAGCAATTTGGAGTGCATCTGTGCCGTTTCCACAGGTGATTGCATGCTTTACATCCAAGTATTTAGCTAAATTATCAGAGAATCTTCTAACCTTTTCTCCTCCAATAAAACCGCTTGAGTTAATTACCTCGGAAATCTCTCTATCAACCTCATCTTTAATCTTTAGATACTGACCTTTAAGGTCAACCATTTGTATCTTATCCATATAATATCTTATCTTTAATAATTCCTTGCAAAGATAAGACATTCCATAGAATAAATATATATAAAGAAAACCATTTTAATACAATCACATCTCATTTCTTTCTTTAATCTAAATTCATGTATTTTGATTCCAAAAAATCTATTTTTGATTATGCCTTTTATAGACAAACTTTAGGAATGAGAAACACACAAACAAATGTTAATATTCCACCATTACGACAATATCGACTGAATATCAGCAATTATTCCAATATTCCACTCCCTTAGTAAAGGGAATAATGGAATATTATTTAATAGACTCAGACTTGCACTAAGACAAGTTTGCTTAGTGCCAAGTCCAAATCTTTCTATTAAAATCTGAAATAAGTATCCAGATAAAAAAATACAGACAGCCAAAAAAGATACGCCGAAACTATTTACAATTTCTTACATCCCCATTCCACCTTGCATATTGGTGTTGGATTTTTTTCCTGTGGTTCTATCGTCGAATTGGTCGTCCTTTTTGTTTAGTTTTGGATTGATACTTTTTCCGAAATTGAATTTTACTCCTACGCTATACATACGGAACTGGGCTTTGTGAGATTGATTCCATACTGTGTTTTGGTAGCTATAGCTTGTCTTGGCTGCATCTCTTGCAAAGAGGTTATTTACACCTGCACTTATGGTTAGCTTCTCCTTAAAGAAGGATTTATTTGCATTGATATTTACTCCTCTAAAGCTTTCGTACTTAAATATTCCCCATGTTCCACCAGAGGTATAATAGCCTGAAAGGTCTAATTTGTATTTCTTAGGTAGAGTAAAGCTTAGTGAGCTATATCCCACAAAGGAAAATGCCTCGTTTACAAAATTAAATCCTTCGTTTTGGGAATTATTATTAGTATAGTTCTCGCTAAGGTAAGCAACTACTGTTAGCCATGGTTTAACAGGGATTGATGTGCTAACGCTAAGGTTTAGGTTATGGGAGTTTTGGATATTGGAAGGCATTGAGTAATTGATTAATCCATTATTAGCAGTTATAGGTATTTCCGAAACAATATCGTTTGTGTAGCTATAGGTTAGGTTAGTGAATAACACATACATAAATGAATGTTGAAGTGAAAGGTTATGTGTGTACTGAGGTTTTAGTTTTGGATTTCCTACCTTATAGGTATAGTCGTTAAGCCATTGTTGGAATGGGTTTAGATTATCATAGCTTGGACGAGAAATTCTAAGGTTATAAGAGAAATTCAATGTACTCATATCTGTGAATGCATGTGATAGGCTTAGATTAGGGAATAGTGAATAATAGGAATTAGTAAAGCTTGTATCATTAATAACCTGATGTCCCTTAATATTTGTATTCTCAGCTCTAAGACCTAAACGCATTGAACTTTTAGAATTAAAGGTTTTCTTCAATGATGCATAAAGGGCATTGATATTTTCTTCAAATATAAAATTATTAGATTTGTTTGCCTGATTAACATTGTCGAGCTTAGCTTTGAAATCATTATCAACATTAGTATAAGCAAGTTTAAAACCAGACTCTAAGCTAAGACTCTCAGAAAATGGTTTGAAATAATCTCCCCTAAGATTATAAGAATAATATGAGCTATTAGTAATATTTCTCAAATCCTCAATCTTATAGGGGTCAACTTGATTGATTAAATAATTATAGTATTTAGTATTTGAACCTGATTCGTCCATTGATGAATTTGTTATAAGGTCGAAATTAAAAGCAAGACTTTGTCCAAGAGTGTCGAATTTATGAAGGTAGTTAGCGTTAATAAGTATGTTATTATTATTATTATACATTGTAGAATTAGAAATATAGCCAAGAGAATCGAAATAATTACCGCCTCTATTCACCGATATAATTGATGAGGTTGGATAGGTTAGCTTTGGAGTATTATTATTTGAGTAGGTTAGGTAGAAACCGATAGTATTCTTATTATTTATCTTATAGTCTGAACCAATATTAAGATTATAGTTCTCGCTCTTCCAATCCATTTTTGTATTATCTATAAAACGTATTGTATCAAGCCCATTCCCAGTTTTCTTAATAGAGTTAGTTTCCATATACTGAGCCCAACGAGTTGTTGAGAAAGATAGTGTCGATGTCCATTTATCATCTACATAGTTAAGGTTTACATCACCAAGAATTGAGGCTCTTTCTCCATAATAGAGGTTAGAGCCTAAGGACGCATTCCAACCATTTGTTTTCTCTTGCTTAAAGAGTATATTAATAATACCTGCAACTCCCTCAGCATCGTATTTAGCAGATGGATTGGTAATTAATTCAAATCTATCGACCTGAGTAGAAGGTATGCCTTTAAGGATTTGCACCATAGAGTTCCAAGGCAGTTTCATATCTCTTCCTTGAAATTGAATCAAGACTCCGCCCTTGCCGTTTAGCTTAAGGTTATCATCATTGTCTATTGAAACACCAGGTGCTTTTCTCAATAATTCAAAGGCATTGGTAACAGATGTTGCAGTGTTTTTATCAATATTCATTGTAAGTTTATCTGCGTCGAGGGTAATTCTATCCTTAAGAGCTATTACCTCAACCTCATCAAGGCTTTGGTCATTAGCTACCATTTCGATATCACCCAAATCCAAGAGATTTCCCTTTATCATTGATGAGGTAATATCCATTTCAAATTTATTATATCCTACAAATGATATGCTTAGTTTCATATCTTTCTTTTTGATATTCTTAAATTCAAATACCCCATTGCTGTCGGCAGCAACTCCAGAGATTTGTTTATTAATATCTTTGCTCTCTGTTAAAAGACAATTGACAAAGACAAGCTTTTCTTTTGTGTTCTTATCTATAACCCTCCCTTTTATTGTTGTGGTTTGAGCCATAGTAAAAGAAGATAGACTTAAAAATAAAAGTCCAATAATTATCCGTTTCATTATTTGTTTATTATTATGGTTTCTGTATTTGTAACTGTTGTGGTATTGCTTTCATAAATATAAGCTCCACCAACTCTATGCCATTTCTTTGTTGTAACTGTTTTTGTTCCATCAGGTTTGGTTGTCATTTCTGCCCTATCTATTTTGTCTGGCAATTCATTTACAAAATAAACGGTAAGAATAATTGAGCCAATAAGAGCTATTGCTGCGATGGATATTAATAATTTTGTGCTTAGTTTCATATCTACTTTGTTTTATATTGTTTAAATTCTTCTATTATTTCTTCTATACTGATATTTAATTGTTCCATTTGTTTGAACATATTAGGGAGGACATCATGACGAAACTGCTTTTTCCTAATTTCAGTAATAAGAATTGTAGCATTTTCAGATACAAAATATCCAAGACCTCTCTTATTATAGATTATCTCATTTTGTTGGAGATAGTCGAAGGTTCGCATAACAGTATTAGGGTTTACCTCGTGTTGGGCTGCAAAATCCCTTACCGAAGGTATCCTTTCGTTTGCCTTATATTTCTCCCAGAGGATATTATCGCATATCTTATCTGCAAGCTTAAGGTAGATTGGGTTTAGGTCTTGAATCATCCTATACCTCCTTTTCTTTTAATGCAATATATGAGTTAACCAAAAAGAAGACACCCATTAAATAATATATGATTTTAGGAAGATATTCAGGAAGATTTACATCTATTAGGTCAATAGGGATATTAAATTCTCCAATTATAGAATATACTATTAATATATTTATAATTGCAAGAACAAACATAAAGCCGATAAAATATAATAACATCTTCAATCCTCCCTGCTTTTTGAAATAGATATTCCCAAAGAATACCATTCCTAACATTGGAATAGCTTTTAGATACTGTTTAGAAAGTCCTAATATCATATCCGACAAACTCGAAACTGAATGTAGTAATTTATTAAAGAATATAGTATCTACTAAGTAACGAGTATAATTAACAATGATAATTATTATTGCTAAAGCAATTGGGTAAATTATAAAAGCTGTAATAAAATTATATATGTATTTCTCCTCTGTGCTTGCAGGCAGGTTAAGGATTTGAGACCTTGTGCTTGGAGAACCAAAATACTCCTTAAATGTATGAATAGCCATTAAAATTAGAATTAAAATTCCTATCGATACCGCTGTAGGCATTAATAATTGAATAAAGAATATTGCTATCAATACCCTTATATAGGAATTTTGATTTATTTTTAATTCTCTTTTGATTAGATTAAATAATCTATTTATGCTGATTTCCATATCTCTTATTTTTTATTGTTGTTAAATAAAGAATTTATTTTCTCTCTGTTTTGGAATACTGCATTGAAAAGCAATTCTATATCAATATTCGATTCCAAATTCTCGGTATTTTCCATTACATAGGTATTTCCTGCAATTGAGTCTTCGCTATATATATAATTTCCCTCTCCCTCATTATTTCTTTCCACTCCAAAATAAAGCTTGGAGGAAATCTCATTATTGCTTGCATTAAGGATAATATTACCGTTATCCATAATCAAAATACTATCTATTAGATTATGCAAATCCCTTACCTGGTGAGTGGAAATAATTATTGTTGTTTCATCATTCATGGCTCTAAGTATTATCTTACGAAACTGAGCCTTGGAAGGAATATCCAAACCGTTTGTTGGCTCGTCTAATATCATAAGTCTTGAATGTGTAGCAAGTCCAAAGGCAATTATTACCTTCTTCTTGGTGCCATAAGACAATGAGCTTAGCTTAGCCTTTGTATCTTCTATCTCAAATTCTTGAAGATAATTATAAAAATCATCCTTTGAGAATTTTGGATAGAAAACCGAATTATACTTCAAATAGTTTTCTATACTCAAACCCGCAACATCAAATTCTTCATTTAAGAAGAAAACATCCTCAAGAAAGCCTACCTTTCTTTGTTTTGGAATATAATCCATAACCATAAGGTCTCCAGAATTTGGGAATAAAAGTCCAGAGATTAATTTCAAAAGGGTGGTTTTGCCTGTTCCGTTCTTGCCAAGCAATCCGTGGATATAACCACTTTCTATCTTAAGCGACAAATCATTAATGATTAGTTTGTTTCGCTTATAAGAAAAATCTAAATTATTAATTTCAATCATTTGTTAGTGTATTAGTGTTGTATTACACTGCAAAAGTATTATACTATTTTGAATTGAAAAAACATTTAAGATTATTTATGATTTTAAACCTCTTTCAATGATTCAATAAACCATGAGTTTCTCTTTGTAAATACTATAAACTCTAAGAAAAAAGAGGATGTAATTTATTTTGTATTAATTCCAGATTTTAATGTTTTAAACCTGAAAAACCCAGAATTTTTGTCCACATTTCAATTATTTTTCGTATCTTTGCATTTATAAGGGAATGAGTTCGTTAATCCCGAAGAAAATCACCATAATTTTGAAAACTACATTATGGTAGCTACCATAACACTCGTGTGGTAGGTACCATAAGGGGCGTGTGGTAGCTACCATAACACTCGTATGGTAGCTACCATAGTAGTATTTAAATCAAAGAAAAATTCTTTTAAATCAAAGAAAAATTCTTTTTTATTTGATTTCGTTTCATTCTTACTTGATATAATTTTGATTAGTCTTAATCCTCGTCCAAAAAAACCAAATAAAAATCTATTTTTTTTACTATCTTTGCCACTTAGGAGAGTGTAAATTATTATGTCTATTAAACCAAATAAATTAGTTTCGGGCGATAGGGTTGGGATAACTGCCCCTGCAAGAAAGATTAGCTATAAAGAAATTAGCTATGCAATTAAACTATTTAATTCTTGGGGATTAGAGGTAGTGATTGGAGAGAGTATAGATAGTGAAGATAACCAATTCTCCGGCTCTGATGAGTCTAGAGCAAGAGACTTCCAAAGGTTTTTAGACGATAAAACTATTAAGGCTATTTTTTGTGCTCGTGGAGGATATGGAAGCGTTAGGATAATAGATAAGCTTGACTTTTCTTCTTTCAAAACAAACCCAAAATGGATAATAGGCTACTCCGACCCAAGCTTAATTCTCAATCATATATACTTTAATTATAATATAGAATCCATCCATGGGATTATGCCTGTAAATATTGGAAAAGATAGCGAGAACTCTCTTGCGATATCCAGCCTTAGAGATATATTATTTGAAGATAAAAGATATGGAGAATACAAAACTCATAATCTTAACCGCAATGGAGAGGTAGAGGCAGAGTTGATAGGTGGTAATCTTTCTGTTCTCTATAGTCTAATGGGTTCTAATAGCTTTCAAGCAACAGAGGGTAAGATTCTTTTCCTTGAGGATTTAGACGAGTATATTTATCATATCGATAGGATGATGTATTGCTTAAAAAGAGGGGGTAAACTCTCCTCTCTAAAAGCTTTAGTAATAGGTGGGTTTACCGATATGCACGATAATACAATTCCTTTTGGTCAAAGCCCATACGAGATAATCTATAATAGCGTACAAGAATATGATTATCCTGTGGTTTTCGATATTCCAATTGGTCATATTGGTGATAATAACCAAGCTATCATTATTGGCAGAAATACTAAGCTTATTTCTAATAATGAAAGAGTAATAATAAGTCAGGAATAATTTATAAGTCATGGGAAATACTAAAGAATTTGGGAATAAGGGTGAGGATATTGCTATTGATTACTTGATTCAAAAGGGTTATATAATATTGGAAAGGAATTTTGTTTCGGGAAAGAATGAGGTAGATATAATTGCAAGAAACAAGGGGGAGGTTGTGTTTATTGAGGTAAAGACAAGGGCTACAAGTTATTTTTGTGAACCAGAGTATGCTGTGAAAATGGATAAGCAAAGAGCGATAATCAAGGTTGCAAACTCGTATATATTCAAGAATAAGGTAATGGAGGAAGCCCGTTTCGATATTATATCAATAATAATTTCCGATACAGAAACCAAAGTAAACCACATAGAAAGAGCCTTCGAACCTACGTTGTATTAATCTGTTTTCAATGAAAAATATTATCTTTGTTTTATTAATCCTTTCAATGTCAATTGGTCTTTCTCAGAACAATAATAACTATATTGATAATATCAAGAAAGCCGATGTTTCGTTCTTGTTTAAAACAGATAGTATAAATTCTCCAGTAGGACACACTGCAACTAATAACCCGCCAATTGGGTTTATTGGAGAGAATTATCAGAGGATTAATATTTGTTTTGAAAGTGTTAATAAGAGTTCAACAAATGAATTAATATATATTGTAAAAGGCAATTCAAGGGTTAAGAAGAATAAAACAAGTTTTAAAGGCTATATTGAGATAAAAGAGAGTAAATTTGGGGAGAAACTGATATTATTAGATGAAATTGATTCGTTCTATACGGGATATATAAAAGGAGTTTACTGTTTCGAGGAAGAAGGTAGAGGCTCTCATATTGGTAAATTCCAAGGTGAGTTTATTACTTATTTTTATATTGACCATAATAACGAAATTAGATATAATGACCTTGAATATGGTGTCTCGGATAACTATTTAAATAATCAATTCTGGGGAGTTTGGGAGAGTTATGATAAGAGAATAAAACATATATGTAATTGGGGCGAGTATAGAATCCCTAAAAATGGATTAGATAAAGAATATGATTTAGATATTGGTGCATGTTGTTTTAGCCCAAATCCAAAATACTATAAGTATGGTTGGAAGGAATATATAATAGAACAAAAAAGAAAAAACTATAGATATGAATGATAAGGGTAAATTGTATTTTATAATTGGGGAGGTTTCGAAGGATTTAGATCTTTCAATCCCTACTCTTAGATTTTGGGAGAAATCCTTTCCTCAGCTTAAACCATTTAAGAATAAAAGAGGAGTGAGGTTCTATACTTCTGAGGATATAGAGATTCTTAAGCAAATAAAATACCTTACAAAGGAATGTGGATTTACAATCGAGGGAGCGAGAGCCAAGCTTAATGGCAATTCTAATGTTGATGATAACTATCAAATTGTTGAAACTCTTAACGAGATTAAAACCTTCCTTTTAGATATAAAACAAACACTATGAAAATATTAATATTAAGCGATAGAGATGAGAGCTTAGGGCAGATAGCTAAGTATTGGTTAAGGGTAATCTCAAAAGATTTGGAGGTCTATTCCTCTGGGATTAATCCAGAAAAAGAAATAGAAGAAAACACAAAAGAGTTTTTAAAAGAAAGAGGAGAGGATTTAAGCTCTTATACTCCAAATAGCATTAATGAATTTACCGATAAGGCTTGGGATTATATTTTAGTTATTTCTGAAGAGGCAAATAAAGAAATAGAGAATTATAAAATTGAATTTAAAAACAAGGTTTTCTATGAGTTTAAGGAAATAGACAAAGAATCTGAAAACAAAAAAGAAGAGCTTGAGGAAATAAGCAAAGAGATTAATCATACCTTATATTTCTTAACCGAGATAGTATTTAAAGAAAAAGATTGTAGTACAAGTAATTGTTCATGTAACCATTGTTCAAAATGAAAAAAGAAGAAAAGAAAAACATAGCATTAATGGCAGGAGGAAATAGTGGAGAATACGAAATCTCTATCCAGTCTGCAAAACAAATAGAAGAGAATATAGATAAGGAAAAGTATAATATTTACAAGATAATATTAAGGGGAAGAGATTGGTATTACGAAAAGTCAGGGATAAAAACCCATGTAAACAAGGATGACTTCTCTATGATTTTAGGTGGAAGAAAGATTCGTTTCGATGCAGCTTTTATTATTATTCATGGAACCCCTGGAGAAAACGGACTATTGCAGGGATATTTCGAAATGATGGAAATCCCTTTCTGCTCATCATCTTCTTTAGTCTCTTCAATAACCTTCGACAAGGTAGTTTGTAATTCAGTAGTAAAGGATTTGGGGATAGTAAATATTGCTCAAAACCTTTCCTATTTTAAAAACGAAGAGATAAACCATAAGGAGATAATAGACAAACTTTCTTTGCCTGTGTTTGTAAAGCCTGCCCAAGGAGGGTCAAGCATTGGTATGAGTATGGTTAGAAAAGAAGAAGAGATTGAGGGAGCAATAGAAAAAGCATTTGCAGAACATGATAGAGTAATAATTGAAGAGTATATAAAAGGAAGGGAATTAACCTCTGGAGTATTGAAAACAAATAATGAGATTATCGCCTTCCCAATTACAGAGATAATATCCAAGAACGAGTTCTTCGATTACGATGCAAAATATCTTGGATTCTCAGATGAGATAACTCCAGCAAAGATTGAGGATGAGATAAGAGATTTAGTACAGGAAACTTCTAAGAAGCTATATAAGGCATTAAATTGTAGGGGAGTGATAAGGGCTGATTATATCTATGATACAGAGAAGAAGAAACTATTCTTTTTGGAAATAAATACTATCCCAGGTCAAAGCCAAGCAAGCATAGTGCCTCAACAAGTAAGAGAGATGGGCTGGAGTACAAAGGATTTATATAATAGAATATTAGATGAGGTTTTCATTAAATAGGTTAGTTTTAGCCTTTGGGTTATTATTCTTTTCAATCTCCTTAAATTCTTTTTCTCAGGCAAAGAATGTGATATTAATGATAGGAGATGGTATGGGGCTTACTCATGCATACTCAGCCTATACCATGAATAATGATAGTTTGAATATCTTTACTATGCCAATAACAGGGCTTGTAAGAACTGCTTGCTCGGATAGGCTAATTACCGATTCAGGAGCAGGAGGGACAGCCTTTGCAATAGGACAAAAAGCACCTTATGAGGCAATAGGTTTGGACTCTTTATTTAAACCTCATCCAAGCATTATGAAATTGGCAAAAGAAAATGGATTATCCACTTCGATTATTGTCACTTGCGATATTACTCATGCAACCCCTGCTTCCTTTATTGCAAATGTAAAACATAGGAAGATGAATGAGGAAATAGCATTAGCATATTTGGATTCAGATATAGATATTGTAATAGGAGGTGGATTGAAGAATTTCCTGCCTAATATCAGAAAGGATAAATTGGATTTAAGAGATAATTTAATAAATCAAGGATATAATTTTATCTATTCAAAAGACAGCATAGAGTTTATTAAAGACAAAACCTTTGCTCTTCTCTACGACTCACATCCTCCAAAAGCAAAACTTAGAGATAATATGCTTGAAAGAGGTTTAGAGAGAACAATTGAAGTGTTATCAAAAAAGGATAAAGGCTTCTTTATTATGCTCGAAGGCTCTCAAATAGACTTTGAATCCCATACACATAGCTTTGACTCGATGATTGATGAGGTGTTGGATTTCGATAGGGCAGTGAAAGTAGCTTTGGAATTTGCAAAAAGAGATGGCAATACTTTAGTAATAGTTATTGCTGACCACGAAACAGGAGGATTAACCATGGTTGAGGGAGATAATAATAAGGGAAAATTTAAAGATAAATGGTCAACATTCAATCATACAGCTACAATGGTTCCAGTCTATGCTTTTGGAAAGGGCAGTGAGAATTTCACTGGAATTATGGAGAATACAGATGTTTTTTACAAGATTAAAAGGATATTAGATTTATAAATCGTATTTTTGCAAATCTAAAAAAGGAATTAAATAATAAATAGAAAAAATATAAAGATGACAGATTACAAATTAGATTATAAGGTAGCAGATATTAACTTGGCTGACTTTGGAAGAAAAGAATTAGATATTGCTGAGAAGGAAATGCCAGGCTTAATGTCTCTAAGAGAAAAGTACGGAAAAGAAAAACCATTGAATGGAGTTAGAATTACTGGTTCACTTCATATGACAATACAAACAGCAGTTTTAATTGAAACCCTTGTTGAATTAGGAGCTGATGTTCGTTGGTGTTCTTGTAATATATTCTCAACCCAAGACCATGCAGCAGCAGCAATAGCTAAAGCAGGTGTTCCAGTATTTGCTTGGAAGGGAGAAACTCTTGAAGAATATTGGTGGTGTACAGAACAAGCTCTATCTTTCCCAAATGGAAAAGGACCTCAATTAATTGTTGATGATGGTGGAGATGCAACCTTATTGATTCACAAAGGATATGCAGCAGAGAATGATGCTAAGGTGCTTGATGTAAAACCTTCTTCTACTGAGGAAGCGATAATTATGAAAACTCTTAAGTCTATTCTTGAGAAAGATAATACAAAATGGCATCGTACTATTGAAGAACTAAAGGGAGTATCTGAAGAAACAACAACTGGAGTTCACCGCCTATATCAAATGATGGAAAAAGGAGAGCTATTAATCCCAGCAATAAATGTAAACGATTCTGTTACTAAGAGCAAGTTCGATAATCTTTACGGATGTCGTGAATCTTTAGCAGATGGTATTAAGAGAGCTACCGACGTGATGATAGCAGGAAAGGTATGTGTTGTTTGTGGTTATGGAGATGTTGGTAAGGGATGTGCTCATAGTATGAGAAGCTATGGTGCAAGAGTAATTGTAACTGAGATTGACCCTATTTGTGCTCTTCAAGCTGCAATGGAAGGCTTTGAGGTTACAACTCTTCAAGATGCACTTAAGGAAGGAAATATATATGTAACTACAACTGGTAATAAGGATGTAATTACTGCAGAGGATATGGCTAATATGAAAGACGAAGCTATTGTTTGTAATATTGGTCACTTTGATAATGAAATCCAGGTTGAAAGACTTGAGGCTTGGGAAGGAATTAAGAAGATTAATATTAAACCACAGGTAGATAAATATATCTATGCAGATGGACACTGTATTTATTTGCTTGCTGAGGGTAGATTAGTTAACCTTGGTTGTGCAACAGGTCATCCTTCTTTTGTAATGAGTAATTCATTTACTAACCAAACCCTTGCTCAAATCGACCTTTGGCAAAACCGTGATAAATACAAAGTAGGAGTTTATCGTTTATCTAAGGCGTTGGATGAAGAAGTAGCAAGATTGCATTTATCAAGAATTGGAGTTAAGCTTACAACCCTAACTGATGAGCAAGCCGCTTATATTGGAGTTTCTAAAGAAGGTCCATACAAACCTGAGCACTATAGATACTAAATGAATAAGATTTTCAGAATATTTTCATATCTGAAAGGCTATAAGAAAGAGATAGCATTAAACATATTATTTAATTTATTATATGTTTTTGCTTCTCTTTTTTCTTTTACCATGATTATCCCTTTCATTACTGTACTTTTCGGTATAATAACTCCTCCTGAGGTCGCTCCCGAATTTACAATGAATAAGGATGTAATTATGGATTATCTTTCTTGGCACTTAAATATATTCAAGGAGGAATATGGAATGTTTAATTGCTTGGGAATTCTAAGTGTGATTTATCTTTTCTTTGCCTTTCTCTCGGCATTGTTCCGTTATTTGGGAATGTATTTCCTTGCTCCAATACGCAATGGAGTAATTAAGGATTTAAGAAATGATATATATAAGAAGATTACTATTTTACCGCTATCCTTTTTCTCAAACAGAAGAAAGGGAGATATTCTCTCAAGGATGAGTTCGGATTTAACAGATATTGAAATCTCCGTTATCAGTTCTCTTCAAATGTTGGTAAAAGACCCAATTATGGTTATTGTCTTTAGTATTGCCTTGTTTTTTGCAAGCTATAAATTAGTAATCTTTGCCTTAATAATCCTCCCTCTTGCAGCCTTGCTTATTCGCAGAATAGGTCAAAGTCTTAAACGCAACTCTCAAAAGGGACAGAAAGAAATTGCAAACCTAATCAGTACAACCGAAGAGGCAATTGGTGGAACGAGGGTAATCAGAGCATATAATGCACAAAATATAATTAAGGAGAAGTTCTCAAACCAAAATAATCAATATACTAAATTACTAACTAAGATTTATCGCCGTAGAGAGCTTGCTTCGCCTTTAACCGAAGTATTTGCAATTCTTGCAATGGTATTGATAGTATTGTTTGGGGGTATAATGGTTATTGATAATGAGCTTCACCCAAGTATATTAATAGGGTTTGTAATCCTCTTTGCAAGGATAATCTCCCCAATTCAAAGCTTAACCACTGCTTATTATAATCTTCAAAAAGGTTCTGTGGCAGCTGTTCGACTTTATGAAATTCTTGATGCAAGCGAGAGGATTGAAGAAAGAGAGAATCCTTTAAACATTAGTAATTTAGAAAGAGATATAGTTTTAGATAAAGTTTCGTTTTCTTATGAGGATAATGGGAAAAAGGAATTGGTATTAGATGAAGTAAGTCTTAAGATTAAAAAAGGAGAAACAATTGCTATCGTTGGAGCTTCAGGAGCTGGTAAATCAACTCTATTAGACCTTATTCCTCGTTTCCATGATTCTGAAAAGGGTAATGTATTAATAGATGGAATAGATATAAAAGATTTACATATAAATCAGCTTAGAGCCATTATAGGTATAGTATCTCAAAACTCTATTCTATTTAATGATACTATTTATGGGAATATATCTTTTGGAAAGATTTATTCAATGGATGAGGTTGTAGAGGCAGCAAAGCTTGCTAATGCTCATGATTTTATTTCCAAACTTCCAAAGGGCTATTATACTAATATTGGAGATAGGGGACTTAACCTTTCGGGTGGTGAGCGTCAAAGAATATGTATTGCAAGGGCAATTATAAAGAATCCTTCAATTCTTCTATTAGACGAAGCAACCTCAGCCTTGGATACTCAAAGTGAAAAGCTTGTTCAAATCTCTTTAGAAAATCTTATGCGTGGCAGAACAACCCTTGTAATAGCTCATAGACTTTCAACTATTATCAATTCAGATAAGATAATTGTGATGGATAAGGGAAGAATAATAGAGGTTGGTAACCATAATGAATTAATTCAAAAACAAGGCGTTTACTCCAACTTAGTTAAGCTTCAAACTCTTTAGAATAAATATCTGAAAGGTAGTAATACCCATTCGAAGAATTTCTCTATTCTTGGTCTTGTTTTCCAATTCTCGTAATTAAAGCTAATGCAATTCTCATAAGTAGCTTCGAAATGTCTTTGAAGTTTTTCTATTACTTCTATTTCATCACCAATCAATGCTAATTCGTATTGGTAACGGAAGCTGCGGTAATCGAAGTTAGAAGAAGAGATTGAGAATAGCTTATTATCGATCATTAATCCCTTAGCATGGAGGTTACCCTGAGTATAGAAGCATAGCTCCACTCCCGACAAATGCAATTCTCCAAGATATTTCCTTCTAATAATATCCACAAGCCTAACATCCGAATGGTGTGGAGTCATAACCCTTACCCTAACACCTCTTTCAACTGCATCGGAGAGCTTCTTTCTCAGTATATGCCCTGGCAAGAAATATGGAGTCTCGATAATTATCTCCTCTTTTGCCTCATCAATCATTTTCTCATACTGATTCTTTATCCTTTGACGATACATATTAGGCACATCTTGAATAAATAACCAAGAGTAAAGATGCATATCCCTCTTATAACTCAAATTAGAGAATGAATATTTATTATAGGAACGGAAACTATCTCTAAAAGAGCGAATAAAAAGTCTGGTAAGATCTTTATCATCTATCCTTAGGTTAAGCTCTCTCCAAGAAAGAGAGTAAGCAGTAATATTCGATGAGCCAATATAGGAAATTTGATTATCAATAATTATTAGCTTTCTATGGTTGCGGCAATGGTTCTTAACGAAATAAGCTCTTTCGAAATTCATCTTCTTATAAACCCTTACCTCACCACCCAAATCAATCAAATGAGAAAAGAAACCTAAATCAGTCCCGCTTCCCCAAGCATCAATCAAGACCTTAACCCTAACCCCTCTATTGGCACTATCAATCAAAGCATTTAAGAACTTCTCACCCATAGCATCCTGACCAAATCGATAAATCTCAAGGCAAATACTCTTAGTAGCCGAGGAGATATCCTTAAGCATCAAAGAGAAAAGCTCTAAATTATCATCAATTACCTGGTACTTACTATTCATAGTCAAAACTAAAACTATTTACGCATTAAGAAAGACAAAGTTACAAATAATCTTTCATAAAAGACAAAAAAATACGTTACACAAAAATGAATCGCATCTAAATAGGGTAAAAAAGAAATAGAATCAATATCCAAAACTTTTCAATAAGTTTAATTAATCCAGTAATAAGGGAATGAATAGTTATTTAAGTAATTTTCTTTTATCTACATCATGTAAAATAATCATTTGCTGAATCGCTATTTTATTAAGCTTTATCAATCTTTCTTTTTGAGGAATTTTATCATTTATAAATACCGCATTTAAATTCTCCAAGTTTGATAAGCAAATTAATTCATTAATTGAGGCATAATCTCTAATATTACCTTTTAAATCAGGATTTGCATCTCTCCATTGTTTTGCTGTAATCCCAAATAAAGCAACATTAAGCACATCAGCTTCATTCGCATAAATTATAGAAATTTGTTCTGATGAGAGTTTTTGAGGAATCAGATTTTGTTTAATTGCATTAGTGTGTATATGATAATTTAATTTCGTTAACTCACGTTTTGAAGACCATCCAAGTTGTTTTTGTTCATCCTCTTTAAGTCTTTGAAATTCATTAATCAAATACAATTTAAAAGGGACACTTATAGCTGAACCAAATTCAAATGCAATATCTTTATGAGCATAAGTCCCCCCATATTTACCCTTTCTTACAATTATACCTATTGCATTTGTCTTATCAATCCATTCAGAAACACTTAACACAAAACTTGGTAATCCAGCTTGAGTTTTAAAGTGGTCAAATTCGACCACTTTAAAATTTGGATTATTTATCTGTTCCCATGTTCCTAAGAATTCAAGAGTATAACGACTTCTCAACCAATTTTTAATAATATCAGCAGCACGACTAATACCTTCTTTCGCATTCGCCATATCTGTAAGAGAAATGTAATCCCTATCTTCTAATGAAATAATTGATATTTCTGTATCCTTTACATTTATTTTTGCCATAAGAGATTCTTTCAAATAAGACTACAAAGCAATTACCTGGTACTTACTATCCATAGTCAAAACTAAAACTATTTACGCATTAAGAAAGACAAAGTTACAAATAATCTTTCATAAAAGAATAGAGATTAAGAAAAAATGGAATCAAATTACAGCGAAATAGAATCAAATTACAGAAAACTAACTCTTGATTCTAAAAAAATAGAATCAAATTACATTTTCGTAGAATCAAGAGATAGTTCTCTTAACACAAATCTTAATTAACAATAGGTTATAATGACTAAAAACAAACCCAATATCCATTATTTTTTAATAGAATAATCTCCCGTTCAAATATTATTTCTATCTTTGAAACTCGAATAAATAATATTATCTATGGAAGTGAAAATTGAGGAGAGTTGGTTGGGGGTTTTGGGTGGGGAGTTTGAGAAGGAGTATTTTCTTAGGCTTTGTGATTTTGTGAGACAGGAGTATAGGACAAAGATTATTTATCCTAAGGGTGATGAGATTTTTAATGCGTTTAATTTATGTCCTTTTTCAAATACCAAGATAGTAATCATTGGTCAAGACCCTTATCATGAGCCAAATCAAGCTCACGGGCTTTGCTTTTCGGTGAAGGAACCTACTCCTATTCCTCCTTCTTTACAAAATATTTATAAGGAAATAGAAAGCGACCTTGGGATTAAACCAAGAGAAACTGGCGATTTGACCTCATGGGCAAGGCAGGGAGTATTATTATTAAATGCCACTCTAACTGTTCAGGCACATCGAGCTGGCTCGCACCAGAACAAGGGCTGGGAGGAGTTTACCGATTCAGTTATTAGAATTATCTCTGAGAAAAAGAAGAATGTTGTGTTTATCCTTTGGGGAGCTTATGCACAAAAGAAGTCTGTACTTATAGATGAGACAAAACATCTAATACTTATATCCCCTCATCCTTCTCCACTTTCAGCATATAGGGGGTTCTTTGGAAACAAACATTTCTCAAAGGCAAACGATTATTTAGAAACTAAGGGTATTAGCCCGATTCATTGGTAATTAGTGCTTTTCTGCAACTTCCTTCTTATGATGATTCTCCTCGTATGCCATACCAATATAGATAGCAGATAGAAGAGTAAAGACATAGGCTTGGATATATGCAACTAAAAGCTCTATAAGGCTCATAAACAAGCTAAAGAGAATTGGAATAGGAGAGACTCCATAACCAACTGCAATATTTTGAGAACCGAATATAAATATAATTGACATAAAGCCAAGTATAATGATGTGTCCTGCAGTTATGTTTGCAAAAAGACGTATCATTAGGGAGAAAGGCTTTGTAAATATACCAATAAATTCGACTAAAGGCATTAGAGGAATAGGAATCTTTAACCACCATGGCACTCCAGGCATATTTACTATATGAGTCCAATAACCTTTATTAGCATAGAAATTAGTAAAGAAAAATGTGAATAAAGCAAGTACAAGAGTTACAGCAATATTCCCAGTAACATTAGCTCCACCAGGGAAGAAAGGAACTAATCCCATAATATTGGAAACAAAGATAAAGCAAAATACAGTTAGCAAAAATGGGAGAAATTTCTCATGGCGTTTCTTTCCAATAGCTGGGATTGCAATATCGTCTCTAATGAAAAGTATTACAAACTCAACAAAGGTAAGCAAACCCTTAGGAGCCTTACCAACGCTCTTTTTCGATTTGCGACTTGCCTTAATAACCAAAAAGCTAATTATAAAAACCACAACAAAGATAGAGAAAACATTCTTGGTAATAGAAAAATCTAAAGGAGTCTCGCCAGTCCATTTATCATTCTCATCAACGCAGAGAACCTTGCCAAAGGCACCCTCACCGTCTTCCACAGTGCCAAGTTTAAAGCCTTTATAGCTTGAGTGTCCGTGATGGAAACGACTTGAAAGAAATACTTCTAACTTCCCTTCATGATATAGAATAACAGGAAGAGGAACAGAAATATGTTTATCATCAATGGAGATTATATGCCAAGAGTGGTCATCAACAATATGCCCCAGAATCATTTCTCCAGCATTATATGGTTTCTTTTCTGTCTCAGAGGCAATTAACATATTGCTTAGAGAGAATAATATTGTAAAGAATAAAAGTATTTTTTTCATAGACTGTTTAAATCAGAGGGCAAATTTAATAAATAAATTCAAGAGTAAAAAATCTAAAGCAAATTTATTTATTCCTCATACATAAGATTACAACCTCTAATAACGGAATTTTCCATTCTCCCTCTTATTTGAAATCCTCCATTTTCCAAAGAAATTCCCAAATCGTCGGTTGCAATAAAAGAGCAGGAATAGATATTTGCAAGGTCAATAACATTAATGCCTCCAACCTTATCTGGTTGAATATAAGTAAATGGGTCGTGAATATCTCTAACCATTACCTTCATTTGGCTTGGAGTAAAGAAAACTCCATTATCTAAAGAATAAGCCTGAGATAATAATTCACACATACCATATTCAGAGGCAATACTCCTTACTCCCAACCCTTCTTTCAAAATAGAATATAGCTCTTCCTTAATCATTTCCTTTCTTCTCCCCTTCATGCCCCCTGTCTCAAAAACAATAACATCATCTCCCAATTCCAATCTCTCCAATTCAATTAAATCTAAAAGAGCATAGGTAGTAGCAAAGAGAATAGTTTTAATCCCCTTTTCTTTATTTCTCTTTAATAGGGAAATAACCTCTGGGAGATTATCCTTGTAAAAACCACTTTCCTTATAATTGCTATTTCTAATAAAGTAATCAATCATATAGATAAGAGAGGAATTGGCTTGAGAAAGATAGTTAGGAAGTAGTGCAATAAACATATAGTCGTTGGGATTAGGCAGAAACGTTTGGTAGCTATGAATAAAACTCTTCTGGTAAATATTTAAATCATAGATATAATGATAACTGTTTTGAGTATTAGTTGTCCCTGAACTTTTGAAGAAATGAGAAGGCTTAGAGTCGAAGCTAAGAACCTTATGAGTTCGGAAAAAACTAATAGGCAAAAAAGGGATATCCTCTATTTTCTTTATGGATTCAATATCCTTTGAAACTAAATTACACCATTGATTATAAACCTTATTATTTTTGTATTGAAAACGGAAAATTTCTAAAGCCAATTTGTTAAATTCTTCTTGTGTCGATACCTTAAAGATTTTAAAGAGAAATTCTTCTGTAATCATAATCAATTTATAGGTTTTTATACGTATTTTTGCAATTCAGGAGCAAAGATATGAAAAATACACTTTCGTCAAGGCGTTTTATTGTTATGGGTATATTTATTACAGTTGGGATAATATACGCCATAAGGCTTTTATTCCTTCAAGTCTTTGACGATTCCTATGCTCAGCTTGCTAATAGAAATGCTTTGAGGTTTGTAACTCAATACCCTTCGAGAGGGCTTATCTATGATAGGAATGGGAAATTATTAGTATATAACGAGCTTGTATATGACCTTATGGTTGTACCAAGACAGGTGAAACCTTTAGATACAGCTTTAT
Source organism: Bacteroidota bacterium (assembly GCA_023415495.1). Taxonomy (GTDB): domain Bacteria; phylum Bacteroidota; class Bacteroidia; order Bacteroidales; family P3; genus UBA10566. The sequence continues at coordinate 304,119 of JAEZKK010000011.1, forward strand.
TTTGTGAATTAGTAGGGATAACCAAGGATGAGTTTAATGATAAGATGAAAAAGGCGAGGACTTATTCTACCTATGCACCATCCATTTTCGAGAAGCAAATATCCAAGGAAGACTTCGGGCCAATCCAAGAGAAGCTTTATCAATTCCCAGGCTTTTACTCTCAAAACAGAACATTAAGATATTATCCAAAAGCATTAGCGGCTCACGTATTAGGGTATATTGGAGAGGTAAACGATAATATAATTAAGAAAAACCCTTATTATAAGAGTGGAGACTATATAGGGATTAGTGGATTAGAGAAATATTATGAGGATATACTAAGAGGACAGAAGGGGAATAAGATTACTCTTGTAGATGTTCATAATAGGGAGAAGGGTTCTTTTCAAGAAGGGAAATACGATACTGCGGCTATTGCTGGAGAGAATCTTTATTCCACTATTGATTTAGAATTACAGGAATATGCTGAGAGTTTGATGAAAAACAAAAGAGGCTCTATTGTAGCGATTGAACCCTCAACTGGAGAGGTACTTTGCTTTGTATCTGCTCCATTCTATGACCCAAATCTTTTAGTAGGTAGGGTTAGAGGAAAGAATTATAATAAACTAATCAAAGACCCAGCCCAGCCCTTATTTAATAGAGCATTAATGGCAGAATACGCACCTGGCTCAATATTCAAGGTTGCACAAGCTATGATTGCATTAGACCTCGGAGTTATTACTTCAAATGCAGGGTTTGCATGTGATAGAAGTCTTGTTGGATGTCATGCTCACCCCTCGGCTGCCAATGTTAGGGATGCAATTAAGATGTCATGTAATCCTTATTTTTATCGGGTTTATCAAAAGATAATTATGCAAAAGTCAGAAAACGATAAGGTGGATTCTAAATATGGGTTAAGTCTTTGGGATGAAGAAATGTATAAGATGGGATTTGGAAAGAAATTGGATATAGACCTTCCTAATGTTCTCTCTGGCTATATACCAGATACTAATTTCTATAATAAATGGTATAAGGGACAATGGAATTTCTATACTATATATTCTAATTCCATTGGTCAGGGAGAGGTTCAGGTAATTCCTCTTCAAATGGCAAACTTTGCTGCAGTTGTTGCAAACAGAGGGTGGTATATTAATCCCCACCTTGTAAGATATTTTGGTGATGATAATACTAAGAAAAGAAATACTAAATATCAAAAGAAACACTTCTCTTTAATCTCTAAGGATTACTGGAATATTGCAGTTGAGGGAATGTGGGCAGTAGTACATGAGGGAGGTGGAACTGCAAGAAGGGCAAGAATAGATGATATTGAGGTTTGTGGCAAGACAGGTACTGTTCAAAACAATGGTGCAGACCACTCAGTATTTATTTGTTTTGCTCCTAAGGATAACCCAAAAATTGCAATATCGGTTTATATCGAGAATGCAGCTGGAGGCGGTGGAACTTGGGCTGCTCCTATTGCAAGTCTTGTTGCAGAGAAATATATTAGAGGAGAGGTTTTGAGAAAGGATGTAGAAAAGACATATTTAGAGGCTGCACCATGTCAAGCACTTCCACTTAGAAAAGTAGTCCAGAATTAATATAAGAAAAAAAATGGAAAGAAGAAACAGGGGTATATTAGAAAACTTGGATTGGACGCTAATTCTAATCTATTTCTTATTAGTATTAATAGGCTGGATTAGCATTTACTCGGCAGTTTACGATGAGGCTCATTCTAATATTTTGGATATGAGTACAAGATATGGAAAACAAGTAATTTGGATAGGGGCTTCAATATTAATTGCCTTGTTTATAATTGTCTTAGACCCGAAATTCTTCTCTCAAACCTCATTTATTTTCTATGGGGTATTTCTTCTTATGCTTATAGCCGTCTTAGCAATAGGCTCGGAAACAAAAGGAGCTAAATCATGGTTTGGAATAGGGGATTTCGGGATACAACCCTCGGAGTTTGCTAAAGCCACAACTGCCTTAGCTTTAGCAAAGGTTTTATCGGGGATTGATGTGGATATGAAGGAGTTTAAAACTAAGATTTACGCAATAGCAATAGTTGCAGTTCCGATGCTTTTAGTGCTTTTGCAAAATGATACAGGCTCTGCCCTTGTATTTCTTTTCTTCGTATTCGTGCTTTTCCGCGAAGGGCTTTCTCTCTATGTTTTAATATTTGGAGCAGGTGCTATAGTCCTTTTTGTCCTCGCTCTTTTGATTAATCCATATATACTAATAGGTATCCTCTTATTCATAACACTTTTGTTTTGGTATATAACACGTTTACGCAAGATTAGTATCTGGCTTTTTTTATCCGTTTTTCTTTTGTCTGCTGGAGTTGTACTTGCAGTAGAATATGTATTTGAGAATGCTTTAGAAACTCATCAAAAATCCAGAATTGAAGTATTATTAGGAAAGAGAGAAGACCCTAAGGGAGTTGGATATAATGTTAATCAATCTAAGATAGCCATTGGTTCGGGAGGTTTGTTTGGAAAGGGATTCCTAAACGGAACTCAAACTAAATATAATTTCGTACCAGAACAGGATACAGATTTTATTTTCTGTACAGTTGGAGAGGAATGGGGGTTTGTAGGCTCTACCTTTGTAGTCTTTCTCTATATTGCTTTAATGGTTAGGTTAATCAAAAAAGCCGAGAAACAAAGGTCGAAGTTCTCAAGAGTCTATGGTTATAGTGTAGCAAGTATTATTTTTGCTCACTTTTCAATCAATATAGGTATGACGATAGGGCTATTACCAGTAATTGGGATACCCCTGCCAATGCTAAGCTATGGAGGTAGCTCCCTTATGGCATTTACCTTCCTCCTATTTATTTTTATTAGGCAAGACGCCTCAAGACAGGAATTAGTTTAATTTATTAATTTACAGTAATGATATGAAAAAGCTTTGGAAGGGACTTTCCCTATGGATTAGAATCCTAATAATTATATTTCTATCAATTATCTTATTGATATTTATTATTCATTTCACTATATCTCCTATTACTAAGAGTTATATAATCAAGCATGATAAGGAATTGATAGGTAGGAAGATTAGCATTGAGGATTTAAGGATAAATATATTTAAGGCAAGGCTCGATATAAAGAATTTCAACCTTTATGAAAAGGATGATAAAACTGTTTTCTTCGGTCTTGACTCTTTAAACTTTGAAATCAAACTCTTTCCTATGCTTAAAAATAAGATAATAGTAGATAGGGTTTTTCTTGGCACAGCCAATTTGAATATAACTCAAAACAAAGAGGTTTTTAATTTTGATGATATAATTGAGTTTTTTGCTGATACAACAACGACTGTTTCAGATACTAATTCAAAACCTTGGGATATAACTATAAATAATATAGATATCATCAATTCTAATATAGTTTATAAGGACTTGGAGATAGATGCTAAATGGGCATTAAACGATTTCTCGCTAAACATCCCAACACTACATCTCTCTGATACTGTTTCTAATCTTGGAATTGCCTTTACATTTGGAAATGGAGGAAGCCTTGCTCTTAAAGCAAAATATAATTATGAAACCTCTAAGTATAATCTCAATGTGGATTTAAAAGATTTTTCTATTTCTGGAATATTGCCCTATTTGCAACAAGATATGAATATTAGCAAAATAGAGGGGGACTTATCGGCTAAGCTAAGTATCGATGGGGATTTAGAAAACGTTATGAATTTTGACCTTAATGGGAATATTAGCAATAAGAATTTCCTTATGGTTGATAATGGCGGAAATAAACTCCTTGGGATTGATTATATAAGTACTGATATAGAAAATATTAATCTAAATAAAAACAAGTATATCCTCTCTAACCTAATAGTAAAACATTTCTCTACCTATTTCGATATGAATAAGGATAGCACTAATAATTTCACCTACCTATTCAAACCAACACCTTTGGAGGAAATAGCTCAAGATACAACTCAAAGCTCTCCTAAGATGGATTTTATTATAAAGGAGCTAAGAGTTAGTGAGTCGGAATTTGTATTTAACGATAAAACGCTTAGAAACACCTTTTCCTATCCAATAACCAATATTGAAATCACTTCCAATAACCTAAAGCTTGAGGGAGAAAATAATATGATGATTAGTTCCAATATTGGCTCGACTGGTAGAGTTGAGTTTAAGTATAATGGAATAATTGACAATATGAATAACCACGATATTAGTTTAGTAATACGAAATGCTCAGCTACGTGAATTTACTCCTTATTCTTTAGATTATTTTGCTCTCCCAATCGAGAAAGGGAATATGACGATAATAGCACATAATATTATCAAAAATGCTAATCTTGTAGGTGCAAATTCCCTTGAGGTTTACTCCTCGAAATTTGGCAAAAAAGACAAAACAATAGATGCAGAGTATAAGAATATTCCTCTTAAGACAGCTCTTTATATAATTGAGGACAGAAATAAGAAGATATCATTTGACTTGCCAGTAAGTGGGAATGTTAACTCTCCAGAGTTCTCCTATAAGAAACTAATATTCCAAACACTTGGCAACCTAATGATAAAACTTGTAGCCTCTCCATTCGATGCCTTAGGCTCGGCACTTGGGATTAATCCCGGAGACTTAGAATTTATTAATATAGATATTAATAGTAATGAGTTTAGCACAGATGAGTTTGAAAAGATAAATAATATCACAAAGCTAATAAAAGAAAAGCCTGAATTAGAGATACAAATGCAATTAGAGGTTAATTATGAGCAAAATATCAAAACACTTTCATTGATAAATCTAAAGAAATCCTTCTATTATCATTATAACCCAGAGAAGGTAGGCAAAGCACTATCCATATTAGAGACGGACTCAATAATAAATATCAAAAATAATAATCCAAATCTTGAAGCCTTTACAAATGCCACCTTATTAGAGAAAGGACTTAGCTTAGAGGGGAATATAACAGATAAGGCTAATAGACTATACAAAGATATCACAGAGAAAGAGATTATAATTAATATAGAAAGAACCAACCAAAGACTAAAAACATATCTGGACAAAGAAGCCCCAGAAAACAAAGTAGAAATCCAAACCCAAACCCTCCAGGAGATGAAATCCCATACCAATAAAACAAGATACAAAACAAGCATAAAAGCCGAGTAAACCAAAGACTTCTTGTTTTCATCTTAAGACTTCTTGTTTATATACGCAGACTTCTTGTCCTTATCTGTAAAGCGGGTTTACAAGTCTGTAAAGCGGCTTTGTGAGTCTGTAAACCGGCTTTACAGATGTAATATAGAAGTCTTAGTATAGAATATCTTAGTCTAAATACAAAATATCTTTGTTTAAATACAAATAAAACCTTATCTTTGCGGGATATTAATTTAAATACTGATTTATTATGGAAGAAATTATTAGAAATGAAGGTGTAGATAATGCTAATGCTGAGAATTTGGAGAAAAGGGATTTGATTATTAATATGGAGATGGGTAAACATTTCCTTACCTATGCCTTTTGGGGTAAGTTCTTTGGAATCTTATCTTATGTTGGGGCTGGGTTTATGTTTATTTTCTCGTTGCTTTACTTGTTTATCCCTGATTTTACTTCTTCATTAAATTCGTTTTATGGCGAATATGCAGGTGTTTTAAGTTTTTTGCTTTTTCTCTTTTGTGCCATTTTATACTTTGTCTTTGGATGGCTTTTGATGAAATCATCTAAATCGACTAAGATAGGAATTAAAGAAAATAATCAAATTCAAATTCAAGAGGGTACAAAGAACCTTGCTTTACTGATGAAGTTTATGGGAATAGCAACTATTATTGGCTTCTTCCTTTATGTTATAATAGTGATTATAATGATAGTAAACGGAGTGAATACTGCTGTTGAAAACATTAACTACTAATCTTATTCAAAGGTAAAATTTAGGTAGAAGATTTGGGTTTTGTATTTGTCTATTATGTTTGAGAAGGGTTTGTGGGGTTCGGGAATTATCATATTATTGAAACTAAAGGAACTCTTTAGCTCTATGCCAAACTTGAAATAGGTTAGGTAGAAATCAAACCCTGCTCCTAAGGTGTACATCCAATCGTTATTATCCAAACGGATTAATTCATCCTCATCAGCTATCCTTTTTTTCTTAAGCGATGCAAGGTCATAAGCATGTTTTACTCCAGTAATAATATATGGACGGAAATTCCTCCAACGGCGGGATTGGGTTTTAAACTCTAATGGGGTTTCGAGATAGATTGCCTCGAAATTGTTTGACTCTATTCTTTGTCGATTATAATAATCCAATGTATAATAGTTAAACCTCCTATCACTAAAAGATATGGTGGGTGTTAGTCGTAGTCTAAGATATTCAAAGATTTTCAATTCTCCTATTACCCCAACATGGAAACCATGCTGAGCCTCCACATTCATCCCAAGTACCTGCTCTGGGTTAGGTAATGGGTCTTTAACCTTTAGCATTGATGCAAACTGATTATAACCCAGATTAAACCCGAAATGAATCCTCTTTATATCATAGTGAGGGAGATTCATCGGCTTTGATTGAGCAAAGGAATTTATCGCAATTAATGATATTGCAATAAGGGTTAGGAATGTGAAAATCTTGGATTTATTTCTCACTCTTATAGTCTGCTGATTAATATTTCTCTTATAATATCTGGGGTTATACTTTCATTCTCTCCAATATTCCATCCCCTCTCTTCCATTCTCTTTACAATAGGCTCAATGCAATTCTTATCAAGATTAATCTCTGATAGTCTAATAGGAACGTCTATTGATGAGAAGAAATCCTCAGTTCTTTGGATAGCTTCTTCAATTGCAGCTTCTGAATCTATATTCTTGATTCCAAAAACTCTTTCAGCATATTGAATTAGTTTATCATGCTTTTCGTGTTTCATCCTTCTCATAACTCCCGGTAGAACAATTGCAAGGGTTATTGCATGGTCGATATTATGAAAAGCTGTAAGCTCATGTCCAATTAAATGTGTTGACCAATCCTCTGGAACTCCACAAGCAATAAGTCCATTTAACCCCATTGTTGCAGCCCACATTAGGTTTGCTCTTGTATCATAATCCATTGGGTTTCCCTTTAGTTTTGGAGCTTCCTCAAGCAGAGTGATTAAAATGCTTTCAGCAAATCTATCTGATATTTGATTATTTACAGGATAAGTTAGGTATTGCTCCATAACGTGAACAAATGTGTCTACTATCCCGTTTCCAACCTGACGCCATGGAAGAGAAAATGTTGTTTGAGGGTCAAGTATTGAAAACACAGGGAAGCATTTTTCGCTATGGAAGGAAAGTTTTAGGTTCTTTTCTCCATTAGTAATCACTGAGCCCTTATTCATTTCAGAGCCAGTAGCTGGAAGAGTTAGAACAGTGCCAAAAGGGAGAGCTTTTTCAATATTTCTTCCTCCAGTTTCTAAAATACTCCAAGCATTATCATTAATATAAAATGCAGCAGAAATAAACTTAGTAGCGTCTATTACCGAGCCACCTCCAACAGGTAATAAGAAATCGATATTATTCTCTTTAGTATATTCTACACATTTCATGCAGGTCTCATATCTTGGATTTGGCTCAATCCCAGAGAACTCAAAAACCTCTCTGTCTCCCAAAGCCTTAATAACTTGGTCGTAAACTCCGTTTTTCTTAATACTGCCACCACCATAAATAATTAATACTCTCTTGTCTTTATCAATAAGTTTAGAAAGCTTGGAAATAGTATCTTTACCAAATATTATCCTTGTAGGATTATAAAAATTAAAATTATTCATATACTTTTTTGGTTTTTTAGTTTTGTAATTTACTTGTTATCTCTTTATATAATAAATCTTTTTCAATAGGCACAACTCCAATCCTTTCGCATACCAAACCTCCAGAGAGGTTAGATATTTGAGCAATTAGCTTAGAGTCTAATCCTAATGCCAAGCAAATTGTAGAAACACTAATAACAGTATCTCCAGCTCCGGATACGTCGGCAATAGAGCGTTCAAAAGCAGGAATAATATAGGATTTCATCTCTTTCTCTCTAAAATCACAAATATATACTCCATATTCGGAAAGAGTAACAAAGACTATATCAAGGTTTAATTCCTTTCTTAATAGCTTAGATGCCTCATCCAAATTATTTAGATTTGGTTTATCAAACTCAATCTTTAATCCTTCCTTCAATTCCTTTAAATTGGGTTTAAATAAGGTTACATCCCTATACTCAAGGAAATTCCTCTTCTTAGGGTCAACAGCTGTTGGGATATTTCTTGCTTTAGAGATTCTTACAATTTTATCTATTATATTTGGAGTGATTACACCTTTATCATAGTCTTGGAATATTATTGCGTCAATTCTTTTCTTACTTAGAATATCCTTAATAACTCTTATAAACTCTAATTCATCCTCTTCAATAAGTGGAGTTTCTATTTCCTCGTCTACTCTAAGCAATTGAACCTTATTTCCTAATACCCTTGTCTTAACAGTAGTTTTTCTATTTTCTGACTGATAAATCCCTTCAATGCTCATATTTCTATTCTCCATAATATGAAGAAGCTCTCTACCCTTGGAATCCTTACCAATAACTGATGCAAGAATAGGTTCAGCACCCATAGAGGCAATATTCAAAGCAACATTTGCCGCACCACCCAATCTCTCCTCCGATTTGGAAATAGATACGATAGGTACAGGAGCCTCAGGAGATATTCTCTCAACCTTTCCCCACATATAAGAATCTATCATTACATCCCCTATAATGAGAATATTTAGCTTAGTTATCCTTTCAAATAAATTGGCGTAATCCATATTCCTATAAACTTATTTCTCCTCTAAGAGATTGATTCAATAATTCTTTTATTTCTTCCTTATCAGTATAATTGCCAAGTACAAACATTAGTTTGCTAACTGCAGACTCGGTAGTAATATCATGACCACTAATAACTCCCATATCCAAAAGATGGGCTGAGGTCTCATAATGACCCATTACCACTGAACCACTTTTACATTGAGTAACGTTATAAACTATAATTTCATTGTCAATAGCCTCCTTTATTATATCTAAAAACCATTTCTCGGTAGGAGCATTTCCAGAGCCATAGGTTTCTAATACAACTCCTTTAAGTCCTTTAATACTCAAAATAGCTCTTAAGTAGCTCTCCTTAATACCAGGGAATATCTTGATAATACCTATACTATCTTCAATCTTTTTATAAACCTTTAATTCCCCCTTGGGCATATCTAAGAATAAATTCTTCTTATATGATATATTAATTCCAACCTTTGCCAAAGAGGGGTAATTGCCAGAATAGAAAGCCTCAAAGTACTCTGAATTGATTTTTGTAGTTCTATTTCCCCTATATAGCTTATCCTCAAAAAATATACAAACCTCAGGAATACATACCTCGATAGATGAAGCAATCTCAACAGCCCCAATAATGTTTTCTCGCCCGTCAGTTCTTATCATTCCCAAAGGTAATTGGCTACCAGTTAGCACAATTGGCTTGGATAAATTCTCAAACATAAAGCTAAGCATAGAGGCAGTATATGACATTGTATCTGTTCCGTGAAGTACTACAAATCCATCGTATTTCTTATAGTTTTCTTCGATTATTTCTGCAAGGGTAATCCAATATTCTGGGTTTATATTCGAGGAGTCGATAATTGGGTCACAACGATAGGATTCTAACCTGCATGGCAATTCCTTTAAGACAGGTAAGGCCTCATAGATTTTTGACATATCGAAAGGATGTAAGGCTCCTGTTTTAGAATCCTTAACCATTCCTATTGTTCCACCAGTATAAATAACTAAAATATGTTTCATAAACAAGTCATTAAGGCATAAATAAAGCACAAAAGTACATTAATAATATCAGATAAAAAAATCCGGTCAAAAAAAAAGACTATAACTTGGGTTAAAGCTATAGTCTTTTGAAAAACAAATGTGTCCTCGCGGGGACTCGAACCCCGGACCCAATGATTAAGAGTCATTTGCTCTACCAACTGAGCTACGAAGACATTGTCAAAGGAGTTGCAAAGATATTATTATTTTCTAAACCTCACAATAAACCAAGATAAAAAAACAAATAATTAATAATAAAATATATAAGAATCAAGACTTTGAATGAGGGAAAAATAATTAATTTAAAAATAAACTCTACTTTGTTTTTGTAGTAAAGAAAAATTGTATAATTTTGGGGCTTGTATTTGAGTAAAGAAGTAGTATTACTCTAATTAATAAAAACAAATAGAAAAACTTATTATTATGACTGATTTAAGTATTTTATTACAAGCTGCATCAAATTTGACTCCTTATGCTTATGGACTTGCAGCAATTGGTGCTGGGATAGCAGCAGTTGGAGCTGGTATAGGTATTGGAAATATTGGTAAAAGTGCAATGGAAGCTTTAGCTCGTCAACCAGAGGCTGTTGGTGATATTCGTTCAAATATGATTATTGCTGCGGCTTTGATTGAAAGTGCTGCTTTATTTGCTATCGTTACTTGTATCCTTGTAGTCTTTATGAAGTAGTCTTCAATTAAATTGGTTAATGGCTTGTAGATTAAATAAATAAGTCATTAACCATTTGTTATTAATCAAATAAACATTCTATAAAAATATGGGAAGTGCTCTAATTACTCCTGGTATTGGATTATTGTTTTGGATGACCCTATCCTTTATTATTCTTTTATTCTTATTGACCAAATTTGGTTGGCCAGTAATAATTAAAATGATTAAGGAAAGGGAGGAAATGATTCAAAAATCATTGGATGAGGCTCAAACTGCCAGAAAAGAAATGGAAGATTTGAAATTCTCAAATGACCAATTGCTTAAGATAGCGATGGAAGAGAAGGATGAAATTCTTAAAGAAGCAAAGGTTCAGAGCGATAAAATAATTGATGAATCAAGAGTTAAGGCAGAGGAAGAAGCTCAAAGAATTATTCAATCGGCTCGAGACAGCATTAATTACGAAAAGCTTCAAGCTCTAACTGAGCTTAAGAATCAAATAGCATCTTTCTCAATAGAAATAGTAGAGAAGGTCTTAGAACAAGAGCTTAAAGACAAGGAATTGGATAAGAAGATTATTGAGAAGAGAGTTTCTGAATTTTCGATTAACTAATTTATTAGGGATTTATTCATAAAGCAATATATTATGAAAAGTATTTTATCATCGAGATATGCTCGCTCAATATTTGACCTTGCAGTTGAGATGAATATTTTGGATAAGGTTAGTAAAGATATATTCTTAGTTGAAAAGGTATGTTATGAGAATAGTATTTTAAATGTTATTCTTGGCAATCCTAATATCAATATAGGTAAGAAGAAAGCAATAATAAGAGATATTTTTGAGTCTAAAGTACAAGAAATCACTATTAAGTTTATTCTCCTTTTAATTGATAAGAGAAGGGTATTATACCTAAAGGGAATAGCTAACGAATTTCATACAATATACAATCAATATCATAATATAAAATTAGCAGACGTTTATGTATCTCAAACAATGACAGAGGAAATAAAGCAAGAGATTACAAAAATACTTGTAAAGAAATTTGATTCCAAGATAGAATTGAATGAGATATTAAAAAAAGAGATAATAGGTGGTTTTAAAATAATAGTAGATGGAGTAATATACGATGCATCTATTGCAAATCAATTAAAACTACTTAGAAAATCATTTGAAAAGAACATTTACGATAAAGGATTTTAATTCAAATAATATGGCAGATATTAAACCCTCAGAGGTTACGGCAATTTTGCGTAATCATTTAGCAAATACAAATATAGAGGCTACTTTAGAAGAGGTAGGAACTGTAATTACAGTAGGAGACGGGATTGCTCGAGTATATGGGCTAAGCAATGCTCAAAGTGGAGAGCTTGTTATGTTTGACAATGATGTAAAGGGTATTGTCCAAAACCTTGAGCAAGACAATGTAGGGGTGGTAATCCTTGGAGATAGTGGGGATATTAATGAAGGAGATATAGTAAAGAGAACTAACCAAATTGCTTCAATCAAGGTTGGTGAAGGATTAGTAGGAAGAGTTATAAATACAACTGGAGAGCCAATTGATGGGAAGGGATTGATAGAGGGGGAATTATTTGAGCTTCCACTTGAGAGAAAAGCTCCAGGAGTAATATTCCGTCAGCCAGTAAACGAGCCTCTTCAAACAGGTATTAAGGCTATTGACTCAATGATACCTATTGGTAGAGGACAGAGAGAATTGATAATTGGAGATAGACAAACGGGGAAAACGGCAATTGCTATTGACACTATATTAAACCAAAAAGAATTTTACGATAAGGGAGAGCCAGTATATTGTATTTATGTAGCATGTGGTCAAAAAGGCTCAACTGTTGCAAATATAGTTAGAGTCCTTGAGGAAAAGGGAGCAATGGCATATACAATAGTGTTGGCAGCAACAGCATCCGACTCAGCAGCAATGCAGTTCTATGCACCATTTGCTGGAGCAACAATAGGAGAGTTCTTCCGCGATACTGGTCGCCCAGCACTTGTAATCTATGACGACTTATCCAAGCAAGCAGTAGCATATAGAGAAGTTTCCTTATTGCTTCGTCGCCCACCAGGACGTGAGGCATATCCAGGGGATGTATTCTATCTTCACTCAAGACTATTGGAAAGAGCTGCAAAGATTATTAAGGAAGATAGCGTTGCAAAGAATATGAACGATTTGCCAGAATGCTTAAAGGATAAGGTAAGAGGAGGAGGCTCTTTGACAGCTCTTCCAATTATCGAAACCCAAGCAGGAGACGTATCAGCCTATATTCCAACCAATGTAATCTCTATTACCGATGGTCAGATATTCCTTGAATCAAACCTATTCAATGCTGGTATTCGCCCTGCAATCAACGTAGGTATCTCGGTATCTCGTGTAGGAGGTAATGCTCAGATTAAATCTATGAAGAAGATAGCGGGGACTCTAAAGCTTGACCAAGCACAATACAGAGAGTTAGAGGCTTTCTCTAAGTTTGGTTCAGATTTAGATGCATCAACTAAGATGGTACTTGATAAGGGTAAGAGGAACGTTGAAATCCTTAAACAACCTCAATATACACCTATGAAGGTTGAACATCAAATTGCTATTATCTCATGTGGAACAAGAAACTGGTTACAAAATATACCTGTGAATAGAATTGTTGACTTTGAAAGAGACTATATATTCTATTTAGAAAGAAATCATAAGGATATATTAGAAGAAATCAGAAAAGGTAAATTAGAAGATAGTTCATTAGAAATACTAAAGAAAGCCTCTGAAACCATAATAGCAAGGATGAGTAAATAAGGATAAGTAAATAAACTTAATTAGACTAAGATTATGGCAAACTTAAAAGAAGTTAGAAACAGAATATCCTCGGTAGGGTCAATTATGCAAATTACCTCTGCTATGAAGATGGTTTCTGCCTCTAAGCTTCGCAGAGCTCAAAACACTATTATTTCTCTAAGACCTTATTCAGCTTTATTTACTGAGGTAATAGGCAAGATAATGGCCTCTGATAACGATTTGTCTAATTCCGAATATGGCAAAAGGGAAAAAGAGGAGAAGATATTACTCTTAGTTTTAACTTCTAATAAAGGACTTTGTGGAGGGTTTAGTTCAAATATTATCAAAGCGACCAAGAGAAGGATAGATGAAATTCGATTAAAGGAAAGGAATGCTAAGATTGAAATATATAGCTTTGGGAAGAAGTCTTCAGAGTTTTTCAATAAGCAAAAGGAAATCTCTCTCTATGGAACTAATGATGAGATATGGGATAATTTCTCTTTTGAAAACGTAAGTGCTATTGGCAATAAATTAATGCAGGAGTATAAGAATAAGCGTTTTGACCGTGTGGAGATTATCTATAACCAATTTAAAAACTCAGCAACACAGATACTAACAAACGAGATTTTCCTTCCCGTTCAAGTAAAGTCAAAAGAGAATAATAAGTCTAATGATGATAAGATTATCTTTGAACCAAGCTTTGATGAGGTAAAGAATAATATTATCCCGCAATCCCTAAGGAACCAAATATATAAATGTTTTCTCGATAGCTTTGCTTCCGAACATGGAGCAAGGATGACTGCAATGCACTTGGCTACCGATAATGCTCAAAACCTACTTAAGGATTTGAAACTATCATATAATAAGGCGAGACAAGCCGCCATTACAAATGAAATTATAGAAATTAGTTCTGGTGCAGAGGCACTGAATGAATAATGAGATACGAGGTTGATTTCTTAGTATTAGGTTCGGGAATAGCTGGACTTAGTTATGCTCTAAAAGTTGCTGAGCATGGCTCTGTAATAATTATCACTAAAGCAGATGCATCTGAGAGCAGCACAAAATATGCCCAAGGAGGAATAGCCACGGTAATGTATTCTCCCGATAGTTTTGAGAAACATATATCCGACACCCTAATTGCGGGAGCAGGACATTGCAATGAGGAAAGCGTTAGGATAACAATAACCGAGAGTAGAGATAGAATAAAGGAGTTAATAGATTGGGGGACTAATTTCGATAAGAATAAATCGGGCGATTACGACCTTGCAAAAGAAGGAGGACACTCAGAATACAGAATACTTCACCACCAAGACAATACAGGCTTTGAAATAGAAAGAGCTTTATTGGAAAGAGCTAAGAACCATCCAAACATTATAATAAAAGAGAATCAATACACAGTAGATTTAATTACTCAACACCATTTAGGAGAGATAGTAACAAAATCCAGAGAGGATGTGGAATGCTATGGTGCTTATGTATTAAATCAAAAAGACAATAAAATTGATACCTATCTTGCCAAATTCACACTTCTTGCAACAGGAGGTAATGGAAACGTTTACGACACTACAACAAGCCCAATAGTCTCAACAGGAGATGGTCAGGCAATGAGCCATAGAGCAAAGGCTAAGCTTGCAGATATGGAGTTTGTGCAGTTCCACCCAACAAGCCTTTATAACCCAAAGGAAAAGCCATCGTTTCTAATAACCGAGGCAATGCGAGGAGCAGGAGGGATACTTAAAACAAAGGATGGAGAACCCTTTATGATTAAGTACGACAAAAGAGAAAACCTTGCACCAAGAGATATAGTAGCAAGAGCTGTTGATAGTGAGATGAAGCTAAGGGGAGATAATCACGTATATTTGGATTGCAGGCATATAGACAAGAAAGAGCTAATGCGACACTTTCCAAATATCTATGCAAAATGTTTGGAGATAGGGATAAACATTACAAAGGAGATGATACCGGTAGTTCCTGCAGCTCATTACTCTTGCGGAGGTGTTGTAGTGGATAGCAATGCCCAAACCACGATAAAGAATCTATATGCCTCAGGAGAATGTTCTTGTACAGGACTCCACGGAGCAAACCGCCTTGCCAGCAATTCTCTATTAGAATCACTTGTTTACTCCCATCGTGGAGCAATTCACTCAATATCTCTCCTCAATTCAGTAAAAATAAAATCTGAAGTGCCAGAATGGGATGCAGAAGGAATGGTATTGAACGAGGAGATGGTATTAATTTCCCAATCAGTAAAGGAGCTGCAACAGATAATGTCCAACTATGTTGGTATTGTACGTTCTGATTTAAGACTTAAAAGAGCCTTTGACCGAATAGGCTTGATATTTAAAGAAACAGAAGAACTTTACAATCGCTCAGTAATGATACCAGAGTTATGTGAGCTAAGAAACCTAATTGCTAATGCCTATCTAATAATCAAAATGGCAATGGCAAGAAAACAAAGCCTTGGACTACACTTCTCAATCGACTATCCACCCACTCACTAAATCCCTATATGCCCAATGATAAGTTTTACTGCGGCTATTATACTTTTAATTCTTGGCTATATTTTCTATGGAGTCTTCGTTGAAAAGGTCTTTAGAGCAAATAATGAAATACAAACTCCTGCAATTGCCAATCCCGATGGAGTTGACTATGTACCAATGTCTTGGTGGAGGATATTCTTAATCCAATTTCTTAATATAGCAGGCTTAGGACCGATATTTGGAGCAATTATGGGAATTATGTATGGTCCTGCAGCCTTTCTTTGGATAGTTATTGGTTCAATATTCGGAGGAGCAGTACATGACTATATCTCAGGAATGCTTTCTATCCGCCAAAAAGGGGCTTCTTTCCCAGAGATAATAGGCTCTCAATTAGGTAAGGGATTGGAGCAATTTGTAAGATTGTTTACAATACTATTATTAATATTAGTAGGAGCAGTATTTGTATCAGGTCCCGCAGGAATACTAAATAGCATATTCACAAATATCTCAATTCTTTGGTGGTCTGTAATAGTGTTTATCTATTATCTATTAGCTACTCTTTTACCAATTGATAAACTAATAGGACGATTTTATCCAATATTTGGATTCTGCTTAATATTTATGGCAGTAGGTATTTTAATAGCCATTTATACTAATTCCGCACCTATCCCAGAGATATGGAATGGAATAGCTAATCAAGAACCTAACAAACTCCCAATATTCCCAATGATGTTTATCTCTATTGCTTGTGGAGCTATCTCAGGCTTCCATGCAACCCAATCCCCATTGATGGCACGTTGCGTTAAAAATGAGAAAACAGGTAGAAGAGTATTCTATGGAGCAATGATTGTAGAGGGGTTTATTACCTTGATTTGGGCAGCAGCAGGTAGTAGTTTCTTCGGTTCAATACAAGGGCTTCAAGAATATGTTGCAACCCTTCCACCTACGGCAAACAAGGCAGCAATAGTTGTTAAAGTAATATCAGATAATTGGCTTGGTGTCTTTGGTAGCTTTATAGTTATGTTTGGAGTGGTTATAGCTCCAATAACCTCAGGCGATACTGCTCTACGTTCTGCAAGACTTACCATAGCCGACTTTCTTAAATATGACCAAAAGCCAATAAAGAATCGTTTATTAGTATCCTTCCCAATATTCTTAGCAACCTTTATTCTCCTTCAAATCAATTTCGATATACTTTGGCGTTACTTAGCATGGTCAAACCAAACCTTGGCAGTCTATACACTATGGGCATGTACAGTATATCTAAGAAAGGAGAATAAGAACTATTTCATAACCCTAATCCCAGCATTATTTATGACCTTAGTATGTACAACATACATATTCTATGCTCCAGAAGGGCTACGCCTACCATATTGGATATCAGTAGTAGTAGGAATAGCAACAACAATAATCCTATTATCTGTATTTACATTCAAGAAGAGAGAAAAGTAGGGGCATGCCTTGCACTTGCCCAATTTAAAAATTACAAATTAAAAATGAATTATATATGAAAAAGAGTATTTTATTTGTAGTATTAGTGTTTTCTTCTATATTGTCGTTTTCACAAACTGCTGAGGAAATATATGACAAAATGGTTAAGACCTCCTTAGGAGTTAAAACGGGTTATTGTGAGATAATCAGTTCTATTAAGTTTATGACAGATTTAGATACCAATAGGGAAATTCAAAGTCTATATTTTCAGAAAATCAATAAGGATAATATATTTCCGCTTAAGTTTGCTATAAAGTATTATTCAGGTGATACTCTTAGATTTGAGAACCTATATGATGGCAAAAAAATGAAAAATGTATATTATAGAGACAGTACTGCAAAGGTATTTTCATATAAGGATTTAAAACAGGAGAGAGATTATTATTTTGATGATATTGAGTTGCCAAACTTCACTCAGCAAACATTATTAAATTCGGATTCTCTGAAAAATGATGGGTTTACTCTTGAACTAATAGGTGAAAAAAATATTAATAATAGGGCACACTATATCGTTAGAGTCTATAGTGACACTGTGTTGGATGCTCAAGTATGGGAAGTGCTAAGACGTGATAATATTTATGAAATAGATAAAGAGGATTGTATTATTACTAATTCTAAGGGGATTGTAACTATCTATGATAAGACTACCAAGGATACCATGTATCAATATACAGAAACTTCCCTTAGAAATTATAAATTAGATATAGAACTTAATTCCGATATCTTCGAAGGAAAAGATATTCCTAAATATATCAAGGCATCTAAATACAATTCCAAGGCAGAAAGGGAAAAAGAAGAAAGGGAGAGAAAGATGTTGGAGATAGGAGAAATTGCTCCAGATTTGGATTTGACTACTATTAAGGATGAAAAAATTAAATTGAGTGAACTCAAGGGAAAGATTATATTATTGGATTTCTTTTATAAGAATTGTCCATATTGTATGTTTGCCTTACCCGTTTTAGATTCTATATATGAGGAATATAAAGATAAAGAAGTGGTTATTATTGGTATTGACCCAATGGATTCCGATATGCCTATTAAAGAGTTTAAGGAGTTTATAAAAAAGAAGGGGATTAAATATGATATAGCTTTTTTGGATAGAAAAATTGTGTTAGAAAAATACAAAGTAAGAGGCTATCCAACATTATATATTTTAGGTAAGGATAGAAATGTTGAACACATCTTTCCCGGCTATTCCCCCGAAATGGGAAATAATTTAAGAACCACAATAGACAGTATTCTAAAGAAATAAAAAATCCAGATTAAAATAAGTGGGACTTAAATCAAAATAAGTGGGGTTTTGTTACGAAAGTAGGGCAGTAAGATTGGTGATTATTAGTTTTACGCTCATTGCTAAGAGTATTACTCCGAAGAATTTTCTTAGGATGTATATTCCTGCTTTGCCTAAGAGTCTTTCTACAAGGTGAACTTTGGAGATTACAAAATAGACTAATACCATATTTAATGCTATGGCTATTATTAGGTTAAAGACTGATGTTTCTGCTCTAAGGGATAGTGTTGTAGTAAGGGTGCCTGCTCCTGCTATTAATGGAAATACCATAGGGACTATTGTGGAGTGTCCGCTTGGTCCGTCGTTTTTGAATATCTCTATATTAAAGGTCATCTCAATGGCAAGGGCTATAAGGATTACTCCTCCAGCTATTGCAAAGGATGCAATATCAACTCCAAAGAGTTTTAATAGTCCCTCTCCCAAGAAAAGAAAGAGTATCATTAGGAAAAAAGAAATTATTGCAGCTTTCCCTGCCTTTACCTTCTTGCCTGAGGAGTTTAAATCAATAATAATTGGTACAGCACCAGTTATATCAATTACCGCAAACAAGACCATAAAGGCAGTGAATATCTGTCTTATATCTAAACTAAAATCGAATCCCATAGTATTAAAAGATTAATTATCTATTTCTTGCAAAATTACAAAAAAAACTATTGGTTTTACAAATGGAGTTTTAAGTTTATGAGAAAAGACTTAAATAAGAAACTCGGTAATTTAATTTTTTGCCGAAAAACTTAAATAAGAAAGATTTTATATTAACTTTGCAAGCGATTACTTAAATAAGATTGAAGGTATTTTTGTTCTCTAATAATTACGGGATATGAAGAATTTTAAAGCAGGGACTTATGTAAATCAAGGCACTTACAAGTGTTTTATTCCTAATTTTATAAATAAGGAATGGGTTTTGGATGATATGGAAATTATTACTCTATTAAGCAAGGCTGACAGGATGTTAGGGCGATTGGATATGTATTCAGAGCATATACCTAATATTGATTTGTTTATAAGTATGCATATTATGAAGGAGGCGACTCAATCATCTAAGATTGAAGGTACTCAAACAAATATTGAGGATGCATTATTATCAAAAGAGGATGTTCCATTAGATAAAAGAGAGGATTGGAATGAGGTGCATAATTATATTAATGCAATGAATAATGCTATTGAAATGTTAGGAGACTTGCCTTTTTCTTCAAGGTTGATAAGAAATACACATAAGGTATTATTAGAAGGGGTAAGAGGTAAACATAAGCAGCCTGGTGAATATAGAAAAAGTCAAAATTGGATTGGAGGAAGGAATATTAATGATGCTATTTTTGTTCCACCTATTCATTCTCATATTAATGATTTAATGGACGATTTAGAGAAGTTCGTGCATAACGATAATATTTATTTGCCTGATTTATTAAAGATTGCAATTATACACTATCAATTTGAAACTATACACCCTTTTTTAGATGGGAACGGTAGGATAGGTAGATTATTGATAACTCTTTATTTAGTTGATAAAGGAATATTAAAAAGACCAGTTTTATATCTTTCTGATTATTTGGAGAAACGTCGAAACTCATATTATTCTTTAATGATGAAAGTCAGAGAAGAGAGCAAAATTAATGATTGGTTAAAGTTCTTTCTAAGTGGTGTAATAGAAACTGCCGAAAATGGAGTTAAGACATTTGAAAAAATTCTTGTTCTTCAAAAAGATATTGAAACTAAAATTCAAAGTTTGGGTAGTCGTTCAGCTAATGCTTTAAAAGTAATTAACGAGCTTTATATAAGACCAATAACAGATGCAAATACTATATCTGAAATAACTAATCTAAGTTTAGTTTCTTCTTATAAGTTAATTTCCGAACTACTAAGAGTGGGAGTACTCAAAGAAGTTACTGGTGGTAAAAGAAAAAGAATATATATGTTTAGAGATTATATGGATATTTTTAATTGATAAGAAAGATTTTATATAAACATTCCTTGCTTTTACATTATTTGCTGATAATTATCTTGCCTTGTTTAATTGTGGTTTGTTTAGAAATTATTCTAAAAGTATATACTCCACTTCTAAAGTCAAGAGTGATTTCTTGATTAAGAGAGTTGATGTTTCTTTCGTATACCTTATTTCCTATTATTGAGTAAATCTCTATTCTTGTATTAGGGATTAACTCTTGGCTGCTTATTCTAAAGCTGCCTGTATTAGGGTTTGGATATAGAATATATTTCTTTTCAGAATTATTTACTTCCTCAATGCCTACATCTGTAAATCCACATTCAAACTCTTGAGTTTCATAGAATGTTTTAATGTTTTGGGCTCTTTGACGTAGAAGTGGTAATGAGCCTTGAGGTGTTGTAGCTGTATTATCAAATGCAAAAGGAAAGGCAATGTCGAAACATATATTATTGCCAGAGTTTAAATCAAAAGGTCCATAGGAAAATATTCCTCTTCTATCGCCTGATGGATTGATCACATCCAATTCGCTCCATCCAGAGTTTAACTCAGGATAACCAGTGTACATAAAATTAGTTGGAGGGTTATTATCATTAAGTCCATTTTCTCCATAGGTTATTGGAGAGCCGTTAAGCTTATTGCCCATTAGGTAGTTATAGTAATTTTGATTAGTACTTGGATATCCTATTAATGGATGTGTGGAGTTCACATAACTAATAAATTTACTTGCATTTTGGTTTAATAACATAGCTCCTTGAACTGGTGGCACCCCATCAAAAGCTTCCTCTGCTGGTCCGTCAATAGCCTTTCCATTAAATACATACATCATGCTGTTTACTGAATCAAAACCCATATAATCATCAAGCCCATATCCTAAGTCCATATCGTTAAACAAACCAAAATAAGTGTCAGAATAATTATTTGAAGAAAGGTTGCTTATCTCATAACTAATAAATATTGTATTCCTTAAATCCTCATCTGTAGTGTCAGAATAAGCAAATGCCATTGCCTTTATCTCTAAACCTAATCCTTCTCCATAATCAACAGTGTTTCTGTCAGAGATATCATTAAACACGAAGAATAATGCTTCATCGCCTCTAATTGCTGGATAGTCTCCATTCTCTGGGTCGTATACTCCATTAATATTTACATCGCAATAAGGAGCAATAATATTCGATTCACTCCCCTCTCCATTGCCAGGCCAAGAAGTTATATTTTCTGGGATTATATAATTAGGATTATAGTAATTATTGATGTGGTATGTAATCTCTTCCTTGCTTATCTTCCATACCTTGTTATACCTATCCATATAATTCTGATTTGTGTGGTTATTAGATATAGGTCCGTAGTGGAATACATCATCATAATAGGTTTCAGCAGATACTAATAGATTATTTTCATCGTCTTTTCCTCCTATCCAAATATTGCCCTTATATATTGTGGGTTTAAATGTATTGCCATCAGGAACTAAAAAGCATGCACCAGTATTGTGCTGAACATTTCTATTACTAATATGAGAATTGCCGAATAAAGAACCGTCGGAAAATACTCTGGCTTTAATATTATTAATACCTAAAGCTTTAGAATTATCAAATTCTTTTATTTCTATATTATCAATAAATATACCTTCTTGTGAAAGAATGTTTGAAAATCCAATGCTTAATTCGATGCAAGTAGAATCTTCTAAATGATAGGCGTAAAACCAAGCTTTATACTCAGTCCAGTCGCTATTATTGATATTATTTTCTTGAAAGATTGGTGTGAAATCATTGGTACAATAATATACTCCTAATCCAATCCCTCCCTTGCCCTTAACCCAAAAGCTTATTTCGTAAGTTTTTTGAGCAGGTATATAGAAGTAATCGGTTGAAATATACTTATAGTCGGAGAGGAATTGGTTTTTAACGTTTAAAGAATAAGACCCTAATTGGGCTTGGGGAGATTGGAATACGCTCGAGATATCTAAAGAAGCATTTAAGCCGTTCCATCCTTGTGGATGATTGTTTTGCCATACTTCAAAATCATAAGAATAAATTGTCTGAGCATTTAAGCAAAAAACTCCAAAGAGCAATGCCAACATAATTAAGAAAGATTTTTTCATAATAGTTGAACTTTAATATTTAAGTTGCAAATGTAATAAATTAATTTATAAAAGTCAATACATTTGATTATAAAAAGATTTAAAATGATTAAATTAAATAGAAGATTTTCAATACATGCTTATAAATACTAATTATTCTTATTTATTCCTTGCTCTCTATATATTTTTTCTCTCTTATACTATTAGTTTCCTATAATATTCATATCTTTGCACGAAAATATTTGTGTAGTATGATGTTTTCAAGTTCAGAAAAATTCGTTGGCGAAGGTCTAACCTACGACGACGTTCTTTTGGTACCTGCATATTCCGAGATTATACCGAGAGATGTAAGGATAAATTCTTATTTTAGTCGTAATATTCCAATCAATATTCCTATTGTATCTGCAGCTATGGATACAGTAACTGAGGCTAAGCTTGCTATTGCTATGGCTCAGGAGGGTGGTATTGGTGTATTACACAAAAATATGTCTATCGAAAGACAGGCAGCAGAAATTGTAAAAGTAAAAAGAGCGGAAAACGGTATGATTGTTAATCCAATCACTATCGAGAAAGGTCATTTAGTTAAGGATGCACTTGCTCTTATGAAAGAATATTCAATTGGAGGTATTCCAGTTATAGATAGTAATAATAAACTTATAGGTATTGTTACCAATAGAGACCTTAGGTTTGAGAGAGATGTAAATAGACCTATTGTTGAGATTATGACTAAAAATGTAATCTCTACTCCTGAGTTTACCGATTTTGAACAAGCAGCAGATATCCTTCAAGAACACAGAATAGAAAAATTGCCTGTTGTAACTAACGATGGAACCTTAGTAGGACTAATTACATATAGAGATATAATTAAGCTTAAGGAAAGACCTAATGCTTGCAAGGATAAGATGGGAAGGCTTAGAGTAGCTGCTGGTATTGGTATTACTCCAAATATGTATGAGAGAATTGATGCTGTTGTTAGGGCTGGAGCTGATGCTATTGTAGTAGATACAGCTCATGGTCATAGCAAGAATGTTATAGATGTTGTTAAGAATGTCAGAGATAAATATCCTAATATTGATATCGTTTGTGGTAATATTGCAACTGGTGAAGCAGCTCTTGCACTTGCTGATGCTGGTGTGGATGCTGTTAAGGTTGGGATAGGACCTGGCTCTATCTGTACAACAAGAGTTGTAGCAGGTATTGGAGTCCCTCAACTTTCTGCAATCTACGATGTAGCGGAGGCTCTTCAAGGAAGAAATATCCCAATTATTGCCGATGGAGGTATTAGATATTCTGGAGATATAGTTAAGGCATTAGCCGCTGGAGCTTCTTCCATTATGGCAGGCTCTCTATTAGCAGGAGTAGAGGAGTCGCCAGGAGAAACAATTATTTTTGAGGGAAGAAAATACAAATCTTATAGAGGAATGGGTTCGTTAGAGGCTATGCAACAGGGCTCTAAAGACAGATACTTCCAAGATATGGAGGATGATATTAGAAAATTAGTTCCAGAGGGTATTGTAGGTAGAGTTGCTTATAATGGAACTGTATCTGAGGTTATTTTCCAATTGATTGGCGGTCTTAAGGCTGGAATGGGCTATACTGGTTCTATTGATATAGCCACTCTTCAAAAAGCAAAATTTATTAAGATTACCGCAGCAGGATATACAGAAAGTCACCCACACGATATTACAATTACAAGAGAAGCACCAAATTATTCAAGATAATATGAAAAGATTAATTAGTTTATTTGTCATCAGTTTGATTAGCTTAATGTCATTTTCTCAAAACGATAATGATATTGTACTTAAGGTTGGTTCAGAGAATATTACCAAGAAAGAATTCTTAAATATTTATCAGAAAAATAATCCAAACTCAGATAAAAGTATTGATAAAAGAGATTTAAGAGAGTATTTGGAATTGTTTATCAATTATAAACTCAAACTTAAGGAAGCAAGAGAATTGGGTATGGATAAAGACCCTAATTATATATCTGAAGTAGATATTTATCGTAAGCAATTAGTAGAGCCTTATATTAATGATAGAGATGTTACTGAGGCTTTGGTTAAAGAGGCATACGAAAGGAGTAAGGAGTTTGTAAGAGCTTCTCATATTCTAATATCTTTGCCTGAGAATTTTTCTCCAAGCGACACCTTAGAGGCATATAAGAAAGCTCTCAGTATAAGAGATAGAATAATTAAGGGAGAAAGCTTTGAGGCTCTTGCATTAGAGTTTTCAGACGACCCTTCTGCCAAGGACCAAGAACCTAAGGAAGGACAGAAAACATATTATAAGGGCAATAAAGGAGATTTAGGATACTTCACTTCCTTTAATATGATTTATAATTTCGAGTCAGCTGCTTATTCTTTAAGAATAGGAGAAATATCTATGCCTGTTAGAACTAATAGAGGATATCATATTGTTAAGCTAACTGATAGAATACCTGCGTTTTTCTCAACTGCCGACTTAGCACATATTTGGGTTAATTTCGATAATCACGACTCTAAAGAAGAGTGTAGGGCAATTATTGACAAGGCTTATGAAATGTTGAAACAAAATATTAGTTTCGATTCTGTAGTAAAGCTTTATTCTGATGATATGTATTCAAAACAAAAGAAAGGCATTCTAAGTGCTCAAAGAGTAACAAATATGCCTTACGAATATGTCCAAAAACTTAATTCAACTCCGATTAATCAATTTACTCAACCTTTTGAAACAAGATTTGGTTGTCATATTATTATGCCTATTTCTTTTACTAAGGTTCAATCTTTAGATGAGCAAAGAGCCACAATAGAACAAAGAATTGCTAAGGATTCAAGGAGCTTTAGAACAATAGAGGAGTTTACAAGGAAAGCTAAAAATGAATACGGATTTAAAGAATATCCAAAGAAATTAAATGCTATCAATGATATAATTACTGATTCGATCTTTAAAGGCAAATGGTCAGTACCAGTAAATTTCATAGGAGAAGATACAGTATTTATTATTGGTGATAGAGCTTATAATCAATTAGAGATTGCTAAAATTATTGAAGAAAGACAGACTGCAAAACAAATTGAGTATATCCCTAATTATATTAATAAGTTATATTCAACCATTGTGGATGAGAAAGTTTTAGCCTATGCTGATGCAAAGCTTGAGGATAAACATCCTGAGCTAAAGGCGAGTATTGATGAGTTTAGAGATGGTATTCTTATTTTCTCAATAACGGATAAATTTGTTTGGAATCGTTCAATTACAGATTCAATAGGGCTTGAAGAGTTTTATCAAAATAACAAGAATAATTATATGTGGCAAGAAAGAGCTGATGCAACTATATTCACTTTATATAAAGATTTGGATTCTAAGAAGGCTCTTAAAATTATAAAGAAAGCATATAAGAAGAATAAAACCAATGCCGAAATATTAGAGCTTTTAGCTAAGAAGTTTAAAATCAAAGAAAATCTTATAGAGTATATAGATTATAAATGGGCTAAATTTGAGAAGAATGATAATAAGATTGTAGATAAAACAAATTGGTCTTTGGGCATTAGTCCAGTAATTGAAGAGGGAAGAACTAAGAATATTGTAATACTTCATAAGGTATTAGCTCCTGAAGTAAAGACATTAAATGAAGCAAGAGGTATTCTTACTTCTGACTATCAAGAATATTTAGAATCTCAATGGATTAAATCGTTGAGAGAGAAATATACTTATACAGTTAACTATAATGTTTTCGATTCAATAAACTAATAGGGTATTAAATTAGATTATAATAATATTCTATTAGAATATGAGTTATAAGTATAAAATATAAACAATAATAATATATGAAACTAATAAAGGCTTCTTTACTTATCTTTTTATTAATATTTAATTCTAATGTTTTTTCTCAAACTAATGTGATTGACAGAATAATAGCAGTTGTTGGAAAAAATATGATTAAAGAATCAGAACTTGAAACATCATTTCTTCAATCTAAATCTAAGTATGGAATTATTGATAATCCATACGATATTAAATGTGAGATTTTAGAGGGTATGCTTATCAATAAACTAATGCTACACCAAGCTAACGTAGATTCTGTTTCTATAGGAGAGGAAATGGTTGAAAGAGAAATGGACAATAGAATTAAATATATGATAAGAGCTTATGGTTCTCAGGAAAACCTTGAGAAGCAAATGAGCAAGAGTCTTGGAGAGATAAAAGAGTTTTATAAGGATATTGTAAGGGAAAATCTTATGATAGGGGAGATTGAACAAAAATTGACTTCTAATATTAAGATTACCCCTAAAGAAGTAACAGAGTTTTTCAATAATATCCCACAGGACAGTTTGCCAATGGTTGAGGAAGAATATGAGTTTATGCAAATTGTAAAGCTGCCAATAATAACTCCAGAGGAGAAAGAAATAATTAAAGAAAGATTGAATGGATATAGAGAGAGAATTTTAAAGGGAGATAAGTTCTCAACTCTTGCAACTCTTTACTCTCAAGACCCTGGCTCTGCTAAGAAAGGCGGAGAATTAGGTTTCTTCTCAAGGGGAGATATGGTTTCTGAATTTGAAATTACTGCTTTCTCATTACAACCAGGCGAAATATCTCCAGTTATAGAAACAAAATATGGTTTTCATATTATTCAATTAATTGAAAGACGAGGAGACCAAGTTAATTGCCGACATATACTAATCCAGCCAAAGGTTTCTGATATGGAATTATATAGAGTAAAAAGTTTTATGGATAGTGTTTATAATCTAATACAGGATAAAAAGATTAGTTTTGAAGAGGCAGTTGAAAAATTCTCAGACGATGCTTCAAAACTTTCACAAGGTATAATGATAAATCCTTATACTGCTACTTCAAAATTTCAAAAAGAAAATTTGAATGAGATTATGGAAAATATCGACAGAGTAAAGTTTGAAACAATGAACAAAGGAGATATAACCAAGCCAATACTATTTAAGACAGAAAATTCTAATGCATATAGATTAATAAAAGTAAAGACTATGATCCCTGCACATAAAGTTAATCTAAAGGATGATTATGATAAGATATTATCCTCTGCTTTAGAAGCTAATAAAACTAAAACTATTTTAGAGTGGGCAAATAAAAGAGCAGAGAAAACATATATTAGAATCGATTCGGAATATTCAAACTGCAATTTTAAGGTTAAATGGACTAAATAAAACTTTGATTTATGGACTTAGACAATAATAAAACACTTACTGATTCCCAAGAGCTTGATATACTTGTTGAGAAAACTAAAGAATTAAAAAAAGAGATATCAAAAATAATAATTGGTCAGGAAGATATAATTAATCAAGTTCTAATATCAATTTTTTCAAAAGGACATTGTTTATTAGTAGGTGTTCCAGGATTAGCCAAAACCTTATTAGTTAATACTATTGCCTCAGTACTTGGACTTACTTATAATAGGATTCAGTTTACTCCTGATTTAATGCCCTCCGATATTATTGGAAGTGAGATATTGGATGAGAACAGAAAGTTTAAATTTATAAATGGTCCTGTATTTTCTAATATTATCTTAGCAGATGAGATAAATAGAACGCCTCCTAAAACTCAAGCAGCATTATTAGAATCCATGCAAGAGCATTCTGTAACTGTATCTGGGAATACCTATAAGCTACAAGAACCTTTTTTTGTTTTAGCAACCCAAAATCCAATTGAGCAAGAAGGGACTTATCCTTTGCCCGAAGCGCAATTAGACCGTTTTATGTTTATGCTTTGGCTCGATTATCCTAATTTCAATGAAGAAATTGAAATTCTAAAATCTACAACAACGGGGAAGGATATAAATATTAATAAGATACTTTCTGCTAATGAGATAATTCGAATGCAAGAACTTATTCGCAAGATTCCTGTTTCTGATAATGTATATGAGTATGCTGTTTCGCTTGTTCAAAAAACTAGAATTGGTTCAGCCACTGCTCATCCTTTAGCAAATAAATACCTATCTTGGGGAGCAGGTCCAAGAGCATCGCAATATCTTATTATTGGAGGGAAGTGTAATGCAGCACTAAAGGGCAAGTATTCTCCAGATATCGAAGATATAAAAGAAGTTGCTGTATCTGTTCTAAGACATAGGATAGTTCAAAACTATACAGCACAGGCGGAAGGATATACAACAGAAAAAATTATTCAAGAATTAATAAATTCTTAGGCTTATGAAAAATATCTATTTTTTTTTATTAGTTTTCTTTTTTGGTTCAGTTTTGTTTGCTCAAAATAAACCAGAGGAATGCAGTGGTATATTTATTCCTAGACAGCAGGTTCAAAGAAATGCTGTAGTAAATCCTTTCCCTGCAAAATTTGAAGCATTGATTTGTTTCAATAAAGGAGAGTTTAATTATAGGGAAGATGCATTAAACATATTAGATTCTGTTTATAAGATTGTATTTAGTAACGATAATGGACGATTTTATAAGATATCAATAATTGGTTATGATGATAATCAAAATATTAATGAAGGTAATACGGATCTTGCAAGGAAGAGGACAGTCACTGTATTTGATTATTTTGCTAAAAGACAGGGAACAGAATATATCATTAGGAGGACTCCAAGCAAGTATTATAATTCTTGTATAGGGGAAATAGATTGCGTAATAAAATACAAGATGCCAATAGATTTTAAATGGGTTAACTTAGTATCTGCTAAGAATAATGAAAAGAAGTATAATGATATTAGTTTAGAATCTAAGGTGATGATTTATATTGAGGATGATATACAAGAGTGTTTAGGCAAGTTTAATGATTATTATTATCCTGCTCAAGATACTACAATATTAGGGAAATACACTTTATTCAAAATGCCAAAAGGAGCTTTAGGAAGTATAACTCATACCAAAGACACTATTGATTATAATATGACCTTAAGCTATGAAGAGACATTGAGTTTTGAAGACGTTACTAAAAACTATAGTTTAATCCCTCATCAAAAACAATTAATTATTAAATCTGGTTTTATAGTAATAAAATCGAATAAAACACCTGATTATTTTAATTGTCAACATAAGGAAAACTTTTCGCCAAACATTACAATTAAACTCCCTTTAGAAGAGCAACAGGAAAGAGCAAGATTGAAATTCTATGCAAAAACATATAAACCTAATGGCTCTTGGGAGTATAAGACAATTCCAACAAAGAGAGAAAAGGATAGAGAAACTAACCAAATATCAATAATAGGTGAGTTTTCTGCCTTCCAATTCGATACAATTTTTGTTGGCAAAAGAGTTTCTGAAAAGGATATGTCTGATTATTTTTATCCTGCAAAGGAAGGAGAACCAGGTGCTTTTTCAGCAATGGGAGGATGGTTGAAGCCATATAAATTGGATAAAAGAGGTTCAATAATTCTTAAGGAAGAGATGGAAATGGTTTTAAGAAGACCAAATACTAATTGATTTATTATTATGGAAGAAAATATTCAGCAAGCTATATTTGCAGGAGGTTGTTTTTGGGGTGTAGAGCATTTAATGCAAAAGAAAGAAGGAGTAATTGATGCTGTTTCTGGTTACACTGGAGGAGATGAAGAGCATCCCACTTATAGAGAAGTATGCTTGGATATGACTAATCATATTGAGGCAGTAAGGATTAGATTTAATCCAAATATTATTTCATATAGAGATTTAGCTAAATTCTTTTTTGAAATCCACGACCCCGAGCAAGAGGATGGTCAAGGTCCTGACCATGGCGAGCAATATCGTTCGGAGATATTCTATCTGAATGATGAGCAAAGGGATATTGCCTTGGAATTAATAGAAATATTAAAAGAAAAAGGGTTTAAACCAGTAACAAGAGTAACCAAGGCAAAGAAGTTTTGGGAAGCAGAGGATTATCACCAAGATTATTTTGTTAAAAATCCAAACCATATAGGTTGTCATTTTTGGACTAAAAGATTTTAATTGTAAAGATATGTACAAGAAAATATTCATTCATTTATTTTTAGTTTTTGTTTTAGGGATAAATATCTTTGCTCAAAAAACTGAAATGATTAAAGACCCACTTAGGGTATTAAATGAAGCAAATGAGAGTTTTAATGAAAAGAAATACTCGCTTGCATTTCAACAATACATTAACTTTATTGAATCAAATATAAAGTTTCAAGATAATAATTTAGAAGTAGCTTATTATAAAAAAGCTGTTTCTGCGTATTATCTTGCAAATAACGATGCTGATATTCTCTTAAATGAATTTGTAAATAAGTACCCAAATAGCTCGTTTAAAAATAATGCTTATTTCTATCTTGCTAATTTCTATCAATCGAAGAATGAGTTTAAAAAAGCCTTAGATATTTTTGAAGCATTTGATGAAAAAAACCTTACAAGAGATGAGAAATATGAATACTATTATAAGATAGGGTATTCTTATTTTAATTTATTAGACTATGAAAAGGCTAAGCAATACTTTATCAAAGTAAAGGATAATAAAAATAAATACTCGTCTCCATCTACCTACTATTTTGCACATATACTTTACGAAGAGGCTAATTATGATTATGCTCTTAGAGAATTTAAATCTCTTTCCAACGACAGAAACTTCAAAGGCATTGTACCTTATTATATAGTTCAGATTTATTATATACAAGGCAATTATGCTGAATTGATAAAAAATGCTAAACAATTATCCGAAAGCTCTACCTCAAAACGTTCAGCACAAACAAATAAGATGTTGGGAGAGGCGTATTGTAGATTGGATAGGTACGAAGAAGCAATTCCTTATTTGGAGAAAGGTGTTAGAGATAGTAAAAATCCATCACCTGAGGATAATTATTTGCTTGGATATTCTCTTGCAAAAAGTAATAGACATTCAGAGGCAATACCTTTTTTAAATAATTCTATAATAAGAAAGGACTCACTCGCTCAAAATGCATACTATCATTTAGGATATGCTTATTTAGGCGCTGGTGACAAGCAGGCTTCAAGGACAGCATTTAAAGAGGCTTATGAGTTGGATTATGATAAGGATATTAAAGAGGATGCACTTTTAAATTATGCAAAACTATCTTACGAATTGCCTAATCCTTTCAATGAAACTCTTAAATCCTTCCAAACCTATTACGAGAACTATCCAAGAAGTAAGAAAATAAACGAGGTAAGAGAGTATTTAGCTCAATTATATGGGACAAGTAAGAATTACCAAGATGCTATTCGTTTGATTGAGGAAATGCCTAAGAGAAGCAAGACTATTAATCAAGCCTATCAAAGGGTTTTGGTAAATAGGGGGATAGAATTATTAAACGAAGGGAGAAATTCGGAGGCAAGTAATAGCTTTAAGAAATCACTTGAAAATAATCATGATGAAAAACTTACCCTTGCTGCCTATTATCTTAATTCCGAAGCATTATACAGATTAAAGGATTATAATTCATCCATTAATAATCTAATAAAATTCTTTGCCAATAAGAATTCCTCTTCTTCTATTTACTATCCAAAAGCTAATTATACACTTGCTTATAATTTCTTTCAAAAGAAGGATTACCAAAAAGCTCTACTTTATTTCAATAAGTTTTTAAGTTCTTCTAAGAATGAGGACGATAAGGTTATTGTAGACGTTTTCAATAGACTTGGAGATACTTATTTTATGAGTAAGGATTTCGATAATGCAGTAACATATTACGATAAGGCAATTAATAAGAACCTAATAGATGTTGATTATTCCCTATATCAAAAAGCAATTAGTGTTGGTGCTATGGGAAGGATTGAAACAAAAACAAATTTATTGCAAAGGGCATTGAACGATTATCCAAACAGTACATATAGGGCAAGTATTTTATTTGAATTAGCTAATTCTTATTTGGTATTAGATCAAAGCCAAAAGGCATTGAAGACATATCAAATGGTTGTAAACGAATATCCTAATTCCAATCATACTAAATCCTCAATAAGTAAAATTGGGCTAATCTATTACAAACAAGGTAAGGATGATTTAGCCTTAAATACATTAGATAAATTAGTTAAGACTTATCCAACCTCGGAAGAATCGAAAGACGGATTAAAGAGCATTAGACAAATCCATGTAGACCAGAACCGTGTTGAGGATTATTATAAATATGTTAAGACTATTCCTAATGTAAATTATACTGCTGGGGAGAAAGATTCAATTACCTACGAGGCTGTTGAAAATCTATATATGAGTGGAAACTGCGAAAAGTCAGTACAAGGTTTCAAATCCTATTTAAATGAGTTCCCTAATGGTTTCTTTGCCACTAATGCTAATTTCTATTTAGCAGATTGTTTAAACAAACAAGGGGATTTTCAAGGAGCATATAATTCATATCTATTTGTATGCAATAGTCCTAAGAATAAATTCTCTGAAGTATCGCTACTCAATGCCTCAGAGCTTGCATTTAAGACAAAGGATTATTCAAAAGCAGTTGAGCTATACACTCGTTTAGAGAAAGAAGCTGAGATTTCAAATCATAAAACAACAGCTCACTTAGGCAATATGCGTTCTCATTTCTTTTTAAATAATTTCGATACAGCTATCGTTTATGCAAGGAAGGTTTTAGAGAATAATAAGAATACAAACATAACGATAGACGAGGCAAGATATATAATAGCTAAGAGTGCAATAAGTCTTAACAATACTAAGCTTGGCCTTGAGGAGTTCGATAAGCTAAAGAAATCAAAAAATGGAGAGTTCTCAGGCGAGGCTAACTATGTTTTTGCATATAATAGTTATACTAATAAGAAGTATAGCGAGGCAGAGAAAATGATTCTAAGCTATTCTTCCAACCCAAGCAGTGAGTATTGGTTAGCGAAATTAATTATACTATTAGGAGATATTTATGTTGAAAATAATAAAACATTAATGGCTAAACAAACCTATCAAAGTATTGTGGATAATTACGAAGGAGAGGAATTAGTTAAGATTGCTCAAGAGAAGATAGATGCAATATTAGCGAAAGAGAATGAAAAGCTAAAGATTTTGGAAGATAGCTCTTTGGATACAAAACAAGATGTAGATGAGGTTATAATTTCTACAGGAAAATAAGAAGTTTAAATAAATGGAGTTTAAAATTATGAATAAGATAATTAAAATACATATTGCTTTATTATTAAGCCTAATACCTTGGATTTCTTTTTCTCAAACCAACGATACTATTAAGAAAACACTTAATGAGAGTGTGATTATCAAGGCTCAATTCGATCCCGTAATTAACGATGCATATAAGATATTAGAGAGCCCTAATATTATTGATACAAGTTTCGCAGTGCCCAACTTTAGTTACGAGATTATCAATAAAATTTTCCCCGTAAAGATGGAAATTGAGGGGATAAATCCAGCAAAGGTTAAGGGAGAGCCATTGGATATGCTTTATAATGGAAATATCAAGGCAGGAATAGGCACTTATCTAACTCCATATATTGATCTAAGCTATGGAGAAACAAGAAATCGCACTCTAATCTACTCTGCTCAAATGCGTCATTACTCATCCTTTTGGTCAATTGCAGATTATGGGAAATCGCATTTTTCTAATACTGATATAAATCTTTATGCAAAAAAGCTTTGGGATAGGTTTGCTGTGGATGCAAGGCTTTATTACGATAATTCTCAAAACTATTATTATGGATTCTTAAAGGATAGCGTCCCAATGGAGTCTAAGGATTATAAGATGAGTTGGAATAATATTGGATTCCAAGCTAATTATTCAAGTCTTTACAGAAACGATAAGAGCCTTCATCATAAAATTAGTTTTTTTGTAGAGAATCTAAGTGGTAAATACGGATTAAAGGAGACCTCAATTGGATTAAATGCCGATGGGAACAAAAAGTTTAGGTTATTTGGGAATGATATGCAAAAGATAGGTTTAAATATAGACTATACTCAAAGGTTCGATGCTTTCGAGATTAGTTTCGATAGTCTTGCTCCATTCTTTGCACCTCCTAACCCTTTGTATGAAAGAACGCCTAGTTCTAAATACAACAGTGGATTAGCATCAATTAAGCCTTATATGGATTTTAAGGTTAAGAAATTTGAATTACATACAGCCTTAGCCTTTGTCCCAGAGTTTGGAAGGGAATCTAATTTCCATGTCTTACCAACAGCTATTGTCAATTTCCCTATAATCAACCAAAAGCTCTTCTTCAAAGGGGGATTAAACTCAATAGCAGAGAGAGTATCCTTAAATTATTATCGAAAAGAGAACCCTTATATCTCACCTTATCAGGATTTGGAGATAACAAAAAAGAACCAAATCTTTGCTGGATTAAACTCAAATCTATTCCCTAACCTAAGCTTTGGAGCTGAATTAGGATATGAGTATTATTTCAATCATCATTTCTATGACATTGACCCTTACGCTAATTATAATAATATGTTTAGGATAATTTATGACGATGCAAGCAGATTCTATGCAAAGGCTAATATCTCATATAATTATCAAAAAAGCTTTAGAATAGAGGGAAAGGTGGTTTATCAAGATTATATAACAGATAGTCTATCATTTGCATACTATAGGCCAAAGTTTATGGCTTCAATGTCTTTGGAATATATCCCTGCAGAGAAATTAGTATTCTCACTTAACCCAATTTTCAAATCAAAATCAAAAACAATGGTATTGAATAAAGAGGTTGAATTAAGTCCTATTATCGATATTAACCTTAGTGTGGAATATAAATACTCCGACCAAGCACGTTTCTTCCTGAGATTAAACAATCTTGCCTTCCAACGCTACCAATACTATTATAACTATCCTTCACAAAGATTTATGGGTATGATAGGTTTGAGCTTTTCATTCTAAATGATCACTAAGGATTATTTAATAAGAGAGTTACTCTCAGATTTAAGTTCCGTTGGTTTAAACTCCATAGCTGATAGGATAATACAAGAGGTTATACCCTTAGAGGATTTATTAGAGCTAAATTTCCATTCCGATAGGAGGATTAGCTTTCGAAGTGCATGGGTTATGGAGAAGATAGCCTATAGGGATATTAATCTAATAACCCCAGTACTCCCACAAATCTTAGAGCGATACAATACCCTACATAACCCTTCTCTTGCAAGGCATTATAATAAGATACTTCTTTTAGTATTTGAGAAGAAAGTCAATAACACCTTACCCCAAAAGTTAATCACAATTCTTGAGAATGCCGATAGAGAGAAGATAATAGAAGGATGTTTTAAATGGATACTAATGCCTAAATGTCCAGTAGCTGCCCTTGTATGGTCGATAGAAATATTAATGTATCATATAGAATCCCACCCGTGGCTAAAAGAAGAACTTCCCCCAATAATCCAAAAACTATCCCTCAACACCACCCCAGGACAAAAAAACTATTGCAGTAAAGCATATAAAAGACTAATGAAAAATCATTAATCCAATATCTGATTTCACAAGACTTAACCTATTCTTAATTAACATCTAAGTTAAGAGA
Source organism: Bacteroidota bacterium (assembly GCA_023415495.1). GTDB lineage: Bacteria > Bacteroidota > Bacteroidia > Bacteroidales > P3 > UBA10566. The sequence continues at coordinate 339,968 of JAEZKK010000011.1, forward strand.
ACTAACTCTTGATTCTACGAAAATGTAATTTGATTCTATTTCCGTAGAATCAAGAGTTAGTTTTCTGTAATTTGATTCTATTTCGCTGTAATTTGATTCTATATTTATTAAGGTTACTATTGTCTTCGCCGTATCACGACATTGCGAGCCTTGGCGAAGCAATCCAGAATACTCGCATTACTCTACAACACTGGATTGCTTCACCTTCGGTTCGCAATGACGAAAGTCGTTTAGGGGTAAATAGAGGTTTTGTTTGCTTTCTTTGAAATTGAACTATTTTGCATAATAATGGTTTTATAGATATAATTTTATTTATAGATTTTATATATAAGTAGATAGATAAAATCAATATAAAAGATAATCAATCGGTTATAGAGGCTCGTATATATTTTCCAAAATGAAATATATTCGCAATGAAAATATATATTATCTTTGCAAAACAATATTTCCAATGGAAAATAGTTTGTATTGAAATAAGTTGTAAATTAGACTATAAATATAATAGAAAATGAAACATGTAATTGTAGGAGGTGTTGCTGGCGGTGCTACTGCGGCAGCAAGAATAAGAAGAATTGACGAGAGTGCTGAGATTATCCTTTTAGAAAAGGGTAAGCATATATCTTATGCTAATTGCGGGCTTCCGTATTATATTGGTGGAGAGATTGAGGAAAGAGAAAAGCTTTTCCTTCAAACTCCTCAAAGTTTTGGAACGAGATTTAAGGTAGATGTAAGGGTAGAGAACGAGGTTGTATCTATCGATAAGGATAAGAAAGAGGTATTAATAAGAAGAGGAGATTCAAGCACATATACAGAGTCTTATGATAGATTATTGCTCTCTCCTGGGGCTTCTCCAGTAAGACCTCCAATAAAAGGTATTGATTCAGAAGGGATTTTTACCCTTAGAAATGTAACTGATACTGATAAGATCAAACATTATATTACGAGTAGAAAAGTTCAGAATGCTGTTGTAGTTGGTGCCGGCTTTATTGGGCTCGAGATGGCAGAAAACCTACATCATGCAGGTGCTGAGGTTACTATTGTTGAGATGAATAACCAGGTAATGACTCCTGTTGATTTCTCAATGGCTGCTCATGTTCATCAACACCTAATCCAAAAGAATATAAACCTATATCTTGAAATTGGAGCTGAACGCTTTGAGAGAAGAGGGGATAAGATAGATGTTTATTTGACAAATAAGGAAATAATAACTACCGATATAGTAATTCTTTCCATAGGAGTTAGACCAGATATTCAGCTTGCAAAAACTACAGATATTAAGGTTGGAGAGACAGGTGGAATATGGGTAGATGAATATCTTCAAACCTCTGTAAAAGATATTTACGCAGTGGGAGATGCTATTGAATTTCCTCATCCAATCACTGGCAAGCCATGGTTAAACTATCTTGCAAATCCTGCGAATAGACAAGGTAGGATTGTTGCGGATAATATGGTTTTTGGCAATAAGTATAAATATGAAGGAGCTATTGGAACCTCTATTGCAAAGGTTTTTGATATGACAGTAGCCTCAACAGGGCTTGCTGGAAAGAAGCTAAAACAGTTAGGTATTCCATATATCAGCTCAACAACTCACTCAAATTCTCATGCAGGGTATTATCCAAATGCATTGCCCTTATCAATTAAGCTTATGTTTTCCCCAGAAGATGGAAGGATTTTGGGTGCTTCGGTTGTAGGTTATGATGGAGTTGATAAGAGGATTGACCAGATTGCATTATTGATTAAGAAACAAGGAACTATCAACGATTTAATTGAATTAGAACATGCTTATGCCCCTCCGTATTCATCTGCAAAAGATCCTATTGCAATAGCTGGCTATGTTGCTTCGAATATTCTTAATGGAATTATGCCAATAATTACTTGGAGAGATATTAGCCATTTAGCAAGAGAAACCTCTGTTTTGATAGATGTTAGAACAAAGTCAGAGTATGATATGGGAACTATTAGAGGAGCTTTGAATATTCCTGTTGATGAGTTAAGAGAGAGATTGGATGAGATTCCAAAGAATAAGGATATTATTATCTTCTGCCAAATTGGTTTAAGAGGGTATTTAGCTCATAAGATTCTAACTCAAAATGGATTTAAGAATGTTAAAAATCTTTCAGGTGGTTATAAGACTTATTCAATCGCAACAGCACCTATCTCTCATATCGAACCTAAGATAATTAAGGATGGTAAAGCTGAATTAGACGAGCAAAACACTAAGGTTGAGATTAAAACTATGAAGATAAATGCTTGTGGATTACAATGTCCCGGTCCTATTCTAAAGCTAAAGAATGCAGTTGATGAGGTTTCGGTTGGACAGAGAATAGAGATAAGCTCTACTGATGCGGGCTTTGCACGTGATGCTCAAGCATGGTGTAATAGCACTGGTAATGAATTAATATCTTCTGAGGCAGAAAAAGGAATTTATACGATTACGATAGAAAAGGGAGCAAAGAATTGCAGTATAGTTAAGACCTCTTGTGACGATAAGGGCAAGACAATAATTGTATTTAGTGACGACCTTGACAAGGCATTAGCAACTATGGTACTTGCAAATGGAGCTGCAGCAACAGGAGAGAAGGTAACCCTATTCTTTACTTTCTGGGGTCTTAACGTAATTAAGAAAGTAAATAAACCTAAGGTTGATAAGGATATATTCGGTAAGATGTTCTCTATGATGTTGCCTTCTCATTCCAAGAAATTAAGTCTTTCAAAAATGTCTATGCTTGGAGCAGGTGATAAGATGATGAGACATATTATGAAAAAAAGAAATATCGAGTCTTTAGAGGCTTTAACTGCACAAGCTCTTGCTAATGGAGTTGAGTTTATTGCTTGTCAAATGTCGATGGATGTTATGGGAGTGAATAAAGAGGAGTTGATTGATGAGGTAACTATAGGTGGAGTAGCAACATATATGGAAAGAGCAGATAATGCAAATGTTAATCTATTTATTTAATCGAGTATGAAGAGTTTTATAGTTAAAAATATACTTGCAATAATTGGAGCTATATTGGGCATTCTCGGAGGATATCTATATTGGAGATATATAGGTTGCCAGAGTGGATGCCCAATAACCTCTTCTCCAATAAACAGTTCTATTTGGGGAGGAGTAATGGGAGGATTGCTATTTAGTATTTTCCCAAAAAAGAAGAATATAGATAAAAGTGAATAGGATATAATTGATTATTGAATATGCAAGATAATTTTGAAACAAAGGCTAAAACATGGGACGAGAATCCTCTTCAAGTTAGGATTACATCTAATTTTGTTAATCAATTGTACAATTCTACCTTTCTTTATAAGAGTGATAAGATTGCAGAGGTTGGTTGTGGTACAGGATTAGTAGGTCTAAACCTTGCTAAATATGTCAATAAGATATATATGATAGATAATTCTCCCTCAATGCTTAATGTGCTTAGAGAAAAGATAGATAATTATTCAATTAATAACGCATTGGTCTATGAGGGGGAATTTGAGAAGAGTAGTATTGAGGATTTAAGCGGAGTTATAACTTTTATGTCTCTTCATCATATTGAAAATACAGAAGAGTTTATTGAGAGGGCATATAATAAACTTAGTGATAATGGATTTTTAGCAATAGGAGATATTCTCTCTGAAGATGGTTCCTTTCATACTAATATTACTGTTCCTCATAATGGGTTCGATATTGATAAACTATCTAAAACAATTGAAGAAAATGGTTTCCTTATTCTAAGAAAACATATATATGATTATATCGAAAAAAACGAAAAGAAATATCCAATATTTATAATAATAGCACAAAAATGAACAAAATCATAAATTTTGCGTTTATATTATCAGTAGTATTATTTACTTCATGTGATAAAAATGAAAATGCAATAAAATTAAAAGACAAAAAAGAAGAAATAATAAACAAAAAAGAAACAAAAATGAACACAGTTAAGTTAACAAAGGCAGACTTTCTAACTAAAGTTTTTGATTACGAAAGCAATCCAACAGAATGGAAATATTTAGGAGATAAGCCAGCAATTATAGATTTTTACGCTGATTGGTGTGGGCCATGCAAAATGATAGCACCTATCTTAGAAGAATTAGCACAAGAATACCAAGGAGAAATTGTTATTTACAAGATAGACACAGAGGCTGAACAAGAATTAGCAGCAGCTTTTGGTATTCGCTCAATTCCGAGTCTATTATTTATTCCAATGGGTGAGCAACCTCAAATGGTTCAAGGAGCATTACCTAAGAGTGAATTTAAAAAGGCAATTGAAACAGTATTATTGAAAAAACAATAGTTTTAAACCATATAAAATAAATTAATTATGAGAACACTTTGTAAAATTAGAGACTTGTATCGTTCTATCGCAGAATTTGAAGCAAGATTTGAAGAAAGGTATGAATTAAGCCTTAATGCTGGTATGTTATTATGCAGCCTTGAAGAAAAACTAAGTTTAACTTCTGGAGAAGTAGCTACCCTATTAGGAATTACCTATTCCAACGCTTCTAAAGTAATTAAAGAAGTAGAGGATAAGAACCTTTTAAATAGGAAAATGGGAATCAAAGACAAACGTCAAATGTATTTCTCATTATCTGAAAATGGACATCAACTATTAAATGATATGTCTAAGAACATGGTTCAACTTCCTATAGACTTAAAAAGATTTATGAGTCAATTTGCAAATGAGGATGGAGGAGAAAAATAGTTTAATAGTAGAAAACCTCTATAATGCTGATTTTGCTAAAAAAATCATGGATTCTAATGTCCAACTTTTAGATGTTAGAACAGAGGAAGAATACAAGGAAGTAAAAATTCCAAACTCAATAAATATTGATGTAACAAAAAGCGATTTCTTTGATAAGATTGAATCTTTAGATAAGTCAAGACCTATTGCAGTTTATTGTAGAAGTGGTCAGAGAAGTTTTATGGCTGCTCAAATTCTTGCCTCAAGGGGTTTTATTGTTTCAAACTTACAGAATGGTTTATTGAATTGGAACGGTCAAACAGAATAAACCTAAATAAGTTTGATATTAAAAAGAAAAATACGGCTCAAAACTAATATGAACCGTATTTTTTTGTCTTTTTAAATTAAGCTTTAGTCAATCTCAATTAGAACATCGTTCTTACTTACAACTTGACCTTTCTTAATATTAATTGCTTTTATTTTTCCATCAATAGTAGAGGTAATAATATTATCCATCTTCATTGCATGAAGAGAACATAAAGAATCTCCCTTTTTTACTGATTGTCCCTTTTTTACAAAGATATCAATAATTGTTCCTGGGATAAAAGCATAGATTTGTCCTGGGTCTACCTTAATATATAGTTGACGGTAATAAGCCCTTTGGTCTTTATTTTTTTCTGACATAGTCAATATATTTTATTTAATTCTTGTTTATCCTGAAATTATTATTTTAAAAAGGAGGAATTCCATGTTTCTTACTTGGATTCTCAGTTTGCTTATTCTTAGTTATACTCAACGCATGAATTATAAAGTCTCTTGTTTCTGCAGGCTGGATAACAGCATCTACATAACCGTAAGAAGCAGCAACATAAGGATTAGCAAATTTCTCTCTATATTCTTGGATTTTTATTTTCCTCATTTCTTCAGGATTCTCTGCAGACATTATTTCACTTTTGAAAATAATATTAGCAGCACCCTCAGGTCCCATAACAGCAATTTCAGCAGTTGGCCAAGCAAATACAAAATCAGCTTTCAAGTGATTAGAACACATTGCTATATATCCTCCTCCATAAGCCTTTCTAAGAATTACAGTAATCTTAGGAACCGTTGCTTCAGAATAAGCATATAGAATTTTAGCACCATGGCGAATAACTCCAGCATGCTCTTGATTAACTCCTGGTAAATATCCAGGTAGGTCTTCCAAGGTTATTAATGGAATATTGAAAGCGTCGCAGTAGCGGATAAATCTTGCAGCCTTGTCAGAAGAGTTGCAATCTAATACCCCTGCAAGAGCAATTGGTTGATTGGCAACAAAACCAACAGTATCACCATTGATTCTTGAGAACCCAACTACAATATTTGGAGCAAACAGCTCATGAACTTCTAAAAACTCAGAGTTATCAGCAATACTCTTGATGATATTTCTAACATCATAAGGTTGAGAAGGCTCTTTTGGGAAAATTTGCGATATCTTATAATCCTTAGATTTAGGCTTCTTTGAAGCGAATGACTCTGCTTTTTTGGTGTTATTCCAAGGAATATACGAGAAAAGAGTCTTGATTTGCTCAAAACACTCTAATTCACTTTCAGCAAAGAAATGAGCATTACCAGAAATCTCGGCATGAACTCTTGCTCCTCCAAGGTCTTCTTGAGATATCTCTTCTCCCAATACTGTTTTGATAACATCAGGACCTGTGATAAACATCTTAGAAATCTTGTCCACAACAAATACGAAATCTGTAAGGGCTGGAGAATATACTGCTCCACCAGCACAAGGACCAAGGATTACTGATATCTGAGGAATTACACCTGATGCCATTGTATTGCGATAAAATATATCGCCATAACCAGCTAAAGCATTAACCCCTTCTTGAATACGAGCCCCTCCCGAATCGTTAATCCCGATAATAGGAGTTTTGAGTTTCATTGCATGGTCCATAATCTTGCATATCTTCTTTGCATGCATATAGCCCAATGACCCACCTGCAACAGTAAAGTCTTGTGCGTAAATACAAATAGGATATCCATTGATAGTACCAGTACCAGTAACTACTCCGTCTCCCGGAAGAATTTTTTTATCCATATCAAAATCCTTACCGGAGTGTTGGATAAATAAGTCGTACTCATGGAAAGAACCATCGTCTAATAATTCAAGGATTCTTTCTCTTGCGGTAAGCTTTCCTGTGGCTTTCTGTTTTTCGACAGCTTTTTCACCACCTCCTTGAAGCAATAATTGCATCTTGGATTTAAGCTCTCGTGTCTTACTATTAATTGACATATTTCAATTATTGATTAAACACTATTGTTTATGTTTGAACTTGCAAAGATATATCAAAAAAACTACGAAAGCCAAATTTTTACCCTAAAATATGGGTATTAACATTTCAGAATAGCTTATAAACGTATTGAAAAATATAGGATTTAGAGGCTCAAAAAAACATTGTCTAAATTCTGTTCAAAATTACAAAAATGAATAATAACACTATAGGGACAAGTCAATCAGGTTACACTTATTATTAAATAACGCTGAGCTATTAAATTAGAAAAGTAGATTATTAATTTGATAAGATATTATCTTTTAATCGTTGTTTCTTAACTTATTAATAATTGAATCAATAATTTGATTTTCAAGTTTACCTGTGCTTTCGAGAGGATAATTATTGCCAATTTTAATTATTACTTCTCTATAAGTTGTATTATCATTTAATTTAATGAATAAAGTTGGTTTTAAATTATTAACCACTTCAGGATACGTATTTGACAGGTCGTTTTCGTATAGAGTATTATCGTTGTATTTATTCAATTTGTTTTCTGTAAATTCATTTTTATGATTTGAATAGAATGGACTTACTAAATAAGCATTACTGTTGATTAGTATTGTGCTGTCTTTTTTGTGTTCCCTTGTAATATTATTCCATTCAAAAGGATAGTCCTCAAGTATTATTAATCCTGATTGTTTATCCATTGTTGTAGGTGTGATTTCAAAATCAAAAATTAGTTCACTTATTGCATTCCATGTTTTATCATAACTGTCTTTAGTTTCATAAGAGTAGTTTTTTTTATAGCTATTCTTTATCGGAAAATATGTATTCATACATGATGTAAAGAATAAAATAATGATGATAGATAATAATATTTTTTTCATAAATATATTTTTTTGATTGTTACATACTTATCTCTTGCTTTAGTAATAAGTTGAAGTTTATTGGTTATTAGGAATAAAACAACAAACTTATTGTCTTAATTTATTACAAGTCTTGAGGTGCAAATATAGTAAATGTATTTGAAAGATAAACATTTTATGGCAAAAATAATATATGATACCAAAGAGTTCACCTTGAAATATATGGTTATACTTTACTTAATAATTTTTCTAAAGATGTAATTATTGATTATCCAATTCGAAATCATTGTCGTAAACGCAAAAAAAACTCTTATAAGTTTTTGCTTATAAGAGTTTCTCATTTGTTGTGGGAGCAACAGGATTCGAACCTGTGACCCCCTGCTTGTAAGGCAGGTGCTCTGAACCAGCTGAGCTATGCTCCCAATTTCTTTTGACTAATTTTTGGTTTTAGTCTCAATTGGAGTTGCAAAGATACTATGATTTTTCATACTGCCAAAAAAAAATGAAATAAAAATTACATGAAATCCTCAAAGCCTTGATAAATAGTGGATTTGATTTGGTCAATTTTTTAAATTTCTTATGATGAATCGGCAAATAATTTAAACGAAAAGGGATTTTGCTAAAACGTTATCTCAAAAGAATAAAATTAAACTTGATATAAATCTGAAACAATGCCATTGTTTTCATAAAACAACCGCATTGTTTGACTGAAACAATGGCATTGTTTTGCCAAAACAACCGCATTGTTTCAGATTTTTCTTTGATAAAAATTTATGCTTTCTAAGCTTTATATAAAGGATATCTAATATTGTTTCATGTATTAAGCCTTTTTGAGGCAGTTATCTTCCCTGAAAAGATTAAGACCTAAACTAATTTCCTTTCTTCTAATATATCTGTATTCAAGATATTTAGAATTAATTGTTTTGATTTCTCTCTAAAAATGTGTATTTTTGCAGGTTAATTCTATTTTACAATAAACAGCTCTAAAATAGCAAAATGGGAAAGAAATATACAGAGTATAAGCAATTAAATCTTACTGAAATAGGTAATGATGTTCTAAAACAATGGGAAGAAAACAACACCTTTGAGAAAAGTTTGAAACTAAGAGAAGGACATAAACCCTTTATTTTTTATGAAGGACCACCTTCGGCTAATGGTCAGCCAGGTATTCACCATGTTATGGCACGTGCAATCAAAGATATTTTTTGTAGATATAAATCTCAAAAGGGTTACTATGTTTCTCGTAAGGCAGGTTGGGACACTCATGGATTGCCAGTAGAGTTGGGTGTAGAGAAGCGTTTGGGTATTACTAAGGAAGATATTGGTGTAAAGATTTCTGTTGATGAATATAATAAGGCTTGTAAGGAAGAGGTGATGAAGTACAAGGATATGTGGGACAAACTTACAAAGCAAATGGGTTATTGGGTAGATTTGGAGAATCCATATATTACTTTCAAGAATGAGTATATAGAAACCCTATGGTATTTATTAGGACAACTATATAAGAAAGGGTATATGTATAAGGGCTATACTATTCAGCCCTTTTCCCCTGCAGCAGGAACGGGTCTAAGTTCACATGAGCTAAATATGCCAGGAGCATATAAGGATGTAAAGGATACAACCTGCGTTGCAATGTTTGAATTAAAGAAAGAGCAATCTATTATCAAATCTTGTCCTTTTGGAATCAAAGAAGGAGGAATAGATAATACATATATACTTGCATGGACAACAACTCCATGGACACTTCCATCCAATACAGCTCTATGTGTTGGACCAAATATTGAATACTTGCTTGTTGAAACCTTTAATCCTTATAGTGGAGAGAAAATTAAAGTAGTATTAGGCAAGCCATTATTAAATAGTTTCTTCCCTGAAAAGAATTCAGAATTGAACTTTGAGGATTATAAGACAGGAGATAAGGACGTGCCATTTAAAATATTAGCTTCTTGCAAAGGAAAAGACTTAGTAGGGGTTGAATATGAACAATTACTACCTTGGGTTAACCCAGGAGAGGGAGCATTTAGAGTAATAAGTGGAGATTTTGTAACAACAGAAGATGGAACGGGTATAGTACATATTGCTCCTACCTTTGGGGCAGATGATGATAGGGTTGCAAAACAATCAGGAGTGCCACCACTTGTAGTATTTGACAAAGAAAACAAACGCCAACCATTAGTAGATAGACAGGGAAGGTTTTATCCAATTGAAAATTTATCTGAGGAGTTTGTACAAGCAAATATAAATGTAGAAGAATACAAAAAATTTGCTGGGAAATATGTAAAGAATGCCTACGATGCTAATCTAACAGAAAAGGATATGAGCTTGGATGTGGAAATAGCAATAGCACTAAAGGAAGAGGGCAAGGCATTTAGGATAGAGAAGCACGTGCATAATTATCCTCATTGTTGGAGAACTGATAAACCAATTCTTTACTATCCTTTAGACTCATGGTTTATAAGAACTACAGCAGTTAAGGAAAGGATGATGGAGCTAAACAAAACTATCAATTGGAAACCAGAATCCACAGGAACAGGAAGATTTGGCAATTGGTTAGAGAATTTAGTAGATTGGAATCTTAGTAGAAGCAGGTATTGGGGAACTCCACTTCCTATTTGGAGAACAGAGGATGGTAAGGAAGAAATATGCGTTTCTTCGGTTGAGGAATTGAGAAAGGAGATAGATAAGAGTATCGAAGCTGGCTTTATGAGTGAGAATAAATATAGTTCAAGCGATTATGAAAGCTTTGACCTTCATCGTCCTTATATCGATTCTGTTGTTTTAGTATCTTCAAAAGGAGAGAAGATGTTTAGAGAACCAGATTTAATAGATGTTTGGTTCGATTCAGGAGCTATGCCTTATGCTCAATTGCATTATCCTTTCGGAGGAGATAGCGATAAGTTAAAAGATAATTTCCCAGCTGATTTTATTGCTGAGGGAGTTGACCAAACAAGAGGTTGGTTCTTTACTCTTCATGCAATAGGAGTATTGGTATTTGACTCAATTGCCTTTAAGAATGTTGTTTCAAATGGGCTTGTATTAGATAAGAAAGGCAATAAAATGAGTAAGAGATTAGGAAATGGAGTAGATCCATTTGAAACCATTGGAAAATATGGTCCTGATGCTACTCGTTGGTATATGATTTCTAATTCTCAACCTTGGGAGAATCTAAAATTTGATATAGAGGGAGTGGATGAGGTAAGAAGAAAACTCTTTGGAACGCTTTATAATACATATAGCTTCTTTGCTCTTTATGCAAATATTGATGGTTTCTCATATAAAGAAGAAGATATTAAGAATGATGAAAGAGCAGAGATTGACCGTTGGATATTATCAGAGCTTAACTCTTTAGTTGAATTAGTAGATAATTCTTATAATGATTACGAACCAACAAGAGCTGCAAGAGCTATTCAAAACTTTGTAGATGAATACTTGAGCAATTGGTATGTAAGATTATCAAGAAGAAGGTTTTGGAAAGGGGAATACTCAAAGGATAAGATATCAGCTTATCAAACTCTTTATACTTGCTTGGAAACATTATCAAGGTTAATGGCACCTATTTCTCCTTTCTTTAGCGAGAGAATGTTTAATGACTTAAATAATGTTACTCAACGCTATAGTGTGGATTCTGTTCACTTAACCGATTTCCCAGTGGCAAAGACAGAATTAATAGATAAGAACTTAGAAGAGAGAATGCAATTGGCTCAAAAGATATGTTCAATGGTACTTTCACTAAGAAAGAGAAATAATCTAAAGGTTCGTCAACCACTTCAAAAGATATTAATTCCTTCTTCTGGAAAAGAAATGCAAAAGAATATACTATCTGTAAAAGAATTAATCCTTTCAGAAGTAAATATAAAGGAAATAGAGTTTTTGAGTGAGGACAATAATATATTAGTAAAGAAGATTAAGCCTAATTTCAAATCCTTAGGAGCAAAGCTTGGCTCTAAGATGAAGAGTCTTACTCAAATAATAAATTCATTTACTCAAGAACAAATCTTAGAAATAGAAAATAATAATCAAATCCAATTAGAAATAGAAGGAGAAAAAATTGAATTATTGCTTAGCGATGTTGAGATTATTACTCAAGATATTCCTGGTTGGGTAGTTATGAATGAGGGTAATATTACTATTGCTTTGGATACTACTATTACTCCAAGTCTTAAGAGAGAGGGAATTGCGAGAGAGCTTGTAAATAGGATTCAAAACATAAGGAAAGATCAGGATTTTGAAGTAACGGATAATATTATTGTAGATATTGAGTATAATACTTTATTAGAAGAAACAATCCAAGAGCACCAAGAATATATTATGGGAGAAACCCTAACCAAGGAATTAAACCTAAAGAAGATAGGGGACATCTCAGTAATTATGGGAAATATAAACATTTCCCCGATTACAAAGATTGATATTATCGAGGAATTGGAATTAACTATTAGTGTAAGAAAATTTTAGTTTATTAATCATCAATAAAATATAAGTAAGATGTCAAAAGAAAAATCAGTAGATGCCTCCAAGCTTGAAAAGCTAAAGGTATTGCAATCAACAATCGATAAGATTGAGAAGAATTATGGTAAGGGTTCAATTATGAAGCTTGGAGATAGAGCTGCTGATGAGGTAGATTTTATTTCCTCTGGCTCCATTTCTTTGGATAATGCTTTAGGGATAGGCGGTTTTCCAAAAGGAAGAGTTATAGAAATCTATGGACCTGAATCCTCTGGTAAGACTACTCTTGCAATTCATGCAATAGCTGAATCTCAGGCTCAAGGAGGAATTGCAGCTTTTATTGATGCAGAGCATGCCTTCGATAGTTCTTATGCTAAGAAATTGGGAGTTGATGTAGAGAACTTATTTATTTCTCAACCAGATAATGGAGAGCAAGCATTAGAAATTGCGGAAAATCTTATTAGTTCAGGTGCAATTGATATTATTGTAATTGACTCTGTTGCTGCACTTACTCCAAAAAGTGAAATAGATGGAGAAATGGGTGATAGCAAAATGGGATTGCAAGCAAGATTAATGTCTCAAGCTCTAAGGAAGCTAACTTCTACTATTAGTAAAACTAATTGTTGTTGTATATTCATTAACCAATTAAGAGATAAGATAGGAGTTATGTTTGGTTCTCCTGAAACTACAACTGGGGGTAATGCTCTTAAATTCTATTCATCGGTTCGTTTAGATATTAGAAGGATTCAAGCAATTAAGGATGGAGATCAAAATATAGGAAATCGTGTTAGAGTAAAGGTGGTTAAGAATAAGGTTGCACCTCCTTTCCGTCAGGTTGAATTTGATTTGATGTTTGGTAAGGGAATTTCTAAGGTTGGTGAGATTATTGACCTTGGAGTTGAACAAGAAATTATTAAGAAAAGTGGTTCATGGTTCTCTTACGGAGAAACCAAACTTGGTCAAGGTAGAGATGCTGTAAAACAATTATTATTAGATAATGAGGAATTGATGAAAGACCTTGAAGGTCAAATTCGTCAAAGACTTAAAGATGTATCATTAAGTTAATGAAAATTTCAATAGAACAATTTAATCCTAAGACTTCTGGATTTGAGTCAAATTATAATTATATAGTTGAAAGAATAAAAAACTCAAATTCAGATGTCTTAAATCTTTTCCCAGAATTATCCCTTTCTGGCATGCCTCTTTTTGAGCTTGCCTCAAGAAAGGAAACCTATCAATTAGCATCAAAATATTCTCAAGAAATAACTGAGAGCGGAAAGGAATTAATTTTTGGAGCTCCAGTTAGGATTGATAAAGAGTATTTTAATTCTTTAGTTTTTATAAGTCAGGGAGAATTAATTGGGATAAGTACAAAAAAGAATTTAGGTTATTTCGATAAAGGTTTTTCCTCTGGAGATGGATTTGAAACTATTAAATATAATAATAAGAATATTGGATATGGTTTCTTGGAGGATTTAATTGATTTCAATACTACAGGATTAGATTTATTATTTGTATTTTCTAATAATGTTTTTACCGCAAATTCTCAAAAGAGACTATTAGAGAAGCTAATTATCAAGGCAAGAAAACTATCTTGTCCTATTATATATATAAATAGAGTAGGAGCTGAAGGAGGATATTTATTCTCAGGACAAAGTCTTATAATTAATCAAAGAGGGGAGGTTGTTGATGAATTAAAGATTTTTGAGAATGAAAGTAAGCTAATAGAAACTGATAATTTAAAACTAAAGAATAATAATCCTATTGATAAAAATGAAGCTATATTTAGAGCAATGGTTTTTGCCTTAGGCGATTATTTCTCTAAAAATGGAATAAAGAAAGCAGTAATGGGACTCTCAGGAGGAATTGATTCTGCACTTGTTGCTGTTATTGCAGCTTATTCCTTAGGAAAGGATAATCTTGTTGGTTTGATAATGCCTTCGGAATATTCCTCAGATCATTCAGTCGAAGATGCAAAACAATTAGCCGAGAACTTAGGAATAGAATATCATATTGTACCTATTAAAGATGCATATAATCAAGTAAGTGTTGAATTAAATTCTCATTTAGAATCGAGCTTTAGTGTTGCTGATGAAAACCTTCAAAGTCGTATTAGATGCCTATTTCTAATGTGGTTTGCTAATAAACTAAATGCAGGATTGTTGAATACAACTAATAAAAGCGAAGCTGCTGTTGGTTATGGAACTCTTTATGGAGACACCTCTGGAGCTATTTCAATATTAGGAGATTTATTAAAGACTCAAGTATGGGAAGTATCTAAGTGGCTTAATAAAGATACAGAGATTATCCCTTGGAATACAATAACTAAACCACCCTCAGCAGAGTTAAGACCCAACCAAAAGGATAGCGATTCTCTGCCAGAGTACGACCAATTGGATAGGATAATTATAGAATATATTGAAAATAAAAAGAGTGAAGAAGAAATAATTACTGAGTTGGGATTCAATAATGAATTAGTAAGTAAATCGATTAGATTGATTAAAATAAATGAATGGAAGAGGCGCCAATGTCCTACTCCAATCAGATTAAGTGATTCTTGTTTTGGATTAGACATAAGATTTCCAATCTCTTAAAACTCCTTCAAATAACAAATTAAATTATTATGAGTGATAGCATAAAACATGAATGTGGTATTGCAATGCTTAGGTTATTAAAGCCTTTGGATTATTACGAAAAGAAATATGGCAATAAGTTCTGGGCTTTAAATAGGATGTATCTCTTAATGGAGAAACAACATAATCGAGGACAGGATGGAGCAGGACTTACAAGTATTAAGTTCAAGGTTAATCAAGGAGAACAATATATTCATATTTCTAAATCAAATAGTTCTAAACCTATCCAGGATGTTTTTGCAAAGGCTTTTAATAATGATGATTACCTTGGAGAGTTGTTCTTAGGTCATCTTCGTTATGGTACTTTTGGGAAAAATGATTTAGATTATTTACATCCATTTCTTAGAGAAAGTAATTGGCGTTCGAGAAGTTTGGTCTTAGCTGGTAATTTCAATCTAACTAATATGGATGAATTGATTGATAAGTTGATTGACTTAGGTCAACATCCTGTTAAGGTCGCAGATACTGCAATTCTTTTGGAGAAATTAGGTAGTTTTGTTGATAGAGAGGTGGAGAAGTTATTTCAAAACTATAAGCTTGAAGGTTATAATAATAACGAAATATCACCTTTGATTGAAGAGAATATTAATATACCTAACCTACTTAAGAGAGCAAGTAAGAATTGGGATGGAGGATTTGTAATTGGTGGAATGATGGGGCATGGAGATGCTTTCGTTCTTAGGGATGCAAACGGAATCCGTCCTTGTTATTATTATTACGATGATGAAATTGCTGTTATTACCTCGGAAAGACCTGTAATCCAAACTACTTTTAATATTCCATTTAGAAATGTAAAGGAATTAGAGCCAGGGAATGCTATAATTATCAAAAAGACTGGAAAGATATCTATAGAAAGAATTTTTGAACCATTAGAAAATCCGAAGAAATGCTCTTTTGAAAGGATATATTTCTCGAGAGGAACTGATGCGGACATATATAAAGAAAGAAAAGCGTTGGGAAGAGGTCTTAGAGATTCTGTTCTAAAGTCTATTGACTATGATTTAAAAAGAACAGTTTTTTCATATATTCCTAATACTGCTTCTGTTGCCTTTCAGGGTTTGGCTCAAAGTTTAAGCAAATGGGTAGACGATAAAAGAATGGAAGAAATCTTGATACATAGAAATGAAATTACTCCAGAATTGCTTAATGATATTTTCTCAAACTCTTTAAGGAGAGAATATATAGCAGTTAAGGATGTAAAGATGAGAACCTTTATCACTAATGCCAAGGATAGGGACGATATGGTTGCCCATGTTTATGATATTACCTATGGTCAGGTTAGGAATCTTGAAGATAATTTAGTTGTATTGGATGATAGTATTGTAAGAGGCACTACTTTAAGAAGAAGTATAATAAGAATATTAGATAGATTACATCCGAAAAAGATAGTTATTGCAAGCAGTGCTCCCCAAATTCGTTACCCTGACTGTTATGGGATTGATATGTCTATTCTTGGAGATTTTATTGCTTTCAATGCTGCAGTGCAATTACTAAAAGAAAGGGGTATGGAGGGTTTGCTTTATAATGTATATCAAAAATGTAAAGCATCTTTAAGCCTTCCGAAAGAAGAAATAATCAATCATGTAAAAGAGATTTATTCTCCATTTACTTATGATGAGATAACTAAGAAAATATCAGAGTTAATTACTCCTGAGGATTCAGTTGCAGAGGTTGAGGTGGTATTCCAAACTATTGAAGGCTTGCATAATGCTTGTCCAAACCATAAAGGTGATTGGTATTTTACAGGAGATTACCCAACTTTTGGAGGGAATAAGGTTGTAAATAAAAGCTTTATTAATTATTTTGAAGGAGTAAACCAACGAGCCTATTAAACCTGATAGACTCTAATAAATAAAAAACGCAGAATCCTTTAATTTGGTTTCTGCGTTTTGTTTATAAAGTTGAATTCGCTATAATTTTATAATGTCATTGTCTTTATTTAGGAATTGATATTCTAAAATATTCAAACTATTGTCAAACGAAAAATCTATCTTTACTTTATATTTTCTATTTAGCTTTCTACTTTTAGAAAATAACCATCCCTTTGTAAAATATGCATGTACAAATGGGTGGGTAATTATTGTAAGCTCTTTTTCATTTTGCTCATTTACCAAATATCTCAAATCGTTTTCAATCTCATCTACCACAGCTATTGAATTCTTTATCTTTCCAGTGCCTTGGCAAAGTGGGCAAAGCTCCGAAACATCCAATTCCAATAGAGGTCTAACCCTTTGACGTGTGATTTGCATAAGACCAAATTTACTTAAAGGAAGAATAGTGTGTTTCGCCTTGTCTCTCGACATCATTTCCTTCATCTTTTCGTAAAGGACCTTGCGGTTTGTTAAAACATTCATATCAATGAAGTCAATAACAATAATTCCTCCAATATCTCTTAGTCTTACCTGTCTTGCAATTTCTTCAGCTGCTTCAAGATTTACCATTAAGGCATTTTCCTCTTGATTATTTGTGTTTTTGGTTCGGTGTCCTGAGTTTACATCAATAACACAAAGGGCTTCTGTTTGTTCTATTACCAGATAAATACCACTTCGTATTGTAACTACCTTCCCAAAAGAATTTCTTATTTGATTTGCAACTCCAAATTGTTCGAAAATCGGAGTTTGCAGCTTATAATGCCTTACAATATCGTCTTGTTTAGGGTATATTGATTTAATATACGACCTTAATTCATCTGCAAGCTCTTGGTCATTAACATGAATATTCGTAAAATCTTCATCCAAGATATCTCTAATAATTGCAGAGCTTTTATCTATTTCCGATACTAATCTGCTTGGTGGTAATGCCTTTGGAAGCTTCTTATGTATTGCTTCCCATTTCGCAACCAAATCCTTTAAGTCAGTATCTATCTCCGCAACATTTCTGTTCTCCGCAACAGTTCTAATTATTACACCATAATTATTTGGTCTAATGCTATTAATAATTCTTTTAAGCCTTTTTCTCTCTTCTAAACTCTTTATCTTTGAAGATATTGATACTTTATTTGAAAAAGGAATAAGTACGAGGAAACGTCCAGCAAAACTAATCTCTGAACTCATTCTCGGACCTTTTGTGGATATTGGTTCTTTAGTAACTTGAACTAATATTATCTGACCTTGTTTTAAAATGGTATTAATCTTACCATTCTTTTCAATTTCACTCTCAAGCTTCATCTCCTCAATATTTGAAGCCTTTGTGTCTCCACTTATAGCAATTCGAGTGAATTTGGCAAGAGATGGGAAATGATGACCTAAGTCAAGATAATGTAAGAATCCATCTTTTTCAAATCCTACATCAATAAAAGCAGCATTAAGACCTGGCATAACTTTTTTGACAGTACCTAAATACACATCCCCAACAAGGTGAGCATTCTCTTCCTTGTCCTTATGGATTTCTACTAAGTGCTTGTCTTCAAGTAAAGCAATTTCAACTCCATTTTTATTCACATTAATGATTAAATCTTTATTCATCTGGAGTTAAATATTATATTATGTATTATACACGTACTATTATAAAAAAATATTGCGAAACACTAAATCAATAATGCTTCGCAACATTAGTTTATAATAACTTTAATGCAAGAAGCATAAACCCATTACTTCTTCTTATGTCTATTCTTTCTTAGACGTTTTTTTCTTTTATGGGTTGCCATCTTATGGCGTTTTCTTTTCTTTCCGCTTGGCATAGATTCTGGGTTTATAAAATTATTTTACTTTGTTTTTAACTTCATTCATAAAAGTCTTAGAAGGCTTAAATGAAGGAATGTTGTGAGCTGGGATAATGATAGTAGTATTCTTTGAAATATTTCTACCAGTTTTTTCAGCTCTTCTTTTGATAATAAAACTACCAAAACCTCTTAGGTAAACGTTTTCACCCTTTGCTAATGAATCTTTTAATACATCCATGAATGTTTCAACAGTTTCTTGAATGCTAATCTTTTCGATTCCTGTTCTTTGTGCAATTTCTGCAACTACTTCAGCTTTTGTCATTTTTCTAATTCTAATTTGATTAATAACTATTTTAATTTTTTATCTTCCGAAGAGATTTATATTGACCTGCAAAGATACAAAAGAATTTTTTCTTACAAAATAAAAATCTTCATTTCCAAACAGTTTTATAAGAAATTTGTTTTTTTTGTAGTGAATGGAGGATAAAAAATATACTCTAAAGCAAAGAATATCAATTATATAAATAATAATTTCGGTTTTCTGCTATAATATATTATAAATGTATGAATTAGGGTTTTTATTTTAAAGAATATGACTAATAAACCAAAAAAAAGTACTTCTATCTATTGGAAAAATAAACAAAGGCAGAATAAATAAGTTACTTTAATACTAAATCAAGCAGAAAAGAGGCAAAAAACAGTAATTTTTATCCACAATTCAATTATTTTTAGTATCTTTGCAAATACAAGGAAATGAGTTCGTTATTTCCAAATGAAAATCACTAATTTTCTAAAACTACATTATGGTACCTACCACAACGCTCGTGTGGTAGGTACCATAAGGGGCGTGTGGTAGGTACCATAATGCTGCTATGGTAGCTACCATCCCGACATTTAAATCAAAGAAAAATACTTTTAAATCAAGAAAAAATTCTTTTAAATTAGATTCTGTCCAAATCTTTCTTGATAAAAATCTTTCAAATACTCCCTCAATATAAAAATAAATCCATAATTTTGGCACTTGGAAATTATCGATTAATTATAAATGAATAAAATTAGGTCTTCTTATTGGTTTAAATCAATTCTTAATAATAAAGAAATACGGCATTGCTTGTCGACTTTGTCGCATAGTTTGTTATGTTTATTGTTAGGGAGTTTTATTTTTTGTAATTGTGCAACAAAGAATGAAACAAGAAAAGCTAATATTCCTATTGTTCAACCTGTGAATTCGCTATTTATTTCATTATGTGATTCAGTTGTAGATTTTGAAAACAAATGTGAGCTTTACACAGATTGCTTTACAATAACTAATTATGATGATGGCATATTATTTAATGCTGGAGAAGGTGTTTATTATGATAATTATAAAGGAGTATTTTTATACAAGAATTATTTGTTTTTTATACGTGATACAAATAATCTAAACTATTGGTTTCGTAAAACAAATCAAGTTAAGTCGATTGAATATAATCAAATAAAACATTTGCTAATTGATGATAGATTTACATCTTCTTTTTTTAAAAAGATAGGAGATACATTTATATTAACTGAAAGAGGAGGGATGTGTGTAATAGATACTTTCAAATTTGAATGGGAAATTGAATAGAGAATATGAATAAAGTTATCATCATTATTTGTACAATTATCCTACTATGTTCATGTAGTTCGAAGAGAAAAGATCTTTACGGAACTTATGTGAATAGAGATTTTAGTACTTTAACTCGCTTTGATATCAATCAAGATGGTTCATTTTACTATTTAACAAGTGGAGGAATGATAGCCTTTGAATGCTATGGTAATTGGAAATTAGTAGATAAAGGGAGAAAGGTGTATCTAAAAAGTTATATTGAGGATATAAATAATATACCAATACGAGTAAGCACAGATAAAAATAAATATGATGGGACAATAATTGTCTTTAATAAACCAATGAAGAGTTTTGAAGAAAGTTACCCAGAATTTATTAATAGAAAATATGACAGGCATGATACTCTTTATTATTTATTAGTAATTAACGATACATTGGAATACAGAATTTATACAGATAGCGTTTTTCTTCCTAAGACAATTATTGTAAATAGTTTTTATGTGAAAATGTATGAAAACTTTGATGGATTACTGATACAACCTATTCAAGATACAGCACAAACAAAAAAATATACTCTGGAAGATAGATATCCTAACCTATATGTGATTAATTTTGATTTTCCTCAACTTAAGGAAAGTAAACTATTCTATAATGAGAACATAAACGACACATTATTAATAAGAGGGGAAAGTCTTTATTGGTATAAAAATAAGTATAAGATGCGAATTAATAAGATTGATAATATTGATGATTCGGGAAAATAATAAATATTGAATAATATAGAATATTAAGTTACCTAAATTAGGAGGGGGAATAATGGGGAGAATAAATTTTATCTGAAATTGAACCTTATTTTGATTATGTAAGTAATGAAAAATTTAAGATAATTGTTTGTGATGATAAAATATATATTGGACAAAGTTAAATAGATAAAGCAGCGAATAAAAAATATAGAGGATTTAAAGTATTTTTTTATATTGTATAGTGAATTATAATAATAAGCTGAATATAATACTTAGTTAGACAAATTAAAATACCGAAATGATTAAAAATAAAGATTATGAACAAGATTTATATTTTCCTTATTGCAATTCTGCTTTATTCCTGCAATAAAGAAACACAACAAGTTAAGAAGAAGAAATTAGATTATTTTGTTGAACATACTTATACGGTGGATGGGAAGAAAA
>JAEZKK010000024.1 GCA_023415495.1 Bacteroidota bacterium
TTTTCCTTGATATCTTTTCGAAGAAATTCAGTTTATTTTCAAGTAAATAGCTATTTTATCCCAATAGAATTTGATTCTACGAAAATAGAATCAAATTCCACCCGCGTAGAATTTGATTCCATAGCACCAAAACAAAGTTTTTTACGCCTAAGACTTGATTTTTGTTTCTTAATATTAACAAGCAGAGAAGTTTTTGTTTATGATTTTCAAGGAAATTTCAAATATAAATTCGCAGTTGCAAATATTCCAAGTATATTAATTCCAAAGGATTAAATAAGTAATTATTATTTTATTTTTCAAAGCTTGCTCCTCACAAGGCAAGCTTTTTTTATATATATAATTATCTTTAATGATTGTAAATTGACAAAAATCAATATATTTGCATATTCTAAATACTAATCGATTGACTAAATATTATTAGACTATGGAAAAAGATAATACTACCTTTGGTTCTAAATTTGGGACCTTAGTTGTTGTTGCTGGAAGCGTTATTGGACTTGGGAATATATGGAGATTCCCATATTTAGCTGGTTCAAATGGTGGCTCAGCTTTTATAATAATCTATATTATTTGCTCTCTAATGATTTCTGTTCCAATAATGATGAGTGAATTTGTAATTGGTCGTTCAACAAATTCTAATGCATTTAGAGCATTTAAATTATTATCAAAACATAAGATTTGGTCACTTGTAGGTATATTAGGAATAGTAACTGTATTTATAATTTTTGGATATTACTCCGTTATTGCTGGTTGGGCTCTCTCCTTTTTTCAAACTGCTATTACAATAGGATTTACAGGCAAGGATACATCAATTATCCATGCAGACTTTATCAATTATATTAATTCTGGATGGAAACCAACACTTTCAGCTTTAATTTTTATTTCTCTAACAGCAGGTGTTGTTATTGGAGGCATTCAAAAAGGGATTGAAAAAATTAATAAGGTCTTAATGCCTGTACTTGCTTTGATTTTAATTTTACTATTTGTTT
Organism: Bacteroidota bacterium; assembly: GCA_023415495.1. GTDB lineage: Bacteria > Bacteroidota > Bacteroidia > Bacteroidales > P3 > UBA10566. The sequence goes on from JAEZKK010000024.1 coordinate 990, forward strand.
ATTCCACTACTTTGAGTGGTTTTTCTCAAGCAGTTGATTTTTTACTTAAGCCTGATTTCAGTAAAATCAGTCTCAACACAGTTCTTTCAGCTATTGGTCAAAGTTTCTTTTCAATGAGTTTAGGGATGGGTTGTATGATAACCTATGGTGCATATATTAGGAAGAAAACTAAACTTCCAATATTGGCTATTACAATATCAATTGCTGATTTATGTGTTGCTTTAATTGCAGGATTTGCTATTTTCCCTGGAGTATTTACTTTTGGAATTGAACCTACCTCTGGTCCAACTCTTGTATTTGAAACCTTACCATTAGTGTTTTCCAAAATGACAGGGGGAAATATATTTGGACTCTTATTTTTCTTCCTTGTATTTATTGCTGCTATTACTTCGTCTGTTTCGATGCTTGAACCAATGGTGTTATTTATAATGCAGGAGACAAAACTTTCAAGAAAGAAATCTGTTCTATCAATTATCTCTTTTGTAGTTATTCTTGCTGTGCTTTGTGCTTATTCACAGGTAGAGAATTCAAGTATTAGAATTTTTGGACAAAACTTATTTGATGCATTAAACCATGCAACTGACAAAATAATGTTGCCACTTGGAGGACTTTTAATTATTATTTTCATTGGCTGGTTTGCTAAGAAAGATATAGTTATTTCTCAAATAACAAATAACAAAGCCTTTTTTATCAAAGGTTTCAACATTTATTTCTTTATGGTGAAGTATATAATTCCAATAGTATTATCAATGTTTATTATAAATCTTATTGGATTTTAAATAAGCTAACAACTATAAATTAACCATTTATATTGTTTTACTCCATAATTAATAAATAAAAAACCTCTCAAATGAAAACTATATTCATTTTTTTACTACATTTGCAAAGTAATTTATTTTATTATCAATCTATACAAAAACAATTATGAAAAGATTTATTTCTATTTTAGCTGCCTTAATTGTTACTACTACTTTAATGGCTCAAGAAGAAAGATTTTTCGTTTCAGGAAATTTCAATTTCAATCGGAATAATCATAGTACTAAAACTACAGATTTATTAGGGAGTAAAACCGAAGACACTCCTGCATCTTATGATTATGATTTAGGATTTCAAGGTCATTACATGATTTCTGAACGCATAGCTGTTGGATTAGGATTTAATTATTCAGGTTCAAAAACTTTTTTATTTAATAGTTTTAGTAATGATTTATATGGTTACACCTCTTTAATTGGTATATCCCCTTCAGTTATATATTCTGTAAATATAAACAAGCAATTAAGAGAGAACAATAATAGAGATCATTTATTTCAATATACTCCTGAACTTGCATTAGGAATAGGAATAGGTAATTTAAGTACAGAATATTGGCATCCGGTTAATGAAAGTATTCAAGAGAATAAAGATGATATTTCCTATTTTGGTGTTTCTTTAATGCCATTAAACTTTAATTATTTTATAAATAACAATGTTGCATTATCACTTGGATTTGGACAAATATCTTGGATAACTATTAAAAATACAGATAATTTTTCAACTCCAAACGTAGAAAGAGAAATAAATGCTAATCAATTTGCATTAACATTGAATAATACAATAAGAATTGGTTTACGTCTTTACTTCTAAATTTAAGATGCCAATTTTTAAATTCCGAAATAATACATATTATTGTATAAGGAGGGTATAAATCCTCCTTTTTTTATTGTATTATTTTCAATTTTTTCATGGTTAGATTCGTAATTCCAAGAGAATTTCGATGTTTATTATAAATCTTATTTAATATCTAAATACATGAAATACTGAATAATAATATGTGTTATTGATTATATCTATATATTTATTGCTAAAAAAACTATTAAAAAAAAATCAAAATGAGATTTTTTATATTACATTTGCAGTGTAATTAATTTTATTATCAACTTAAATACAAAAACAAAATGAAAAAGAATTTAATTATTTTAGTTGCTGTTTTACTAACATCAACTTTTACATTTGCTCAAAGTGGCAAAATGTTTGTAACTGGACATCTCGGCTTTAATTCCAATTCTAGCACTAATACAATTGGGTCAACCAGTACTGATATTCCAGGATGGAATGCTTTTGATTTAATGGCTGAGTTCCATTATAAGATTACTGATAATATTGCTGTTGGTCTAGGATTAGATTATGAAACATTTTCACAATATGATGCAACAACTCCTGATGGAACAGAATATTATGACTCAGAATCTATGTTTTCAATTGTTCCTTCTGCAATCTATGGAATAAGAATTACAGATAATTTTAAGTATATTCCAAGATTGTATATTGCTTTTGGATTTGGAAGTAGAAATGATAAAGAACCTGATCTTCCTTTAAATCCTAATACTATTGAAACTACAACAACTGATTTATCCAGTTTAACACTTGGAATTAAACCTTTAAGTTTTGAGTATGGTATAAATGAAAGATTTGCTATTACTATGAGTTTTGGAGACTTATATTACAGAACTTATACTGAAAATTATCCTAACAATAATAAATTTACCGACAAAGAATTTAATTTAGATGCAAATTACGGAGCATCATTTGGTATTCGTATTTATTTATAATTAAATAGATTTTAAACCTTAGGAAAGAGTAGGTCAATTGGCTTACTCTTTTTTTATTTTTATTCTTGTTTATTAGGCACCAATCAACTATTTTTGCAAATGGAAATTAGACTATATTTTCTAATAAAGAACTAAATAAATATAATATATGAAAAAAGGATGTCGTTACGGAACTCATAGAGTAATTGAACCAAAAGGAACTCTACCACAACCAGCAATAAGAATTGATAATTCTATGGAAATCTATGATAATGAGATTTTAATAGATGTTATAACATTAAACATAGATTCTGCCTCTTATACTCAAATTAAAGAGTCTTGCAATAAAGACGCAGATAAGATGAAGGATATGATATTATCCATTGTTAAGGAGAGAGGTAAAATGCAAAATCCTGTAACAGGCTCTGGTGGTATGTTAATTGGTATAGTTAAGCAAATCGGAGATAATTTCCCTGATAAAACTCTAAGGGTTGGGGATAAGATTGCTACCTTGGTTTCTCTATCACTTACTCCGTTAAGAATTGATGAGATTAAGAAGTTAGACCCAAGTAGTGACCAAGTAGATATTAAAGGAGAGGCAATACTATTTGAAAGTGGTCTTTACGCAGTCTTACCTACCGATATACCTGAAAAACTATCTTTAGCAGCTTTGGATGTTGCAGGAGCTCCAGCACAAGTAGAAAGATTAGTAAAGAAAAACGATACAGTTTGTATTATTGGTGGTGGTGGCAAAAGTGGAATACTTTGTTGCTATGAAGCTATGAAACAAACAGGAAAAGACGGAAAAGTAATAGTTATTGAGTATTCTAAAGAAAATGCTCAAAGAATTATTGATATGAATCTTGCAACCGACGTAATTATTGCAGATGCTACTAATGTAATGGATATTTATAGTAAAGTTACTGCTATTGTTGGAGAAAAAGGTTGTGATGTAGTTATTAATAATGTAAATGTACCTTCAACAGAAATGTCTTCAATTCTTATTACCAAAGACGAGGGATTGGTTTATTTCTTCTCAATGGCAACTTCGTTTACTAAAGCAGCTCTTGGAGCAGAGGGTGTTGGAAAAGATATTACTTTAATTATGGGTAATGGTTATGCCAAAGGACATGCAAATCTTACTCTTCAAATCCTAAGAGAATCTAAACCTATTAGAGAATTGTTTGAAAAACTTTATGTTTAAATAAGAATTAAGATAGATAATCAATTAAATATTATATAATGCAAGTAAATAGACGAAAAGAATTATTTCCTAATGTTACTGATGAGCAATGGAACGATTGGAAATGGCAGGTTAAAAACCGCATTGAAACTCTTGAGGATTTAAAGAAATATATAAATCTAACGAAACAAGAAGAAGAAGGAGTTAAGGAATCATTAAAGACTTTGAGAATGGCTATAACCCCTTACTATATTTCATTAATAGATGTAAATAATCCAAACTGTCCTGTAAGAAGACAAGCAATTCCAATGGGAGCTGAGCTACATCAAGCAGATGCAGACCTTTTAGACCCACTTCACGAAGATGAAGATTCTCCAGTACCAGGACTTACGCATCGTTATCCAGACAGAGTACTATTTCTTATAACAGATATGTGTTCGATGTATTGTCGTCACTGCACAAGAAGAAGATTTGCAGGTCAAACTGATAGCGAAAGCCCAAGTGATAGAATTCAAAAAGCAATTGATTATATAGCAAAAACCCCTGAGGTGAGAGACGTTCTTCTATCAGGAGGTGATGCATTAATGGTTTCAGACTCTATGCTTGAATCAATAATTCAAAGACTAAGAGCAATACCACATGTTGAAATCATTAGAATTGGGTCAAGGACTCCAGTAGTTTGCCCTCAAAGAATTACTGATGATTTAGTAAATATGCTAAAGAAATATCATCCAATTTGGTTAAACACTCACTTTAATCACCCAAACGAATGTACTTCAGAAGCACTTGAGGCTTGCGAAAGAATGGCTAATGCTGGAATTCCACTTGGAAATCAATCAGTATTGCTTAGAGGGGTTAATGATGATGTTAGAGTAATGAAAAAGCTTGTTCAAACTCTTGTTAAAATGAGAGTAAGACCTTATTATATCTATCAATGCGATTTATCAATGGGTCTTGAACATTTCCGTACTCCAGTATCGAAGGGAATTGAAATTATTGAGAATCTTCGAGGGCATACCTCTGGTTATGCAGTACCAACATTTGTTGTAGATGCTCCAGGAGGCGGTGGAAAGACACCTGTAATGCCACAATACATAGTATCACAAAGCCCAGGCAAAATAGTATTAAGAAATTTCGAAGGAGTAATCACTACATACACTGAACCAACAAACTATTCTAACGAATGTGAATGTGATATTGATTTTCTAAAGGAGGAAGATAAAAGAGACGGTGTGGCAAGTCTGTTAAATGGAGATAGACTCTCTTTAGAACCATCCGATTTAGCTCGTCACAAACGTTCAAATCACTAATATTTTTGCCATTTATAAATGACATATTAAAATTTAAAAGCATATCCTTTGTAGGATTGCAAAAGAACACAGGCAAAACAGAAACAATGAACTATGTTCTGAATCGCTTGTGTTCTTATCCTAATATTAAAGCTGGGATTACCTCTATTGGGATAGACGGAGAAAAATCAGATTTAGTAACTAATACTAAAAAGCCTGAAATCTTCCTCTATCCCAATACTTTTTTCACTACAGTGGAGGAGTTCTATAAAAGCAAAAACATAATATCAAATATCCTTTCTGTTTCCAAACAAAAGACAATATTAGGAAGATTAATTACTTCTCAAAGTATAAGTTCTGGTAAATTAATGATATCAGGTCCAAACAATAATATATGGCTAAAAGATTTAATTGATGAATTAATCGGCTTTGGTGCTGATATCGTATTAGTCGATGGAGCAATCTCAAGAATGAGTTTTGGCTCCCCTACTATCACTGAAGCAATGATCCTCTCAACTGGTGCTAATGTTTCTTTAGATATTAAAACCATAGTAAAGAAAACAAGTTTTGTATATCAATTAACCGAACTTCCAGAGGTTGAAAAAGAAATAAAAGATAAGATTTTCGATTTAGATATGGGTATTTATTCAATCGATAAAGATATTAATATTATTGATTTAGATATTCCTTCAGTTCTTTTAATCGATAAGTATAAAGACAAACTTATTAGTGAATATAAGGATATATATTTCTCAGGAATAATTACCGATAAGCTATTAGACTTGATAATTAATCAAAAGTCATCCCACAACTATAGGATAATAGTAAAAGACTTTACAAAGATATTTTCCTCACAAGAGAAAACTGAGCTATTTATCAGAAAAGGAGGAAGAATAAATGTAGTGAACAAGACCAATCTTATAGCAATAACAGTTAATCCTACTTCTACAGTGGGTTATAATCTTAACTCAGATGAGTTGATTGATAGATTGAAACAAGTTATTCCAATTCCAATTTATAATATCAAAGACTAATTTTCCAATGAATATAAAAAAAGCAATTGAAGCACATAATGGGCTTAAGTTTATTATAAATAATCTTAGTTTATCTTCATCAATAGGTAGACAAGCCTTAATGGAATTGAAATTCATTAAAGATAAGTCTATTCTTGAAAGAGAATTGGAAATTACTTCTAAGATTATGAATTTCCTTTCCATCGATTATAATTACACAAGGATTAAAAGGATTAGGAGTGTTTTAGAATGTATTAACGATATTAGTGGAAGTATAAAATTATTGGAAAAAGACGGAGTATTGGATGATGTTTCCTTATTTGAAATAAAAAGCTTCTCACTCCTATCTGAAAAACTAAGAGATTTACTTAAAGTATTAGATATTCCTGAGCTAAAACTTCCCGATTTGGATAAAGCTATTGAAATTCTCGACCCAGAAAAAATGAGGCTTTATCAATTCTATATTTACTCTTCTTATTCTGAAGAATTGCGTGAGAAAAGAAGACTATGGGAAGAAGCTAAAGCAAAAGAAGAAAGTGAAGAAAAGATATTATCAATTTATGTGGAGTGTTTGGAAATTGAAGAAGAAATAAGGAAGGATTTATCTTCAAAGCTAAAGGTATTTATTCCTGATTTTATACTCTCTTTGAAGATAATTTCTAAGCTTGATATAACCTTAGGTAAAGCTCAATACTTTATTGATAATAAATTCACTAAGCCTGAGATTTCAGACAGTGAATTTTCTTTTAAAGCATTATTCTACCCCCCTTTGGAGGAAATTCTAAAAACGCAAAATCAAGAATTTCAAAGAATAGATTTCTCATTAGATAATAAACCAGTGCTAATCACTGGAGCTAATATGAGCGGGAAAACTATTATTTTAAAATCCCTTTCCCTATCACAGTTCCTATTTCAATTTGGTTTCTTTATTCCATGTGAAAGTTCTCAGCTTTGTATTGTAGAAGATATTCTAATTTCTATCGATGACCAGCAAAACGAGAAGAAAGGACTAAGCTCTTTTGCTTGGGAAATTCTAAATCTTAATACTTTCCTTCAAAAGGCTAAACCAGGAAAGAAATACCTTATTCTTATAGACGAATTAGCCAGAACAACAAATCCAATTGAAGGGGTTGCAATAGTAGATACTTACTTAGAAATGATTTCTAATACTAATTCATTCTCAATAACCACTACTCACTATTCAGGAATTAAGACAAGGTGTAGAAGGTTAAGGGTAAAAGGAATTAGAAAAGATATTATCAAAGAAGAGATTGAAATAAAGAATATTCAAAACCTTATTGACTATTCCCTAATTGAGGATAATTCTGACCAAGCTCCTAACGACGCTTTGAATATTGCCGAAATCATTGGAGTTGATAAGGATTTTATCTACAAGGCACGAAACTATATTTTAAATAAAGAAGAATAGAGTTCCTAAGCTAATTATTAGCCATAGAGAAATTCCAAGAGCAAATGACCTTGTTCCTGCACTCTTTAAGTCTTGTAAGGAAAATGAGGTGCCTATAAAGAATAAGGCTAATACCATCCCCTTTCTGCCTATATAGTTTAATACAGAAAATACTTCTTTCCCTTGTGGGATAAGGTATGCTATGATTATCGCTATTACAAAATACAGTATAAACCAAGGGATTTTGATCTTATTTGTATGAGTGTTTGACTTATTTAGGAATAATACTAAAAAGGAAAGTGGAATTATCCAAAGAGTTCTTGTAAGCTTAACTGTTGTTGCTATTTCTAAGGCTTTCTCACCATAAGCTGCTCCTGCACCTACCACAGATGAAGTATCGTGAATTGCTATTGCAGACCAATAACCGAAATTTTCCTGACTCATATTTAGAGAGTGTCCAATTATTGGGAAGATAAAAAGAGCTACTGCATTTAAAACAAAGATAACTGTAAGAGCAAAAGATATCTGATTATTCTTTGCCCCTATTATTGGAGAAATTGCAGCAATTGCCGAGCCTCCACAAATAGCCGTTCCAGAAGAAATAAGAGTTGTGGTGTTTTTTTCAACCTTAAAAGCCTTACCTAATAACATTCCTATTCCAAAGGTAAGAATAACCGATGCTGCCGTTAACATAACCCCATTTTTTGAAGTTTCTAAAACTTTCATTAAGCTCATTCCAAAACCCATAAGCACGATCGAGTATTGTAATAGACGAGATGTGTATTTCTTAATATTATATGGATTCTCTATCTTTAAAACCACTAAGAGTATACCCATAGCCAATGCAATTGGTGGAGTAACAGATGGGATAAAACATAGAGCCGGAATAATATAATAAAGTAAGGATATTTTTTTCTTCATCTTCTTTCTATCTTTAATTTCACCCCTTATAACTACAAAGAAAAGTATTTATTATTAAAGAAGAAATGATTTATACTTGTTTAAAAATAAACCAAGTAATCCTTAAATAAAACTATCAGAATCAAAAAACAAAGTAATAATATCTAATTACAAACTCTTCTTATTTGATTCCAATCTGATATAATGGCATTATATCCTCAATATAATGCCATTATTTCCATCATATAATGCCATTATATTGAAAGTATAATGCGGTTATATTACAAGTATAATGGCATTATACTTATATTATAATGCGGTTATATCTACTACAACTCTTAATTTAAATAGTTTAGAACTTGATTTCATTAGTTCATTTATTGATTTTATTAGTTGTTTTTTGGGCTTTATTTTTTTTATTCTTTTAAATGATTTTTATTGCTTTGATTATCCAGAAATTATTCATAAATTTGTAGCTTAAATACTTACTTGTATTTATTGGGAAAGAGCAATAATAAAACACAATATATATATGAGAGAGAGCAAATTAGGACTTGATTTTCAGAGAGTAGATTATGCTAAAAATATAGCAAAGAATATTTCTGACGATGTCCAAAACTTTGTAAATAACTATTCTACCGTTGCAGTAGAAAGAACACTTTGTAGACTTATTGGAATAGATGGAGTAAATTCTTCAGATATTCCTCTTCCAAATGTAGTTGTTGACTTTATTAAAGATAAGGGAATGCTTAAGCATGGAGTATTATTTTTAATAGGTAATGCAATCATAAATACAGGACTTACACCTCAAGAAATAGCTGAAAAAATATCTAACCAAGAATTAGATATCACTACAATGGATTTTAATCCAGAATCAGAAATTCATAAAGCTATTTCTCCTTATGTGAATTCAAGCATTGAGAGAATTAAATCCAATAGACAAAGAAGAGAAAACTATATTAACACTTTAGGTGAAGGTGCTAAACCTTATCTATATGTGATTGTTGCAACAGGAAACATTTTCGAAGATGTTGTTCAAGCTCAAGCTGCAGCAAGACAAGGAGCCGATATTATTGCAGTTATCCGTACCACTGGTCAATCTCTTTTAGACTATGTACCTTTTGGTGCAACTACTGAAGGATTTGGAGGAACTTTTGCAACTCAGGAGAATTTTAGAATTATGCGTAAAGCATTGGACGAAGTAGGTGAAGAAGTAGGAAGATATATTAGACTTTGTAATTATTGTTCAGGACTTTGTATGCCTGAGATTGCAGCTATGGGAGCTTTAGAAGGTTTAGATGTAATGCTAAATGATGCTCTTTATGGTATATTATTCCGCGATATAAATATGCAAAGAACACTTGTAGACCAATATTTCTCAAGGATAATCAATGGTTATGCAGGTGTAATAATCAATACCGGTGAGGATAATTACCTTACTACTGCTGATGCTTTCGAAGAGGCTCATACAGTTCTTGCCTCAGACCTTATAAACGAACAATTAGCTTTTGCAGCAGGGCTTCCTGAAGAACAAATGGGACTTGGACATGCTTTTGAAATGAACCCAGAGCTTGAAAATGGGTTCCTTTATGAGTTAGCTCAAGCTCAAATGACAAGAGAGATATTCCCTAACGCTCCATTGAAATATATGCCTCCTACAAAGTTTATGACTGGGAATATATTTAAGGGACAAATTCAAAACACTCTATTCAATGCAATTAGTATTTGGACTAACCAAGGTCTTCAATTGCTTGGAATGATGACTGAAGCTATCCACACTCCTTTTATGAGCGATAGATTCATTGCTATTGAAAATGCAAAATACGTCTTTAATAATATGAAGAATATTGGTGAAGAAGTAGAGTACAAGAAAGACGGTTTAATTCAAAAAAGAGCACAAAAAGTTCTTGAAGATTCAATTGAATTGCTTGAAAGAATTGATAAGGAAAGTCTTTTCGATGCTTTAGAGAAGGGAATTTTTGCTGATATTAAAAGACCAAAGAACGGAGGAAAAGGATTAGCGGGAGTGTTTGAAAAAGAATCAAACTACTATAACCCATTTATCAAATTAATGAAAGGAGAATAATTATATGAGTGGCGGATTATATTCAATGGATAAGAAAGAATTTAGTACAGAACTAAATCTTAAAGAAATAAAGCCTTATGGCGACACAATGAACGACGGGAAGACTCAAGTAAGTTTTACTTTGCCTGTTCCTTGCTGCGATGAATCGATAGAAGCAGCAAAACAATTGATGAAGAAAATGGGATTTGAAAACCCTCAAGTGGTTTTCTACAAAGAGCTTACTAAAGGTTTTACCTTCTTTAATTGTTATGGCAATTGCCAACATAGTGTTGACTACACAACAATACATGTCCCTAAAGTAGAATCAACAGTTATGGATATGCACGAAACAGATGAGTTTATAAAAGATAATATAGGAAGAAAATTAGTAGTAATTGGAGCAAGCACAGGAACAGATGCACATACTGTAGGAATTGATGCAATTATGAATATGAAGGGTTATGCAGGTCATTATGGATTGGAAAGATACGAAATGATAGAAGCCCTAAATATGGGTAGCCAAGTTCCTAACGAAGAATTTATTGCAAAGGCAATAGAATTAAATGCTGATGCTCTATTAGTTTCTCAAACAGTTACTCAAAAAGATGTGCATATTAAAAACCTTGTTGAGCTTGTGGAAATGTTAGAAGCAGAAGGATTAAGAGATAAAGTTATACTTTGTTGTGGAGGACCAAGAATATCTCATGAGCTTGCTAAGGAATTGGGCTATGATGCAGGGTTTAGCATGAATTCTTATGCAGATGATGTAGCCTCTTATATTGCTCAGGAAATGGTAAATAGAAAAAAATAAATAATAACAATAAGAAATGGATAAGAATACAATAAGAGATACGATTGCAAGGAGAGCTGCATTAGAACTAAAAGACGGTTATATTGTTAATCTTGGGATTGGTCTCCCAACCTTAGTACCTAATTTTCTTGACCCAGGAGTAAAGGTTTTGCTTCAATCAGAAAACGGACTTATTGGTATGGGCTCTACTCCTATTTCGGGAGAAGAAAACCCTGAGTTTGTAAATGCAGGAGGTCAATTTACTTCTTGTGTTGAAGGAGGAGCTACTTTTGATAGTTCTATGAGCTTTTCAATTATTAGAGGAGGACATGTGGATGCTACTATCCTTGGAGCAATGCAGGTAGATGAGAAAGGAAATCTTGCAAATTGGATGATACCTGGGAAGAAAGTACCTGGAATGGGTGGAGCTATGGATTTGGTTGTTGGAGCTAAGAAGGTTATTTTGGCAATGGAACATACTGCCAAAGGTTCTCCAAAAATATTAAAGGAATGTACTCTCCCACTTACTGCAAAGGAAGAAGTTGATTTAATTATTACTGAAATGGGAGTTATGGAGATAACAAAAGAAGGAATAGTACTAATAGAATTACATCCAGAATTTAGCTTAGAAGATATTCAAAATGCAACTGAAGCAAAATTAATAGTTTCTAAGGATTTAATCCCAATGCAATTATAATCATTAACCCAATAAATTAAAATAAAATGGAAAGAGTATTTATAGTATCAGCCAAGAGAACTGCTATTGGTAAATTTCTTGGAAGTCTTGCTGATGTTCCAGTTGCTAATCTTGGAGTAGCAGTAGTAAAAAACATTATTGAAGAAACCAAAATTAATCCAGCAAAGATAGATGAAGTAATTGTTGGAAATATCCTAATGGCTGGACAAGGTCAGGGAATAGCGAGACAGATTTCTGTTAATTCTAATATTCCTGTTGAAGTCCCTGCTTATGGAATTAATATGATTTGTGGTAGTGGTTTAAAATCCGTAATGAATGCTTATAATTCTATTAGAGCAGGAGAAGCAAATATGATAATTGCAGGAGGAGCTGAGTCGATGAGTGGTGCGGGTTTTATTCTTCCTTCGAGAAGCCGTAATGGATTAAAGATGGGAGATTTTAAAATGATTGACCATATGATTAATGATAGCTTAACCGATGCTTTCACTGGAGTACATATGGGAATTACTGCTGAAAACATTGCAGAGAAATATAATATCACAAGAGAAGAACAGGATGAATTTGCAATTAACTCTCAAAATAAAGCAATATCTGCTATTGATAAAGGAAGATTTAATGATGAGATAGTTCCTTTTGAGATTATTACAAAAAAGAATACAATAGTTTTTAATCAAGATGAGTTCGTAAATAGAAATACTTCTCTTGAAAAACTAAATTCGTTAAGACCTGCATTTAAGAAAGACGGAACAGTAACAGCAGGTAATGCATCAGGCATAAATGACGGAGCAGCCTTTGTTCTTTTACTTTCTGAAAAAGCACTTAAAGAATATAACCTTACACCTTTATGCGAAATAGAAGCAGTAGGACAAGGAGGTGTTGAACCTTCTATTATGGGTATGGGACCAGTTCCAGCTATAGGAAATGCACTTAGCAAGACAAATCTAAAGTTAAGCGATATAGAAGTTTTAGAGTTGAATGAAGCTTTCGCCTCACAATCGCTTGGAGTACAAAGAGAATTAATAGCTAATCACGGAGTAAGTAAAGAATGGTTAAACGAAAGAACTAATAAGAACGGAGGAGCTATTGCACTTGGACATCCTGTTGGAGCTTCAGGAACACGTATATTAGTAAGTTTAATTCACGAGATGAAACGCTCAAATAATAAATATGGATTAGCCTCTTTATGTATTGGAGGAGGAATGGGAACTGCTATTATAATTAAAAGATAGGAAAAAGATTATGGAAAAGATTAAATTAGGAGAAACCTTTGTTGAGAATATTAGATTCACTCAAGAAAGGGTAAAGCTATTTGCAGAATGTACTGGAGATAATAACCCTATTCATCTTGATAAGGAATATGCAGAAAAGACTCCATTTAAGAAACCTATAGTTCATGGATTCTTTGCTGGCTCAGTATTCTCAAAGGTATTCGGTACTCAGTGGCCTGGAGAAGGTACTATATATATGTTCCAGGAAATGGCTTTCCTTGCTCCTATCTTTGTGGAAGAAGATTATATTGCAAAATTTGAGGTAATTGAAGTAAACGAAGAAAAACATAGAGGATTAATTAAAACAACACTTGAAACCAAAGATGGGAAGATTGCCATAAGTGGACAAGCGAAATTAATGCATATTGAAAGATTTTAAAACATAAAGTATATGAAAAGATTAGAAAATAGAATAGCAATTATAACTGGTGGAGCATCTGGAATTGGTGCTGCAACATCCAGAAAATTTGCCTTAGAAGGTGCAAAGGTAATTATATGGGACCTTGACCAAGAAAAAGGGAATGCTTTGGCAAATGAGATTGGTGGAGACTTTTTAAAAGTTAATACTGCTAATTATTCAGAGATAGAAGCTGCAGCAAAATCAGTTAATGATAAATATAATAGAATTGATATCCTTATTAATAATGCAGGAATAACAAGAGATTCTACCCTAAAGAAGATGACTCCAGAACAATGGCAACAAGTTATTGATGTTAATCTTACTGGGGTATTTTATTGTACAAAGATAATTAGTGAGTATATGCTTGCTAATAATTATGGAAGGATAATCAATGCATCATCAGTTGTAGGTATTTACGGAAACTTCGGTCAAACTAATTATGTAGCTACTAAGGCTGGATTAATTGGTATGACTAAGACCCTTGCAAGGGAATTAGGAAGAAAGGGCATTACTGTTAATTCAGTAGCTCCTGGCTTTATTGCAACAGAGATGGTTTCTGCTATGCCTGAAAATGTAATTGAAACTATGAAGGCAAAGGTTCCAATTGGAAGACTTGGAGAGCCTGGTGAAATTGCTAATGTATATTGCTTCCTTGCCTCCGATGAGGCTGCTTATATCAACGGCCACACTCTGAGTGTGGATGGGGGTATGACTGTATAGTTATTTATCAAATTAAAGGGTGGGTTATTGTTTCTCACCTTTTTTAATGTCAAACCAATAATTAGTATGAATTTTAATATAACAGAACAAGAAAAACTCTTTCTTCAAATGATTAGAGAGTTTGCAGAAAAAGAAGTAAAGCCACTTGCTGCAGAAGTAGATGAGCAAGAGAGATTTCCTGTGGAAACAGTAGAAAAGATGGGAAAGATTGGCTTAATGGGTATTCCTGTACCAAGTAAGTATGGTGGTCAGGGAGGCACAAATCAGATTTACTCAATGGCAGTTGAGGAACTTTCAAGATATTGTGCAACTACGGGAGTAATTGTTTCAGCACATACCTCTCTCTGCGTTGCCCCAATATTAGAGAACGGAACAGAGGAACAAAAACTTAAATACTTGCCTAAACTATGCTCAGGGGAATGGATAGGAGCCTTTGGACTTACTGAACCTAATGCAGGAACTGATGCTGCAATGCAACAAACCATTGCTATTGAGAAGGAAGACAAATGGATATTGAATGGTTCTAAGATTTTTATTACCAATGCTGGATATGCTGATGTGTATATAATTATAGCAATGACTGATAAAAGCCAAGGGACTAAAGGAATATCTGCTTTTATTGTAGAAAAAAATACGCCGGGATTCTCAATAGGAAAGAAAGAAAAGAAATTAGGTATTAGAGGTTCTTCAACCTGTGAGCTAATATTTGAAAACTGCGAAATACCTAAGGAAAACCTTTTAGGCAAGGTTGGAAAAGGATTTGGAATAGCTATGAAAACCCTTGATGGGGGAAGAATAGGTATTGCAGCTCAAGCCTTAGGTATTGCACAAGGCGCTATGGATGAAACCATAAAATACACTAAGGAAAGGAAACAATTTGGAAAGAAGATTTCTCAATTCCAAAACACTCAATTCCAAATGGCAGATATGGAAACAAAAATCCAAGCCTCAAGACTTTTAGTAAGAAGTGCTGCCTTTAAGAAAGATATGTCCCTACCCTACTCTACTGACGCTGCAATAGCAAAACTAATGGCTGCAGAAACAGCTATGGACGTTACAACCAAGGCGGTACAGTTCCACGGAGGCTATGGTTATACAAGGGAATACCCTATTGAAAGGATGATGAGAGATGCAAAAATTACCGAAATCTATGAAGGAACATCTGAGGTTCAAAGAATGGTAATTGCGGCTAATATATTAAAATAATAAAGTAAAGATTAGAGATATGAATATAATTGTTTGTATTAAACAAGTTCCTGATACAACAGAGGTTAAATTAGACCCAAAGACTGGAACCCTTATTAGAGACGGGGTACCAAGTATTATCAACCCTGACGATAAGGCAGGATTGGAATTAGCATTGGATTTAAAGGATAAATATAATGCCAAGGTTACAGTAATAACCATGGGACCACAACAGGCTGAAATTGTTTTAAGAGAGGCTTATGCAATGGGAGCTGATAGGGCAATATTGCTTACAGACAGGAAATTTGCAGGAGCAGATACCCTTGCAACTTCTAATGCTCTCTCTGGAGCGATAAGGACCTTGGACTATGACTTGATTATTACTGGTCGTCAAGCTATTGATGGAGATACGGCACAGGTAGGTCCTCAGATTGCTGAGCACCTTGACCTACCTCAGGTTAGCTATTTACAAGCTCTTGAATATAATAATAATACCTTTACAATTAAGAAAGCCTTAGAGGATGGTTACCAAATCCTTGAAGTAGATTCTCCTTGTTTGGTTACGGTTCTTAACTCTGCTAATTCCCCAAGGTATATGAGTGTTAAAGGAATAATGGACGCCTTTGATAAGGAAATAGAGGTTTGGGGTGTTGATAAGATTGATATCGATGAGGAGAAACTTGGTCTAAAAGGTTCTCCTACCAAGGTTAAGAAAGCTTTTACCAAGGGAATTAAAGCATCAGGAGAAGTATATCAGGTAGAAACCCAGGAGGCTATAGGTATTATTATAAGCAAGCTTAAAGAAAAATTTATAATCTAAAAACAAGGATATAATCATGGATAAATCAATATATAAGAATGTATTTGTTTTTATAGAACAAAGGGATGGAAACTTGCAAAGCGTGGGTTTAGAGCTTTTGGGTAAGGCAAGAGATTTGGCTAAGGAACTCTCCGAAGAAGTTTATGCAGTTTTAATGGGATATAATATTGAGGATAAGGCTACGGAACTGATTGAATACGGAGCTGATAAGGTAATTATTATGGACTCAATAGAGCTTAAGGAATATAGTACAGAGGCTTATACTCAGGGGCTTTGCAAATTAATCCAAGAGAGAAACCCTTCCATAGTACTAATCGGAGCAACTACAATTGGGAGGGATCTTGGTCCAAGAATCTCTGCAAGAATCACAACAGGGCTTACAGCTGATTGTACAAGACTTGAAATATCTGAGGATAAAGAGCTTTTAATGACAAGACCAGCATTTGGAGGAAATCTAATGGCAACAATTATTTGCCCTGACCATAGACCTCAAATGTCGACAGTAAGACCAGGAGTAATGCGTTCCCTGCCAAGGGATAGAAGTAGAAAAGGTGAGATTGAGAAGTTTGAAATTAGTTTTAATAAAGATAAATTCCGAGTTAGAATTAAGGAAACTATTAAGGAAAAGACCAATATGATAGATATTACTGAGGCGAAAATCTTGGTTTCAGGAGGTAGAGGCATTGGGAATAAAGAAGGTTTTGAGAATTTAAACCAACTTGCTCAAACCCTCGGAGCTGAGGTTTCGGCATCCAGAGCTATTGTGGATTCAGGACTTATTGACCATAATCGTCAGGTTGGGCAAACAGGTAAAACAGTTAGACCAGACCTTTATATTGCTTGTGGTATATCTGGAGCCATCCAACATATAGCAGGAATGGAGGAAAGTGAGTTTATTTTAGCTATAAATAAGGATCGTTATGCCCCAATTATGCAGATGGCAGACCTTGGAATAGTAGGAGATGCAAAAGATATAATTCCTGCCCTAAACGAAAGACTTAAATCATTGAAAAACAAAGATTAACTTTTTTCAAAAATAAGACTTACTCTAAGAGGCCTTTAGACTTAGTCTAACGATGCGTTAGAGTAAGTCTAACGATGCTTTAGAGTAAGTCTTATTTATGCTAAGACTTACTCTTATTTAT
Source organism: Bacteroidota bacterium (assembly GCA_023415495.1). Taxonomy (GTDB): domain Bacteria; phylum Bacteroidota; class Bacteroidia; order Bacteroidales; family P3; genus UBA10566. The sequence continues at coordinate 18,440 of JAEZKK010000024.1, forward strand.
TTTAATACTAATTCAACGAATTTGCTTCCCCTTTCTTCAAAGTTTTTAAACATATCGTAGCTCGGAGCTGAAGGTGATAATAGACATATTTTACCCTTATCTGTAACCTCTTTACACCATAGAACAGCCTTTGAAAAATCATCTGTCAATATATGATTAATCTTGTAAGAGTCCTCTTTTTCCAATATCTCCTTTATCCTTTTTCCTGCTTTCCCAATATAGGCAATATTCTCCAATTCCTTATTTTCAAGGAGTTCAACCAATGAAGAGTAGTCAATCCCCCTATCCATCCCTCCTAAAATCAGGGTTTGGACATATTTTAAGGCCTTAATTGCCTCAAGTGTAGCTTGAGGAATTGTGGAAATACTATCATTATAATATTCTACTCCATCAATAGAGCCAATATATTCCAACCTGTTTGCCAACCCTTTAAACTCAATCAAAGCATTCAAAGCCTTGGAAATATCTCCAAAGAGAATTTCAATAACCTTAAGAGTAAAGAGGATATTCCCCTTATTATGCTCACCTTTAATATATTTTGGCTCTTGGAAAACATAGTCTTTTATATCGATAGAGTGATAATTCACATTATTATCTCGAGAGAGCCCAAATTCTTTTAGTCTATTATTTAATATATTATCCCTTGAATTATATATAAAATACCCATTGTTTAAGTATCTTAAAATATTGAGTTTAGCATCTTGATAGGAAGTAAAACAAGGGAAGAAATCAAGATGTTCTTCAAATAAATTCAAGATTATAGAAATAAAAGGAGAAGTATTTATATGCTCTAATTGATGGGCAGAGAGTTCTAAAACAATATAAGTATCTTGATTAATCTTAGGAATTAAATCAAAGACAGGAACTCCAATATTACCTCCAAGCAATACATTATCAGTGTATTGTTTGATAGCAGTATAAATCATAGTTGAAGAAGTACTCTTGCCCTTAGTACCTGTTACACCAATAACCTTGGGGTAGAAATACTTTAGAAAAATATCTATTTGTGAGGAAATACACTCTTTAGGGTATTGAGTTCTCATTTTTCTTAGATTAAAACCAGGACTTTTAATTATTAGGTTATAACCATTTTGTGCATATAAAGAATCCTCCCCGAGATGAAGTTTTAGGTTTTTAGTTTCAAAATCATCTTGAAGTTCTTCCGCATTATAAATTTCAATATTTTTATCTTGAATACCGATAAGCTTATTTGGAAACAATTTACGTAATAATCTATAAGTCGACCTTCCTTCCCTTCCATATCCAAGAATAAGAATATCTTTGTTTCCAATCTCCAAGACTAATTCCCTAAGCTTTAAAAGCGAATAAGGAGAGGAAATAAGACTTAGAAACTCAGGCATTAGATTATGTTTCTTTTCAATTTTAAGTAGGGAGGAATAAGCATCATCCAAAATATCCTTATATGAAAAGCTTTTCATCCAATGCTTTACAAGATTAAATGAAAGTATTTGAGGGAAATTATCGCATGCAAGAGACAAGGCATGATTAACCTCATGAATTGTTCCCACACATTCAAAGGGTTTGCTTGGGCATAAACCAGTAAGCTCATCTAAATAATTAGATAAGCTATCCTTGTCTAATAAATTCTCTGAAAATATAGTGGAGAGTTTATCTGGGGAGATAAATGGGGAAAGAATAATATAAGCAAACAAACATTTAGGGCAATTACAACACCATATATCTGTCTTTGAACCAACGTTACAACTCCTAAAAACATCATGATAATGAGTATAAAAAGCAAATTCCTGAGCAATTTGGAGTTCAGATAAAGGTCTTAAAAGGCTGAAATAATTAATATCCTTATGGATAAACTCCCTTGTATATTCCCTGAAATCATTCTCAAACTCCAAACTCTTTGAGTATTGATGATTAATATCCAAGCCCTTAACAGTCGACTCAGAGGCACTTGATTCATTACTTAAAGCAATATGCCTGCAAGAAGTTAGAGCAGAAATAAGTAGGTTATAGAAGGCTAACATTGCAGAAAACGGAGTATGACCATTTAGATATCCCAATGCATTAAGGTCTAATAAATAAGGGTCTATCTCCCTATTTATTATTGCAATACTATCTATATCAAACCCTCCTCTTTCAACAGAGCTTAAGCTTGCCCCTCTTGGATTGATTATCATAGGAATTATTTCAAAGTCTCCCCTTTTGATAATCTCCATACTTACCACAGAATCCTTACCTCCACCAATAGGTAGAATAACCCTGTTTTTCCTAAATCTCAAATCACATTTCCCAAATTCATCTTTAGATGAAATAATATTTACAAAGTCCTTAATATTGGTTTCAATACTATTTAAGTAGAAATACTCCCCTAACCCATTAAAGTAAATCTTCTTCCAAAACCTAATTTGAGCATCACTTAACCCTCCACATTCAATAATAATAACTGGACTTGCAAAAGCCTTCCAATAACTAATTAGCTCAATTAAACCAATATTAAAAACAAGGATATCTAAGTTTTCCCTTCTTGTATTAAGATTTGAATAAAAGCCTTTAAGAGGAATATTTATCTTTGGGGAGAAACTATGCATATCACAAATAAATGAAAAACTAAGTTCCAAAAACTGTTCTTTATACTTATAGGAAAAGCTTTTATAAGTAAAATAAGGATATTTCAGTCTTAGTTTTTTGAATCTTTCATTATTGTTTTTTCTTTCCATCTCAATCGTTTTAGATTACAAAATTATGCTATTTTTTCGTGATTTGAAGTATTTTACTTAACTTTGTTGGATTAAAAAAACCATTAATAGATATGAAAGAAGAAGAAAAAAACAAGAATATTACTAAGTATGAATTTATAATTAAGGCCTTTGCAAATAATCCTCAAGAAGCTATGAACTATAAACAAGTCTCTTCAAGGACTGGTTATAATGATAGAGCATCGAAGGAATTAGTTCTTAATGGCATATTAACCCTGGCTGAAGAGGGCATACTTATTGAAGAAGGAAAAGGCAAATATAAGATTAATCCAAGGTATATAAATAACAACTATCTTCCAAAAAACTATGCTATTGGCAAGGTAGATATGAAGCAAACTGGCAAGGCATACGTTATTCCAAAGGATGGTGGAGAGGATATTTTTATTGGTCCTAATAATACAAACAGAGCTTTAAATAACGATATTGTAAAGGTTTACATCTTTCCAAAACGTAAAGACAGAAAGATAGAGGGGCAGATTACAGAGATAATTAAAAGAGATAAGACTTCTTTTGTAGGGACTATTCAACGCTCTGCCAAGTTTGCATTCTTTGTTCCCGACTCTCAATCAATGCCAATTGACTTATTTATCCCTTTGGATGACTTAAATAAAGCCAAGGATGGAGATAAGGTTTTAGCAGAGATTACCGATTGGCCTGAGAGGGCTAAAAATCCTTTTGGAAAGATAATAAGAGTTTTGGGACGCCCTGGAGATAATAATGTGGAGATGCAAAGCATATTGGCTGAGTTTAATTTCCCATTATTTTTCCCTGAAGAAGTAGAGAGAGAAGCTGAGAAAATTAGCTTTGAAATACCTAAAGAGGAGGTTGAAAAAAGAAGAGATTTTCGCAATATTCCTACCTATACAATAGACCCAGAGGATGCAAAAGACTTCGATGATGCTATTTCCTATCAAAGGCTAAGCAATGGAAACCACGAGATTGGCGTCCATATTGCAGATGTATCACACTATGTTTCGCCTGGAAGTCTAATAGATGAGGAGGCATATAAGAGGGGAACATCGGTATATTTAGTTGATAGAACCATACCAATGTTGCCAGAAAAGCTGTCAAATGGGGTTTGTTCTCTAAGACCAAATGAGGATAGTTTGACCTTTTCTGCTGTGTTTGAAATGGATGATAATGCAAAAATTATTAATTCTTGGTTTGGGAAAACTATTATCTATTCTCAAAGAAGATTTGCTTACGAAGATGCTCAAAAGATAATCGAAGAGGGATGTGGAGACTATTCTGAGAATGTTTTACCTGTATACAAACTTTCTGAAATACTTAGAAAAAAGAGGTTTACAAGTGGTGCAATCAACTTTGAAAGCCAGGAAGTAAGGTTTAAATTAGATGAAAATTCAAAGCCTATTGGCATATATATCAAGGAATCTAAAGAGGCAAATTGGCTAATTGAAGAATTTATGCTTTTAGCAAATAAGGGAGTTGCCGAACTTATTGGTAAGGGGAAAAAAGGAGAAAAGAATAAGAAAACCTTTATTTATAGGGTTCATGATGAGCCTAATCCTGAAAAATTATCAGTTTTTACAGAATTTGTTTCCAAGATTGGATATAAGGTAAATACTAATTCCAGAGGGGAATTAGCAAAGAGTATGAATAGTTTATTTAAGGAAATTAGTGGCAAGGGTGAGGAAAATATGATTTCTACAATAGCTATTCGAACTATGAGCAAGGCATATTATTCTACTGATAATATAGGACATTATGGTCTGGGATTCCCTTATTATTCTCATTTCACCTCCCCTATTAGGCGTTATCCTGATTTAATGGCACATAGATTATTGGAAAGATATCTTAATGGAGGCAACTCTGTAAGCAAGGAAGTCTATGAATCCAGATGTGAGGATTGTTCTTTAATGGAAAGAAAGGCAGCGGAAGCTGAAAGAGCATCTATTAAATATAAACAAGCAGAATTTCTTTCTGATAAGATTGGAATGGTCTTTTCTGGAGTGATTTCTGGTGTTAGTAAATGGGGAATCTATGTTTTAATTGATGAAAACAAATGCGAAGGCTTGGTTCCTATCCGCACATTGAGTGATGATTTCTACTATATTGATGAGGATAATTATCAAGTAATCGGAAGACATTATGGCAAAACTTACCGCCTTGGAGATAAGATTGATATTAAGGTTGAGAGGGTTGATATGATGAAAAAGCAAATGGATTTCTTATTAGCAGAAGATAAAAATGGAATCAAAATCGAAGAAAATGGATTAAGAAAACAAAACTCTAAACCTAAGCAAGAAGATAAGAGGAATAAAACTCCAAGAAAAAGGAATAAGAAATAAGAGAAATATTAAATACAAAAACGAGATAAATTATATGAAGGTATTAGTTTTGGGAAGTGGTGCAAGAGAAAGTGCAATTGCTCAAAAGGTTGCTGAAAGCAAATTATTAACCCAATTATTTATATCTCCAGGCAATCCTGGCATGGAAGAATATGGAGAAACTATTGATTTAAAAGGAGATTTCCAAAAGATTAAGGACTTTGTTTTAACCAATTCTATTGAAATGGTTATTGTAGGACCAGAGCAGTTTTTGGTTGATGGGATTTGGGATTTCTTTAATAATGACAAGGATTTATCCCATGTTTTAGTTGTTGGACCCTCTGCTAAAGGGGCTAAATTAGAAGGGAGTAAAGACTTTGCTAAGGAATTTATGATTAGGAATAATATCCCAACAGCAAAGTATAAAACCTTTTATAAGGAAAGTATTGAAGAAGGGAAAGCTTTTCTAACTACTCTAAATCCTCCCTATGTTTTAAAGGCAGACGGTCTTGCAGCTGGTAAGGGTGTTTTGATTTTAGATGATTTAAACTCTGCTCAAAGAGAGTTGGAAGATATGCTTGGAGGCGAGAAATTTGGAAATGCATCTAAGAAGGTTGTAATTGAGGAGTACTTGGATGGGATTGAATGTTCTGTATTTGTCCTAACTGATGGTGATAATTATAAGATTCTTCCTATTGCAAAGGATTATAAACGTATTGGAGAAGGAGATAAAGGGCTAAATACTGGGGGGATGGGCTCTGTAAGTCCAGTACCTTTTGCTGATGAAGAATTTATTTCTAAGGTAGAAAAAAGAATAATTATCCCAACGGTTTTAGGGCTTAAGAAAGAAGAAATACCTTATCAAGGCTTTATTTTTATAGGATTAATGAAGGTTGGAGATGAGCCTTATGTTATTGAATACAACGTAAGAATGGGTGACCCGGAGACCGAAACAGTATTTCCAAGAATTAAATCTGATATACTTGAGACCATAATTTGCCTAAAGGATAAAAGCCTTAATAAAACTGAACTCGTTATTGATAATAGATTTGCAACCTGCGTTATGTTGGTGGCAGAGGGCTATCCAGGAGATTATAGAAAGGGAGATATTATCGATATTAGTAAGGAAATTGAGGATGGTTTCGTCTTTCATGCAGGGACTAAAAGAGATAATGATAATAATTTAATTACCTCTGGGGGTAGAGTTATTGCCGTAACTTGTTTTGGAAATACTCTGCAAGAGGCTTTAGATAAGACATATTCCAATATAAATAATATTGATTTTAAGGGGAAATACTACCGCAAAGATATTGGTAAAGACCTTTAATCCCTAATTAATTATTTGAATTTTTATTTATGAAACAGTATTTAGACTTACTATCATACGTCCTAAATAATGGAGAAAAGAAAGAGGACAGAACAGGCACAGGGACTAAAAGCATATTTGGTTATCAGATGCGATTTGATTTAAGAGAGGGTTTTCCTCTTCTCACTACCAAGAAACTCCATATTAGAAGTATCGTACACGAATTGCTTTGGTTTCTTTCTGGAGATACCAATACCAAGTATTTGCACGAGAATAAGGTTAGTATTTGGGATGAATGGGCTGATAAAAACGGAGATTTAGGTCCAATTTATGGTTATCAATGGAGGAATTGGACCAACCAAAAAGGAGAGAAGTTCGACCAAATAAGTCAATTAATCCATGATATTAAGACCAATCCTAATAGCCGTAGATTATTAGTTAATGCCTGGAATGTTGGAGAAATTAAATCTATGGCCTTACCTCCCTGCCATATTCTCTTCCAATTCTATGTTTCTAATGGACGTCTTTCATGCCAATTATACCAAAGGTCTGCCGATATTTTCCTTGGAGTTCCTTTTAATATTGCTTCTTATGCTCTATTATTAAGTATGGTTGCCCATGTTTGCGATTTGGAAGTTGGAGAATTTATTCATAGTTTTGGAGATGCTCATATCTACCTTAACCACTTAGAACAAGCAAATCTGCAATTAACAAGAGAGCCTATGCAATTGCCTAAACTTTGGTTAAACCCAGAGATTAAGAATATATTTGACTTTAAATACGATGATATAAAGATATTAGATTACTCCTCCTACCCACATATTAAAGCCGAAGTTTCGGTATAAATACCTTATAAATCATGTTAAGTATAATTGTAGCAATAGCTAAAAACTCAGCTATTGGCAAGGGAAACAACTTGCTTTGCCATATTTCTGAAGACCTAAAATACTTTAAGAAAACCACTCTTAATTCCCCTGTTATTATGGGAAGAAAGACTTGGGAAAGCCTTCCAAAGAAACCTTTACCTAATAGAGAGAATATAATAATAAGTAGAAATCCCTATTATAAGGCTGAGGGAGGAAGGCTAATTACCTCTCTTGAAGAAGCAATTGCTTTGAGAAATGATGAAAGAGAATGCTTTGTAATTGGTGGAGAAGAAATTTACAGAGCTCTTCTACCCTATTGTCAGAGGCTTTATATTACCCAAATTGATAAGGAATTTGAGGCAGATACCTTTTTCCCCACCTTAGATTTAAATAATTGGGAAGAGGTTTCAAAGAGTGAAACTCACTATGATATAAATCAAAACATAGGGTTTAGATTTGTGGTTTATAAGAGAAAAGATATATAGATAAGAAGTAAAATACAATGAAAAAGCTTATTAGAAAGATTTTAATATTTCTTAGAATAGATATTACAAAGAACCTTGAGTACGATAGAAGAACAAAGGCTATAATGAAGAAACTCCTTAGAAAGGATTCTAATTGTTTAGATATTGGAGGGCATAAGGGAGAAATTATGGACGATATTCTCCGATTTAGCCCTAATGGAAATCATTTTATATTTGAACCCATACCCTATCTTTTCGAGGGATTAAAGAAGAAATTCACAGGCAAATGCAAGGTTATGCCATACGCTCTTTCTAATAATGAGGGCAAGAGTAGTTTCCAAATGGTAGTAAATCATCCTGCTTATTCAGGAATCAAGAGAAGGAATTACGACGATATTCCCAAGGCAAGAATAGAAGAAATTGAGGTAAGTCTTGCAAAATTAGATAATATCATTCCCAAGGAGATGAGGATAGATTTTGTAAAAATAGATGTTGAGGGAGGAGAATATGATGTTCTTTTAGGTGGATTAGAAACATTAAAGCGAAATAAACCAGTGATTATCTTTGAGTGTGGAAGCGGTGGAGTAGATAATTATGGTGCAAGTTGGAGGGATGTTTATAATATAATCACAAACGAAATAGGATTAAAACTCTATACCCTAAAAGCCTTTCAAAACAAAGAAAATCCAATAAAAGAAGAAGAATTTAAAGCCTATTTCCAAACCAATCAAGAGTATTACTATATAGCAAAAGCCTAAATATGTACAAAAACATCTCTTACAATACTTATATCAAGTTTATCTAAAAAGTACTTTGAAGACTTTTTCCTGATTAAGTTAAGAAATAAGCTGATTAAACACTAAAAGTATTGGTTTTCGTTTTACTTGATAAAACGACTCGTTTTACTTGATAAAACGGGTCGTATTACTTGATAATACACATCGTTTTACTTGATAAAACAAGTCGTATTACTTGATAAAACGAAATCTAAGTCCCAGAATTGGGTTTTATTCCTGTTTTTATTAGAGATTTTAGGTCTTTAATATTAAATATATTAAATATTATGGAGAGGATAATTATTACTGATATTATCCCTGCTGAACTTAGAAGCCAAGAATGGATAATGCTTTTTATTATTAGGGCAAATCCAATTGAAAAGATAATAAAGAGGGAGATTTTTAAAATATATCGTGGATTAATCCTAATATTAAAAAGCTTGATTGCTATTATAATCTGGAGAATTGAGGTAATACTTTGGGCAATTAAGGATGAATAAGCAGCTCCCAAGGCTTGGAATCGAGGGATTAGAAATAGGTTGATTCCTATATTTAAAACCATCCCAAAAAAGGCTACAATATTGAGTTTCTTCATAGAATTATTAGCAGTTAATAAGGTGCCAAATATATAAGTCATTGCTATTGGCATAAAACAAAGGGATAGTATCTTATAAACTTCTGCACTTTCATCTATATGTTTATTATATAAAATCTCCATTATCTCAAAGGAATAGAAATTGCTAATTATTGCGAAACCAAGGGTTAGAAGCAATAATAGATGGAAGGAAATCTTAATAATCGGAACTAATTCCCCCCTATTTTTAATTAGATTTGCAAATAGAGGTAAAAGAATTATAGAGAATAAATAGGCTATCATATTCGCTGCATCGACCAAACGAAAGGCAGATGCATAAATACTCGATGCCTCTGCCCCATCGCTCGATAGTATTCTTTCTATCATTACAGAGTCTATTCTATTATAAAATGCCATTAATAGTACTAATAATGCGTAAGGATAAGAATCCTTAGCAATTTTAATTAGAAAAGCCAAGCTGAACTTAAGTCGGATAAATGAAGATTTCTTTATACATATTATTAGAGCAATTATAGTTGTAATAAGGTAGGAAATAAACTGGGCATAGACGAAGTATTCGATTTTAAAAGGAGTTTTAAGGAAATTGGTCCAGAGCAAAATCGAGCAGATAACTACCATTAAAAACCTATCCATAACTGAAAGTATGGAGTCGGTCTTAAACATTAATAGTCCTGAAATATTACTCCTTAAATACAGTAAAAGAGATGAAAGAACTTGGGAAAGGCTCATCCAAAACAAGAGTTTTAGGGAGAAGGGATTATAACCAGCTATTATTGCAATAATAAAAATCAAAAGAATATAGACAGAAGATAAGAGGATTTTGATTGGAATAATTCTTGAAAAATACTTATTTAGCAGTTGGGGGTATTGGGCAATTGTCCTATTATTATAGTTGGTAATTCCAAAATCGAGGATAATATTAAAGAGATAGGAGAAGTTTAAAAGGGCAAAATAAATACCATAATCCTCTGCTGGAAGGGCATTTTGCACACCTCTATCCACCCCAAGTATCCAAAAAGACTTGATAAGAAGATTAAGTACAAGTAGAAAAAGCAAATTGGTTACGAAACGTTTCCTCATGTATTTATTTTAGTTTCCAAAGGTAATTGATAATAATAATAAGTGCAAAAATAATGATTAAAACCTAATGGTAGTAATTTATTTTGTATTTTTGCTAATAATTATCTCATAACAAAAACCCATAAAGAAGTGAGAATAGCTGTAAACACCAGATTATTATTAGCAAATAAGCTTGATGGTATAGGATATTTTACCTATAAGTTGCTTGAGAATATGTGTAAAAACCATCCCCAGGACGAATTTATTTTCTTTTTTGACCGTCCTTTTGATAAGGAGTTTATTTTCTCTGAAAATGTGATTCCAGTAGTAATACCATGCCAAACACGTCATCCCCTGCTTTGGAGACTTTATTTTCAATATCTAATTCCTAAGTATTTGAAGAAGTATAAGGCAGACTTGTTTTTTTCTCCTGATGGTTTTATTCCTAAGAATATCAATATTCCTATTATAAATACCATCCACGATCTAAACTATGTACATCAACCTCAATATATTGAAAACCCCTCTCACAGAAGATATCTTCTAAAGGAATTTCCTGTTTTTGCCCGTAAAAGCGATTTACTTATCACTGTTTCGGAGTTCTCCAAGAGGGATATTATAGAGCTTTACGATATTCATCATAATAAGATTGAGGTTGTTTTCAATGCGGCAAACGAGGCTTATTATCCATTAGAAGAAGAAGAAAAGACAAGGTATAAGAATAGTTTGACCCAGGGAAGGGATTATTTTTACTTTGTTGGGAGCATTCATAAGAGGAAGAATCTTGGGAATTTATTTAAGGCTTTTGACCTTTTTAAGGAAGAAACAAAGAGCGATGTTATGCTTATTATTGTAGGAGAAAAGCGTGATTGGGAAGGAGAATTGGAAGGGATATTCAAAAAAATGAAGCATAAAAAAGATGTAATCCTAACTGGAAGATTAGATGCAAAGGAAATCAATAAGGTATCTAATTCCGCCTTAGCCCTTGCCTTTGTATCACAGTTTGAAGGCTTTGGTATTCCTATTGTAGAGGCATTTGCAGCAGGTTGTCCGGTAATTACTTCCAATACTACTTCTATGCCAGAGGTTGCAGGCGATGCTGCGATATATTGCGACCCGTTTTTAGTTGCAAGTATTGCGGAGGCTATGGAAAAAATATATACTCAACCAAGTTTAATTAATAAGTTAAGAGATAAAGGATTTGAGCAAAATAAGAAATTTTCTTGGGAAAAATCATCAGAAAGACTATGGAATTCAATAGAAAAAACAATGAACTTAGTATAGAGGATATCTATAAAATATATTTAGAAAACCCTAATATTACAACTGACTCAAGAAGTCCTATTAATAATAGTATATTCTTTGCCCTTAAGGGAGAGAACTTTAATGGGAATGGTTTTGCATTAAATGCGTTGGAGAATGGAGCCTCTTACTCTATTATTGATGAAAAAGAATATTATATAGATTTCAGAACAATATTGGTTGATAATGTATTAAAAACCTTACAAAACCTCTCTAATCATCATAGAAGACAGTTTCCAAAGCTGAAATTAATTGCAATAACCGGTACAAATGGTAAGACAACTACCAAGGAATTATCCTATGCTGTCCTGTCTCAAAACTATAATTGTATAGCTACTCAGGGGAATTTCAATAATCATATAGGGCTTCCTCTAACTCTTTTAAGAATTAGAAAAGATACGGAAATTGCAATAATAGAAATGGGAGCTAACCATATTGGGGAGATAGATAAGCTTTGTAGGATAGCTCAACCTGAGTATGGTCTTATTACAAATATTGGTAAAGCACATCTTGAGGGCTTTCTTAGCTTTGAGAATATTGTGAAAACCAAGACGGAGCTATTTCGTTACCTTGATAAAAAAGACCATTATCCAATAATTAATATGGATGATTCCTCTTTGGAAAACTATTCTAAAACACATAGGAACAAAGCTTATACATATAAGACTAAGGGGATTTTCGATTATGATACTGCCTGTATTGAGTTTGAAAACAATATTGTTAATTCCAATTTAATCGGTCATTATAATAATCAAAACCTTATGGCAGCAATGACTTTAGGAAGTATTTTTTCAGTAGAGACTTCTAAAAGCATTAAGGCTATAAATGAATTTTACCCAAGTAATCATCGTTCTCAAATCAAGAAGACTGATAATAATACCCTTATTTTAGATTGCTATAATGCCAATCCAACAAGTGTAGAGCTTGCTATCTTAGAATTTAGAAATGAGAAAAACCTTGATAAAGTCCTATGTTTAGGAGCTATGAGGGAATTAGGAAAGGACTCTAAGAGCGAACATAATAGGATAATAGAGATTATAAAAGAAATTGGTTTTAACTCAGTTTTCCTTGTTGGTGAAGAGTTTAAGGAAACAAATTACCATGAAATTAATAATGCAATATGGTTTGAAACCTCAAAAGAATTGAAAAAATACTTGGTAAATAATCCTATAAAAGAGAGTAAGATACTAATTAAGGGCTCAAGAACCACTAAGATGGAGGAGATTGAGGATGCTTTATAAATGTATTGGACTAATGTCTGGAACATCTTTAGATGGTTTGGATATAGCATATTGTGAGTTTAATTATCAAGAGAATAAATGGAATTATTCAATTAAACATTGCAGAAACATCCCTTATAATAATAAGATTCGAGATAGATTAATTGAGGCAGAAAATACAAGTTCCTTGGAATTTGTCAAGATTGATAAGGAGTTTGGAGTCTTTCTTGGAGAAAAAACTAAGGAATTTATTGATGATTATAAGCTTGAAGTAGATTTTATTTCTTCTCATGGTCAGACCATATTCCACCAACCAAACATTAACCTTACGACCCAAATTGGAGATATTAATTCAATTGCTTCAATAACTAATACCAAAACAATAGGTGATTTTAGGAGAAAAGACCTTGCATTAAAGGGTCAGGGAGCTCCCCTTGTACCTATTGGTGATAGACTTTTATTCTCCTCCTACCCCTATTGTCTTAATCTTGGAGGTTTCTCAAATATTTCTTTTGAAAAGAAAGATAAGAGAATTGCCTACGATATTTGTCCTGTAAATATTGTTTTAAATTCTTTAGCTCAAAGAGAAGGAAAGCCCTATGATAAGGATGGGGAAATGGCAAAGCAAGGGAATATTAATTCTGAATTATTAGAAAAGCTAAACTCATTAGAATACTATAAACTACAAGATAAAAAGTCATTAGGCAAAGAATGGGTATTGGAAAACATCTTCCCTCTCTTAGCCTCTTATGATATTAGTAATTTAGATTTAATCTCTACCTATACTAATCATATTGCTATTCAAATTGCTAATAATATTAATGGAGATGTATTAATCACAGGTGGGGGTGCATATAATAAGTATTTAATATCCCTGATACAAGATAAGATTAATTCAAAAATCACTATTCCCGATAGTATTATTATAGATTATAAGGAAGCATTAATTTTTGCTTTTCTTGGGGTTTTAAGATTAAGAGAAGAGATAAACTGTCTAAGTTCTGTTACAGGAGCTATTAAAGATTCCTGTATTGGAAGTATAGTCTTATAATATAAAAATACTATTCTATTGGTTTAATTAATCCTGATTTCATCATATCGTAAATCTTAGTCTTTCCTATTCCAAGCTTATTTGCGACAAATCTTACCTTATAATTGTACTTCTTTAGATAATATTCGATTATCATAATCTCGTATTCCTGCATGGTTCTTTCTTTAAATAAGAAATTATCATCAACTTTATCTGTTTTGATTGATAGATTTTCAGGATAAATTACTTGACCATCTGTCATTACAATTGCAAGTTCAATAATTGCTCTTAGCTCACGCACATTTCCAGGGAATGAATAGTTTAAAAGGGTATCTTTTGCAATTTGACTAAAGGTTTTTAGTGGTTTTTTATTCTTTCTGCAAAAATCAAATATAAATTTCTCTGCAAGTTTTATTATGTCTTCTCCTCTTTCTCTTAAAGGTGGAAGCATTATAGGAAGCCCTATCAATCTATAAAACAAATCCTCTCTAAAATTCCCTTTCTCAACTTCTGCTTTTAAATCCTTATGTGTTGCTGATATTACTCTAACATCTACTTTAATATTTCCATTCCCCCCTACCCTTGTAATCTCTCCCTCTTGCAAGACTCTTAATAGTTTTGCTTGCATTCTCAAATCCATATCTCCTATTTCATCCAAAAACAATGTACCTCCTGATGCCTCCTCAAAGAATCCTAACTTTCTATTAACCGCACCTGTAAAAGCTCCCTTTTCATGTCCAAAATAAGCAGATTCCATTAATTCGGAAGGGATAGCACTTACATTCACAGCAACCATTTTTTTGTTCCATCGTTGAGAATTATGATGAATATACTTAGCCACAACCTCTTTCCCTGTACCTGTTTCCCCAAATATTGTAACATTTATATCATTTTGAGAGGCCTTATCCATAAAGTTCTTTACTATCTTCATATTTTCAGAAGTAGAGACAAACTCTTCAATAAACTGAGACTTAATATGTGATTTTTTTAAATCTCTTACATGAGATTGGAAATTCTGATTCTTGTAGATTACAGATATTCTATTCCAAATTGTATCTAATAGAGTTGAATTATTCTTTACAACATCTACAATATGCTCATCAAATAAATAAGGTCTATAATCAATTTCGTTGTCCTGACTTATAACATGAATAAACTTAGTGTTATTGAAATTGGTGTTTAGCAAATCAATACATTCCGATGTTTTTATAACATCAAAATCGTAACAAAGGATAACAGTATCAGTTATTATATCCTTTTGAGCCAAAAAGGATTCCACTCCGTAGAAAGGAATTGATTCCCATTCTGGATTCAAATTCAAATGATAAACTATTCTTTTAACTAAGTTCTCATCATCAGAAACCACGTAAATCCTCATAATAATATCTTTTTTATTCCTATTATGGGACAAAGATAATCAATTTTCTTTAATAAAATCTCTTTTTGCTTTCATTCAATCTTTAAATATTTTTTAATACAAAGAATCTCAAAACATAAAGGCAAGTGATTAAATAAGCGAAGAAAAAACACTTAAAAAACAGCAAATTTCATCCACAAATCAAATATTTTTCCTATCTTTGCATATGCAAGTGAATAATCTCTTTAATTCCGAAGAAAATCACTATAAATTTATAAACTACATTATAGTAGCTACCATAATAAGAATGAAACGCCGAAAAAATACTTTGTTTCGCCATAACAATACTTTTAAATGGCGTTTCGTTAGATTTTTCCTTGATATTATTTAAAAAAAAAAGCAAGAGCGAGAAACTCTTCCTCGCCCTTGCTTTTTTTTTACTTGAATTATCAAGTTTAAATAAGACTATTAATTCTCTGTAATAAAATCTCTTTGAGCTTTTAATAGATTAAGGGTTTGTAGTACAAGATTTTTATTTTCATTTAAAAGTGCAAGATAAAGAATAGCATTCCTCGTACTTTCATCTTCTTTCTTAATCCTTCTTACTTCATTCTTTCTTGCTTCATTAAGCAGATAAATAACCTCTTGCTGTTTTTCAATTATCCTTGGCATTTGTGCAAAATCATTATTACTAATTGCTTCAAGATTCATTTCAAAATATTCGTAAGTTATTGCATTTATTCTTTCTAATTCTTCAACCTGAACAACACTTAAACCTTTGTGTTGATTGTTTATATGTTCAAACGAAGGACGTGTTATATAAGAAAGTGAATGAGCAATTTCTCTAAGATAATCTATAACTTGAACATAATAATGACCTGTACTAATAGCCTCTTCTGAAAACTGATTAAGCGTTGCATAAACTTGCTGTTTCATAAGTTTAGCATGATCTGTAAATACATCCATTCTGTCATTAAGTGATTTTAATAACTTTCTGTCTTCTGTATTTAAGCCTATTATTGTTTGAGAATAAATATCTTTAATAGTATATACACCATCCTTAATATCGTCAATACATCTATCCATTATCTCCTTTTGGCTACCAGCACATTTAAATACTAAATCTTTATTTTTCTTTTCTCTTTTCGTATGAAGTTTCTTAGATTTAATCATTAAATAGATTGCGATAATTACCATAATCCCAATACCCCAAAAACCTCCTAAAAGACATATTGAAGCAACGATTGCAGAAGCAATAAAGGCAATTAAAGCTGTTATAAACCATCCTCCAATAACTGTTAATACTCCCGTTACTCTATATACAGCAGATTCTCTTCCCCATGCTTTATCGGAAAGTGATGTACCCATTGCAACCATAAATGTAACGTATGTTGTAGAAAGAGGAAGTTTTAGAGATGTTGCTGAAGCAATAAGTATTGAAGCTGTTGTAAGATTAACAGATGCTCTAATTAAGTCAAAAGAAGGTTGATTTTGTATTTCAGCAGCATAAGTTGTTTTCCTAAATCTTCTTTCTATAAAGCTATTCAATCGTCTTGGGAACATTGAAGTAAGATTATTGCCCATATTTCTTACATTTCTAACAATAGCTCTTGATAAAGGAGTAGAACCAAATCTTTCAACTCCCGCATTTTGGTTTGCAAGATTGATTTCAGTCTCCGATACAGTCATTGCTTTCTTAGAAGTCCATAGTGTAATAACCATAACAATACCAGCTGCAATCAGGATTAATGGTGAAGTCTGAACAGCTCCATTCAAACTACCCATCATCATATTTTTATCACCCCCTTGTTCTAAAAGGAAATTATAAGAATCTAATCCTGCAACAGAAACACCAATAAAATTCACCAAGTCATTACCCGCAAAAGCAAGAGCGAGAGCAAAGGTTCCCATTAGTACAATTCCTTTAAGAATATTAACTTTTGTGTATAGAATTAAAAATTGGAAAATTAAAGTAATAACAGCAAAAGAAACAAATAATATCATTTTTGTATGATTGTTAATATAATCAATAATTTCAGGAGAAGATATACTTGAATCCTTTAAACCTTTCATTACAATAAAATAAAGAATTGCAGTAAAGGAAAACCCTCCCCAAAGGGCTCCAAAATACTTATAACTCCTTGTATAATTAAATGAGAATAACAATCTTGCTAAAAATTGGACTATTGTACCTACAGTAAAAGCAATAACAACAGATATCAATATTCCTGAAATTATAGTTAACGCCTTAGCTGTATTAATATACTTACTTAACTCATCTATTGAATTACCTTGAGTTACAATTGCAATTATCGAAACCATTACAGCAGCACCAAGCAACTCGAAAACAAGAGATACAGTAGTTGAAGTTGGCATCCCTAATGTATTAAAGAAGTCTAAGAGTAGAACATCTGTTATCATTACTGCTAAAAATACAATAATAATTTGTTCAAAACTTAACATAGAGGGATTAAAAACTCCACTTCTTGCAACTTCCATCATACCAGATGAAAATGTAGCTCCAATCAATATACCTAAAGAGGCAATTATCATAATAACATATCTTGGAGCTGCCTTTGAGCCAATAGATGAATTTAAAAAATTAACTGCGTCATTACTAACTCCAACAGTTAAATCAAATACTGCAAATAAAATTAAAAGAATGACAATAATTAAATATGGATCCATAGTAAAATAAATTGTTTAATGTTCTTTCTGACTAAGTAAATAAAGTGCAAAAGTATAATAAACGAGTTTTAGAGGTATTACCTTAATATTATCTGTATATTAATTTAATGTTAAGCCATATTCTTTTATTTTTCAGTAAGTTTATCATACGTCAATATTCTATCATTAATATATCTGCAACTCTCTATTAAGGAAAAATGTGTATTTTTGCAATTAATAAACCTACAAACTATGAGAATTAAACTATTCCTAATTAATATATTTTTGATTATCCTATTTTGTTTCAAACCAACTTACTCTCAAGAATTAATTAACCCTAAACTAATTGGGGGGATGTATTATCATATAGGATATCTACAAAATTTAAAACATCAAAGCATGGGACTTGGGGGAAAGATATCTTATAGATTAGCTAATAATTTCAGAATAGGAATTGAAGGGTATTCTTCTAAAGCAAATTTCAAAAGCGATGGAAGCTTTTATTCTCTTGGTATGGGAGGAATGCTATTTGAGTATATGTATTGCAAAAATAAGATTAGATATTTAATAGGTTTTAGTCTATCAGGTGGGAATAATAAATACTTAGAAGTAATTGAAGAAAAACCTAATGGCTATACAAAAGTTGTTTGGAAAAATGACAAGCTTTTTATTACCAATCCATTTATATCTCTTGAATATCCATTAAGCCAAAAAGCAAATCTTTCTGCTAAAATCGACTATGCAATTTCTTTAAACAATATGTATTATAAAGGAATAAGATTCCATTTAGGTTTTTTATTCAATATGAAAACCTAATTGATTAATATCTTTTGAGAGTATATATAATCCTCTCCCTTTATTTTTATTAAATAAATCCCCTTTGGATAATTAGGTACATTTAAAGAGTAAACTAATTTATCCTCTGCAAATAGAGATTTTGATTGAATTTGAACTCCATGAATATTATAAATTTCAATACTTAGATTCTTATTTAAATTACTAAATTCAACTATTAAGCTTTTAGCATCTCTATTATATCTAATTATTGATTTCGAATCGTTATTCTTAATATCATTGATGCCGCTTAACCAATATGAAAGAGAATCATAAGCTATTCTATTTGATATATTTTGAAGGAAACGTGAGTCATTTGAACTAATACCCTCAGGTTGATAATTATTTTTAAGGGAATCTTGGAATATACTTGTGTAAAAACCACAAGCTGTAAGATATGTTCCATTCATGCTTGGATGAGAATTATCCTCTGAATGCAAAACAATATTAGAATCTATTTGAATAGAATATTTCCACAATGCCCCAATTGGAGAAATACGAGAATTAAAATCGTTTGCCATAAGGAAGTAATTATCATATAACCTTTGTGTCATAGACTCAAAACTACAAAAAGGAGAATAGTATTGACAATTAACATGGTCTCCATATCGATAACCCCAAGTCATAAAGAAAAGAACTTTTGAATTAGGATTATGTACCTTGATTAAACTATCCATACTCTTTGCATAAGGATAAACATCAGCATAAAACTGATTATCAGGAAAGGCTACTTCTTGGCTTTGACCTTGAAGAACAACAAAATCCCAATTCCCTCTTTGGATTTTCTCTAATAAACCAGAATTATCTATGTTTTGCCAATGTGTCAGAAATCTTGCACCTCCTAATGCATGACTATCATAATTAATATCCTTACCCTCAGATATTGATATGTCTTTAATCATTGAAGGAAGATTGTTTACATAGGTATAGCTATTTCCAATAAATAATACATTCTTAGTTTGAGAATAAAGAATTGATGAAGAAATGACAAATAGTAAAGTAAATATTAGTTTTCTCATCTTTTATAAATGACAATACTTAACTAATATCTTGTTTCAAAACTTCCTATTACATTATTATCATTATAATGTCCTAAGAAAATTATCCTCTTATCCCTATCTAAAAACATTGTTTTAAAGAAAGGCATCTTATTAATTCTGGAATTATAAACTTCATGCCATAACCATGAGCCATCGTTATATATTTGAACAAAGTTAACCTGAGTTCTTAATTTATCACTATTATAATTCATAGTAGGAGCAAATTGATTCCCTTTATAATTAGATTGGTGGTCATTAAACATTAAATATACACCATAACGATCTTTTGACATTGAATAAGAATTATAAGAATCATCTTCCTTATATGTCTTTTGCCTTTTAGTTACATAAGAGCTATTTGTAATATCTCCTCTTTTATCTACATTAGTAATAATTATATCTCTAAAGAAATTAGCATCCTCTCCAGTTGGTTTATCTCCTCTTCTTTTTGGAGGTTGAACTTTTGAGGCAAATCTTTGCTCTCCTATCATTATACAATTACCTCCTACCATAGGGAAGAGATAATCTACCTCCGCAACCATCTCACTTGGCAATGCCATTCCCTTATATACATCTTCATCCCTTTCATACTCCTTAAACTCAATAGTTGATTGGTTTTTCTTAAATCCTCTGCGATTATCGTAAACAAAAGAGAAAGCCCCAACAGCAAGGGATGGAGTAAGGGTAGTATTGGAATAATAACCAGCTACAAGATAATCCTCTTCATGGGCAAAAGCACATTTAAAGCTGGTCGGCCAAGCTTTTTCTAATTTCTCTTCATGTAATCTTTCACTGTATTCATTCATCCAAATTAAGTGAACCTTTCCATCTTCATGATTTTTCTTCTTGGCAGTAGAAAATGAATTAATAGCAATCAATGCTCTTGCTCCATCATTACTCACCGCAATATCTTTAATTAAATAAGCATCATTACTAATATTTAATCTATGTGTCTTTTCCCATATTAATCTCATTTTCTCATCATAAATTTCCATATTCAATGCTTTACCTGCAGTATCGTTTACAAAAAATCCAAAAATAAGCTTTGATTTGTTTTCAGAGAATGAGAAAAGATAAGGTTTTTGCTCTTCTATAGAAAAATAGTTATAGTTCTTAAACCTTTGAGGTCTGTCTCCAATCAATCTCATGTCTCTTGTGTGGAAATATTGAACATAAAGATTTGCTTTACCAGTTGTAATTTCTGGTCCTAATTGTTTTCTTTTATTACCTCTTTTATCGGTAGTTTTATCTTGAGCAACCCTGCTTAGAACAAATCCTATTAGCTCTCCAGCCTGCCAAGTTTGCTCAATTTTAAATGAAGGATGACCAAAATCCATGCGATAAACCTTTTGAACATTTTGGTTACGGTCAATCTTAGCCATGTAATATTTTAGTTCAAACTCTCCCTTACCTACATATTCGTTTAATTGGTACCACATATAGTAACCATCATAATCTTCCATAACAATTTGAGCATCTTCACACTCTTCAATTATATCATAAAATCTTTCTCCCCATTTTACTTCTATTTGAGAGTAGCCTAATAAAGCAATTAAATTGAATAAAATTAAAAATACAGTCTTTTTCATGTTTCGAGTTTATCAAAATAAAGGGCAAATATACAAAAAAAATACAGTAGTGATTAAACTTATTGATTTTTTAATGTCAAATATAACGTCAACAAAAAGAAAAATTGTATTTTTGTCAAGAATTAAAATTATAAATTCATTTATGGTTAAAAGTATTTCAAGACTATTATTATTAGTCGTTTTATTAGCAAATAATATCCTTTGGGCTCAAGGACCAAATCGCAATTCAAATAATCCTATTTCTCCTCTCCCAACCTCTACAATTAAAGGAACTGTAGTGGATGCAGAAACCAATCTACCTTTACCCTATGTAAATATAGCAATTATTCAAGCAAGTAAGGACTCTGCCTTAGTAAATGGAATTTCTACAGATAATAATGGGAATTTTATAATTAAACAAGGCTATGGAGATTATTTGATTAGATATTCTTTTATTGGATATGAAAGCCAGATTACAAAACTCAAGATTAACAAGAATAATATTAATCTTGGAGTTATTAAATTTGAAAAGAGTGCTGAAATGCTCGAGGGTGTTGAAATTACATCTGAAAGGAGTATGATGGAATATCAATTAGATAAAAGAGTAATAAATGTAGATAAAAACATAGTTAGTGCAGGAGGTTCTGCAACAGATGTTTTAGAAAATGTACCATCTGTTTCTGTTGATCAAGAAGGGAATGTTTCGCTTAGAGGTAGCGGGAATGTTACTGTATTGATAGATGGAAGACCAAGCGAATTGCTTGGTAGCGACTTGCAAACTGTTTTAGAGCAAATTCCATCCTCAACAATTGAAAGCGTCGAAGTTATTACCAATCCATCTGCAAAATATAACCCAGATGGGATGAGTGGTATTATTAATATTGTTCTAAAAGAAAAAGGAAACAGAGGTTTTAATGGAAGCGTAACTGCTTCAAGTGGAGTTGGGATAAATAATGATTTAGATATTGATAGATTTCTTTTCCCTCAATCAAGCATTTCCCTTGCTCTTAACTACTCAACAAAAAAATATGCAGTTTTCTTTAATGGGGATATAAGATATTTTGAAACTACAAGCAATGGATTTACTGACAAATACCTTAATCCTAACCTAAGCATTTTACAAAACCGTTTTACAACTGGAAGCAGGCTTGGACGTGGTTTTAAACTTGGAGGAGACTGGTATATTAATGATAAAAACACAATTAGCCTTTCATATAATCTAAGACGTGGAGGAAATCCTCCAAAGAATGAAAGTTCTGAAAGATTATTCTCTTGGGTTGAAAACGATTCTCTAAATATTTTAAATACAAATAATTATTATGGTCTCGAGTTAGGAAAAAGAAGAATGTTATTCCATAATTTCACTCTTAATTATGAAAAGAAATTCGACCGTAGAGACCAAGTCTTAACTATTGATGCAAACTATAATATCGGAGAGTTTTCCAATAATACTACTCAAACAAGGAGTTTTTTACCAGACTCTCCAGAGTATTTCTTTTTAAACAATACTGCAAAATCTAATAATAATAGAGCTTATGTAACTATTAATTATACCCACCCTTTTTCAAAAGATTTGAAATTGGAAACTGGTTATAATTTTAACTACGTAAACACAAATGCAAATTATGATTATTTCCCTTCAAGAGATATGATTAAAGATGATAGTATGAGTTACGTTTTCAAATACGAAGAAGCAATTCATGCTATATTTGGAACTTTGGGATATAGTTTTAATAAGAAACTATCTGCACAATTAGGTTTAAGACTTGAACAAGTATTTAGAAATGGGTCTAAAACTCAATATAATGAAAAACTTCTTTTCCCAAAAGATAATGATACTAAGAACTATTTCTCTGCATATCCAACCTTGCATATTTCTTATAATTTTACGGACTCTCAATCTGGACAAATATCGTATTCAAGAAGAATTAGAAGACCAAGTCCTTGGTCATTGGCTCCATATATCGATATAAATAATCCTGCGTATATACGTTTTGGAAATCCTGATATACTTCCTGAATACACAGATGCTTTTGAAATAGGTTATTCTAAGATATTTGAAAAGACAACAATCTTTACATCTCTTTATTATAGAAGAACAAATAATTCAATTACTAACTTCAATTTCCTTTGGAATAAAGCTAACGCTGAGAAGTACGGATTTGACTG
This sequence comes from Bacteroidota bacterium, assembly GCA_023415495.1. Taxonomy (GTDB): domain Bacteria; phylum Bacteroidota; class Bacteroidia; order Bacteroidales; family P3; genus UBA10566. The sequence continues at coordinate 41,713 of JAEZKK010000024.1, forward strand.
GGTATGGGATGTTGCAGGAAATGAATATGCAGACGGTATTAGAGTTGCTACAACAAATATGAACCTTTCACAGAGTTCCAATTATGGAGCAGAACTTATACTTGACCAAAGGTTTACAAAATGGTGGAGAGCTAATCTAAGCGGAAATTTATATGGCAATTACGAGGATGGTAGAGAATTTGGAGGAAAATTAGTCCAAACACTTAATTGGGATGCTAAACTTAATACTACTATAACTCTACCAAAGAATTTTATTATTCAAATTTCTGGTCAATACGAACCAAAACGTCAAACTATACAAGGGCATAGAGACCAGATGTATTGGGTTGACCTATCAGTAAAGAAAGATATTTTGGATAAAAAAGGAAGTTTGTCACTACGTTTCTCTGATGTATTTAACACAAGAGAAAGAACTTCATACTCATTCACAGAAAACTACCAACAATACTCCGTACACCACAGAACATCCCAATACTTAGTACTTTCGTTCAACTACCGATTTGGCTCAGTAAGCAAAGAACAAAGAGAAAGAGAAAAAAGACGTCAACGCACACAAGGGGGAGATGATTTCTCAGGTGGTGAGGAATAATATAGGTTCAATTAAACAAATAAAGACTTAACCAATAGAAAAATAACTCTTAAGCAATTAAACTTAAGAGTTATTTTTTTGCCCTCTAATCCCATTTCAATCCCGCAAAATCAAGTAAAATTGAAATTAAATCAAGAAAAAATTTCAAACAATGGCATTGTTTGGGTGAAACAATGCCATTGTTTCATCAAAACAATGCGGTTGTTTTACCAAAACAATGCCATTGTTTAAGATTTATATCAAGAAAAATTTGGATGAAATCCCTTAAAAATAGATTTATAATTGATTTTGAATGATTTTATCCCATGATATTAACTTCTATGATAAATATACTACAAAGAGAAATAGTATAGAATTAAAATATAATTAAATTGGATTTTCTGATAATAAATTTTGTAGTTTTGCAGTTAGATTAATAAGACATTGATTTAATCCCTTTATTTTATTGTTTAATTTAATATCTTATCTTATGGAAAAGGATGAAAATTTTGATGAACTAATTGCTCATTATATCGAAAAAGGCGAGAAAAGACACTCTGGGAAAAGAGTTGTTTCCTTAAAAGAAATTTCTAAAATGGCATCGGAACAAACTGGAGTTGACCAGGAAACTGCATATTCAATATGTATAAAGTTCTCACACATATTAGAAAAATTATACCAAGAGAATCCTACAGCTGTAAGAAATTTTATAAGAGAAACATATTGTGCCGAATTGGAAAAATTCGACACCTAAATTTATTTTATAATTTCTTTTCTGGATAGAGAGTATCCCACCATTTGGAATTGTTTTTTAAGTGCTTGGCAAACCAGGCGTAGATTGTGTTATTCCACTTTAATCTCTTTTCAAAGTCTACTATACCGTGGTTTTCTCCTTTTACTGAGATAAATTCTACTTCTTTACCAAGGATTTTTAAGGCATTAAACATTTGTATGCTCTCTCCTATCGGAACATTCGTGTCTGAATCTCCATGCAATAAAAGTAATGGGGTGTTAATCTTATCTGCATTGAATAGAGGACTTCTATCTACATAAATATCTCTTCTATTCCATGGATAAGAATGTGCTGTTGCTCCCGAAGAATATGAATAACCCCAATAGCCTTCTCCCCAATAGGATGTAATATCGGAAATTCCTGCATGAGAAACGGCACAAGCAAATATATCTGTTTTAGTTTGCAATAGCTGTGTCATAAATCCTCCATAGCTTGCCCCCATACAACCAATTTTATCCTTATCTACAAAGCTATTTTTACTGATAAATTTCTTTACTCCAAAGATAATCTCATCGGCTGTTCTTTCTCCCCACGCATTTACATGTCTTGAAGCAAATTCTTGACCATAACCAATTGTTCCACTTGGGTTAAGAACATATACTATATAGCCTTGAGAAGTATAAAGATAGGCAGAGTAACGCATCTCGAAACTTCTATCCGTTGGCGTTGTACCTGCGTAATAATATACTATCATTGGATATTTCTTATTAGCATCAAAATCGCTTGGAAGGTAATATCTCCCCTCGATTGTAGTGCCTTTATAATTAAAATTCCAAACTCTCATCTCCCCAATTGCAAGCTCTTCCTTGCTCTTAGGTTGAAGAATCATATAATCCTTATTATCTGTTCTTATATAAGCCTTTGGAAAATCGTTATAGTTTTGCCCAAAATATGCAATTGAGTTGCCTTGGAAATCAATATCAAATCCAGAAACAATATCCAAAGGAAGGTCTAATTTTACTATTTCATTATTGTTTAAATCATATTTATATATTGATATAGAGTCTTTATTCTCTGCACTAAAGAAAATAGAATTGGAATTACTTATCTTTAAATTGCTAACAGAAGGGTTGAAATCCTTAGTTATGCATTCAATTTTTCCATTATCTCTATTCATTATAAACAACATAGAATGATAGGCATTAGGAATAATACCTTTCTTAAGTGTATTCCCTATTCCTCCAAATGCTTCTCCACTACCTCTAAGTATTAGTTTATTAGTATTAGGTATATAACTTGCACTTGATGCAAAACCATCTCTATTTATAATAGTATCAACACTAAAATCATCTAAATTCATTTCAAATATAGAAGTTTCTCTAAATGGACGCTTAGTAATATTTGAATATGATACAGAGAAGATAATTGAATTAGTTTTAGGGTTATAATCATTTAGGTAAGTAGAAAGATAACCATAGGTAAGAGGCTGTATTTGATTTGTTTCAAAATTATATAAAGATAATAAACTCCTTGTCCTCCAACCATCTATTCTATCGTCTGGCAAAATATATTGTCTTAAATCCTCTTTTGAATTATCTATCTTGTTTGATTGAGAAATTATTGCAAAAGGAGTTTTATTATTCAGAATATTAATACTACCCTCTGGAAGGTTTTCATACATTATAGTTTTTTGACCATAAAGATTTTGCTTAATCAATCTCTTATTCTCTCCAGAATTATCAAAGAAATAAAGAATATCCTCATCATTTGAATTAAAAAAGACTCCCTTTTCAGCCCAAGCAATTGATGTGTTCCCCTCATCAGAGAAAAGAGTTTTATTATTATCAGAAACCATATAACCATAGTATCGCTTACCTTTTTCATTTAGGTCGAAATACTTAATTAGGATATACTTCCCAGAAGGAGAAATACTTGTGGATAATATATTTCTTCCACCCAACATATCATTAAGACTTAATCCAAATTTCCTATCCTTATTGATTATAATATTTTCTTTATTTTCAAATTCAAAACGAAAATCATGAGTTTTATTTTCATTAGAGACAAGGAAACTAAAAGAAAGAATATGTTTTCCTGGTTCAAGACTAATTTCATGGCTAATCTTGGAATCATTATTTAGAGAATCCACAATTTTAAGTCTTTCCTTAATCATTTTTCCATTTAAGGCAATCTTTACTTTATCATTAGAATAAAGATTAATGGTAGTTTTTGTAAAATCCTCTGTGTAAATATAGGTTATATAAGTAATTAGTTTAAAACTGTTTTCTTTTGGAGATTCAATGCTAACCAATTCTCCTTCATTTACGTATTTATACTTATCCTTTGTTCTTAACTCCTCGAGAGAAGGTATATTTAAAAAAGAATTTATATTAAACTTTTCTCCTTTATTATTTGTTGAATCAAGGATAAAAGGAGTTCTTACAAGATTTTGAGAATAAGACTCAAAACCTATAAGCAATGCAAATAAGCATATCAAGAATTTGAAATTTTTCTTCATGATAGTAAATAATTTAATTTTAAATGAATTGGCAAATATACAATAAATTCAATTACTAATTGGAATCAAAATCTGGGATTTCTTTTTCCAATCTATAATTCAATTCTTCTTCATTCCTACTTAAACAATAAGTCTCTTTGCCGTTTGTTACAATGAAATACTTGGCCTTAATACTATGGCTATAAATTGAAATTTGATCTATTACGTTTTGATTAATTGGGATATGTGGAGCTTTGCATTCTATAAGCATAAATGGAGTAAAATCTCTTCTATATACAAGTATATCATATCGCTTTATTAGATTATTTACTCTAATTTGCCCCTCTACTGAAAAAAGAGAAAGAGGATAGCTCTTACTCTCTATCAAATATGATATCAAATTCTGTCTAACCTCTTCCTCTTCGGTATTTACAATATACTTCTTTCTAATTCTGCAAAATACTCTGTCCTTATTCATAATAAGAAAACTATTATTCTGTTTTTTTGCTCTTAGTTGTCTTCTTTGAAGTTGTAGTTTTCTTTGCTGCTGAAGTTTTCTTTGTAGTAGTTGTTTTCTTAGCGGTAGTTTTCTTCTTTGGAGAAGCATCTATAATCCTTTGACATTCTTCCTGCGAAAGCTCTTCTATATTAGTTTGCTTAGGTATTTTAATATTATTTCCATTATACTTAATATAAGGACCATACATTCCCTCAAGCACCTCAATTTCTCCAAAGCTTTTTAAAACTTTCTTCTCTTTGCTTGGAGCATTATCAATTAAATCAATACATTTTTCTAATTCAATTGTGTAAGCATCCTCAGTTTTCGGAATAGATATATTCTTAGAGCCATGTTTAATATAAGGACCAAATCGTCCTACGTTAACAGTTATAACTTCTCCCTTATACTCTCCAAGATTCCTTGGCATATTAAATAAGACTAAAGCCTGCTCAAGGGTTATATCATCAATTCTTTGGTCTTTTCTCATACTTGCAAATTTTGGTTTAGTCTCTTTATCTTTTGAAACCTCCCCTATTTGAACCATAGGTCCAAAACGTCCAATCCTTGCATATACATTTTCGTTTGTTTTAGGGTCTTTCCCAAGCAATCTTTCTCCAGAAGCTTTTTCTGAATTTTCACTCGACTCGGTAACAGTTTTATGAAAAGGAGTATAGAATTTATCCAGCATCTTTCTCCAATCCATTGCTCCACGAGCTATATCATCAAATTTCTTTTCTATCTCGGCAGTAAAATTATAATCAATAATATCTTTAAAATTCTGAACCAAAAAACCATTTACAATTATTCCAATATCAGTTGGAATAAGTTTTGATTTCTCTGCACCAAAATTCTCACTTGCTTTTACTTCTTTAATTTCATTCTTACTTAAGGTCAATATTTCTACATCTCTCTTTTTTGCAATCCTATTTTCAGAAACTACATATTCTCTTTTCTGAATAGTAGAAATAGTTGGAGCATAAGTAGATGGTCTTCCAATACCCAAATCTTCAAGTTTCTTCACAAGCATAGCCTCATTATATCTTGGAGGAGGATTAGTAAATGCTTGAGTTGCCTTAGTTAAGAGCATCTCTAAATTATCGTTATTCTTTAAGTTTGGTAAAAGAGTAATATTATCATCTGTATTTTCTTCATCGTCTTTAGAAACAGAATAAACTTTCAAAAAACCATCAAAAATAATTATTTCTCCTTGAGCATTGTATTTTTCCTTTCTTGAGGAAATATCAATACCTATATTTGTCCTCTCAAATTTTGCATCCGCCATTTGAGAAGCAATTGTTCTTTTCCAAATCAAATCATAAAGCTTTTGGCACGAAGAATCCAAATCAATATTTTTATTATTAAAATATGTTGGTCTTATTGCCTCATGAGCTTCTTGAGCTCCTTTAGTTTTTGTTGCAAAATTTCTAGCCTTATGATATTCCTTACCAAATGCTGTTTCTATTTCATCTTTAGCCATACTAATTGCTAAAGAAGAAAGATTAACTGAATCAGTTCTCATATAAGTAATATGTCCTGCTTCATAAAGTTTTTGAGCTAAAAGCATTGTTCTTGAAACAGCATATCCTAATTTTCTTGACGCTTCTTGTTGTAGTGTAGATGTAGTAAAAGGGGGTTGTGGAGATTGTTTTGCTGGTTTTTTCTCAATAGAACTAACTATAAATTCAGCTCCAATAGAATCTTTCAGAAATTCTAAAACTTCCTCTTTGGTTTCAAATTTCTTATTTAAATTAGCATTAAGGAGTTTACTATCCCTTTCTCCTTTAAAAGATGCAATAACCTTATAATATGTAGTTGATTTAAAACTTTTAATCTCTTCTTCTCTTTCAACAATCAATCTTACTGCAACAGACTGAACTCTACCTGCGGAAAGAGCAGGTTTAACTTTTTTCCATAGAACAGGAGAAATCTCATAACCTACAATTCTATCTAAAATTCTTCTGGCTTGTTGGGCGTTAACTAAGTTAATATCAATTTGTCTTGGATTCTCTACGGCTCTAAGTATTGCTGATTTGGTAATCTCATTAAATACTATTCTCTTTACTTTTTCATCTGGAAGTCTCAAAGCTTCTTTTAAATGCCATGCAATTGCCTCCCCCTCGCGGTCTTCATCGGATGCTAACCATATTGTTTCTGCTTTGTCTGCTTCCTTTAATAATTCAGAAACAACCTTTGTCTTATCTTGTGAAATAGAATAAATTGGTTCAAAATCATTATCTATTTCTATACTTATTTTATTTTTTTCAAGGTCTCTAATATGTCCAAAACTGGATTTTACTATAAAGTCTTTTCCTAAAAATTTTTCTATCGTTTTTGCCTTTGCTGGAGATTCAACTATAACGAGATTCTTTGCCATATATACATACTATTTTGGCTGCAAAAGTACAATAAAAAATACTTTTAATAGAAAAATACCAGATTTTTAAGATTAAAACATTAGAGTAGCTGAAACAAACCAACCTTTATATTTCCCAATATCTTTATTTAAACCAGAGCTTTGAACAAGGATTTCATTAAAATCAAAAGGGTGAGAAACATTATGCATATAACCCAAACCCAATTGTAATGTCTTGAAAAACTTAAATCCTACTGAATAGTTCATGCCCCAATTAAAAGGTTTAGATTCAAAAACTATATTATTGAATCCTGAATCAATATCTTTAAATTCAATATCACTACCTATTATTTTCAAATCAAAATAAGGTCCTACGCTAATAAATGCAGATAATATTTTATCCATTCCTGGCAAACAAAGTCGATACTTTAAGTTAATTGGAAGAGATAAATATCCTTGTTTATAACTCTTTTCAACTTCCTGTATCGAAACTGATGACATAGTTAAAAGGGCTGAGCCCTCTATTCCTAATCCAAGCACAGGTATCATTGCCTCTGCATTGATACCTGCGTAAAAATATTGTTTTGTTTGAAAAGAAAAATCATCGAAACTTGGATTTTTAAAATCAAATTTCTCAATATTTACAGGCACCATTACTCTTACACCCCAATCAAATTGAGATTTTGCTACTAATGAAAAGAAGAAGAGTAAAACAAAAATAGCTAATTTTTTTTTCATATCACTTACTCTTTTAATTATATATATTGTTTAGTATTTGTAATAACAAGTATTTCAAATGTTTTTTGTAATTTTGTTGTTACAAATACAAACCCTAATATATTATGTTTAGATTAATTCTAATTATTTGTTTATTGGTTTTATTTCCTGCAAAGTTAATACATTGCAATGAAAATGAAAAAAAAATCCTCAAATATATTGAGAACAACGGTCAATGGGAAGAGAATATTTTATATAAATCATCTTTCAAGAATGGTTTTGCGTATGTTGAAAAAGATGGTATTGTATTTGTAATAAATGAAGAAAAAGCTACATGCAATCATGAACATAAGTCTCAAGAGCATAGCAATGAGTTAATAAAAAAACATGCGTTTAAACTAGAATTAATTAATGCAAATAAAGGGATTAGAATTAAAGGTGAAGGAAAATCAATTAACTATTATAATTTCTTTATTGGAAATGATTTATCTAAGCACAGAAGCAATGTACATGATTATAAAAAAATTGAATATAAAGAGGTTTATAATAATATTGATTGGATTGTATATTCAGAAAACTCTAACTTTAAACATGATTTTATTATTAAAAAAGGAGGAAAGATTGAAGATATTTCTATTAGATATAAAGGAATTGAAAAAATAAGAATTGAAAAAGGAAACCTAATTCTTTTTACAAATATTGGAAGAATTACAGAATTAAAACCAATTGCCTTTCAAATTATTAATGGTATAAGAAAAGAAATACCTGTTGAATTTATTATTAATAAAGATAAGACCATTAGTTATAAAGCTGGTAATTATGATAAGAGCTATGATTTAATTATCGATCCTCAATTAATTTTTTCTACTTATTCAGGCTCCTATTCAGATAATTGGGGGTTTTGTGCTACCTATGACAAAAAAGGCAATTCTTATTTAGGAGGAATAACTAATGGAGGAAGTTATCCAACAACTCTTGGAGCTTTTGACGAAACATTTAATAGCGGAACATGGGATATTTCTATTACAAAATTTAATCCAAATGGTAATCTATTAATTTTCTCTACATATTTAGGCAGTTCTTCAGCTGAGATGCCTCATTCAATGATAGTAAACGAATTTGGAGAATTAATTGTTTTCGGAACAACTGGAGGCGGAAATTTCCCTACAACAAATAATGCTTATCAAAATGTCTTCAAAGGAGGGACCTATATTAAATATGCTAATTCTCTTGAGTTTGGCAGCGGTGTAGATATGTTTGTAGCCAAATTTAATTCAAGCGGAACAATACTTATGGGTTCAACTTTTATCGGAGGAAGTGATAATGATGGTATAAACTTTCTTCAAAGATTTAATTCTATACCAAGCCTTGTCTCTAATGGGAATGACTCCTTATACTCTAATTATGGAGACGGAGCAAGGGGAGAAATAATTACAGATGATCAGAATAATGTTTATATTGGTTCATGTACTTATTCAAATGATTTCCCAATTACCAATAATGCTTTCCAACAAAATTTTGCCGGTATTCAGGATGGAGTGGTTTTTAAATTAGACTATTCTCTTTCCAATCTTTTATTTTCTTCATATATAGGAGGTAGCCAAGAAGACGCAGTTTATTCAATAGATACTGATAATGAGTACAAACTATATATAACTGGAGGGACTGTTTCTCATGATTTTCCAACAACTCCAGGAGCTTATAATACAAGTTTTAATGGAGGAAGTACAGATGGATTTTTGTCATTAGTTTCTTATAATGGCTCCAACCTTATAGCCAGTACATATTTTGGTTCACCAAATTATGACCAATCATATTTTGTAAGAACTGATAATTTTAATCATCCACATATTTTTGGTCAAACTAAAGCAGTTGGCAGTACACTTATAAATAATGCTACATACGCTATTCCTAATAGTGGTCAATTTGTTACTAAGTTTATTCCCAACCTTTCTAATATAGTTTGGAGTACAGTATTTGGTAATGGAAATGGGAAGAAAAATATTTCTCCTTCCGCCTTTGCTGTAGATATTTGTGGAAGGATATATTGTTCAGGTTGGGGAAGTTTCGGTGAATTATCTACTTTAAATTTTGAAACAACTCCAGATGCTTACCAAGCAAATACCGATGGACATGATTTTTATTTTATGTGTATAGACTCAAGTGCCTCTAACTTAGAATATGCTACCTTCTTTGGAGAACTCAATAATAATGATCATGTTGATGGTGGTACAAGTAGATTTGATAAATTTTCTACTATTTATCAAACTGTTTGTGCTGGATGTGGAGGGAGTGATGATTTCCCAACTACAACAGGAGCATATTCTCAGGTTAATAATTCTAATAATTGTAATGCTGCGATGATTAAATTCAATATACATAATGATTATGCTGTAGCTGATTTTGACTATCCACAAATTGGTTGTGCCCCAACAGCTGTAACATTTGTAAACAATGGTCGTGGAACTAGTTTTCATTGGGATTTTGGCGATGGACAAACCTCTACACTTGTTAATCCTACTCATAATTATAATAATAGTGGCATTTACACAGTAAGATTAATTGCTTATTGGCCTGGAGGCTGTGTAGAATCAGATACTGCCAGCGTTACATTAATTGTAATTGGGGATACAACGCGTTACCTTGATGATATTCATGTTTGTGAAAATAATACTGTTCAAATTGGGATTGAGCCATTGCCTTCTGATAATGTAAGTTTCACTTGGCATCCTTCTAATCTTGTGTCAGACCCAAATATTACAAATCCTTTTGTAAATCTTTATTCTGACACTCAATTCAAATTAATAATTACTAATGGTGTTTGTACAGATACTTTGATTCAAAATGTATTAATAGATTATTTAGATATTAATATTCCTGACACAATTAAAACTTGTAACTCTCCAATTACCCTCAATGCTAACTACCCTAATGCTGATTCAATTAAAATATCTAAAACGAGAGATTATAGCATTTTATTAAACCAAGATATTTATACAGACTCAGCTAAAATCAATCTAACTCAAAAGCAATATATATATGTATTAATTTACGATGGAGAATGTTTTGGCGAAGACAGTACTTTTATTGATTATACTGGGACTAATGTTGAATTAACCATAAACCATATTCGATGTGCTGGAGAAACAAATGGAAAAGCTTTTGCAGATGTTTTAAATGGATTACAACCTTATCAATATTTATGGAGTAATGGTATAAATGGAGTTGATAATATTTCAAATCTCTCAGCGGGAGAATATAGTTTAGATGTTATTGATGCAAATGGATGTAGTAATTATTTAGAGTTTGAAATAATCAATCCTGACACACTTAAAACCAAAATAAGTAAAATCAATAATAATTGCTTTGATGTATGCTCAGGGATGATTACCCTCAATCCATTCGGAGGTTTTTCTCCTTATTCATATATCTGGAATAATGGAGATAATATATCAGAAATTGACAGTCTTTGTAATGGTAAATACTCAGTAAAGATTATTGATAATAATGGATGTGAATTAGATACTTCAATTCAAATTATTAATTTAAACCTTTTCTACGAATTTTGGGCTAAAGCTTCAGAAACTAAGGTATATCCTGGCAAAGAGATTACTTTAATGGCTAAACCATTAGAAGATGTATATTACCAATGGCAGCCGACAAATGTTGAATCACCAAATAATTATACAACACGAGCATGGCCTCAATCTACTATAATATATTGGGTTTTTGCTCATGATGACCAAGGTTGTAAAGGTCAAGCAAATGTTAAGATAGATGTGGAAGAAATAATATGTGGTAAGCCAAATATCTTTGTTGCCAATATTTTCACTCCAAATGGAGACAGTAAGAATGATATTCTAAGAGTTGAAGGTGATTTTATTGAAAATATTTATTTCGCAATCTTCGACCGTTGGGGAGAAAAGGTTTTTGAAACTAAGGATAAGAACAAAGGATGGGATGGGAAACACAGAGGGAAAGAATGTATTCAAGGAGTATATTACTATAGATTAGAAGTTGAATGTGAAAAGGGTAAGACTTATTTTGGGAGTGGAGATGTAACTCTTGTTAGATAAATTAAATTATATATGGCAAAAAAAGCAAAGTACTATGTTGTTTGGAAAGGTAGAAAACCAGGTGTCTATCATACTTGGGAAGAATGCAAAAATGAAATTAGCAATTTCGAGAATGCACAATATAAATCATATGATAATCTCTCTCAGGCTGAAAAGGCATTTTCAGAGAAAGCAGAAAAACATCTTTACGCTAAATCACAACCAAAGCAAACAATTAATCCCACTTCCTCAAGGCCAATTATTGAAAGTATAGCTACCGACGCAGCTTGTAGTGGTAATCCTGGTCAAATGGAATACCAAGGAGTTTATACAAAAACAAAAAAAAGATTATTCCATTATTACCATCCTTATGGAACAAATAATATAGGAGAATTCTTAGGTTTAGTTCACGGACTTTCTTATTTGAAACGCAATAATCTCCCCCAGCCTCTTTACTCCGATAGTGTTAATGCAATTAAATGGGTTAAGGAGAAAAAATGCAAAACTAAGATGGAGAGAACCAAGGATAACGAAGATTTATTCCAATATATAGAAAGAGCCGAAAAATGGCTAAGAGAAAACACCTATACAACAGAAATTCTCAAATGGGATACTGAGAACTGGGGAGAAATCCCAGCAGATTTTGGAAGAAAATAATCCAAAGATTTTTAAATAATAAAGGTGAAGAGTTCTGCACTAAGCCCCCCAGCCAGATTGCAATTATATGAAACATTTAACCAGAGAGCGAAGATACACAATTTGTAAATTAAAAAAAAACCATACAAATAAATACATTGCCGATATTTTAGGAGTCAATAAAAGTAGTATCACTTTTTAATGATTTAATAGATACAATAACGGCTGACAATGGAAAAGAAAACTAAAATGGGGGTAATTAGACAAAACTTCAAAATTAGCAATACAATTAAATTTATAAATAAACTCAACATTTAATTCATTATTGCTATTCTGTTTATTATTTTTCTTCAGCATTAAATCTTTAGACTAAATTCAATTGATCTTCATCCATAATCTATTTGTATTTAATATTATATCTATTAGATAAACATATTAAAAGAGTGCCATTCTTTTCGACAAAGAGTGCCACTCTTTAGAACTGATGAGTTATTAGATATAACTCCAAGACTAAGTAAATCTTACCCTATGATCTATTAAATACAATCGAAATATCAAATCAAAATTACAAATCTCTTAGTCAATAATTATGAATAGTATATAATATCTATTTTAATATATACAATGGATTTACTCATTAAAACAGAAAATAATTTATAACTTTGCACATTTGTATGGATAATTATAGTGTATGAGAAAAAGTATTAGTTTATTATTCTTATTAATTTCAATGAGTTTTGGTGGATTTGCAAGTAGAATTACTTTGTTTGATACCGATACCATTGTGGCTGATATTTGCTATGGTGAGAAATATAACCTAAATGGGTTTAATGAAGATTCTACAGGAGTATATATTAATCAAGACACTAGTATTCTTGGTCAAGATAGTATAACTATTTTAAATCTAACTGTTCACCCTACTTATTTGGATACAATTTATGCTGATATTTGCTTTGGAGATACTTATAGTGAAAATGGATTTAATGAATCATTAGATGGATTATATGTAAAAAATGATACTACTATATTTGGTTGTGATAGTATTACTTTCCTTAATCTTTCTGTTCATAGACCTTATTCTGAAATTATTTATGATACTCTTTGCGTAGGTGAAGAATTATATGATTTTAGTATTGATAGCTCAGGAACTTATATAAGAATTTTACAAACTATGTATGGTTGTGATAGTATTTTAACCTATAATATCCATGCCAATCCCGTTTATCACGATACAATTAAGGCGGATATTTATAAGGGTAATGTTTATAATTTGTATGGGTTTAGTGAGAAGGAGACTGGGGTTTATTCGAGGGAATTGAAAACTTATTTGGGTTGTGACAGTATTATTTACTTGGATTTGCAAGTCGATAATGTGTTGTTTCCTAACGTTGTTACTCCTAATGGGGATGGGATAAACGATGTGTTTACTCTTAATAATTTGGTTGAACAGGATACTTTTCCAGAGAATGAGCTTATTATTTTCAATCGTCAGGGCAAGATGATTTACCAGAAGAAGAATATAAAGGTTGAAAGTGATTTTTGGGATCCTCAGCAAACTAAGACTCCTAATGGAACTTATTTCTTCAGATTTATTGGTTCAAGACACGATAAGAAGATTGACAAGGTTGGTTCTATAGAGGTGCTTAGATAATTTAGCTTATGAACAAGGATTCTTTTCTCTATTGTGTTGCTAAAGATATTGTCAAGAATTATAATAATGATTTTTCTAAACTCAATATTATCTTTCCTAATAAAAGAGCTATAACCTTTTTTAATGAGGCTATTTACGAGTTAATCAATAAGCCTTTCCTCTCTCCTAACTATTATACTATTACCGATTTCCTTTCAAAGAATTCTTCTCTTGTTATTGGAGATGACCTTAGCTTAGTTTATGAGCTTTATAGGGTTTATTCTGAGGTTTTTATTTCTAAGAATAAGGTTGAAAATGGGACTTATGAGGTTGAAAGCTTTGATTCTTTCTTCATTTGGGGTAAGATGCTTTTAAGCGATTTTGATGATATTGATAAGAACCTTGCCGACCCAAAGTCTATTTTTCGTAATATCGAGGATTTCAAGACTATTGATGATATGTTTGACTTCTTGACTGATGAGCAAAAAAAGGTTTTAGAGAAATTTTTCTCAAGCTTTAGAGATGAAAACAAAACCGAGTTAGGAAAGAGATTCTCTAAGATTTGGAATTCTTTGAACGAGATTTACCATAAGTATAACACCCAACTGATAGATAAGGGTATTGGCTATTCTGGTATGATTTATCGACATTTAGCTAATAATATACAAGAGGTTTTATCGGAAGATGAAAATGAGTATGCTATTATTGGGTTTAATGTTTTAAATGAGGCTGAGAAAAGGATATTCTTTGAGCTAAAGACCAAGCCAGGCACAAGGTTCTATTGGGATTATGATTTGTATTATAAGGATGATATTAAGCAAGAAGCTGGCTTGTTTATAAGGCAAAACCTTAAGGATTATCCTATGGATAGCTCTTTTGAGGTTGAAGATAAGAATATTGAGAGTAGAAAGCAAGATATTGAAATAGTTAATTCTTCGGGTGAGAGTGCCCAGATTAATTATTTAAGCAATTTCTTTAAAAAGATAGAGCAAGATAAGGATTTAAAACAAAATGAGATTGCAATTATTCTTGGAAACGAGTCTTTATTGCAAAGTGTTTTAAATGCCTTACCTCAAACAATTGCCTCAACGCCTACTAAAGTAAATATTACTATGGGTTATGAGTTTACCTCTACTCCACTTTTCTCTTTGATCAATTCTTATATCGAATACCAAAGTTCTCTATTATCTTCTAAGACTTGTAATTTAATCAACTTGCTCCCATTTCTTGAGAATGCTTATTGGAATAAAAGAGATTTAGATAAGGTTATTTCTCCTTTGAAGAAAAACAGATTAACCTTTGTTGAGGATATTAGTGTTTTCGGGTTTGGAGATATCTTGGATGCTAAGCTTAAGCCTTTAGATTTAATCGATGCTGTGGATAATATTTTGCTTGAGGTTGCTAAGGATAATTCGGAAATAAACTATAATCACAACTCTATTAACAATGTACTATTTGAGATTATTTATAGAATTTCCACAAGTATAAATAGGCTTAGAGATACTATTTTAAAGGATGATATAAACATAGATATAAACTTGTTTCACAAAATATTAATGGTTGAGCTTAACTCTATATCTATACCTTTTGAGGGAGACCCTTTCGATGGTGTTCAGATTATGGGTTTATTGGAAACAAGAACACTCGATTTCAAGTATGTAATCTTCCTTTCCTGCAACGATGATTTAATTCCAAGAGTATCAAATGAGAGCTCTTTTATACCTCATAATATTCGATTTGCTTATAATCTAAATACTATTAATAAGAAGATTTCTTTGTTTGCTTATTATTTCTATAGGCTTTT
Source organism: Bacteroidota bacterium (assembly GCA_023415495.1). Classification (GTDB taxonomy): domain Bacteria; phylum Bacteroidota; class Bacteroidia; order Bacteroidales; family P3; genus UBA10566. The sequence goes on from JAEZKK010000024.1 coordinate 57,205, forward strand.
GCATAGAAGCAAGTATATAACTTTTGTATATAATTCCTCAAACACTGTAAGCAGCAAGAAAGAGATTTCTAGATTCTTAAATCAGATTATTATTGAGTTTAAAACCCATAATGCTTTGATTGATAACAAGAATATTATTTATAATGCTTTGAGTTCAAAGATTGAGCCTGAGGAAAATAATATTATTGAGGTTATTAAACAGGAATCACATATTGAAAGAATTAAAAACAAAGAATTTCTTTCGGCTTCTTTTCTAAATGAATATTTGGATTGTCCTCTAAGGTTCTATTTCTCTAAGATTGCAGACATCAATCCTTTTGAACCTTATGATCAGAATATTAACCCAATGGATTTTGGGAATATATTTCATAAGAGTGCAATGAATATTTATAATGAGATTACCCAAGGGAAAAGGATAATTATAAACAAAGACGAGATAGATAGAGTTTTAAAAGATAAAAGATTAATTGATGGAATTGTTAGAGAAGCTTTTAGAAGCGATTTTCTTAAGTCAGATGATAAGAATATCAATATTAAACAGATTCATAATATAAATATTGAGGTTATTAAACAGTATATTATCAATCTTTTGGAATATGACAAACAAAATACTCCTTTTGAGATAATTGCTATGGAGGAAACTTTTAGGTTTGATTTTAAGGGTTTGAGGTTTGGAGGTATTATCGATAGGATTGATTATAAGGATGGGAATTATAAGATAATTGACTATAAGACTGGAAGTCCTGAAAAAGGCAAGGTTGAGGGTATTGAGGATTTGTTTTTTATTGATGGTGAGGATTGTCCTAAGAGGCTTAAGAATAGGTTTCAAATTCATTTCTACTCTTGGCTCTTTTTTAATGATATGGAGTCTCAAAAGAAATATGGTATTAACAATTTGACTAATATTAGCTCAGAGCTAAGACACATTATTCAGCTTAATAATGAAAACAAAGAGGTTTTCGAGTATAATATTGACCACAATCAAAGGTTTGCAGACCAAATGAGTTTATTGATTGATGAGATTCAAAACAACTTAAATCAAAACTACTCAAGAAGAAAATCCGAGAAAAACTGCATCTATTGCAATTATCAACACTATTGCTATTAATTTTCTCTATTAACAGCTATTCTGATTTATAAGATTCCAATTTTATCCAATAAAACTATTTAATTCAGAAATAAAGTCTTAACTTTGCAAATTGAATATTTGTTATAAATAGTAATAAAAAGAATTTTAAAATGACTAAAGACACTCAAATCTTTGACCTTATTGCTAAGGAAAAAGAAAGACAAATGCATGGCATTGAGTTAATAGCTTCTGAAAACTTTGTATCAGAGCAAGTAATGGAAGCAATGGGTTCTGTATTGACAAATAAATATGCAGAAGGATACCCAGGAAAAAGATACTATGGTGGTTGCCAAATTGTTGACCAAACAGAACAATTAGCTATTGACAGAGCTTGCAAATTATTTGGAGCAGAATATGCAAACGTTCAGCCTCACTCTGGAGCTCAAGCTAATATGGCTGTATTCTTAGCATGTTTGAATGTTGGAGATACATTTATGGGCTTAGACCTTAACCATGGTGGACACCTTACTCATGGTTCACCTGTAAACGCATCTGGTATTAATTACAAACCTGTAGCATACGGAGTTGAAGAAGAAACAGGTGTAATTGATTACGACAAGATGGAAAAGGTTGCTCTTGAGCATAAACCAAAGCTAATTGTTGGAGGAGCTTCTGCATATTCAAGAGATTGGGACTGGAAGAGAATGAGAGAAATTGCAGATAAGATTGGTGCGATACTTATGGGAGATATTTCTCATCCAGCAGGATTAATCGCTAAGGGAGAATTAAACAATGCAGTAGAGTATTGTCATATCTGTACAACTACAACACATAAAACTCTTCGTGGACCAAGAGGAGGTTTAATTCTTGTAGGAAAAGATTTTCCAAATCCTTGGGGTAAGAAAACTCCTAAAGGTGAGATTAGAATGATGTCAGCTCTTTTAGACTCAGCAGTATTCCCAGGAATCCAAGGAGGACCACTTGAACACGTTATTGCTGCAAAGGCAGTTGCATTTGGTGAAGCACTTACTCCTGAGTATGGAGAATATATTAAGCAAGTAATGAAAAATGCTAATGCACTTGCTAATGCAATGGTTAAGAGAGGTTATAAAGTTATTTCAAACGGAACATCAAACCATTTAATGTTGATTGACCTTAGAGCAAAATTCCCAGAACTAACTGGTAAGGTAGCTGAAAACACTTTAGTAAAAGCTGATATCACTATCAATAAAAATATGGTGCCATTCGATTCTCGTTCACCATTCCAAACTTCAGGAATCCGTTTAGGAACTGCAGCAATCACAACTCGCGGAGTTAAGGAAAACGAAATGGAAGCTATTGCAGAAATGATAGACAGTATATTATCTGACGTAAATAACGAAGTAAACATTATTAAGGTAAGAAAACAAGTTAATGAAATGATGAGCAATCGCCCATTATTTGCTTGGTAAACACTACTAATCTTATAATATAAAGGTCATCTATTCGTTTTAGGTGACCTTTTTTGATTTAATTAAATAATTAAACTACAAATCATTATCTTGATTAATTGTATTATAATATATTTTTCTTGGAAATAATTTATTATTTTCTTGGTTTTTATTGATTTGTATTGTACTTTTGCCAAAGTATAAATAAAAAACATTTAGTATGAAAAAAATCGTATTCTCTTTAGTTTTATTAGCAGGAGCTATTCTTGCAATAAGTTCTTGTCAAGAAATATTTGACGAAGAAGAAAATTCAATATTGAAAAACTTCACAACAGAATCCTGCACAAGTACTTGTACTGAAACAGGCTCACAAACCTGCACAGGTCTTGGAAACGGACAAGGTTATGGACATCATTATGGTAATAATTTCGGAAGTGAAACAGGTACTTGTACTCAAACTGAGACTGGCACTTGTACTCCAACTCAAAATGGTGGTGGACATCAAGGTGGTAATGGTAATAATGGTGGAGGAGGTCATCACGGAGGCAACCACTAATTAATAACTGAAAAAACTAAAAAAGCTTATTCATTAACTTGAGTAGGCTTTTTTTTATATTTCCAAACTATATAGTCTGTAAGTTTTCAGTAATTCTTTGGATACTTTTTTTATTATACTATTCATATTCCCATTGTTTTCAAGTACATAACATGCCTCGTATTCGTAAATACCATGCTTATTCAATACTTCTTTCATCTTCATATATAATAATAAGTCTACTCCTATTCCTTTATATTCTTCTAATACTCCTAATATCATTATTCTTGATGTTTTTATCCTACGTTTATACCATAGTAATTTGAATAATCCTAAAGGGAATAATTTGCCATTCTTGCAATGTTTTATAGCTTGATTTATATTTGGTACTGAAATCATATACCCTATAATATCATTGCCAATCTCAGCAATTAATGCCATATCCAAAGGAGTAATCATTTTTAAGTCTTTTGCCATATAATTAAACTCTTCCTCGTTCAATGGCATAAATCCCCAATTATATTTATTACTTTTATTGTAAACCACTCTTAGCTTTGATATATCCTTATGAAATGTCTTTTTTGATAGGGACCTTATTCTTATATCTTTTTCTTCTAATTTCTCACTTCTTTGTTCTAAGATATTTGAATATTTCTCTGATAGAATATCTCCATTTATTGAATATGAATAAAGGTCAATCTCCTTTTCAAAGCCATAGCTTAGGGCAAGTGCATTATAGTATTCAAAATTATATGGCATTTGTACTGATGGTGGTAAATCGAATCCAAAGTTAAGAAAACCACAAATCTCGTTTGTTGTTAGGCTTGTAGGTCCAATCACTTTGTTTAATCCTTTTTCTTTCAACCATGTTTTACATGTATCAAAAAGAAAATTGCTAACATTTACATCATTAATTGAATCAAAGAAACCAAAGAATCCAGTATTATCTTTATAAGTATCCAAATGAGTTTTATTGTAAATAGCAGCAATTCTACCCACTACCCTATTATTATCTAATGCTATAAATAGAGCTATTTGAGAATGATTTAAGAAAGGGTTCTTTGTGCTTAGTGTTTCTTTTACTGAGATATTTAAAGAAGGCACGTAATTAGAATCATTTTTATATAGTAAGTGAGGAAAGCTTATAAACTTATTTAATTGAGCCTTTGTCCTAACTTCCTGAATTTCTATTTTCATTATTATAAAATATTTGGAGCATCACCCTGATTAATAAATCGCTTATAGACTAAATTGCTGAAAAATAAAAATAAGTATGTAAAAGGTCTTTTAAGTACCCCTTTATTGATAATTGTACGCAAGATTATATTCTTATAAGTATATACCTCTTTATATAGCTTTATATAGGAGTCTTCAAGCTCTATTGGAGAGAAATTTTGGGGAGAGAATACGCAGTTTGTAGCTGTGTAAAGTGTGTAATCCTCGTGAAGCAATCTATTCTTTTCTTTCATCTCTTTATAGAAATCTGTTCCAGGAAGAGGAGTAAGTACATAGAATTTTGGTGCTGGTATTTTGTTTTTAATAATAAATTTTGCAGTTTTAATTAAAGACTCTTGTGTATCCCCATCAGTTCCAATAATCATTTCAGTAGCAGGGGCAATACCATAACTTTGTATTTTATTTAATAAAGAAGAAGTTTCGTTTACCTTTACCCAAGATTTATTCAAAGAATCAAGTCCACTTTGAGAAATACTTTCTATTCCTAAGCTAAGAATATTACATCCTGAATCGGCAACAGTCCTAAGCAACTCTTCATTCTTAGCTATTAATAATGTGCATTGGCTTGCCCAAGTCATCTTAAGCGGTTTAATTTTTTTTGCAAGCTCCATAAGATAAGAAGGATTAGAAGCAATATTATCATCAATAAGGAAGAACCGATTAAACCCAAGCGACTTAATATGTAGAATATCTCTCATTACTTCATCAATAGGGCGAAACATATATCTACCCTTATAAATACAATTGATTGAACAATAACTGCAAGTATGAGGGCAACCTCTCCCAGCCTGAACAGGAAGCATATACCCTATTTTCTTCTTCAATAACAAATCATAGCGAGGAAGTAATAAATTATCAAGACTCTCTAATTGGTTATCGTAAATAGGCTTTAATTCATTTTTTTCAAAATCATTTAAAAGCATTGGCAAAGAAATCTCACCATCACCAATAACTACACTATCACAATACTCCTTTACAAAATCAGGTAAAATAGAAACCATATAACCACCCATAAATACCTTCTTCCCTCTTTTACGAAATTCTTTTGCAATATCTATAGCTCTAAATACTGCATGCCCCATAGCCCCAATACCTACAATATCACAATCAGAATTAAAATCAATATCATCAACAACTTCAATCAATATCTCAACATCCCAATGCTTTGGAACATAAGAAGCTAAAAGAGGTAAACCAAGACCAGGTAAATAAATCTGTTTTTGCTTACAGGGAATCCCTGTCTTAGAACCATATTGTGTAGGTTGAATTAATAATAGTTTTGGCATAATAGAAATAATTATTTATTCATTAATCTTTCTCGAATATTGTTTTTTGACCTTTATAGCACCTAATAAAAGCTTGATTTGGTATTTAATAGGATATTTAATATGATGAATAAGATTAGAGGGTTGGAAAAGAACCCTAATGTACATTTTGAGAATTTCTCTATAAAACTCCTTAACACTCATCTTTTCAGGTTTAACAACAATATGAGCTAAATCCCAACGAGCATAATCAGACCTATTTATTATTAGATTATTATCATCGAAATTGATATCTGTTTTTTCTAAAGGAGTTAGAGGTTGAATATTTAAGAATCTAATCTTTAAATCTATCATCTTCTTTGTTGCTTTGCGAAAATCCTCTTTACTCCACTCAGGCATAGCAATTACTGAAGCATAACAGTCAACCTTATACTTATTCAATACATTCATAGCATATTCATTTGTCTTTGCCATGGACTTCTTGTTCAAAGAGGTTAATTCATTATCATTAAAGGACTCAAAGCCTACAATTATAGTTCTTAAACCATATTTCTTAAACCGTTTAATTGTCTTTGGATGCTTGGCAATAAAGTCTGCTCTCCCATAAATCAAATATCGTTTCTTTATTGAGTGCTTCTTTAATAATTCAATAAAACTCATTACTCTTTCTTTGGAAACAAGAAAGTTATCATCAATAATATAGACCTCATTCTCTTCAATTCCTTTTAGCTCTTCAATAACCTCTTCTAAAGGTCTTTCCCAATAATTATCGCCTGTAATCTTTCTGCAAAAACAAAAGGAACAAGGAAATGGACAACCAAAGGAAGTCTTTAATAATGCTACTTTTGGATGAAATACATAGAAGTATTTATCTCTATACTTTTTGGTTAAACTCCTATTAGGTATTGGAACAGAAAAATTATACTCAGGAAGAGTTGTTTCATCTAATATCTCATCAATCCTTAAAACCCCTAAAGGGAACTCTCCCCTGTTTTCTATATAATTTAATAGCTTAGGAAACTCTAATAATGCATTTCTTACAACCCTATAATCAACAAAAGGACTATTAATCTTCTCTGGAAGTTTTTCTATATATACCCCTCCAACAACTATTATAATTTTAGAATTAATCTCCTTAGCCTTTTGAGAAATTTTGAGCATATACGAAGTATGAGTAATATATCCAGTAATACATACCATATCAGGCATGTATTTTTTAATAAAATACTCCGCACCTTGTTTTTCCAAGATTAAATCAATAATTATTACATCATGTTCTTTTTCAACAAGAGTAGCAAGTAATTCCAATTCCAATGGTTCAACTATCATTAAGTGTTGTAAACCTATGGTTTCTTCTGGAGCTGATGGTCTAAGGAATAGTATTTTCATAATCTAATGAGTTTTATAAATATTAGCTTGAATAGATTTTGATTTATTTGTCAATTGATTTCTAAAAGTATAAAGTAGAAGGTTAATAATCCTATTTGAATGATAAAGAAACATCCTCTTAGGTATTAATTCTCCTCCCAATCTTATTTTAGATATTTCTGCTGTCTGTCCTAAACTTATTTTCTTAGCTTTTAATTCAATTCCTTCTTGAATAATTGATATTAGATTATTGAAATAAGAATCATATTTATCTCTTAAGCTGTAATTTATACCTCCAAAAAGAAAATAATACATAAGATTAGCATTTCTATTATCCTTTGTTGTAATATGCCATGTAAGAAGATTTTCATCCTTATAAAGGGAATGCAATACAAAGTTATTATTTAAGTTTTGGAAAAAGTCTTTACTAAGGATTTCAAGCTTGGTTTTCGTCTTTTCCATTATGCTTAAATACTGAGAATAATGATTGTCTGTAAACGTATTGCATGCTTCACTTGTTTTAATTATTCCATCATACTTCCTTAGTGCCTGAGATACCCTTCTTCTATAATTATGTTTTAACTCATTCAAATAATCTTCCCACGAATTAAAATTATTTTCAAATACTATGGTTGGAAGGGTTTGCATTTGAATAATTCCATTTATTTTTAGTGGGTTATCGTAGTTTAAACAGAGGATAATACCTTTTTCTTCTTTTAAAATATATTCTATAAGTAAATTATAATATTTTTCATCCCCAATAATAGCATTTCCATCAACCGAACAAGGCACTCCAATTATAGTAAAAGGAAGGTTTAATTTGAATTTAGAAAATGTTAGGAGGTTTATCTTTAAAGAATATACTATTGCTCCAGCTATTAGTCTGTCTTCGTTATAAAGAAGATAATATCTCTGGTAACAAGGATTATTTTGTTCAAGGTGAATCAAAAAATCTGAACTCTGATATACACTTTCAGTTAGTTTATCCCAAGAGGAATTTAAATTAGTCGCACTTAGAATCTTCTCTATTCTCATTCCAATTGTTTTAGTAAAGAATATGCAAATATACATTATATAAATTATCACACAATATTAAATTGCTTATTATTGTAATCTTTATTACATTTGCTTTATTAAAATATATGTAATTTTGGACTTTAAATAAATCATTTAATATCTATTATTATGAATATAGTAAATTATAAAGAGCTTGAGATTATGGATAATCCTCATGGGGTTGAGGCTAAGAAATTGCTTGATACGGAGCATGCACAGGTTATGCATATACTTCTAAAACCTAATGAAAAACTTAAAAGACATTTAACCCCTGTTGATGTGTTTTTCTATGTATTGGAGGGCGAGGGTTATGTGGAAATTGGGGATGAAAAGGTATTGGTTAAGAAAGATAGCTTGATTGAAAGCCCAAAGAGAATAGTTCACTGTCTATATAACGAAAGTGATAAGGATTTTAGAGTACTTGTGGTAAAAACTCCTCGACCAAGCAAACCTACAGAGGTTAAATAGATTTTTTTGAGTAATTTTGCTGATTAATTTTATTAATTGCAAAAGGATGAATTACCAAGAAACTATCGACTATCTTTTCTCTTTTTTACCTATGTTTCAAAGAATTGGAGCAGCTGCTTATAAGGCGGATTTGGGAAATACTATTGCTTTGATGGAAGCCTTAGGCAACCCGCAGAATAGCTTTCGTTCAATTCATGTTGCTGGAACTAATGGAAAAGGTTCTACATCTCATATGATTGCTTCCATATTAACCCAAAAGGGTCTTAAAGTTGGTCTTCATACCTCTCCTCACCTTAGAGATTTTCGTGAAAGGATTAGAATTGATGGAGTATTGGTTGAAGAGGAATGGGTAATTGGTTTTGTAGAGAGATATAAGAAAGATATTGAAAGAATTAAACCCTCTTTCTTCGAGGTTGCTGTGGGTATGGCTTTTAAGTATTTTGAAGAAAAAAAAGTAGATATTGCAGTGATTGAAGTTGGTATGGGTGGGAGATTGGACTCTACTAATATTATTTCCCCACTTCTAAGTATTATTACCAATATTAGCCTTGACCATACTGCATTTCTTGGAAGGGACTTAGCTTCTATTGCTGAGGAAAAAGCAGGTATTATTAAGGAAAGCACCCCTGTTGTAATAGGTCAGTATTTAGATGAAACCAAAAAGGTTTTCGCTTCAAAAGCAAGGGAAATGAATGCTCCAATTATCTTTGCTCAAGAGATATATTCTATGGAAAATCCAAGACATAAAGACACTAAACTAATACTTGATGTATATAAGTCTGGAAAATTGAAATACAAAGACTTCACCTCTACTCTTACTGGTAATTATCAGCTTAAAAATATCTCCACAATGCTAACTGCAATGGACGAGTTAAATAATCTTGGATTTGATTTATCAGAAAAAATAATTCGTGGTGGGATAGAAAATCTTCCAACCAATGCTCCACTTATGGGACGCTGGCAAAAACTTGGTGAAAAGCCATTGATTATTGCCGATACAGGGCATAACGAGGATGGACTTAAGTATATAATTGAGCAAATTGCTCAAACCCCATACGAAAACCTACATTTTGTGCTTGGAATGGTTGATGATAAGGATGTTGATAAGGTTCTTTCAATGCTTCCTAACCATGCCCACTACTATCTTTGCAAAGCCGATATCCCAAGAGGATTAAGCGTAGATATTCTCGAAGAAAAAGTAAAAGCACATAATTTCCATTACTCCAAACATAGCTCAGTTTCCTCTGCATTCCAAGCAGCAAAAGCCCAAGCCAAGGAAAACGACCTTGTCTTCGTAGGTGGCAGCACCTTTACAGTCGCAGAATGTGTTTAATCAATACATTATATTTAATTTAATAAAGAAAAGAACCAATCAAATCAAGAGATAAACTAATAGAATTTGATTACAAATTTTTCTCTTTTGATTCTAATTTAATATAATGCCATTATATCGTCCATTTAATGGCATTATATTGCCGGAATAATGGCATTATATCGCAAGTATAATGGCATTATATCAGAACAGAATCAAATAAGAATAGTTTAAAGTCTAATTAATCTATTTCCTTACTTGGTTACATAAGATTTAAATGAGCAGAAATTCTTATCTTTGCAAGTTGTAATTTGAAAAATAACTTTAAAAAATAAAGACTAATATACTTATGGACTATAATTTTAAAGAAGTTGAGCCTAAATGGCAGGAATATTGGAAGAAGAACAAGACTTTTTGCGTTGATATTGACAAAGACAAGCCTAAATACTATGTATTGGATATGTTCCCTTATCCTTCGGGAGCTGGACTCCATGTTGGACATCCACTTGGTTATATTGCCTCAGATATTTACTCGCGTTATAAGAGATTAAACGGCTTTAACGTGCTTCATCCTATGGGTTTTGACGCCTATGGTTTACCTGCAGAGCAATATGCTATCCAAACAGGACAACATCCAGCAATTACAACTGAAATAAATATTAAAAGATACAGAGAACAATTAGATAAGATTGGTCTTTCTTACGATTGGGATAGAGAAGTTAGGACTTGCGACCCAAATTACTATAAATGGACTCAATGGTGCTTTATCCAATTATTCAATTCTTATTATTGCTATGATACAAATCAAGCAAGACCAATAGAGGAATTGATTCCAGCCTTTGAACAAGGACAGGCAAATTTATTAAATGTAGCTTGTACAAAACCATTGGACTTTACATCGGAGGATTGGGCTAATTACTCTGAAAAGGAAAAGAGTGATGTGTTGATGAATTATCGTTTGGCTTATAGAAGTGAATCATTGGTGAATTGGTGTAGCGAATTAGGTACTGTACTTGCAAACGATGAGGTTGTAAATGGAGTTTCTGTTCGTGGAGGTTATCCAGTGGAGAGAAAATCTATGATGCAATGGAGCTTAAGAATAACAGCCTATGCAGAGAGATTGCTCGAGGGGTTAAATAATATTGATTGGTCTGACTCAATCAAGGAAATCCAAAAGAATTGGATAGGAAAGAGTCAAGGAGCTTCAATTAATTTCACTACCGAGGGAGGAGATATTTTAGAAGTATTTACAACAAGAGCAGATACTCTTTGGGGAGTTACCTTTATGGTACTTTGCCCAGAACACCAATTAATATCTAAGCTTACAACTTCTGAAAACAAAGAAGAGGTAGAAAAATATATTGCATGGACAAAGACACGCTCTGAAAGAGAACGCCAAAGCGAGGTAAAACAAATATCAGGTGTATTCACAGGTTCCTATGCTATTAATCCACTTAGCAATGAAAAGATTCCTATTTGGATATCTGAATATGTACTTGCAGGTTATGGCTCTGGAGCTATTATGGCTGTGCCAGGACATGACACAAGAGATTTTGCATTTGCCCGTAATTTCAACCTGCCAATTAAACAAGTTGTAGTCCCTATTGGAGAAGAAGAGGAAGATGTAAGCACTTGGAGAGATGCAAAGGATTCTAAAAATGGTCATTGTATAAATTCTGGCTTTATTACAGGTCTTGAGGTTAAAGAAGCAATGAGCAAGGTTATAGAATATGTAAAGGAAAAAGGCATTGGCTTTGGAACAATCAACTATCGCCTTCGTGATGCTATCTTTTCCCGTCAAAGATATTGGGGAGAGCCATTCCCTATCTATTATAAAGATGGTGTGCCTTACGCAATGGATGAAAAAGACCTTCCTTTGGAATTACCAGAGATAGATGTTTATCTTCCAACCAAAGATGGAGAGCCACCAATTGCGAGAGCAAAGAATTGGAATGTAGAGATTGATGGCAAGACCTATCCATTAGATACTAATACCATGCCTGGCTTTGCTGGTTCAAATGCTTATTCACTTAGATATATGGATCCTAATAATAATGAGGAGTATTTCTCTAAGGAGGCTAATTCTTATTGGGAAAATGTGGATTTATATATAGGTGGAAGCGAACATGCAACAGGTCATTTGCTTTATTCTCGTTTTATTACCAAATTCCTTTACGATTTAGGAGTTTGTATTAAAGATGAGCCATATAAAAAGCTTATCAACCAAGGTATGATTCAAGGTAGAAGTAGTTTTGTTTATAGAATTAAGGGCACAAATAAGTTTGTATCCTATAATTTAAAAGAAAACTACGATACAGACCCAATACATGTTGATATTAATATTGTAGATAATGATATTTTAGATACAGAGGCTTTCAAAAATTGGAGAGAAGAATTTAAAACTGCTGAATTTATACTTGAAGAAGGAAAATACGTTTGCGGATATGAGGTTGAAAAGATGTCAAAGAGCTTATATAATGTTCAAAACCCTGACGATTTGATAGAGCGTTACGGAGCTGATACCCTAAGACTATATGAGATGTTCTTAGGACCACTTGAGCAATCCAAACCTTGGGATACTAAGGGTATTGAGGGAGTATTTCGTTTTATGAGAAAACTTTGGAAGCTATATCACGATAAGGATAATAACCTAAACGTATCTGACGAAAAGCCAACAAAAGAAGAATATAAAGCATTATTCAAGGCTGTAAAGAAGGTTAAGGAAGATATTGAACGTTTTTCTTTCAATACCTCTGTTTCTACTTTTATGATTTGTGTTAATGAGTTAACAGATTTGAAATGTAATAAAAGAGGAATCCTTGAACCATTAGCAATTATCCTATCTCCTTTTGCTCCACATATTGCTGAAGAGCTTTGGGCTCTATTAGGTCATAAGGATACTATTAGTTTTGCTTCTTTCCCAGAGGTTGATGAATCTGTTCTTGTAGAGTCATCTTTTAATTATCCTATTTCGATTAATGGAAAGATGAGACTTACTCTTGAGTTTCCTTTGGATATGTCGAAAGAGGATATTGAAAAAGAAGTATTGGCAAATAGTGATATTATTAGATATATGGAAGGTAAGGCGGTTAAGAAGATAATCTTTGTGCCTAAAAAAATCATTAATATTGTCTGCTAATACTACTAATCCACATAAGATTAGGGGAGTTGTTTTTGCACTTATATCTTCAATAAGTTTTGGACTACTCCCCTATTTTTCTATTCCTGTAAAAGCCGAAGGAATGAGCACTGAGGCTCTTATGTTCTATCGTTTTTTGTTTTCAGTGATAATTTACGGCATTTATCTATTCTTTACTAAGGCAGATTTCTCAATTACAAGAAAGCAAGTTTTTCATTTAATAGTTATTGGTGGCTTTGGATATGGGTTTACTGGGCTAACACTTGTTGCTTCCTACGATTATATCCCTTCGGGTATAGGTACAACAATAGGATTCTTATTCCCAGTTATGATTGCTATATTTATGTGGATATTCTATAAGGAAAGACTTAAAAAGATTATCTACCTATCTCTTTTTCTTTCAATTCTTGGAGTTTTTCTTTTGAGTTATACTCCCAATCAGGGTATGGTTAGCCCTTATGGTTTATTCCTGCTAATGATTACTAATATAATGTATGGAATGTATATTATTGGGATTAATAAAACCTCAATTCGTCATCTCCCCTCTTCAGTCCTAACCTTCTATGTACTTGTTATTTCAATGATTGTCTGCCTTTGTCTAACTCTTTTCAATAATAGCCTCACTCCTATTCCTTCCCTTACTGCTGGGATTAATATTAGCCTTATGGCTATTATAACAACTATAATTTCTAATCTAACTCTAATCCTTGCTATTAAATCAATAGGCTCCACAATCACAGCCCTACTCTCTCCCTTAGAGCCTGTAACTGCAATAATTATAGGAGTAATTGCATTTAATGAAGTTTTTAATTTCCAAATCCTCTCTGGAGTAATCATAATTATCATTGCCGTTGTGCTGATTATGATAAAAGAAAAGAAATAAAACCTTATAAATTGGTTTTTCTTTCTTATTTCCATATATTTGCAAATTAAAACATATTTTATTATGGTTTTCAGAAATAAATTACTCACTCAAGGGAAATTATTCTACAAGCATAGAGCTTGGTTTAATATTCTAATTATCATCGTCCTGCTTCCTTTATATTTAATAAGAGATAATAATCCAGACAGTCTTATTAGCAGTTCATTGATCTTTGAAACCCTTTACGATATTTCGCTTCTAATCCTTTCTCTATTTGGATTATTTATAAGGATTTATGCCAAAGGCTATTCTCCTAAACGTTTCTTCTTCCCAGAGAACTCCGGGCTATATTCCCTTATGCGTCACCCAATCTATTTTTCTAATTATATAATATGGCTTGGAATGGTTGCTCTTAGCTTTAACCTTTGGTTTGTAATTGTCTATACCCTTGCCTATATTCTTTATTACGAAAGGATAATGTTTGCAGAAGAAGAGTTTTTAATTAAGAAATACCAAGATAAATTCCTCGATTACTCAAGCAATACAAGAATTATATACCCTAAATTTTCAAACTACATAAAACCAAAAAGAAAATTCGATTTCACAAAGATAATAAACAAAGAATTAGACTACTATATCCTAATTATAATGGTCTTCACCCTCCTAAACATAATAGGAAACCTCCTAAACGCAAACAATAATTTCAATTACCCAATAATAATCCTAAGCCTAATCTCTCTAATCCTCTACCTAATAGTAAGCATATTAAAATACAAAACCGATTTCTTCAACCCAATAGAAAAATGATTAGTGAATAACTACTTTCCAAAAAAGAGTTTTAGGAGCTTTAGGGTTTTAGTTGTGTATGGTGGGTAGCGTTGGGATAGGTCGAAATAGGTTTTTCTGTTTAGGACTGAGCGCTGGTGGGAGAAGGTTTCGAAGCTTTTCTTTCCGTGATATGAGCCCATTCCACTATTTCCTACTCCTCCAAAAGGAAGATTATTTGGCGTTATATGCATAATAGTATCATTGATGCATACTCCTCCTGAGGATATTTTTGAGAGGATAATATCTTGGGTTGATTTGCTATTAGAGAATATATATAAGGCTAATGGCTTTGGCTTGCGTCTTAATTCCTCTAGCATAATATCTAAATCCTCATAGGTAATAATTGGAAGTATTGGTCCAAATATCTCTTGACTTAGAAGATTTGAATTAGAATGAATATCTGTAATTAATGTTGGTGAGATATATTTTTCTTCTCTTGAGATATTGCCTCCATAAAGGATTTTCCCATCCATTAACATAGAAACAAGCCTATCGAAATGTGACTCGCTAATTATCCTTCCATAATCTTCGGCATTTTGAGAATCATTATAAAGGACATTAATTGAATTGATTAAAAACTCAATCAATTTATCCTTAACTTGCTTATCAACCAAAATATAATCTGGGGCAATACATGTTTGACCGCTATTGAGAAATTTCCCAAACACAATTCTTTTAGCAGAAAGTTCTAAATCGGATGTTTTATCTACAATACATGGGCTTTTACCTCCTAATTCAAGAGTAACTGGCACAAGGTTTTTTGATGCCTTCTCCATAACTATCTTGCCTAAAACTGGGCTGCCAGTAAAGAATATATGATTGAAATCTAAGTCTAAAAGGTTTAGGTTTTCTTCCTTGCCACCAATAACTGTAATTATATAATTGCTTGGGAATACTCTTTCTATTATATTTTTAATGACCTTAGAGGTATTAACGCTAAGCTCAGCAGGTTTTATAATTGCAGTATTTCCAGCAGCTATTGCCCCAATTAATGGGCTAATAGCTAATTGGAAAGGATAATTCCAAGGTGAGATTATTAATACTTGACCTAACGGGATATTTTGGATATAGCCCTTTGAAGGAAAGGTTAGCAAGGATGGAGAGACTCTTCTTTCTTTTGCCCATTTCTTAAGGTTTTTAATTGCATTATTAATCTCCTTAATTACAAATCCAATTTCCGTCAAATATGCCTCTGCATAAGATTTGTGCAAGTCTAAAAACAAGGCATTTGCAATTTCATCTTGATTATTAATAATCTCTTGTTTTAATGCTTTTAGACTATTTAATCTAAAGTCCAAACTAAGTGTATTATCCTTAAGATAAAACTCTCTTTGAGAGAGAAATAAATCTTTTATATCTTGATTATTCATAATTATATTGATGGTAATAAATTTCTTTGTTTGGGCTTTCTAAAAATCAGACCAGAAAAATAATAACCTAATTCAGTGGATATGATTCCTATTCCTGCTCCAAATAATACATCACTTAGCCAATGGCGATTATTCATTACTCTGGAGAATGCTGTAGCTGTTGCAAGGGAATATCCTCCAACGGAAATCCAAGGGCTTATTCCTCCATATTCCTTATGCAAAATATGTGCAAATGTAAATGTTGTGGCAGTATGCCCTGAAGGAAAAGAATTAGAGGCTGAAAAATCGGGTCTTTGTCTTGCAATTAGAGTTTTACCCGTATATACAATTCCTTGCATTAATAATACAGAAAAGGAATTAGAAACTAATAATTCTCCCCATGTGCTTCTTGACTCGACACCAAAACTTTTTAATCCATAAACTATTACAAGTGGAGAAAATTGCAAATAATCATCATAAGAATACTTGAAATTAGGTATCTCTTCATGTCTGTACGTTCTTAATTTCTTATCAAACTCCATACTCATTAAACTTGTAAGGAAAAGTCCTCCAGATAGTTTCAACTCTGGTTCAAGAATTAAATAATTCTGATTATAAGTTTCTTCTTTCTCTATTCTTTGTGAGTAAGTTTGAGAAGAAATATGTAGTAAAAGAATTAGGATTAGTAATCTAAACATTATTTACCAAGTAGTTTAAACATATTCCTCTTATAAAACTCAACTCCTGGCTGGTCGAATGGATTAACTCCAAGCACATAAGCACTAAGGGCACATGAATATTCAAAGAAATAGATTAATTCACCAAGATTATACTCATTAATCTCTGGTAAATTGATTTTAATATTAGCTACTCCTCCATCTAAATGTGCCATAGTTGTCCCCTTCTCAGCTATATGATTAATCTGATTTATATTCCTACCAATAAGGTAGTTTAAACCGTCCTCATTATCTTCTTCTTTAGGTATATTTACTCTCTTTTTATTCTTTTCAATATGGATTAGGGTTTCAAAAATCATCCTCTCTCCCTCTTGAATATACTGACCCATTGAGTGCAAATCAGTAGTATTAATCAAATTGCTTGGATATATTCCCTTTCCTTCCTTACCTTCGCTTTCTCCAAAAAGTTGTTTCCACCATTCACTGATATAGTATAAATTAGGATTATAATTAACCAATATCTCTATATTCTTACCCTTTTCTCTTAACGCATTTCTTAAAACACAGTATTTCCAAGCAGGATTATTTTCGAAATTAGGATTACTGATTATGTATTTTCTCATATTCCTTGCTCCTTCCAATAGCTTAATTATATCCAATCCCGCTACTGCAATTGGTAATAATCCCACAGGGCTAAGCACAGAAAACCTTCCTCCAATATTATCTTCAATAGGAAAACTAATATAACCTTCTTTATTAGATAACCTTCTTAAAGCACCTTTTTCTCTGTCTGTTATCGCAATTATTCTTTCTCTTGCTCCATCCTTTCCATACTTGTTTTCAAGATGAGATTTTATTATCCTAAAGCTTAGAGCAGGTTCAAGAGTTGTCCCACTTTTAGAAATAATCGCAAGAGAATAATCCTTTTGATCTAATATCTCTAATAAATCACTTAGATAATCTTCACTTAAGTTTTGTCCAGCATAGAGAATCAAAGGCTTATTTCTTTCCTTTAAAAGCGAATTAAAGCTATGTTCAAGAGCATTTATTACTGCTCTTGCACCAAGATAACTCCCTCCTATCCCTATCACAACAAAAACCTCAGAAATTTCTCCTAATCGCTTCGCATTAGTTATAATATCTTCAATTATAGCCTTGTCGATACTCTCAGGAAGGTCAACCCAACCTAAAAACTCATTACCCAAACCAACTTTTTCAATAATACTCCTATGAGCCTTAGAAGTCTTATCAATCAAAAGAGATAATTCATCCTTTGTGATTATTTCAAACACTCCTTGACTCTCAATACTTAGATTAATCATAAATTAATTCTTTAATACAAAGAGCAAAGATATTTATTTAATTCCAGATATACAAAAAATTGTGATATGCACTTATAAAACTTAAGGATTAAAACAGGATTGATAAAATCATTTTTGACGATATTAGTAATCTAACAAAGCAGGATTTATTATCAAACGAATTAGAAAAGCCAATCTCAATTCACACGACTTAACTCATTCTTAATTAACATCTCTGTTAAGAAAAATAGCTCTTGATTCTACGAAAATAGAATCAAATTACATTTTTTTAGAATCAAGAGTTAGTTTTCTGTAATTTGATTCTATTTTTCTGTAATTTGATTCTATTTCGTTCTTATTAAATAACTATACTGGATTGCTTCACCTTCGGTTCGCAATGACGCAAATCATGTCAATTTATCTATATAGCAAATAGTGTCGTTTCACGTCTTTGCGAGGGTGTAGCCCGAAGCAATCCAGAAAGGTATGAGATATAAAAAAAGGCTGGAGTGGAAACTTCAGCCTTAGTTGTTTAATTTGTTGTTTAATTTGGTCTTAGTTTTTAGTCGTCGTAGCGTAAGAATTCTCCTTTTAGGTTGAATACTAATTCAATTTGATTATTTAATTTAACTTCGTAATCTCTGTTATCTTTGTTTAATTCAAGGATTAAAGTGTTTGGATGATTCTTACTTACATAGCTGTAAATTGAAGCTGGAACAACTTTTTGAGGCACTCCTGAAGTAATTTCAATATCTCTCCACTCTCCTTTTGAATTAAACTCTATTTTAGAGCCTTCGTTAAAGTAAACTGTATACTCGCTATTAAATAATTCTGCATCTTTTACAACTTGTAATACAGTCATATTTGAGAAGTTTGAGCTAATAAAAGTTTTTGCCTTTGAAGGTAATTTGTCATATTGAATTACTTTATCTCCTTGACTTTGGCATGAAGAGAATGCGAATAATGCTATTACTATTAGTAATGATCTTTTGAATAAATTTGTTGCTTTCATATCTTTTTATTTTTAATTGTTTATTTGTTGAGTTGTTTATTTGTATTGTTTATGATGCAAAATTATAACCCAATCCTGAAAAGAAACTGAAATGTGCAACGAATCTAAAATTTTATCTCAAAATAATGCATACCACTTTTAAAGTAATAGTCTAAAAGGAAATTATTATTATCGCAAATGCTCTTAACCAACGATAATCCCAAACCAATTGAAGTATTGGAACTGCTATCTTTGAAAAACCTTTGGAATATCTTTTCCTTATCTAATTCCTTTGAATTGGAAGTATTGGAAATGGTAAGAGAATTAGAATTAATACTTATTTTTATTTCACCATTTTCAATATTATGATTAAAAGCATTCTTAATAAGGTTATTGACAAGGATTTCAATTATAGTCTTGTTGGAATAAAGATTAATATCCTTTTCGTTTTTAAAACTAACCCTAATATTCTTATAAGCATACACATCCTTAAATACCTCTAATATTTTATCAATTATGGCTTTAAGTGAAAAGTTTTCTTTTTCTAAGAACTGATTATTCTCAATCTTTGTTAAAAGTAAAAGAGTTTTATTTAAACGAGTAAGGTGTTCTAATGAGGATATTGTCTTGATAATCTCTTCAGCTTGTTCTTGGGTTAAATCCAGATTTAAAAGGTTTTCTAAACGGTTAATTGAAACAGCTAAAGGAGTTTGAATCTCATGTGAAGCATTGCCAATAAAGTGTTTTTGATCCGAATAAGCCTTCTCCATCCTTTGAGTACTTTGGTTAGTTGCTTTATAAAGCTCTTCAAACTCCTTAATAGAGGACATATCTGGAAGAGGAGGATTCTTGCCCGTTAAGCTATAGTTTCTTTGCCAATTCAATAATATATATAAGGGTTTCATACTCTTCTTATAAATCCAAATATATACAATAATAATAGTGACAAGAAGAATTAAAACAAGGGAAATCAACCAATAAGCTATTGTTTCAATCAAGTCTTTTTTCTCAATAGTAGAGGTGTAAATCTCTATCTTAAATGCATTTTGGTTCTTATCGATAAAATAACGAGTTAAAACTCTTGCAGGCTCAGTTTCCTCTTTGCTATAAAGATAAATCATTGTGTCCTTATAGGAAGAATTTAAGTTACCAAGAGCTTCATTTAGTCCTACAGGAGTAATTAGAAATATATTATTAGAGTTTGTTTCTTTTTCAATTACCTCATAGCCTTGTTTCTTCTGAGAAATAAGATAATCGGAATAAAGATCTAAGGAATCATCAATCTCATCGTTTACCTCATTAATAATTGCAAAGAAAATCAATGCAGCCCAAACGGACATTATTATAGTAATTGTTATTGATGTCCTTAGAATAATTGAAGTTAGGAGATTCTTATTTTTTCTTTTCTTAATCATTATTCAATTCATTATTAATTAGTTTATAACCAAAACCGTAAATTGATTTAATCTCCACACATGAGCCAGCCTCCTTCAGTTTCTTTCTAATATTTTTCATTTGTGCATAAATAAAATCATAATTATCAACTTGGTCTATATAATCTCCCCAAACTCCCTCGGCAAGAGTTGTCTTATCAATAATTCTATTAGCCCTTGTTGAGAAATAAACCAAAATATCAAACTCTTTCTTGCTTAGAGCTAATTCTTTATCGTTTACATAAGCCTTTAAGGTAGATAGATTTATTTTTAAATCCCCAAATGTATTAAACATTTCCCCATCTCCCATTTTTCTTCTAATAACACTTTTAATTCTTGCAATAAGTTCTGCAAAATGGAATGGTTTAGCAAGGTAATCATCAGCTCCAAGCTCTAATCCTTCAATCTTATCGTCAAGAGAATCTTTAGCAGATATAATTATCACACCTTCTGTCTTATGTGCTTTCTTTAAATGCCTAAGTAAAGATAATCCGTCACCGTCAGGCAACATTATATCCAACAAAATACAATCATATTCGTATAATTCTATCTTTTCCAATGCTTCTTGGTAATTTGAAGCTTGTTCTAAAACAAAACCCTCCTTTTCTAATTCAATCTTTGCAATCTCTCTTAAATCCTGATTATCCTCAACAATTAATATCTTCATTATTAAGTAAAATATTAGTAAACCAAAATGCAAATGTAGTAAATAATCCAATTTAAAATTATATATTTGCAAAAACAAACATTGAGATATTTTTAATTTAAACATAAGAAAAAATGAAAAAACATAGCTTATTTTTAAAATCAATAGCGATTTTATTATCATTTTCTATCATTTTTGCCTCCTGTGCAAGCACAACTCTAATCCAATCATATCCTTCAGGAGCAAGTGTTTATATTAATGATGAACCAGTAGGCAAAACACCTTATAGCCATACCGATACTAAGATTGTTGGGAGTGTTACTGCTCTAAGATTAGAGCTTGAAGGACATGAAACTCTATATACTTCTTTTTCAAGAAATGAAGAAGTTGATGCAGGTGCTATTGTTGGAGGAATATTTCTTTGGGTACCCTTTCTTTGGACAATGAAGTATAAACCATATCATAATTATGAACTAATACCATTGAACCAAGAAGTTATGGAGTCTGATCCTTTGCAGAGTAATGATGAAAACAAAACAATTATCGTTAATAAAACAGAGCAATTAAGAGAGTTAAAGAAACTATTAGATGAAAAAATCATCACTCAAGAAGAATTTGAGAGAGAAAAGAAGAAAATTCTTGAATAGCTTTAGTTTATAAAAGTCAACATAGAGAGAATTGTTAATTAATGGAATCCAACCTAATTATATATAATGCTTCTGCTGGAAGTGGTAAGACATTTACCCTTGTGGTGGAGTATGTTAATCTTTTGATTGACACTAATATTAAAAAGAATATTATTGATATTGAAAAAGGAGTTAGGGTTGGAAATACATTTAATTATAAAAATATACTTGCGGTAACATTCACCAATAAAGCAACAGCAGAGCTAAAAGAAAGATTGATTTTATTGCTTTATAATATATCTAATAATAGCCAAGAGGCTAAGAGTGAAAGAGAAAAACTATTAAATCTTAATGATAGATATACCGAGGAGATAATCACCCTAAGTGCAAAACAAGCCCTTAAAAACATTCTTCACGACTATTCTAACCTATATATTGAAACCATTGATAGCTTTTTCCAAAGAATTCTTAAGAATATGTCAAAAGAGCTTGGAATTAATCCAAGATATAATTTACTTATTGATGATAAAGAAATAATTAAGCAGGCTTTTGATATAATTGTTGAAGAAACAAAGGATAATTTATCCCTAAGGAAATGGTATTTTACAAAGATAAATGAGAAGATAAGATTAGGTAAGAAATGGGATATTGAGGAGGATATTTTAAAGTTTTCCAAGCAACTGAATAAGGAAAAGTTCAAGGAAATTGAGGACGAATTATTCAACTCTATTGATGAAAAAAGCTTGGAGGAATTTAAAGAAAAGCTAAATAAATGGTGTAAAGAAATAGAAAACAATATCCAAGATAAAGCTAAAGTGTTGCTTAAGCTAATCAAAGATAATGGATATAATATCAATGATTTTAAAGGAGGCTCAAGAGGTATTGCAAACGGTATTACTAAGCTATTAGACAATAATTACGACGTATATTTCAAAGGCAATTTAGATAAGGTAATAGATGATAATAAGGAGTGGTTTACTAAGCCTAACCAATTGGATAAAAATCTAAACTTTACCCAAGACAAGCTAAACCCAATAGTTAAGGAGCTTAATAATTACATGGGTAAAAACTTACCCCAATACTATTCTTATAAAACAATATTAGAGAATATAGATAACCTTGTATTCTTGGTAGAGATATCAAAACTTAAAAGACTTATTCTTAAGAATAAAAACCAATTCCTATTATCCGAAACCTCTAACCTACTTTCCAAGATAATTGGAAACGACACCAATTCCGACACAAGCTTTATATTCGAGAAGATAGGCTCACAATTGAAATACATAATGATTGATGAGTTTCAGGATACCTCAAAACTCAATTATAATAATTTCAAACACTTGCTAAAAGAGAGCTACGATAATAATAACCGTTCAATTATTGTTGGAGATGTTAAGCAATCAATATATAGGTTTAATAATGGAGATTGGAGATTGCTTGGGAATTTGAAATATGGTCTAAGCCCAGAGAGTCCTTACTTGAAAAGAGAACCAATAATAGAAAATCTTAGTGTAAATTACAGGTCAGATAAGAAGATTATCGATTTCAACAATAAGATATTTACCAATTTAGACAAGTATATTAGCAATGAGGACGGAATAAACACAGAGGATATACTTAAGGTTTTTAAAGATGTAGAACAAGAGTCTAAAACCGATAAGGAAAAAGGATGTGTAAGGTATATTGAGTTAGATACTGAGGAGAGGGCGAACAAGAAAGACCTTGTATTGGAGAAAATAATTGAGGAGATAAATTATTATAGAGCACTTGGTTTTGAGCAAAAAGAGATATGTATATTGCTAAGGACTAATACCGAGATTAAGCAAATAACCGATTATATTTACAAGTATAAGGAAGAAAACAAAGATTTAAAGTATCCAATTGATATTATTAGCGATGAAGCCTTTGAGTTTTCCTCATCTAAGAGTATTGACCTTATAATATCTTGCTTAAAGTATATTGAGGACGAAAACGATACCGATTCATTAGTAAAGCTTAAACTCTATTACCAAAGCCCTAAGGAAGTATTTAAAGAAGATTTAAAATCCATAACTCAAAACATAAATAGGCTTAGTTTCCTTAATAATAGAAACGAACTTAAACGTAAGCCACTAATTGAATTAATCCCTTATCTGATTAACAATTTAGACTTAAGCGATAAGAATTCAAGCTTTATTTATGCCTTTATTGACGCATTAAACGAATATCTTTCACAAGGCAATACCTCAATTCTAAGTTTCCTAAACTATTGGGAAGACACCCTAAAAACCAAAGCAATAACTATTAGCTCCAATTTGGATGGTATTCGCTTAATGACAATACACAAGGCAAAGGGATTGGAGTTTCCAGTGGCAATTCTCCCCTATCCTAATTGGAAATTAGACGATGCTAAGAAGACCACAATTTGGGTTGAGGCACCTGAGGGTTTAAACGAAATACCTTATTTGCCAATTGAGGTTAAAAAGGATTTAATGAATTCCACATTCAGTAAAGAATATTACAACGAATTATCCCAAGTATATATCGATAACCTAAATATCCTCTATGTAGCCCTTACAAGGCCTGTAAATGCAATATCTATTATAAATTCATATACTATAAACAAAAGCGGAAAATTTGTATTCAATAGCGGTAAAAACGTAGGAGATCTCTTACATTATATTATTAGCTCTTGTTTTGAATTGGAGGAAATGGAGAATGGAGGCATATATGTAAACTTAGGAAATATAAAAATAGATAGAAAATCAAAGGAAAAAGGCTTTTTAGAATTAAATGAAAGCTTTGATATGAAGATAATTAAATCTAATTCCGAGATACTATACTCCCAAACCAAAGAGGCTGAGAAATATGTAAGGGATTTGATTGAGGGAAAGGAAGAAAGCGATACAAATAGCTCAAGACTTAGAGGTAGTTTATTGCATAAAGTATTATCCGAAATACATACTCCTAAGGATAAGGACAAGGCATTAAAGGAATTGGAAAACAAGGGAGAGATTGTAAAAGAAGAGATTGAGGAGATATCTAAACTATTGGATTATATGTTTAGAGAAAAAGAAGAATGGTTTGATGATAGGAATAAAGTATTGAATGAGAGAAGCATAATCTTTAAGGATGGATATATTAAAAGTGTAAGACCTGATAGAGTATTACTTAGAGATGGTGAGCTAATAATTATAGACTATAAATTCTCCTTTGACAAGAAACAAATTGAAAAATATAATAAACAAATCAAGGAGTATTCACAACTATATATAGATATGGGTTTTAAAAAACCTAAATCTTATCTATGGTTTATAAATCAAGAAAATAACAGATTCATTAGCGATATTATAGAACTAATATATTAGTAAATATAAAATAATATGAAAAGGTTGATTCTTTTCATTTCTTTATCATTAATGTGCATAAATCTTTCTGCACAAAGCTACGATATGCCCGCTTCGGGTTATAACGAGATTAGTATTATTGCAGTAACAGTATATGATGATGGTGGGCAAAATGGAAATTATTCTACAAGAGTTGATTCCCGCCTTACAATTACTGCACAAACTCCTGGAGCAAGACTAAGGCTTTCGGGGAATCATATATTGGGAGCTTGGAACTATTCGAGAATATATATTTACGATGGAGATACAAATTCAACATCAATACTCTATCAAGGTGCAGGAAATAGTATTATCCCTTCAAAAATCAGTTCAACAGATAAGATTACCATTAAGTTTATTGTTGATTCAGATAATCCACTTTCAGGATTTGAGATAAATATTGAGGAGTGCTATACATGCCCCTTCTATGCATATAATATTGTTAATAATGTAATTTCACCCGATTCTGTAATGCTTTCATGGCAGGGTGGAGATAAAAACACCAACTGGATTATTGAGCTAAGCAAATCTAATTCCAACTGTGGAAACGTTTCTCCATCTACAATCTATTATTCAGATACTAATTTTATTCTTTTTGATTCTTTGACAGAATGTGAGATTTATAGAGCTGTGATTTATACTTCTTGCGACACTTTACCAACAACTTGCCAGCCTAAAAAGACAACTGCATGCTGGATACAAACCACATGTCCTCAACCTACTCAATTAACCACATATACAACCTCTGATAGTATAATAGTTTCTTGGACAGAACCAGATACTTCTATTGTATGGAGCTATGAGTTATCCTATTTGGGAGAGGTAATTGATTCTGGCAATGTTTATCAGCCTTATTTGCATTTTGATAGTTTAATTGCCAGTACAATGTATTACGTGAAGATTTGGAATGATTGTAATAATAACGGTAACGACTGCAATGCAACGGGATTTAATGCCACAACAAGATGCCCTTGTGCAAAACCCTTATATGATTCAAGCTATGTAGGTTCTTCAACTATTTATCTATCATGGTTAGAGAGCGATACAACTACATTATGGACAGTAAAATTTTACGATTCTTATAAACTGATAGATTCATTAGTAACTCATGATCCTTATGTATTCTTCAATAACCTTAGCTCTGCAAGTAACTACTATATATATGTATATGAGGATTGTTTAAAATTGCCAAATGGTAGATTTTGTAATGATTTGTTTCTAAATCTTAAAACCCAATGCCATTGCCCAATTGCTGAAAATGTAGTAATTACAGATGTTACAGAGAATTCTATATCTTTGGGTTGGGACTTTGATATATATGCAAGTGGATGGATAATTGAGTATAGGCTTCAAAACTCCTCTACTCGCTTTTACGACACTACATATACTAATTATCATACCATTGACAACCTATCTATTACTGGCTATTATGAAATAATTATTCATTCGCTTTGCGATAGTTTAAAATTAGATTGTGCTTCGAAACTAATGGTTATAAATGTACCATCTAATGGGAATTGCTTAGACTTTTTAAATATAAATACATCTAATAATACCCTAACCTACGGCACCTTCGACAATCCATATCAACACCAGGGAATAATCGATTATGGTTATTCAAATCCAAATTCAAGGCATACAGTTCATTATAATAAGAGCGAAAGAGATTCTCGAACTAACTACTTATTAAAAACAATTCCTGAGGGAGAAAATGCCTCTGTAAGGTTGGGCAATTGGTTGGTTGGAGCTCAGGCAGAAAGCATTACTTACCGTTATAAGGTTGATACAAATAATTTTGATTTATTGATGATGAAGTATGCAATAGTCCTTGAGGATGCAGAGCATAACTTCAATAATCAGCCAAGATTCACATTAGAGATATTAAATTCCTCTGGGAATTTATTAGATACAATTTGTTCTTCTGCCAATTTCTACGCAAGCGACTCACTCGGTTGGAATAGAGTTGGGACAACAGCAGTGATTTGGAAGGATTGGACAAATATTGGCTTCGATATAAGTGCTTATCATAACCAAGTAATATCTATCCGATTAACAACCTACGACTGCAATCATGGAGGACATTACGGATATGCCTACTACACCCTCAAATGCGACAAAAAGAGACTTACAGGCTCAACATGCGGAGATACTAATATGATTAACTACAAGGCACCTCAAGGTTTTAACTATCGTTGGTATAATTCAAATGACACCTCTCAAACATTATCCACGGATATTGAATTAGAAATAAATTTAGATACTAATATCACCTATTATTGTCATGTTAGCTTTCTTGATAATCCCAACTGTGGCTTTACAATAGAGGTTGAATCGATGAAGCGTTATCCAAAGGCAGATTTTGACTACACATATACAATCAAGGATTGTGAGTTTGAGGTAAGCTTTATCAATCTAAGCAAGATATTATATAACGACTCAATATTAGTTAATACTCCTTGCGATGATGCAAAATGGATATTTGATGATGGAGTAATAATTGACCAATACAGCCCAAAGAGGAGATTTTCAGTCGCTGGAGAATACTCAGTCAAGTTAATAGCAATACTTGGCGATGGGAAATGTCAGGACACAATAGTTAAGAAGATATTATTAATAAAGGATAGCAATTATCTTAAAATCATTGGAGACTCCTCGTTATGCGAAAATCAATCCACAATTCTTACCTCCTCCTTGGATGGAGAATATCTATGGTCTACCAACGAATCCACAAAGAGCATTAACCTAAGCCCAATAAGCAACCAAACCATAACACTATATCTCAAAGACAGTTCAGGCTGTATAAATAAGGCAATAAAAGAAATTCAAGTTCACCCAATCTACGACAGCATAATTGTAATAGACACAATTTGCGATAACACTACCTATTCGGTTCAAGGATATGATATCAGCTCGCCTGGCAAATACATATTAAACTTGAAATCAATATACAATTGTGATAGCATAGTTTATTTGGATTTAAGCTTTAAAGAACATTATAGAGGGGATGACACAATCTATGCATTCTCTTGTGATAACCAATTCTATACAGAGCATGGATTAAATACAGATTCAACAGGAGTTTACGAGATAATACTAATAAAAGAGAATGGATGTGATAGCATATTTATTGTAAATCTAATAGTATTTCCAACCTTCTCCGACACCATCTACGCCGAAATCTACAAAGGAGGAGTATATAATCAAAACGGATTTAACGAAACACAAACAGGAGTCTATACCCAAACATTCCAAAACTATTTAGGTTGCGATAGCCTAAAGGTATTAAATCTTCAAGTTGATAATATCCTCTTCCCAAATGTAGTAACTCCTAATGGGGATGGAATTAATGATGTCTTCTCAATCCATAACCTAATAAAGCAAGAAGCCTTCCCAGAGAATGAGTTAATAATATTCACTCGTCAAGGCAAGCAAATCTATAGAATACAAAATATAAAAGAAGAAAAAGACAATTGGGACCCAAACAAAACCAATACCCCCGATGGCACCTATTTCTTTAGATTTATTGGCAAAAGAAATGACAAGAAAATCGACACAGTTGGCGTAATAGAAGTATTGAGATAACCTACAAAATACGGCAGAGAATATATTATATTTGTATTTCCCCTTTGTAAACAAATTGGGCTTCTCCCTCTAAGTAGATATTTTTAAATCCTTGAGTGGTTTTCTCAAAACTTACTCTTAATAAGCCTCCTTTTGCTTTAACTTCTATTGAGTTGGAAATTAGATTGTTTTTATACACAAAGGAAAGAGCGGAGGCTGTTATTCCTGTCCCACAAGCTAATGTTTCAGCCTCTACTCCCCTTTCGTATGTTCTTATATTTAGAGAATTATCTTTATTTATCTCAACAAAATTTGCATTAACCCCTTTTACAAAATCAAACCTCGAATCATATCTTATCTCTCTGCCTTTGGAGATAATATCTATTGAAGAGATATCATCAAGGAATTGCACAAAATGAGTTGCTCCTGTATCAACGAAATACCCATCTTTATATTCTTTGATATGATTTATGTCCTTTAAAGATAGCTTTATCCAATATTTATCCTTTTCGCAAGAGATAATTTCTCCATTATGTACTCCATCAGGAGCTAAAAACTCTGTCTTATCTTTAATTATTCCAAGCAAATGAGCAAAGGCTATAATACATCTACCTCCATTGCCACACATCATTTCCTTTGTACCATCAGGATTATAATACTTCATTGCAAAATCATAACCCTTTACTTTTTCTAAAAGCATTAACCCATCTCCTCCAATTCCAAAATTCCTATCACAAAGAAAAATCACTTCCTCCTTAGATAAATGTATATTATCTTCCCTATTGTCTATAAGGATAAAATCATTTCCTGCACCATGGTATTTAAAGAATTCGAGCATAATTAAATCTAAGTTTTATAAGTTTAAAACCTTGGAGTATTGAATTTATAAACAAAGGCTAAAGATAACCTATAATTCCCAATCTCGTTTAAATCCTTAACCTTTCCTCCCTTGGGTTGATATATTCCATAAGAAGCTTGTGTATATTCTGCTTGAAGAGTAATAAAGTAATTATTTGAAGGGTAGAACTCAAACCTTGGAGCAATCCTAAACACATTATCAATATCCTTTCCTGTTCCATAGTAGTTTGCTGCAGTAAAATCGGGACTAAAACCAAGATTCTTTTGATAGCCAATAAATAGTGCTCCTCTATATTTTCCTTTTGGATAAGAAATATCCATCCATAGTGATGCTGTTTCTGTATTTTTATAAGTGAAGCTATAATTTATAGTATCAAAACTGCTTTCTACAAAACCTCCCAACATCATATAATCGTTTAGATTTTGACCAATAACGCCTTGGAGTTTAATATCAATAAATGAATTCTTATAATTAGCAAAAGCAGTATAAGCCATAGAATGCAATAGTTCTGTTTGCTTATACTTATTACTATTATAAATGTACTCATTTCTTGGTTTTAGATATTTGTTCTCTATCCCCACTCCTGCAAAGACATTCTTTGTTTTATAATTAATAATCATGCTTAGTTCAGGAATATTAGAATTGATTTGATTCATAGGACTTCTCAGAGAGTTCACTCCAATAGAGCTATAATCTCTTTGCATTCCTGCACTTAAAGCAAGATTAAACCCACTAAATAGTTTCTGGTCAATTCTAATTTGATTTGTTCTCGAGAAAGGATGGAAGGGTCCTCCATTATGTAGGTCTTGTATAGATGGACACATCTCTATTAAGAAAAATGGACTCCATGTATGACCTATTAATAGCTTAGTTTTCCCCCAATCAAAGCTAATATGAGCTTGACGTAAACGAAACAGATGTATATTTGCATCAGTTTGTCCAGTAAAATCAGCTTCTAATACTCCAGAGGTCTTAGCAGAGAAAACATCTGGAGTAAAAATTTTGATTCCTATTCTTGAGGATGATAAGTTTAGATTAGAGTTTGCTCTTGCGTTAATATCTTTTCCTAAAGCATCTCTTTGAATATTTAAAGGATAGAAGCTTAAAAGCCCTTCCCTTGCACTTGAGGTTTGACGGCTATCATAAAAATACATTCCTCCTATCCATCCATATCCTTCTATTCCAAATTTACTCTCCTCTTGAGCTTTAAGAAGATTTGATAGTAATAAGACTGAAAGAAATAATAATATTGATTTTGTTCTCACTCTCATTATCTATCTCTTTTTTAGGTTAGCAAAAGAAAGTATTACTCCTAAAGCTACACCTAAAAGTGCTGCAAAAAGGACTTGAAACTCTTTAGGTAACATAAAAGTAATGGTATGTGCTGGTATCCAAAAGAAAGGAATTGTCTTTTTAAAAACAAAATTCCATTGAACCGACCAATTTAAATTAGTAAATATATTACCAAACTCTATTGGAGTAAATAACCCAGCGATTGTTCCTCTATTCTTTAGGATATGAGTATCTGTCACTTTATGCAAAGTCATAAATACTGGTGCAAAGATAATATTCATAAACACAGAAACAGTAAATGCATATATAAGTCTAATCAATATAGGTTCTTGGGATAGAGTTGCAGGAGATAGGTTTAATGAAAAATAATTCAAAAATCCATAAGCACCTGATGCGAATATTCCCATTGCAACAGAAATTCCTATTCCTAATACTCCCCATACAATTGCTCTTGGCAAAAGTCCAAACCCTTTTTCGTTATATATTCCTTTTGAAATCCTTAATCCAATACTCTCTCCAAGTGTTGCAAGTACTGCAAACTTAAGAAATGCAAGAATAAAATAACGTCCATCTTTTGCCTTGCTCCAATCCATAAACCAATTATTCAATGGTTCAATTATAAAAAACAATGACAACACACCTAATGAAATTAGGATAAAAACTAAATCTTTTTTCTTCATAATAAATTAAATCTCTGTTTCTTTGCTAATAGTTTCTTCGAGGGTTTCTAATTTAGAGGTTGACTCAATTTGTTTTTTAAAATTCTTATTATCAATCTCCATTATCTTATATAGTTTTTCAATTTTGATAAGTTTCGAACCAAGCATATAAGTATTATAAACTATACTTATAGTTGCTCCTAATGCAACAACGAAACAAATCCAATACTTGAAAACTTCAAGTTGTGGAGTATACTGTAAAAGGAACATTGCAAGAATAAGTAAGCTTGCAATAAGATTCCATAATAAACCCTTTTTCATATTATATATGTATTAATAATTGTATCTCTTATTTCTCTATTCTAATTCTTGCATCAACAGCAACAACAGCCTTTGAATTTCCTAAAAGAGGATTTAAATCCATTTCAGCAATTTCAGGAGCAGCTTGAACCAATGCACTTACTCTTGCAATTTGTTCAGCAAATTTATCCTCATTAACTGGCTCTTGTCCCCTAACTCCTTGAATAATCTTATAGCTCTTTAATGATTTAATCATACCTTTAGCCTCAGTTGTTCCTATTGGAGCTAAATTAGATTGAACATCCTTAAATACTTCAATAAAGATACCACCTAATCCACAAAGAACTTGGTGTCCAAATAATGGTTCTTTCATTGCTCCGATAAATACTTCGGTTCCTGAAAGCATTTGATTCATTTGAACTGCATAAGTATCTTTGATTTTCATAAGTCTATCAAATTCTTTTCTGATAGTTTCTTCATCCTTTACATTTAGAACAACTCCACCAACATCACTCTTATGTACTGGTCCTACAACCTTCATTACTACTGGATATCCAAATTCTTTAGCAAAGTTTACGCAATCCTCAACATTATCGGAAGAAATTTCAGATGCATGAGCAATTTGAGCGGCATCTAATAATTCATTCATTATCTTGGTATCTAAATAACCATTTTCACATCTATCAATAATTGAACGAATCTTTTTAATATCAATATCTATAAAATCTTTTGCGTTTACATTATCTGTGTTATTAGCAACTACCTTACCTAATGTACTTCCAAATACAGTTTCATCAGGGAAGAATACATTTCCTTTTGAAACAAAGTCCTTAACCTCATCACCAGCAACAAGAGTTGAAGGAAGAATTGGATAGATTGGCTTTTTAGAAGTTTTCATCTTCTCATTTAATACATTATACGCATCATAGATTGGTGAAAGCCCTGGTGTTCCGAAAATAACACACATTGCATCAATATTATCAAAATCATTATTACAAGTATCAATAATATCTCCTAATTGTTCAGGAGTACCTGTTGCAAGGAAGTCAATTGGATTTGATACAGAAGAACCTGCAAAAAGTCGAGATAATAAAGCATCTGCTTTTTCTCCTTCGATATGTGGAACTTCTAAGCCAGCCTTACTTAGGGCATCAGTTAGCATAACTGCAGGACCTCCTGCATGGGTTATAATTGCTATATTCTTTCCTTTAAGCTCTGGAAATGTGAAAATAGAAGCAACATAAATTAATTCTTCTCTACCGTTACATCTTAATATCCCTGCTTTCTTGAATAATGCATCAATTGCAACATCTGGAGAAGCTAATGCCCCTGTATGAGAAGAAGCAGCTCTTGAACCAGCTTCAGAACCACCTGATTTAATAGCTGCAATCTTTACTCCCTTATTTCTAAGAGATATTGCATGTTTAAGTATCTTATCTGGATTTTTAATGTTTTCAGCATACATTAATATTACTTTAGCAGATGTTTCTGGATTAAATACTTCGTCATGATATTCTAATAAATCCTCTACTCCAAGCTGTGCAGAGTTTCCTACTGCCCAACAATGGTTGAAATGTAATCCATGTTGCATTCCAATATCCATTATAAAACAACCTGTTGCACCAGAACCAGTAATAAAATCAACTCCCTTTGCAGAGGATTGAGGGAATGGTTTTGAAAAGATTGCATGATGATAAGGAGTAAATATACCAGTACAATTAGGTCCAATCAAACAAGCTCCATTTCTTTCAATGATATTTACTATTCTATGCTCAAGCTCTTTCCCTTCATGGCTTTCTTCTCCAAAACCTGCAGAGATAATAATAAAAGCCTTAGTATTTTTTTCTTCAGCTAATACTCTAACAGTTTCTTCAGAAAATTTTGCTGCAATTGCCAAGACTGCTAAATCAACCTTTGGCAAATCTTTAATATCTTTTGTACAATTTACTCCCTGAATAAGGTCTTCCTTTGGATTAACAACATGTAATTCTCCTTTAAATCCACCTTCAATAATATTTCTAAGTATTGCTCCACCTGGTTTGGTAACATCATTTGAAGCACCTACCACTACTATACTCTTAGGATTAATCAATTCTTTTGTAACTTTTGTAGCCATAATCTATTATATTTTATACTTTTATTTTTTCTTTTTAGCTTGCAAAGATAATCAAAATAATAATAATGTTTGTATCCGGTTTGGAAAACACATCTTAAGATTTAAAAATAGGATAATAGAATCAAGAGATAGTTCTCTTAAGACAAATGTTAATTAATAGGTGGTTAAGATTTCTAAATTCAAGTAATAAACTTAATCTAAAAACTATTATTTGGGTGTTACATGTAAATTATCTATCTTTGCGTATTAAATTATATCTAAACACAACTAATTATCATATATGAAAAGAATTGATACTAATCAAGCAATTGATTTAATTAAGGACGGAATGACAATAATGGTAGGAGGCTTTATGGGAGTTGGTGCTCCTAATCGTTTTATTAAAGCTCTTGCACTTGCTGGTAAAAAAGACCTTACAATAATCTGCAATGATACTGCAACAGAAGACATGGGTTCTGGTATTATGGTTGCACATAAAATGGTTAAGAAGGTAATTACTTCACATATCGGCACTAACCCTACTTCTGGGGAGTTAATGCTAAGCAAAGAAATGGAAGTTGAATTAGTTCCTCAAGGCACTTTAATAGAAAGAATTAGAGCTTATGGTTCAGGACTTGGGGGAGTACTAACTCAAACTGGTCTCGGTACAGTGGTTCAAGAAAATAAAGAGATTATTAATATAGATGGAAAAGATTTCTTATTAGAAAAACCACTTAAAGCTGATGTTGCATTAATTGGAGCAAGTGTTGCTGATAAATATGGTAATTTATTATTTAGAGGAACAACCAAAAATTTCAATCCTTATATAGCTATGGCAGCAGATATTGTTATTGCTGATTGCAGCGAAGAGGTCGATGTGATAGAAGCTCACAACGTGGCTATTCCTTATATGTTTGTAGATTATTTAATTAAATACTAAATGGATATGAAAAAATCAATGATAAGACTTAGAATGAGTTCACAAGATGCTCATTATGGTGGCAACCTTGTAGATGGAGCTAAAATGCTTGCTCTTTTTGGAGATGTTGCAACAGAATTATTAATTGCAAATGACGGAGACGAAGGTCTTTTCTGTGCTTATGATAAAGTAGAGTTTCTTGCACCTGTTTATGCAGGAGATTATATAGAGGCTGTTGGAGAAATTACTCAAATAGGTAATTCTTCTAGGAAAATGGAATTTGAAGCAAGAAAAGTGATTATCCCAAGAACGGATATCTCTGCTTCAGCTGCTGATGTGTTAGAAGAGCCAATAATTGTTTGTCGTGCCTCTGGTACCTGTGTTGTACCTAAGCAAAATCAAAGAAAAAATTAAAAAAAACTCTCAATATGGAAAAACTAATTATTACAGCTGCAATTTGCGGAGCTGAAGTATTAAAAGAACATAATCCTGCTGTTCCTTATACTATTGAGGAATGTGTTAGAGAAGCTAAATCGGCTTATGAGGCTGGTGCTTCAATAATTCATCTTCATGTTAGATGGGATGACGGTACTCCAACTCAAGACAAAGAAAGGTTTAGAGTAATAATGGAGGCTATAAAGAAAGAATGCCCAGATGTTATTATCCAACCCTCTACTGGAGGAGCTGTTGGAATGAGTAATGACGAAAGACTTCAACCAACGGAACTTAATCCAGAAATGGCTACATTAGATTGTGGAACCTTAAACTTTGGAGGCGATGAAGTATTTATGAATACTGAAAACACAATCAAGTATTTTGGAGAAAGAATGATTGAGAGAGATATTAAGCCTGAGCTTGAAGTATTCGATAAGTCAATGATTGAAATGGCTTTAAGACTTCACAAGAAAGGATTTATCAAAACTCCTATGCATTTTGATTTCGTTATGGGAGTAAATGGAGGAATAGGTGGAGATATTCGTGATTTTGTTTTCCTTCGTGGCTCAATCCCAGGCGATGCTACTTACACTGTTGCTGGAGTTGGACGTTTTGAATTTCCTCTTGCAGTATGTGCTATTATTGATGGAGGGCATGTTAGAGTTGGGTTTGAGGATAATGTATATATTTCAAAGGGAGTTCTTGCTAAAAGCAACGGGGAATTAGTAGAAAAAGTAGTTAGACTTGCTAAAGAATTTGGCAGAGAAATTGCTAACCCACATGAAGCAAGACAGATACTTGGACTAAAACCAATTAAGTAACACTTAAAAAAACACAATAATACTCAAAGGTACTTATTAATCATATAGTAAGTACCTTTTTTAATTAAAGAATAATTCTTGTGAAATTAAACACTACCTATATTATTACCATTGAGAATATTAATATTGAGGTAATTCATCGAAAAGTAAAATATATTAATCTACGATTAATCCCTACTTATGGTGATGTTAGAATCGTATGCCCTATGAATGTTAGTAAGGAGTATATAATAGGTTTTGCTAATTCAAAGCTTTTTTGGATAAAACAGAAGAGAGAGAAATATAATACTCAAAGAATTGATTACACAAAGAAATACGAAGACAATGAGGAGTTTTATCTTTTTGGAGAGAAAATAACACTAAGATTAAAATCAACTTATGGAAACAAAAGAATTGAATTAATAGATAATGAATTAATTATCCACACAAAAGACCCCTCTGATAAAGAAAGAACTGAGGCTATAATATATTCTTGGTATAGGGAATATTTACATAATAAAATAATCGAACTTATTCCAGCTTGGGAAGATAGACTTAAAGTTTCTTCATCAGGATTTAGTATTAGAAAGATGAAAACACGCTGGGGCTCTTGTAATATTAAGACTAAAAAGATATGGATTTCTTTTTCTTTAGTTTACTACCCTTTGGAATGTTTAGAGTATATAATTGCTCATGAGCTCTGCCATTTAATAATTAGAAATCATAGTAAGAATTTCTACAATATACTCCATAATCATTTTCCCAATCACAAGGAAATTAACAAAGTATTGAATAATTTTGTATATTTGCATTAGCGAAACAAATAATAATGAGTGAGTTTTTAAAAACTAAGATAGAATACTTAAAGGGAGTTGGAAGCAAAAAGGCTGATATATTAAGAAAAGAGATTAATATCAGTACCTATTATGATTTGCTTTATTATTTCCCTTATAGATATGTAGATAAAACTCATTATGTGAAAATTAGCGAAATTCAAAGCAGTGAAATATATATTCAGGTTGTAGGAAAGATTGTAGATACAGAGCTAATTGGCAATGGTCGTAGTACCAGATTAGTTGCTAAGCTTGCTGATGATACTGGAGTAATAGATTTAGTCTTTTTCAAAGGATTGAAATGGGTAAAAGAATCTCTAATTGTTGGAAATTACTATGTGATTTTTGGGAAACCAACTCTCTTTAATAACGAGTATAATTTTGCTCATCCAGAATTTGAATCCCTTGTTTCTCACCAACAACAAGAAGCAGAGAAATTTTCTCCTCAGTATAATACATCAGAGAAGATGAAGAATTCTTTTCTGAATTCAAAAGCAATATCAAAGCTAACCAAGACCTTAATTCAAAATATTGATTACCTACCGGAAACTCTTCCAAAATACATAATCCAGCAGTTAAATCTTATTTCTTATGAGGAGGCTTTAAAGCAAATTCATTTTCCTAAGACCCCAGAACTATTGGAAAGAGCAAAAACAAGATTAAAATTCGAGGAGCTTTTCTTTCTTCAATTAGAGAATCAAGTGATGAAAAACCATAGGGTAGAAAAATCTAAGGGTTTTGTATTCTCTGTTGTAGGAGAAAACTTCAATAATTTCTACAAAAACCATCTTCCTTTTTCTCTTACCAATGCTCAACAAAGAGCAATTAAAGAGATAAGAAACGATATGAGGACTTCTCATCAAATGAATAGACTTTTGCAGGGAGATGTTGGAAGTGGGAAAACAATAGTTGGCTTATTCTCTATGTTAATTGCTATTGATAATGGATTTCAAGCAACAATGATTGCTCCCACTGAAATATTGGCTCAACAGCATTTTAATTCTATTTCAAAGTATATGAGTCAAATGCCAATAAAGGTTGAATTACTAACAGGTTCTACAAAACTCAAAGAAAGAAAGAAAATCTTTCCTAAACTAATCGAGGGAGAAATAAATATTTTAATTGGGACTCATGCGATTTTGGAAGATAATGTAGTATTTAATAATCTTGGGCTATGTATAATAGATGAACAACACCGATTTGGAGTAGAACAAAGAGCAAAGATGTGGAAGAAGAATTCAACTCCTCCTCATATTCTTGTAATGACAGCAACCCCTATTCCTCGAACTCTTGCAATGACAGTATACGGAGATTTAGATTCTTCTGTTCTTGACGAATTGCCTCCAGGAAGAAAGCCAATTAAAACCTTACATATTTATGACAGCTCAAGGCTTAAACTTTTCTCCTTTATGCATAAGGAGATTGCACAAGGCAGGCAGATATATATTGTATACCCTCTAATTAAGGAAAGTGAGAAACTCGACCTTAAAGACCTAATGGATGGATATGAAAGCATAGCCAGAGAGTTCCCTTTGCCTAAATATCAAATTTCCATTGTTCATGGGCAGATGAAAACAGCTGATAAGGACTTTGAGATGGATAGGTTTAAGAATGGGAAAACAAATATTATGGTTTCTACAACAGTTATTGAAGTTGGAGTGGATGTTCCAAACGCTTCGGTAATGGTTATTGAAAATGCAGAACGCTTTGGGCTTTCCCAATTACACCAATTAAGAGGAAGGGTTGGTAGAGGTGCCGACCAATCATATTGCATACTTGTAAGCAGTTATAAACTAAGCTCGGAAGCTCAAACCAGAATTCAAACCATGTGTAATACCAATGATGGATTTGAAGTTGCAGAGGTAGACCTGAGACTTAGAGGACCTGGAGAAATAACTGGTACGAAACAAAGCGGAATATTAGACCTAAAAATTGCTGATATTGTAAAAGATGAGAAATTGCTAAAACTTGCAAGGTATTTAGCAATGGAAATAATAGATAAAGACCCAAGCCTATCCTTAGTCGATAATCAAATTCTTAAACAACACTTCAACAACAAAAAATCACTCAAAGACTACTCAAAAATATCATAATCCTAAAAATTGACTAAGTTTCCAAAAAAAATACTACCTTTGCCTTGATTTATTTTAACAACTTATTATGAAGAAACAAGTCAGTATCATTTCTACTCTTTTTATTATTATTACATTCTTATGTAATTCAATTTTTGCAATACCAGCAAATAACACTCAAATTTATTCTAAGAAACAATCTAATGGGAAGATAATCTCTTACACATTAAATGGAGATGAATTTATCTCTTGGGCTAAATCGTTGGATGGATATACTTTATTAGAAAAAAATAATGGAGATATTGTTTATGCTATAATAAATAGAGAAGGAAAATTGGATAAATCGGATGTTTTGGCTTGCGATTATCAATACAGAACAGCTGAAGATAATTTATTTCTAGGAACGATTAAGAAAGGGTTATTCTTTAATTCATCTCAACTTGAAATGTTTAAACAAAATAGAATAAAAAGATATTCTAATAATTCTCCAAATTACATACCAACTACTGGATCACCAAATTTCTTAGTGATATTAGTTAGCTTTACTGATATTCCTTTTAACTCTGGAAATGCAATAATAATGCAAAATCAAATTTCTCAATCAAACTATACTACTAATGGAGCTACAGGTAGTGTGAGAGATTATTTCTATGACAATTCAATGGGAACATTAAATGCTAATTTTACTGTTGTTGGTCCTTATACTCTAAATTATAATCAAGCCTATTAC
This sequence comes from Bacteroidota bacterium, assembly GCA_023415495.1. Classification (GTDB taxonomy): domain Bacteria; phylum Bacteroidota; class Bacteroidia; order Bacteroidales; family P3; genus UBA10566. Next base: position 96,717 of record JAEZKK010000024.1, read on the forward strand.
GGAGCTGAAACTGCAAATGCAAATGATACTCTACCAAGGGTTATGATTGCAGAGGCTTGTTCTTTAGCAAATCAAGATGTAAATTTTGCAGATTTTGACAATGATAATGATGGAATAGTAGATATGATTCATGTTATCTATGCAGGGAGAGGGCAACATAATGGAGGAGGAGGAAATGCTATTTGGGCTCATAGCTGGACTCTTCCAAATACTCCAAGCTTTGATGGAGTTAATGTTTATAGATATTCTTGCTCTAATGAATTAAGAACTATAACTTCGGTTGATGGTATTGGAACTATTTGTCATGAAATGGGACATGTTTTGGGGTTGCCTGATTTCTATGATACTGACTATGCAGGCTCTGGAGGACAATCAGTTCATTTAAGTACCTGGGATTTGATGGCAAGCGGAGGTTATAATAATTCGTCCAAGACCCCTCCCTATCTTTCAGCACTTGAAAGACAAATGTTAGGATGGCTTACTCCTACTATTTTAAATTCTAATACTAATTGTACTCTTCCCGCAATTTCGGATAGCAATAAAGCATATAAAGTTGTATTAAGTACTAATGAATTTTTTATGTTTGAACATAGAAATAAAAAGAAATGGGATGCATATACTCCTGCAAAAGGAATGCTTGTATTTCATGGTGATAATAATTTAATTGACCCTTGGATAAATAATCGAATTAACGATATTAATGACAATCCATTTGATAGAGGGTATTTTATAATTCCTGCATTCGGAGACTCTACAAATATTAATACATCAAGCACTACATTTCCTGGGTCAACTAATCAAACAAGCTTTATGAACTCTACATTAAAGAATGGGACACCAACAGGGAAATCATTAACTAATATTGCTTATGGAACTGATTCAATAATTACATTCTCATATATTAATAACACTCCAATAATAACGATTCTCCCTCCAACAAATATTTCAACTACTTCAGTAACTCTTAATGGAAGTATTTCAGGCACGGGGATTATTTCAATGGGATTTGAATATAGATTATCGGGTACAACAAATTTCATTCAGCAAGCTGTTGTTTCTAATCCTCTTCAACTTATATTGAATAATTTATCAATAAACACAAGTTACGAATACAGAATATACGTTACAACTTCATTTGGAACTCTATATAGTAATATTGAAACATTCACAACAGATTGCGGATTAGTTCTAAGCACTCCTTTTACTGAGAGTTTTGAAAATAATTTGAATTGCTGGAATCAAACTTCTTCTGATACAAATTATTTTAATATTGTTAGTTATGGCTCTTCTCCAAGTTGCTCACCTTATGGTGGTACTAAGATGTTACAATATAATTCTTATAATATTGGAGCAAATCAATGGGCTGCCCTCTTTACTCCTATTATAAATTTCACCAATAATAATACTTATAATGTAAACCTATGGATTTACAGAACAAATAACTCTTACTCAGATCAATTGGAAGGTATTGAGGTATATTTTAATTCATCTCGAACACTTGATTCAGCAAGCTTAATTGGTTTTATATCAAATGACAGAACAGCAACTCCTTCAATAAGTAATGATGGTTGGTTTAATTACTCATGTAACCTTCCTGCTGCAATTTCTGGAAACTATTACTTAATCTTTAAGGCAAAATCAGAATATGGTAATAATATTTATATAGACGATATTTCTCTTACCCAAACATTAATTGTCCCTACTACCCTATCTTATGACTCAACAACCAATATTACTCATAATTCAGCCACGCTTAATGCCTCATATATTCAAGGAGATGAAACAATAAACTCCACTGGTTTTAAATATAAATTACTAAATGATACTACATGGACTTCATTACAAAGCTCTAACTCCCTTTCTCCTATGACTGCTAATGTTAATAACTTAACTCCTAATAATAAATACAATGTAAAATCATTTTTAACCACTCAGTCAGGAAATTATTTTGAATCTCAAATAGACACATTCACCACCAATCCTATTCTCCCTCCAACTGTTATAACAGCCAACGTAATAGTAAATAATAATTCAAAATCAGCTACATTCCAAGGGATAGTTGACCAAGGAACAGAGACAATAATTTTAAGTGGATTCGAATATAAATACGACACATCAGATTGGGCAAACTCTATTGAATTAATATCTACTCAAACTGACTCAATTTCTGCATTTGCTATAAACTTAATAACCTCAGAGTACAATTTTAGAGCTTTTGCAGAAACAAATTCCGGAAGAACTTATGGAAATGTATTGGACTTTGAAATTACTTCAAGCATAGAAGAAATAAATAATGAAAAACTAAATGTAAATCTTTATCCAAACCCTTCTAAAAATAATACTACATTAATTATTAAGGGAATAAATGGGAAAGTTAAGATTTCTATTACTGATGTTCAAGGTCGCAGCGTATCTACAATTGAAAGAGAAAGCTCAAATGTTGAGGTTAATCATTATATAAATCTAGAGGCTTATGCTAAAGGAGTTTACTTTATAATAATCCAAAGCTCTAACTCTATCAAAACTCAAAAACTTATTGTTCAATAGTCAAAACTAATTAAACAATAATGCCTTAAAGGGCGAGAATTTCTTCTCGCCCTTTTGTTTTAAAAATTATATCAAGGAAAATTCGGATTAAATAAAATAATATATAGATTTTATTTGTGTTTTTACTGTCTGTTAATATTAAGAAATAAAAATCAAGCCTTAAGCGTAAAAAACCTTGTTTTAGTGCTATGGAATCAAATTCTACGCGGGTGGAATTTGATTCTATTTTCGTAGAATCAAATTCTATTGGGATAAAATAGCTATTTACTTGAAAATAAACTGAATTTCTTCGAAAAGATATCAAGGAAAA
>JAEZKK010000028.1 GCA_023415495.1 Bacteroidota bacterium
TTATTTTTTTCCTTGATAAAAATTTATTTTTCCTTGATATCTTTTCGAAGAAATTCAGTTTATTTTCAAGTAAATAGCTATTCTATCCCAATAGAATTTGATTCTACGAAAATAGAATCAAATTCCATTGGCGTAGAATTTGATTCCACAGCACCAAAACAAGGGTTTTTTCACCTAAGACTTGATTTTTATTTCTTAATATTAACAATCCATATTGCAAAAGATTTTTCTATTTCGGAATTTGGGTTAAACCAAAAAAAATACTGCTTCAACTAAGTAAAGCAGTATTTTAAACCAATAAAAAACTTTATATTAAAAGATTAAAATCTTTCTTCAATTTTCTTCCAGTCAAGAATTTCCCAGAATGACTCTAAATAAGCTGGTCTCTTATTTTGTTTGTCTATATAATATGCATGCTCCCATACATCACAAACCATTAATGGAGTTTTACCCTGCCTAATTGGGTTCTCTGCATTAGAGGTTTGAATAATTTCTAATTTGCCATTTCCGTCTTTTACCAACCATGCCCAACCTGAACCAAATAAAGTTAGAGCTGATGTAGTAAACTTACTCCTAAATTCTTCAAAAGAACCAAATTCCTTAACAATTGCATCCATCAATTTTCCTGTAGGGAGTTTTTGAGGATTTGGAGAAAAACAATTCCAATAGAAAGTATGATTCCAAACCTGAGCAGCATTATTGAAAATACCTCCAGAGGACTTCATAACTATTTCTTCTAAACTAGCTTTCTCGAATTCTGTCCCAACAATTAATTTGTTTAAATTATCCACATAAGCTTGGTGGTGTTTGCCGTAGTGATGTTCTATTGTACTTTTAGAAATGTTTGGCTCTAATGCATCCATTGAGTATGGTAGAGCAGGTAATGTAAATTGTGCCATAATACTTGTTTTTAAAATTAATAATGTTAGTAATAAAAATATCTTCTTCATATTTATATTGTTTTGTTGTAATGAAACAAAGATAAAAAGAAAAAGTTCATTGCAAAGATATAATATTATTCTGCTTTTGTCAATACAAAATAATCTATATCCTCATTGAAAAATTCTATCCAATTCAATAATTAATATATTCACAAATTATTTTATTACTTGCATATCAAAGAAATAACCTCAATTCAATATTTAATTAGTATTTAATTTAATCTCTTATTGCAAAACATAGAACAAGAGAGTTTAATCTCTGATATTATGATTATTACACAGTGTAAATAATAGAAAAAAAAGAAATTAAATTAGTAATTTTGAAATCTTTAAGTTTTAAAATTTGCCGGAGATAAAAATAATAGCTAATTTTGGTGATTGAAATACGTAAAAATCATATTAATCACTAAAAACATAAAATAATGGCAATCAAAGGAGCAATTGTATTTGATGTAGAGCGATGCAAGGGTTGCGGTGTATGTATGCCAACATGCCCTAACCAAGTTATTGCTTTCTCAAAAAACGTAAATAGTAAGGGATATAACTATGCAGAGGCAATAAATGACAACTGTATAGGTTGTACAAGCTGTGCAATGGTATGTCCTGATGGAGTAATCACTGTTTACAAAGTAAAAATATAAACGAATTAAATTCAATAAAAATGGCAAAAGAGCTAAGATTAATGAAGGGTAATGAGGCTATTGCAGAAGCTGCAATACGCTCAGGTTGCGACGGATACTTCGGCTACCCTATCACTCCACAATCAGAGGTTATGGAGCACCTTATGGCTGAAAAACCATGGGAAAAAACTGGTATGGTTGTTTTACAAGCAGAAAGCGAAACAGCTTCTATAAATATGGTATATGGTGGTGCAGGTGCAGGAAAGAAGGTAATGACATCTTCTTCTTCTCCTGGAGTAAGCCTTATGCAAGAAGGAATGACTTATTTAGCAGGTGCTGAGCTTCCTTGTTTAGTAGTTAATGTTGTTCGTGGAGGTCCAGGTCTTGGAACAATACAACCTTCTCAAGCAGACTATTTCCAAACTGTTAAGGGTGGTGGACACGGCGATTATCGTCTTTTCACATTAGCCCCAGCAACTGTTCAAGAAATGTACGATTTTGTATTCCTTGGATGGGAAATGGCTTATAAATATCGTAATCCAGTTATGATACTTTCTGACGGAGCAATTGGTCAAGTTATGGAAAAACTATATGTAACTGACTATATTCCACGTTGGACTGATAAAGAAATTGCAGAAAAATGTCCTTGGGCAACTTACGGAAAACCTGAATCAAGAAACCATAATATAATAACATCTTTGGAATTAGAGGCTCCAAAACAAGAAGAACACAACCACAAACTTCAAGCAAAATATGCTAAGATGGAAGAGGACGAGGTTCGTTTTGAGATGATAAACTGCGAAGATGCTGATTATGTATTTGTAGCTTATGGTTCAAGTGCTCGTATTTCAGAAAAAGCTATGCAATTAGGAAGAGAAAAAGGAATTAAAGTAGGTCTTCTACGCCCAATCACCCTATTCCCTTTCCCAAAGAAACAAATTGCTGAACTTTCTAAGAGAGTAAAGGGATTATTATCTGTTGAAATGAGTGCAGGGCAAATGGTTGAAGATGTAAGATTGGCTGCTGAATTCCGTTGCCCTGTTGAACATTACGGTCGCTATGGTGGTGTTATTCCAACTCCACATGAAGTATTAGCAGCATTAGAAGAAAAATTAATTAAAGCTTAAGAACATGTTTAATCCAGATATAATTAAACCAGAAAACTTGGTTTATAAAAGAACATCGGTGCTTACAGAAAATGTATTGCACTATTGCCCAGGCTGTGGTCATGGTACTATCCATCGTATTATTGCAGAAGTAATAGAAGAAATGGGCATTCAAGATAAGGCAATATGTATAGCTCCAGTTGGATGCTCAGTATTGGCTTATAATTATTTCAACGTTGACTCTCAAGGAGCAGCACACGGACGTGCACCAGCAATTGCAACAGCAGTTCAACGCCTTATGCCAGATCACCACACTTTTACATATCAGGGAGATGGAGACTTAGCAGCAATAGGTACTGCTGAAACAATACATGCATGTAACCGTGGGGAAAACATTGTAATGATTTTCGTAAATAATGGTATTTATGGAATGACAGGAGGTCAAATGGCTCCTACTACCCTTGTAGGTATGAAGAGTTCGACATCTCCTTATGGTCGTGATGTAGCTTTAAATGGACATCCATTAAAAATCACTGAACTATTAGTAGATTTACCAGGAACATATTTTGTTACTCGTCAATCAGTTCAAAGTGCAGCTGCAGTAAGAAAGACTAAAAAAGCAATTCGCCAAGCATTCGAAAACCAAAAAGCTAAGAAAGGTACATCATTCATAGAAGTTGTATCAAACTGTAATTCTGGTTGGAAAATGACTCCTGTAAAGGCTAATAAATGGATGGAAGAGAATATGTTCCCATTCTATCCACTTGGAGACATGAAAGTAGATGGACAAAAAGTAAGTAAATAACCCTTAAAAACTCAAAACAATGACAGAAGAAATCATAATAGCAGGTTTTGGAGGACAAGGAGTTTTATCTATGGGTAAAATCCTTGCTTACTCAGGACTAATGCAAAATAAAGAAGTTAGTTGGATGCCATCTTACGGGCCAGAAATGCGTGGAGGTACTGCAAATGTATCAGTAATTATTTCTGACGAAAGAATTTCATCTCCAATGATTAGCGTATTCGATACAGCAATCATACTTAACCAACAATCATTAGATAAATTCGAAAAATCAGTAAAACCAGGAGGAGTATTATTATACGACCCTAATGGAATTATTAAGCCACCAACAAGAACAGATATTAATATCTACAAGGTAGCTGCAACTGAAAAAGCATCAGAATTAGGACTTGCAAAAGTATTTAATATGATAGTACTTGGAGCTTTCTTACAAGTTAAGCCAGTTGTTACTGAAGAATTTATAGAAAAAGGATTAATGAAATCCCTTCCAGAACGTCATCATGGATTAATCCCTGAAAACCTTAAGGCAGTTCAAACAGGTAAGGAAATAGTTGAAACCCTTCGCACTTTGTAAATAATTGAAGTATTAAGTTAATCAAACAACTATTCAATAATAAAAGCTCCATTTACTAAATGTATCTGGAGCTTTTTCAATTTAAATAAATATATTCATTGTTATCCGGTAAAAATCCAAAACACCAATATTCATTTAACAAAATATTTCTGCAAAAAAAGAGAGACTGCCTCGTGAATTATGAGACAGCCTCTTATTTGGATTTAAACTAATTAGTAAATAATCAGTAAAGTTTTCTTAGTATAGGAAACTAAGTAAGATACCTGCTGCTACTGCCGAGCCGATAACTCCTGCAACGTTAGGTCCCATAGCATGCATTAATAAGTGGTTTGACTTATCGTATTCTAAACCTATTACTTGAGATACACGTGCAGAGTCTGGCACTGCCGAAACTCCTGAGTTCCCTATTAATGGATTTATCTTGTTTCCTTCTTTCAAGAATAAATTCATTAATTTTACAAATAACACACCTGCCGCTGTTGCTACTACGAAACTTGCTGCTCCAAGGGCAAATATACCTATTGACTTACCTGTTAAGAATGTAGTTGCCTGAGTAGAACATCCAACTGTTAATCCAATTAGAATTGTTACAATATCAATAATTGGACCTGAGGCTGCAGAGGCTAAACGTTTAGTAACTCCGGATTCTTTAAGCAAATTCCCGAAAAATATCATACCAAGTAGAGGAAGACCTGATGGAACAATGGTTCCTGTTAGGAATAATCCAAGTATTGGGAAGATTATTTTTTCAGTTTTTGTTACAGGTCTTGGTGGTTTCATCCTGATTACTCTTTCTTTTTTATTAGTTAGAATTCTCATAATAGGAGGTTGGATTACCGGCACTAACGCCATATAGGAGTAAGCAGACACTGCAATTGCTCCCATTAACTCTGGGGCTAATTTAGATGCAATAAAGATTGCTGTTGGACCATCTGCACCTCCAATAATACCAATAGCTCCAGCCTCAGCAGGATTAAACCCTAATAAAAGAGCACATGCATAGGCTCCAAAGATTCCAAATTGAGCTGCTGCTCCAATAAAGAGTAGTTTTGGATTAGATAATAGGGCAGAAAAGTCTGTCATAGCTCCAATTCCTAAGAAAATTAAAGGGGGATACCATCCGTTTTGTACCCCATGGTAAAGAATATTCAAAACCGAACCTTTTTCATGAATCCCGACCATTAATCCAGGATAAAAAGGGATATTTCCTATTAATATCCCAAATCCAATTGGAACAAGTAAAAGTGGTTCGTATTCTTTAGTAATTGCAAGATATATAAATACAAGTCCTATCAAAATCATTATCATGTGTCCTAAGGTAAAATTCCCATAGGAAGTATACATGAAAAAGGTTTGTAATTGAGCCTGTACAAAATCCAAAAAACCTACGGATGATTGTAATGCTGTCATTTATTATTCTCCTATCATTATTAGTACATCGCCTTCCATTACAGCGTCACCCTGACGTACTTTAATTTCTGAAATTACTCCTTCCAAATCTGAGTCTATATTGTTTTCCATCTTCATTGCCTCAAGCATTAAAAGTTTCTGACCTATCTTAACTGTGTCTCCTACCTTAACGTAAACATCAAGGACTGTACCTGGAAGTGGTGATTTTATTGAGTTTACTCCTGCCTTTGTTTTTGGAGTAGGAGAACTATCAGTCGAAGGAACAGCAGCTGTTCTTACTAATTTTGGAGTTTTTGGAGCCTGTTTGATTTCCTTATCAACTTTTACAGTATAAGGTGTTCCATTTAATTCTAATTGGATTGTCTGATCCTCAACACTATTAATATCTACTGTATAATTGGTGCCGTTAATATTGAATTTATAGTTTTTCATGCTAATTTTTTATTTATCGTTTATAAACATTCATATTATACAATTTTGAACTCCAAGGAGAATAGGTCTTTTGAACCTTATTTATCGTTAGTATAGTATTTTCCTCGTCGTGTAGTTCTGAATTGTACATGTAAATAGCAGCGGCAATTGCTGCAAACTCTTCTCCACTAATATCAGAAGGTTTCTTTATTGGAGTTGTACTAATAGATTCCTCACCCTTCATAGCCTTTTTAGCCTTAGCATTTTGGTAAGCAAATAGTATTTTGGTTTCTCCTTTAAGTACAAATATCATCACAAGTAAAGTAAGGAATACTGTACTCATAGCAATCACTGTAAGCCCTATCCCCCATGGGTCTTGAGCTAATATCTCTTCTGATTTTTTAGGTTTTTTATAGTGGAATGAGCTTGAACCCTCAACGCTTAGATTATCGAATCCTTTAGATGCGTCTATTATAAATAAGTCATATCCCGTAGGGTTTTCTCCAGCAATATAAAGTTTTTTAACACTTGAATCATAGCTAAATGCTGAGGCTGCTCCATTGAAACGAAATTCCTCTAAAATCTTCCCATCCAAGTCTGTTAATCTAACCATAGAGCTATCTCTACTTGAGGCAAGATATACAATATGACCTTCATAAATAGCTACACTCATTGGTCTAAAAATAAAAGCTACATCGTGTCTTCCTGCAATCTGGTCAATTAGAAATTGTTTATTCTTAAGCACTCTTTGTTTCTGACCATTTATCGTAGTATCCACCATCTTAATAATCTCAAATGTGTTTTCATTTGAATTAAGGGCTGCAAAGGTTTGAGTCTTTGAATCTACTGCGAAATGTTGGGCAACCAAAGGGTCATAAGAATTATTCTCAATAACCTCCATTTGGGCATCTTGTGAGAAACCTAAAGTAGAAATTAGCAAGAATATATAACCTGAAACTATCTTTAATATGTTTTTTTTCATTTTTTTCCTTTCACTTTATTTATTCAGAATTAGGATTATAATGGAATATTACAATGCTTCTTCATTGGATTTTGATCCTTTTTAGTAGAAAGGGCTTGTAGAGCACGAATTATTCTAAAACGAGTATTTCTTGGCTCAATAATATCATCAATATATCCATATTTAGCAGCATTATAAGGATTCGCAAATTTCTCATTATATTCTTTTTCCTTTTCTGCGATAAATTTCACTCTTTCTTCAGGGTTCTCTATTCCCTTCAATTGGCGACCGTATAATACTTCAGTAGCTCCACTTGCACCCATAACTGCAATTTCTGCACTCGGCCATGCATAATTGATATCTCCTCTAAGTTGTTTACAACTCATCACATCATGAGCACCACCATAACTCTTTCTCAGAGTAATAGTAACCTTAGGCACTGTAGCCTCTCCATAAGCAAATAAGAACTTAGCACCATGAACAATAATACCATTATACTCTTGACCAGTACCAGGAAGGAAGCCTGGAACATCAACAAGGGTAACAATTGGAATATTGAAAGCATCGCAAAAACGTACAAATCTTGCACCCTTTCTTGAAGCATTAATATCTAATACCCCTGCCATATAATTAGGTTGATTAGCAACTATACCAACACTTACTCCATTAAAACGAGCGAAACCAACAACGATATTAGCTGCATAGTTTCTGTGAACTTCAAGAAATTCACCATCGTCAACAATGCCTTGTATAACATCTTTTACATCGTAAGGCTTATTAGGATTTTCAGGAATAATTTGGTTTAAAGAATCATCCAAACGATCAATAGGGTCAGTACAAGGGTAAATTGGTGCTTCTTCTAAATTATTTGAAGGGATATAGCTAATTAGTTTTCTAATCATCATTAATCCTTCATTTTCATTTTCAACTACGAAATGAGTAACTCCAGATTTAGAAGCATGAACCATTGCCCCTCCAAGCTTCTCATCTGTTACATCCTCTCCTGTAACGGTTTTCACAACCTTAGGACCTGTAACAAACATATATGAATTCTCTTTTGACATCATGATAAAATCGGTAAGAGCAGGAGAGTAAACAGCACCACCAGCACAAGGTCCAAAGATTGCAGATATTTGAGGAACTACTCCTGATGCCATAATATTACGTTGGAATATTTCTGCATATCCAGCAAGAGAATTAACTCCTTCTTGAATACGTGCACCACCAGAATCGTTTATCCCTATAACTGGAGCCCCTACCTTCATTGCTTGATCCATTACCTTACAAATCTTCTTTGCAAAGCTCTCACTTAGGCTACCTCCAAATACTGTAAAATCTTGAGAATAGACATAAACTAAACGTCCATCGATAGTTCCGTATCCAGTTACCACACCATCGGACAAAAATATTTGATTTTGCATATCAAAATCTGTACAACGATGTGTAACAAACATATCAAATTCTTCGAAAGAACCCTCATCTAAAAGAATTTCAATTCTTTCACGAGCAGTTAGTTTCCCTTTTGCGTGCTGAGCGTCAATTCTTTTTTGACCACCTCCTAATTTTGCCTCTACTCTTTTATCAAGAAGAAGCTTGATTTTATCTTCAAAAGCCATTATAAATTATATTTATTGATTGAATATATTGATTTCTAATCTTTATACCTTAGTCTATTAAACTATTTCTCACTACAAACCTCAGTTAAAACTCCCATTGTTGTTTTTGGATGTAGGAAACCTATTTGCATACCTTCTGCACCAGGGCGAGAGGTCTTATCAATTAGCTTAACCCCCTTTTCACCTAATTCAGCAAGTGCTTCACTCGCATTGTCAACAGCAAAAGCAATATGATGAACACCTTGACCTTTTTTCTCAATAAAAGAAGCGATAGGACTTTCAGGGCTCGTTGCCTCTAATAATTCTATCTTAACCTCTCCAACCATAAAAAAGGCTGTTTTTACCTTTTGGTCTACAACTTCCTCAATGTTATAACACTTAAGCCCCATAACATTTTCCCAATACTCTATTGCTTCTTGCAGATTGCTTACTGCAATTCCAATGTGTTCAATGTGATTTATTTTCATACAAATTTAATTTTAAATTATGTTAATACAAGTTGTTTTTATCTAAGAAAGTGCAAAAGTACATCATTTTTTAAGTGTAGCCAAGAAAATAACTATAATTCAATTTTGATACTATGTACTATAGATTCCATTTGCATAAGTTCGTCTCTTTTATTTTGATTTGGAGCATAAAGAAAGCAATCAATCATTACAAATTCATTGGTTTTTTCATTGACAAAACAATAGTTAATAAAACTTCCTCCCATAAAATCGTTGAATAATCTCCATAGTCCACGAGTTTCTATAAAATTGATATTATTTATTACTACCTCTTTTCTTGTATATGGGAATCTTGTTTCTGTCCCCATATAAGACCCATTTGTAGGTCCTGGAATATTTTCCTTAGCAACCTTATCTCTTAATTCAATTATCTTATCTTCCTTAAACATTCCATCTCCAATATATGGAGTCTTGTGAACAAATATATTAAGAGTTCTTTGATGTTTATTGGCGAAATAATCCTTTCTAAACCATGCAAAGTCATCATTAAAAGTAGAAATACTAAAATCCTTAGACATAGTAAAAGAGAATTTAAAACTATGCTTTAGTTTTTTAGTTGCCTCAATATTTTCAAGTTTTTTAAAAGCTAAAAACACTCTTCTATGTTCATTATCATAAAACTTATTTATAATTGTATTAGAGTATTTATGAAGAATTAAAAAGAGATTTTCTTTGTCTTTAACTGATATTTCGAAATATGCTTGAGGAAAGGATTTATAATCATAATGCTTGTAAATTTCATTCTTATTCTCATTATTAAAATCAACAATCAAGATATTTCTGTGTTTTTTAAACATCTCACTTTGATTGAAATGTTTCGGATTCATTTGAACCATATCGAACAAAGGCTCTGGAGCATTAAGTCCTGGTGAAGCTTTAAGAAAATATGTACCTAAAGAATCTTTAATATCTCCTTTATAATAAGAATCTTCAATAACTAAAATCATTTCTAATGTCTTTCCACCCGAGGAAGGCAAATTCTTTGGATTATATGTTTTTTGGTCATTATTAACCTTAGCCTCTTTCTTACTACAAGAAACAAGAATAAGGATTGATAAGATTATGATATTAATAAGTATAAAATTTCTCATAATAACTTAGGTGTTTGAATTTGCAAATATCATATATTTTTTTGATATAGCCCAAGAATTATAAGGATTTAGGATTTTTTCATTTCTTTTTCATGTCTGATATTCATAATATATAATATGTATAGCATAAGGAACAAATGGGAAAAAGAAAAAAATAAAGAAAAACAAAAAAGAGAGTAAATATCATCCATAAATCAAATATTTTACTTATCTTTGCATGTACAAGAAATTGAGTTCGTTATTTCCTGATAAAATCCATATAAATTTGAAATCTACATTATGTTAGCTACCATAACGCTCGTGTGGTAGGTACCATAAAGGTCGTGTGGTAGGTACCATAATGCTCATGTCATAGCTACCATAGTGAGAATGAAACGCCGAAAAAATACTTTGTTTCGCTATAAAAATACTTTTAAACAGCATTACGTTAGATTCTTTCTTGATATAATTTGAATTAAAACCAATGAATTAGTTAAATAATTATGTCAAAATCAAGAGAAGGATTTAGGATTTTATTATTTCTTTTTATGTCTGGTTTTCATAAACATACAATATGCATAGCAGAAAGGAAAAAGAGAAAGAGAAAAAAAGAAAAGAAAAAAGAAAAAAACATAAGATTTTTTTTTATCTTTGCCAAATTAAGAAATTGAATAAAACAAATTAAAATTATAGACGATAATGTGTGGAATAGTAGGATATTTAGGCACAAGAGAGGCCTACCCAATATTGATTAAAGGACTTCATAGACTTGAATACAGAGGATATGATAGTGCTGGGGTTGCACTTTTAAATAGCAAAGGTGAATTAAATGTTTTTAAAACAAAAGGGAAAGTTAAAGACTTAGAGAAGCACTGTAATAGTAAAGATATTAGCGGGAATGTCGGAATTGCTCATACTCGTTGGGCTACACATGGAGAACCTAACGACGCTAATGCCCACCCTCATTACTCTCAAAGTGAAAACCTCGCATTAATACATAATGGTATAATAGAGAACTATAGCTCATTGAAGGAAATGCTAAAAAGAGAAGGATATATTTTCAAAAGCGATACAGACACTGAGGTATTAGTTCAAGCAATTGAGTTTTTTAAAAAGAAATTCAGTTTAAATCTCTATGATGCAGTAAGTATGACATTAAATCATGTTATTGGGGCTTATGCAATTGGCGTAATTGAAAGGAATAATCCTGATATTCTTATTGCTGCTCGTAAAGGCAGTCCATTAATTGTTGGTATAGGTGAAGGTGAATTTTTCTTAGGGAGCGATGCTTCTCCTTTAATTGAGTTTACAAAAAATGTAATTTACATTGGAGACGAAGAAGTAGTTAAGATAGAAAGAGGAGAAGATATTGAAATAAGAAATTTAAGGGATGAACCGGTTACTCATGAGGTAATAAAAATCGAGATGGATTTGAATGAGATTGAGAAAAATGGATACCCTCATTTTATGCTTAAGGAAATTTTCGAACAGCCTAAGAGCCTTATGATGTCTATGAATGGAAGAGTAAGCTTTGAAGAAAACGAAATACATCTAAGAGGAGTATACGAGAATATAAATAAATTCAAAACTGCAAGAAGGATAATTATAACTGCTTGTGGTACATCTTGGCATGCAGGATTAATTGGGAAATACCTTTTCGAGGAATTATGTAAGATACCAGTAGATGTAGAAGTCGCATCAGAGTTTAGATATAGAAATCCTGTAATTTATAATGATGATATACTTATCCCAATTTCTCAATCAGGTGAAACAGCCGATACCTTAGCAGCAATGCAATTAGCAAGAGAAAAAGGTGCTTTTATTTATGGTATTTGTAATGTCGTAGGAAGTTCTATTGCAAGAGCAACTGACACAGGAACATATACGCATGCAGGTCCTGAAATCGGAGTAGCTTCAACTAAAGCCTTTACTACCCAAGTAACAGTACTTGTTATGATGGCTTTAGAAATAGCTAAAGAGCTTGGAAGAATTGGTATTAAGGAATATCACGATATGGTCAATGAATTAAGTCTAATACCTGAGAAGATTACTACAATACTTGAAAAAGCAAAGGAAATTGAAGATATGTCAAAAGTATTTACTTACGCAAGAAATTTCCTTTATCTTGGTAGAGGCTATAATTATCCAGTTGCATTAGAAGGTGCATTGAAATTAAAAGAGATAAGTTATATACATGCTGAAGGATACCCAGCTGCAGAGATGAAACATGGTCCAATTGCTCTTATTGATGAAGAAATGCCAATAGTTGTTATTGCTCCACAGTTAAAAATCTACGATAAGGTAGTTAGCAATGTCCAAGAAGTAAAATCAAGGAAAGGAAGGATAATTGCAATAGTTACCCAAGGAGATACAGAAATAAAAAATATTGCTGATTTTTGTATTGAAATACCTTATACAATTGAAATCCTATCGCCTATCCTAACAGTTATTCCTTTACAATTACTATCATATTACGTTGCAACAGTTAAAGGTAAAAATGTTGACCAGCCAAGAAATCTTGCAAAATCAGTCACTGTTGAATAATTAAATATAAAAACCAAAAAGTTATGGAGTTTTCTAAAGATGAGACAAAACAAATACTCGACCATGGGCTTACTCCCAATATGGTAAAGAAACAATTATCACACTTTGAAACAGGATTTAATCCAGTCAAGATTATTGATATAGCAAGCAGGGAATCAGGAATCATTTGTCCTAATAAAACTGAAAGAGATAACTATATTAAGAACTTTGAAAACAAAGGGGGAAAAAAGAAAATAATTAAGTTTGTTCCTGCCTCAGGTGCTGCTACAAGGATGTTTAAAGATTTGTATCAGTTTTTAGAGAATCCAAATCAAATTAGCTCAAGTATTGAAACGACTATTGGAAATATTAACAAGTTTGCCTTCTATAATAAATTGTCGCAAGCTATAAAGAAAGATGATATCTCTATTGAACAATGCATTAAAGAGAAAAACTACTCTACTATTTTTGAATATTTACTTACAGAAAAAGGACTTAATTATGGTAATCTTCCAAAAGCATTAATCGAATTTCATCAGTATAAAGACAATTCCCGAACAGCCTTAGAAGAACATTTGGTTGAAGGGGCAAATTATGCAAAACAAATTGACAATAACATTAATTTGCATTTCACTGTATCGCAGGAACATATTGCTGCTTTTAATGAATTAATACAATATCTAATACCAAAATACAATAAAGAATACTCAGCCAATTATAACATTAGCTTAAGTGTTCAGAAACCACAAACTGACACAATAGCAATATTTGAAAACAATAAACTCGCCAAGGATTCAAAGGGCAAACTCCTATTTCGTCCTTCAGGTCATGGTGCATTGATTGAAAATCTCAACGATTTAGATGCTGATATAGTATTTATAAAAAACATAGACAATATAAGTATCGACAAAATTAAAGACAAGACCTATATTTATAAGAAACTATTAGGAGGTATTCTTTTATCTTTTCAAGAAAAAATATTTAATGCAATAAATACACTTGAAAAACCAAGCTTGAATGCGAATGATATATCTGGGATCATTGAACTCTGCAATAATTTAGGGATAAGACTCAATAAAACAGAATCTCAAAGCAGTGAAATCACAACAATTCTTAGAGATAAGTTAAATCGTCCAATTAGAGTATGCGGGATGGTAAAGAACGAAGGAGAACCTGGAGGAGGACCATTTTGGGTTGAGAAAAACAATTCAATAAGCCTTCAAATTGTAGAGAAAGCACAAATAAACCCTCGAAGTATTAAACAAAAAGAGATATTCCAAAAATCTACTCACTTCAATCCTGTTGATATAGTTTGCGGGATAAAGGATTATAGAGGAGAGAAATTCTCACTTCACCATTTTATAGATAAAGAACAAGGATTTATCACCACAAAAACACTTTTAGGAAAAGAAGTAAAGGTTTTAGAAGTTCCTGGACTTTGGAATGGAGCAATGGCAGGATGGATTAGCATATTTGTAGAAGTCCCTTCAGAAACTTTTTCTCCAGTAAAAGAAATTAATGATTTATTACGTTATCAACACTTATAGGCAAAAAAATGTCAATAAGTATTTCAAAACAGATTTTTTTATTATCTTTGCAGCTTGATTAAATAACGAAAATACAACTGATGTTAAATATTAAAAGAATAATCTTAGTCAATATATTATTACTATTAATCACTCCCCTAATGAGTTTCGCTCAAACAAGAGATGGAATCCACGAAAGAGGAATGATGAGAAATCGTACAAACGTACAAACAGAAGGAAGTGATTATACAATCGGTATAGTCAAAGACACAACAAGACTTAGAAATTCTTTGATTAGATTTATATCTAACAGCCCTACTGATGATGATGCTGCAGCAGAAAGCGAGGATGATATCCTATTACAAACCTCCAGCAACTCAATACATAGAGTAAAGAAAGACTTTTCAAACTTAACAGAACCAATAGCATTAGACCTTATAGATGAAAAAGGTAAAAGATATTTCTCATTCCCATTAGAAAACTATAGAGTTACTTCTAACTTCGGACCAAGACGTCGCCGTTATCATTATGGTATTGACCTTGGATTAAGAACAGGAGAACCAATCAAGGCAATGTTTGACGGTAGAGTTCGAGTGGCAAGAAGAGCAGGAGCATACGGCAATTTAGTAGTAATTGAACATTACAACCAATTAGAAACCTATTACGCTCACCTTTCAAAGATAGATGTTGAAGAAAATCAAATGATAAAAGCAGGTGAAGTCTTAGGATTAGGAGGAAATACAGGACGTTCAACCGGACCTCATCTTCATCTTGAAATTCGTTACGAAGGAGCTGCAATCAACCCTACAGACGTATTAGACTTTACTAAAAGCACATTAATTGCAGAGAGATTAGAACTTACAAGAGATAATTTCCGTCATCAAAGTACAAGAAATTCAAACGCAAGACTTGCAAACAACAAGACAACCACAGGCAAGAATGGAGGTAAATACGTAACAGTACGAAGAGGCGAAACCTTAAGCTCTATAGCAAGAAGAAATAATACCTCTGTTAAACAATTAGCCCGTCTAAATAATATTAAAGGCTCAAAAATCAAAGCAGGACAAAAGCTTAGAGTTAGGTAATATATCTTTCAAACTCTTCTTTTAATATACCTTTAATTTCATTTCTTAAACTCTCCGGAGCAAGGACTTCAATATAGCGTCCATGTGAAAGGATTTCCTTTATAAAATCATAAGTGGGTTTTATCTTATAGCTGAAGATTGTGTAATTACTTCCTTTTTCTACTTCTTGTTGAGAGTGATGTAAAGGAAGAGTTTCAATATACTTGACATCTTCATCATATACCTTTAATATAACTTTTTCAGCTTTTTGATTGCTATTTACAATTATCCCAAAGGAGTTCTTAAAATACTCTTCTCCATTAAAATCCTCTGGCAAATCAAACTTATTAGAAGTGATTTCAACGTCTTTAATCCTATCCAAAGAATAAATTAAAATATCATTCTTATAAGGGTTGAAAGCAACAACATACCATCTTTGTTTGAAAATCTTAACGCAGTAAGGATGAATCTCAAAGCTATATGCTTTATTATGTTCAAACTTTTGGTAAGTAATATTAATTGCATAACTTTCTCTCATTGCCTCAATAATAGAGGTGAGAAACATTTGACCAGAAGGAACATTTTCAAAAAGAATCCTATCCTTAAGCCTGTGGCTTTCATTAACAATATTATTTACAGAAAGACTATTCAAAAGCCATGTCCTAATCTTGCCTTTGTTTAAGTCTTCTTCATATTCAATAAAATACTTATTCCCATCCTTCCTGTCGCAAAGAATATCTATATCAAACATCTGACTAATAGCCTCTCGATGATTATGGAAAGTTCTTAAAGGCAATTCTTCGCAAGAATAGTTCAATGAAGCATTTTGCCATCTATTATTAATATCCTCAAAACTTATTTTCTTGGCATTAAATATAATATCCAAAAGCCAAATATACCTTTTAAAAAGATAAGCCGTCTTATCCTTACTTGTCTTGCGTTTTTCCATAATAATTGAAACCTATTTTATTTTTAGGACTATTTTTATTCTCAAGTTTTTCTGTTTCACAATACATACGGATTTTATCAATGGATGGTTTCGTATTTGTTAATATGCTATCAATTGTATATTTCCTCACAATGTTTTCTATCTCGCCTCCACTAAAATCAAAGCTGTTTGAAAGTTCTAAGGCTTCTTGTTTTGTTAATGAATGAATCATAGACTTCCATATCTTAGCCTTTACTTCAGGTTTGGGTTTTTTAAAATCAATCTTAAATAAAAATCTTCTTTCAAAAGCAGAGTCTAAGTTTTGTGTTAGATTGGTTGTTGCTATCATAATTCCATTCAAGTTCTCCATCTCCTGTAAAATTATGTTCTGTATGGTATTTTCTGTTTGAGCAACAGAACTTGAATTTGCTTCCTTCCTTTTACCAATTATAGCATCTGCTTCATTAAACAAAAGAATTGGGGTAGTCTTGCAAGATTTTATATATCAAGACCGTTGCGAAGTAAAATTCAGTATTAAAAGCTATTAAACAGAATGTTAAGTCATATATTTTGTAACGGTCTTTTATTATATAATCAGAACTTAAGTATTGTTTCAAATTCTTTTTGGAATATCTCTCTTTTTAGGTCAAGATTTTCTCCTGAATTAAATTTGAAATTCATTGAAGTATGATGTATTATATAGTGAGGTATATTGTTGTGATTGACTTTCATAACTAATCCAGTCAAATTATTTGTAGTTCTTAAAATAGAATCTGTAGTTGTAGAATATTTTATACCAAGCCAATTAGGAGCATTTTTTAATCCAAGAATTAACACAGCTTTAGGACGTATGATTTCGTAAATAAATTCTTTAGTTAATTCTTTACAGCATTCAATTGCTTCTTTTCGTGTTGAAAGGTCAATAGCCTTGACAGTACCAAAGTAAACAGTGTTCATTACTATTGCTTTTTCTAAAACGCTATATAGTTTTGGCTCTTTAAAAATTTCTAAAATAGGTTTATTGATTTTCCATCTATCATTATTTGCTTCTCCAATATAAGCATTATTTATTCCGTCAACAGAGTTGAAAAGTTGTTCAGTATTTCTTTTCTTAAAAGGGTTTTGTCCTCCTGGATTTGCTCCAATAATTAATAAATCAACATTTTTTTTTAAACTTGACTTTGCACATTGAAAGGGATAATAATCCAAATTGATTTTTTCTCCTAATGTATTGCATTGTTCAACTACTTTTTCTAACCAGAGTTGTAATTTTTCTTCAAATTGATTTTCCATAATTTTTATTGTTTGTGTAAATAAAGTATCTAAATATCTGTGCTTTTATTTATTGCAAATATAGTATTTTACTTTTAATATGTAATATTTTACTTTTATTCTTTCAAATCTTTGAAAAATGGGGAATCCCAATTGGGGAAATTTTTGTTGTCCTCTTCTCCGTAATATAGTAGTAATGAACATTATTAATGGTTTTTATTTTTCCACTTTTGTTATTTATTAGATTTTATTTTGCTCATTTGCGGATTGTTTTTCAACGCCCTTTTGATATTTTTATAATCCTCTTAAGCATTTAAAAACCCATCAATTAACTTCTTTTTCCGCAGTAAATGCACTTTTTTATCATGAACTTTCATTTGATGCAAAAATAGTAACCACAAGGCAAAACCATAGGTTAAATACTCTAAAATTCAACCACATACCCACCCCCAAAAAGGACTTAGTCCTTTACACCCAAGGACTAAGTCCTCCACCCTAAAGGACTAAGTCCTCCGACCCTAAGGACTTAGTCCTTTTTGAAGAAGAAAATATCATTGATTTAAGGAATAAAAATTAGGAATAATAGACATTTTAATGGCTTTTATTTTCCCACTTTTGTTCTTCAGAATCTTTTTATATTTTCTGAACTCTCCTATGCCTTAAAAACCCCATCAATAAAACCCTTTCAATCTAAAAAATTTTCCATTTCTATCGCTTAGCCACTTGTACAAATATATTTAGGTTAATTCTTTTCCACAATGAATGTGACGCAAAGTTAGTGTCCATAAGATAAAACGAAGGGTAAAACCATTAAAAAATGTCCATTAAGCCAGTTTCGGCGTATCTTTTGAAAGTTTCGGCGTAAAAAAATCCATGTTCTTTTTTGGAACATGGATTTCTTGAGTTTAGTTTCTTAGACTAAGGATAATTTATTTCTTAACTATCATTTTCTTTGTGGTTAGGTTCTTTCCATTTGATATTATTGAATAGAAATATACTCCATTTTGTAGGTCAGAGGTAGAGAATTGTACTTTTCCTTGCCCTGGGGTATTGATATCAAAGGTTTTTACTACTGCTCCTACCATATTTCTTACTACAATTTTTGCGTTATTGTAATTGGAAGGGAGATTGTATTTAATGCTTGCATTATTTGCTACTGGGTTTGGATAAACCTCTGCACTTAGTATTGTATTTTCTTTCAATGGCTTTGGTAATGATACTGTTTTGTCGATATAACGAGCAGTAAAGCTTGCTATTACGTCCATTGTGCTTGCATCTAAGATATTTAATGTTCCAATAGAGGTTTCTTTATTGAAATACATGTATTGAAGGTCAAATTCTGTAAATTCTACTCCTGGTTCTAAGGCAAGTGGAGTTGTGCTAATGGTGTCAAGGAGGCAATTGCCATTGAAACACATTAATAAATCAGCATCTGTTGCCATGATTTTGCGATGCAATTGTACTAAAACTGTTCTTGGAGTCATGGTAATATTAGTGAAGTGGATAAAGTCGGTACGAAGACCTTCGCTATCCTCTAATTCAAAGTTTATTGTGTCTCCAATTACGTTGCCATCGTACTTAAATTGTACGTTTTGAGCTCTTAGTCCTATGGCTACTACAAGGATAAAGGCAAAAAGAATATATATTTTTTTCATTGTTGTTTATGTTTTAATGTTGCAAAGATAATAAATTTCTTTGATATACAACAATTATAGATGAATTTCGTTCACGTTAATAATCTGATTAGTCAGTGCATTGCTTACAAATACAATTATCGAACATTTTGAAATATCTTGAACATCGTTGTCTATCTCTAATAAATAGTTCTTAGCAATTTTCGTGCCAGAGCTTATTGACTCAGAGCTTAATGGGTAATCAATAATTCCTTTCTTTCTTAAAACATGCTCAAACTCAAAATCATCAATCTTTGGTGTTGGACCATATTCTGAAAGGCTATTAAGTTGAACCCCAATAATACCACTCTCAACCATAACAACACTAATATTGGTTGGGTAAGCAATCCCTTGAAGAAATTCTGCTTCAACACTTAAGATAATATTATTTTCTTCCTCTCTATAATCTCTTCCAAGATGTATATCCATTACGTGTTCAAGGCTATTCAGTTGATTTTGAATTTCGCTATCCCAGGAACCATCTCCTACTGTATAGATAGAGCCAAACTTAATCCTATTGATTAATCCAGTAGGCAAAGCATTGCAACCAAAATCCTTAGCCCATTTCTCTCCATACTCTGTTCTAAAGTCGACGTTATTATTCATTGCATTTGGAGTGGCAAAGCTTGTTGAATGAACAGCCATAACCACAAGGCTTGTATTATATTTAGAAATTAGTTCCTTTGCTTTAGCTGCAGCTCGTGGACAATTAACACATTTCCAACCAGTATAATCCTCTAATAATACTCTTTGCTTGCTTTCCCTATTAGTAATTGGAGTTGTGAGATTAGTAATATACGGAACCTTTTCAATTCTCTCACTCTCTGTGTAATTCTCACATGAGAAGAATAATAATCCCACTAAAATATAAAATAAATTCTTCATTATCTTAATCATAAAATTTTCACCGTTTACTTTTTACCTTTTACTTTTTACTTAACTAAAAGCTACTTGTAATTGTCATAAATAATCCATTTGAAGCAGGGACCGGACGACAAACTCCTCCAATACAGATAATACCTGCTCTTTGTTTACCATAGCTAAGGGATACTCTATTAGTCCCCTTATTATAACCGCAAGCAAGATTATAGTAATGTACCTTTTCCTGATACTTATTCCCATAATTCCACTGGTCTGTCAAAGCTACGAACCAATTCCCTTTAATATTATATTCCAAGGTTGCTTGAAGCCAATCGCCCTTAGCCCAATCTCCATAGTTTTGTTCAGTCAATAACCATTGCAGCTCTCCTCTAAGGGAGTTCTTTCCAAGTTTTTGAGTTGCATCCAATGCAAATATATTAGCATAAACAAATTCATCCCCCTCATGACCAAAAGCAATAGGGTTGAATGTTTGATGAGAATACATAATATTTAATTTTAAGCCTTTATTCACTTTCTTACCTAATTCAAGGTTAATTTCTTGGAAATAGATATCATTACCAAGAGATAGTAAATTAGACTCATAACCTAAAGTTCCTTGATATGAACCTGTAGAAATAGGTGTAACATAATCTTTATCAATAGAATTAACTCTTGAAACATTTAGTTTCACATCTGTTCCGTATTTTCCTCCCAACCAAGTATCTTTCTTAATCTTATACATAATATCTAATGCCAAGCCCATTTCTCCATTAACCTGGGTTGCATAAGGATACATAGCAAATAAGGAGTATGCATGTTGGCGAGTAAGTGATGGCAAATAATTAACATTTAGCATATTTCCTGTTTCGTCCCTATTTGACTTAAAGCTCATATTATCTATTCTCTTTGCAGAAAGGCTAATTCCAAGACCTTTTTGTGAATATCCTCCAGAGAGATATAGTGCATTACCAGGAGCATAGATATATCCATTTACTGCATTAGGGTCTTGTCCCTTATAAGCATATTCAGCGTTTAGGTTCCATTTCTTATAGTTAAGGTTAAATCTGGTAGCTGCAGAGCCAATATTTTCAGGTATCTTCATTATATAAAGACTACCATCAGTGGAAGTAATATATTTTGGAGAAGCTTTTTGGTAAACACTAACAAAACTTCCTCCTAAACTAAGTTGTAAAGCTTTTGTTTGCATAGGTTTGATTATAGAATTAAGAGACACTTCAGCGTCAATCCCTCTGATTAATCCGTAATTATCGCTCTCCCATATCTTTTCCCAATACTTTCTTTGTTTTCCAATCACAGCTTTAAGAGTAATTCCCTCAATTGGTCTTGCAATAACTCTAATTCCGTCCATCGCATTATCCAACCCAAGGTTTCTTTCTTCATAAGAACGGAAAATAAGTCCATTCCCAAATTGCTCGTAGAAATTTCCCAAGGTGAACTCGAAATTATCTTTCTTATAGGAAGCAAAACGATAAGCTATCCCTGCTCCTTTATACTCTGGGTCGAACCCAAGTATAGGATTTAGATAAGCCTCGAAACGCATTCCTGCACTAAAATCTCCATTTGTATAAAGGATATTACCAAATGCGTTATTAAGAATTTTTTCATTTACCTTCTCAGCTCCAATTACTGAATCTTCTTTGGAAACTTGAACATCCATTTGGAAATTTCCTGTAACCTTTCCTCCAAGAATACCTTGTGAAAAAAGGTTAGGGGTAATAATAAGACTTAGTGATATAATTAAGCCCTTAAAAAGGAATAATAATTTCTTCATATTAATCTATTATAAACTTTAATGGATTAGTCAAGTGGTTGATTGTTTGCAACCTTCTTTAATACTTCTAAAAGCTTTGCTTCATCCCCAACAGAATAGCCAACATGTTGCCAAACAATCTCTCCATTCCCGTTAACAACAAAGGTGTGAGGAGGGTTATTAACTCCAAGTGCTCTTTTTAATTCAGAATTTTGGTCAAGGATAATATCGTATCCCCAAGCAGAGGAATTTACAATTGGCATAACCTTGGAAGAAGTTCTACTATCGTCAATCGAAACAGCATAAACCTTAAATCCATGCACTTCTTGCCAATCTTCATAAACCTCAGCCATATTATTTAACTCCATTAAACAAGGTTTACACCATGTTGCCCAAAAACATATTGCGAATGGTTTCCCGTCATTATTAAAACTATTAGCATTAATAGATTTTCCATCAAGGGTTTTAATTGTTACGTTTGGGAGCTTTGCACCAGTGTCTTGAGCTGATAATTGTCCAAAGCTCAATATACTTATAAATAGGATTAAAATTGTTTTTTTCATTTTATTATCGTTTTTGTTTTACAATCAAATACTATACCATAAAAAAGATTAAACATGTCTTTTTAATAGGTAATCAACTAATTTAATTAAGCTATTCTTATAAATAGAATCTTCAAAAATACTTAAAGCTTGTTTGGCTTTTTGAGAATATTGCTCAACCTTAGAATTTGCCTTATCCAAATATCCTCCTAATCTAATCATATCGATAATTCTTAGGATATCCTCTTTTCTCTTATCTTCCTTGGCTAATTCATTAAGCATATCTTGCTTATCATTATTATCCAAATCCTCCAATAAATAAATCAAAGGAAGGGTGATTTTCTTTTCTCTTATATCATTTCCCATTGGTTTGCCAATATCTTTTTGGCTAAAGTCCAAAATATCATCTTTTATTTGAAAAGCAATTCCAAGCATTTTCCCAAATTCCTTAATCGCTTCTTTCTTCTCTCCCTCTTGATTATTCGTCAAGGCTCCAACAAGTGCAGAGGCTTCCATTAGGGTTGCTGTTTTCTTTTCTATAACCTTGAAATAGGACTCTAAACTATAGTCAGCATTTAATGAAACTTCTTTTTGTAAAAGTTCACCAAGGGGTAATTCCTTACCAATTCTTGCGTAAAGAGGCATTAAACTAAAGTCTTCTTTTGTTTCAATTAGCTCTAAACACTTACTGTACAAGAAATCTCCATAAAGTATGGCGGAATTATTGCCCCATATCCAATTGACCGACTTTTCTCCACGTCTTTTCTCGCTTTGGTCAAGAACATCATCATGAACTAAAGATGCAGTATGAAGTAGCTCAAGAATAATAGTAGCTCTAATTGTCATCTGATTAATTTCTCCCATTAGTTTTGCAGATAGGAAGCTAATTATTGGTCTAATTTTCTTTCCTGTGCTGTTAAAGATATGAGAAGAAATATCATCAACAAAAAATCCTTCAAGACTTATAGTCTCCTTGAATTTCTTATTAAAATCATCAATATCATTACTGATAGGCTTTATTATATCTTCTAATTTCATCACTATCTAACTTATAAAGTCTGCAAATTTACATTATTTTGTTATTATAATAGTCCATTTAGGGAATAAATTTCCTCTTTCAGTTTTTTTTTATGATATTTGCAAGCTTAATAGAGTTTAAATATACAATAATATGTTATTCGAAGATATAGTATTCGGTCCAATCAAAAGCAGACGTTTAGGCGACTCTCTTGGACTAAATGTCCTTCCAACCCAAAGAAAATTATGTAATTTCAATTGCGTTTATTGTGAATGTGGTTGGAATCCAGATTCACAAGTTATACCTAAGGATTATCTCCATTCTAAGGAAGAAATAATTTCTCAGTTAGAGCAGAGCTTAAAGAAGTTCAGGGATAAAAATCAAAATATTGATTCCATTACATTTGCTGGCAATGGAGAACCAACAATTCATCCGGAGTTTCCAGAGATAGTAGATGAGGTAATTATACTTAGAGATAAGTATTATCCAAATGCTAAAATTACTGTTCTTTCCAATAGTACAAGGCTTGTTGATGATGGAGTCTTTAATGCTCTTAAGAAAATTGATAATCCCATCCTTAAATTAGATTCTGCTAATAAGGAAATGTTTTATCGAATAAGTAAAACAAATCCAAATAATGTAAACTTTGATAAGATAATACAGAGATTAATTGAGTTTGGTTCAAGAGCAATTATTCAAACTCTATTAATTAGAGGTAAGCATAATGGTGAGATTATCGATAATACTACTAAGGAAGAGTTTGAGAAATGGTTAGAGATAATAAAACAAATCAAACCCTTATACGTTATGTTATATCCTATCGATAGAGTAACGCCTGAGAGTGAGTTAGAAAAATTGACCAAGGAAGAGATTCAGAGCTTTGCTGATATTTTGATAGAAAATGGTATAAATGCTAAAGCCTATTAGACTATGGTTTCTCAAATAAAAACAAATAAGCTGGATCAAATCCTTGTTCACAGAATTTGGGGATATGTTGTGCTAGCCTTCTTTATCTGGTTTATGTTCTTTGCCACTTTTAAAATTGGAGAATATCCAATGATGTGGATGGAGGATGGAGTAAGCTGGGTAAGCAATTGGTTAAATAATAATGTTTCCGAAGGAATCCTTTCTGATATGCTTTCCTTTGGGGTAGTTCAAGGAGTTGGAGGGGTATTGGTATTCCTTCCTAATATTCTTATCCTATTTCTTTTTATCTCATTGATGGAAGAAACTGGCTATATGGCAAGGGTAGCCTATCTTATGGATAAGTTAATGCATGGTATGGGGCTTCATGGTAAGAGTTTTGTACCTATGATTATGGGCTTTGGCTGTAATGTCCCAGCTATTATGGCTACACGAACAATCGAGAATAAAAAAGACAGACTATTGACAATGTTGATAATTCCTTTTATGTCCTGTAGTGCTCGCCTGCCTGTATATATTCTTATTATTGGCACTTTTTTCCCTGAGCATGCAGTGCTAATCCTTTGCTTACTCTATCTCTTAGGAATACTTCTTGCAGTTTTATTTGCATTTGTATTTAAAAAGACTATTCTCAAAACTCTTAGTGCAGAGTATAAAATGATATTGCCACGATACAGAATCCCTACTATTAAAACCACTCTTGGCATCCTTTGGTTTAATACTAAGGATTATTTAAAAAAGATGGGAGGAATAATCCTTATATCCTCAATTGTCATTTGGTTTCTAATGAATTACCCAACAGTTGACAGTCCTGATACTTCTTTCTTAGCTTATTTTGGAAGATTTATCGAGCCTATTCTTGCACCCTTAGGGTTTGACTGGAAGATAGGGATTAGTCTTTTATCAGGCTTTGGAGCAAAGGAGGTTATTGTTAGTACTATCAGCGTTGTTCAGCCAGTCTTTACTCATGCTTCTGCATTAAGCTTCTTGGTCTTTGTATTGATTTACTTCCCTTGTATGGGAGTTTTTGCTGCAGTAGGCAGGGAAAGTGGTAAATGGAAATGGGCTTTCTTCCTTGCTTTTTACACTACAACTCTTGCTTGGATACTTTCGTTTATAACTTATAGAATTGCTATTCTATTCTAAACAAATAATAACAAGGTCGATTATGAGTATTAATGAAGAAAAAAAGAAAATAAGAGAAATTGTAAAAGAAAAGAAGAAAGAATATAGTCTTGAAAAGAAGAAAGAGATTTCTAAGAAGATTATGTTATCTCTTGTCAATAAAGACTATTTTATAAATTCTCATACTATTGCCTTCTATTGGTCAATGCCCGATGAGGTCTTTACCCATGATTTTATTCTTTCTTGGTATAAAGAAAAGAGAATATTGCTTCCTTGTGTTGAAAATGACATTCTATTACTTAGAGAGTTTAAGGGAATGGAGACAATGAGAAAGGGAGAAGCATTTTCAATACTTGAACCCATTGGTGAGGTTTTTAATGATTTTGAGAATATTGATTTAATACTTGTTCCTGGGATTGGTTTTGATAAAAATGGCAATAGAGTTGGGAGAGGGAAAGGTTATTATGATAAACTTCTTCATAACTCAAAGGCTATTAAAGTAGGAGTATGCTTTCCTTTTCAAGTCTTTGATTCAATCCCAATGGAAGAATTTGATATTAAGATGGACTTTATAATCTATAATTAATAATCTAAACAAAACAGCTATGAAGAAATATAAAACTAAATTAATTCTATTATTTACTTCTCTACTTTCGGGTCTTTTACTTTTTATTTCATGGCCTACTTTTGGATTCCCTATTTTTCTTTTTCTTTCTTTAATCCCCTTATTCTTTGTAGAGGATTTTATTTCTAAGAATAGAAAGGATTTTCCTAAGTTTTCAGTTTTTACATATTCTTTCTTTGGACTCTTGCTGTGGAATATCCTAACAACTTATTGGATAAGCTACGCAACTCTCTTTGGATTGTTTGCTCCTGTATTTAATGCAATTATATTTGCATTTGCATTTCAGTTATATTCATTTATAAAAAGAGTTGTTTTCAAAGAAAAGGATAATTTTCTTCTCCTCCCTATAATTTGGATTAGTATTGAGTATATTCATCATCATTGGGAGCTTACCTGGCCTTGGATGAGCCTTGGCAATGGTTTTGCTGATTATCCAGCATTGATACAATGGTATGAGTATACTGGGATTTTCGGAGGTAGTCTTTGGATTTTAATTGCTAATTATTTTGGATTTAAAACTCTTAAGTCAATTACCTTTTCTAAGTCTTCTTCTAAGAAAATCTCTTTATTAGTTAATTCAAAAAAGTCTTTATTGATTAATATTTCATCCTTCGCATTAGTAATTGCTTTCCCAATTCTACTTTCTTTGATTATTTCAAATAGATATAAGGTAGAGGATAATATCCCTGTGGATGTAATTGCAATTCAACCTAATTTAGAACCTTATGATAAGGAGAAGATGCTTAGCAATTTTGAGATATTAGACCTTATTACCTCACTTGCTTCTAAAGAGACAGATAATAATACTGATTTTATTATATGCCCAGAAGGGACTCTGGAAGAGAGAATTTGGGAAGATGGTATAGAAAACTCCGAAAGCCTTTACTTATTAAGTGAATTTCTAATGGGATATGATAAGGCTCAGTGGATAACAGGTGCTTTTACTTATAAACTTCAAGACGAAAACGAAAAAACCTATGCTTCAAGAGATATCACTGGTGCTCCAAAACCTTATTATTCTGCTTATAATTCTGCAATCAATATTAAGAAGAACTATTATTACGAGGTATATCACAAAAGGAAATTAGTTCCAGGGGTTGAAAAAATGCCTTTTTATAAGTATATTAAACATGTAATGGATTTTGCTATTTCACTTGGCAATCTTCCAGTTGGCACTTTGGGAGTTGATAATAATCAACCTTTATTCTCTGATGATTCAAATAGAGTAAAGGTTATTCCTTCAATTTGCTATGAGTCGGTTTATGGAGAATATTTAGCAAGAAAGGTTCGCCAAGGAGCTAATTTAGTATTTATTATTACTAATGATTCTTGGTGGAGAGATACTCAAGGCTATAAACAACATGCAGCCTATGCAAAACTTAGAGCAATTGAGACTCGTCGTTTTATTGCAAGAAGTGCCAATACTGGAATTTCAAGTTTTATTGACCCAATGGGAGAAGTAATACATCAAACCAAATTCTGGGAAGTGGATGTAATAAAAGAATCTCTCATCCCCCAAAACAAACTAACCTTCTACGTAAAATACGGCGACTATATCGCTCGCATATCTCTATTCTCATCAATTCTATTAATCCTAATAGGAATAGTATATCAAATAAAACAAAAAGGTGAAGCCAAGTATTTGAAAAACTAAAATGGAATCAGATTACAGCGAAATAGAATCAAATTACAGAAAACTAACTCTTGATTCTACGAAAATAGAATCAAATTACATTTTTTTAGAATCAAGAGTTATTTCTCTTAACTCAAATGTTAATTAAGAAGAGGTTAAAAAGCCTTGTTTTAATATCAAAGCGAGGTTCGTATTTTCTATTTTGATTTATTATTGTATTTTTGCGAGCTGGTTTTATTTATTAATAGACTTATTTATTGCTTATGTTTAAAAAGGTGCCTCACACTTACGTTATTATTTTCTCGCTAATTGCTCTGGCTGCAATTGCTACTTGGTTCGTTCCTGCGGGAGAATTTCTAAGAGAGATAAAACTTACTGATAGCGGTAAGGAGATAAATAGTATTATTCCAGGTTCTTATCATAGTGTTGACCAAAGCCCTCAGACTTGGGAGATAATGTCGGCCTTCTTTAAAGGATTTCAAAAAGCTCCAGGTATTATTGCTTTCTTATTGATTTTAGGAGGTGCTTTTTGGATACTAAATGAGAGTAAGGCTATTGATATGGGAGTGCAGTCGTTCTTAAATCATTCAAATAAATTAGAGAGGTTTAGAGTCCTGAAATGGATAGGGGTGAATAATCTAATTATAATATTTATAATGGTTATTTTCAGTCTCTTTGGAGCAATATTTGGAATGAGTGAGGAAACTATTGCCTTTGTAATTATCTTTGTCCCATTAGCAATTAGTATGGGTTATGACTCCATTGTAGGGGTTTGTATGTGTTTCTTAGCAGCAGGATTGGGCTTTGCAGGATGTATTCTTAATCCATTTACCTTAGGTATTGCTCAAGATATTGCAGGGATAAAAATGTTTAGCGGAATTGAATATAGATTAGTGATTTGGTTTTTTATTACTTTTATTGGGATAGCTTTTGTGCTTTGGTATGCAAGAAAGATTAAAAGAAATCCAGAAAAATCGATAATGTACGCTGAGGATGAGTACTGGAGAAAGAATCATGAAAATGCATCAAGGATTGAACCAATAAAATCAAATAAAGGAACTTGGTTAAGCTTTATCCTTTCAAGTATTATACTAATAGTTTACACAATAAATATAGGCTTAGATTATCTAAGAGATAATTCTATGCTTTCTGTTTATATATTTATGCTTATTCTTACAATTGTTTTTATCCTTATTGGATATAAGATGGTTAAGAAGAGTGTTCAGTTTTTCTGTCTATTTATTCTAATCTTTACAATAGTATATCTAATTGTAGGTGTGATGATGTTTGAATGGGACTTTGTTCATATTGCTGCATTGTTTTTCTTTATGGCAATTGCAACAGGGATGGCTTTGGGAAAGAATGCTTCGGAAATATCAAAACTCTTTATTGATGGGGCAAAGGATATGCTTTCTGCAGCTCTTGTCGTAGGTTTAGCCTCTGGAATTATTGTTGTTTTAGAAGATGGTAAAATCATCGATACATTTTTAAATTCTGTTTCAAATTCAATTAATTCCTCAGGAGAATTAGGAGCATTAAGTCTAATGTATGGTTTCCAATCAATATTAAATGCAATTATTACCTCAGGAACTGCCAAGGCTGCTATGCTTATGCCAATGTTTAGAGAAGTTGCTACAATTGCAGGAATATCTCTACAATCGGCAGTAACAGCTTTCCATATTGGAGATGGCTTCACTAACCTTATTACTCCTACCTCTGGAGTATTGATTGGAGTACTTGGTATTGCTCGTATTCCTTATGCAAAATGGTTTAAATGGGCATGGAAATTTATTCTCTTTATGGTAGTGCTTGGATGGCTACTATTAATCCCAACTTTATATTTCCAGCTACCTGGATTTTAATATTCCAATAATTATATCTAATTTTGCCAGCTTAATTAATAAAACAAAGAAGAAAGATGCAAGAAGAAATGAATAATGTTCAAGAAGAGATAAGTAATATTCAAGAAGAGAATCAAGAGTTTATTAAAAATAAAACAAAGCAAATAGGTAAGAATCAAAAGATATTCAGTTTTATTTCTGTACTCTCTTTGATTGGTGTAATAGTAGTTATAACCCTCTTTATTTTCAAGGGGAATAATATAAGTAATGATAATTCCTCAACTCCTATTATCCAAAATGGAGAACTTAGAATTGCGTATGTCGATACTGATTCAATTATGTTACAATATGAATATGCAAAGGATTTGGAACAAGGCTTAAAATCATATCAAAAACAATTAGAATCAAGCTATGAAAGTCAATTAAGGAAACTTCAAACTGATTTTGAAAACTATCAAAAAACTGGAGATAAACTTACTCTTACAGAACAAAGAAGAAAAGAAGAGGATTTGATGAAAAGACAACAAGAGCTTCCAGAGGTTCAACAAAGGATGATGAGCCAATTACAAGAGCGTCAAGTGGAAGACAATAAGAAACTTTTAAATTCTGTATATGCATTTATCAAGGATTATAATTCTAAGAATAAAAAATTCAATATAATTCTTTCCAAGAGCTATGTTTCAAGCTCTGTACTATATGCAGATCAAGGCCTTGATATCACTAAGGAAATTATCAAAGGCCTTAATCAGGAATATAAAGATTTAAAGAAATAAAAATCTAAATAATAAAAATTAGCACTAAATCTTAAACGGATGAGGTGCTAATTCCAATTTAGCTAAAGGGTGGTAGTCGCCCTTTAATCCTACAGGCTTAGAATTTCTAATATCACTTACAATTTGAATAGATTGTCTTGAGTCCTCAAGCGAGAAACCATTGCCTGCAAGTATTTGTCTATAACTTTCGGTATGTAATTCTGTAAAGCCTTCGCTAAACTCAATTTCTTTTCCTTCCATTTCAATCTTACGATAAGTTCTCTTACCCTCTAATATTGCTTGTTGAGGAAGGGTGTCTGCATTAATACTCATAAAATATCTAACCCTTGCTTTTTCAAATCTAAGAAAACCTGCAGCTCTATCATGCTGGTATACATGAACAATATTCTCTTTAATCTCTCCAAATATCCAAGAAAGCATATCATAGAAATGAACTCCAATATTAGTAGCTACTCCCCCGCTTTTCTCTGTTACTCCCTTCCAAGAAGTATAGTACCATGTTCCTCTTGACGTAATATAAGTTAAATCAACATCATAAACCTTGTCCTTTGGTCCATTTTCGATTTCCTTTTTCCAATCAATAATTGCTTGATGAAGTCTAAGTTGAAGTATATTATATACTTTCTTTCCTGTTTCTTTCTCCATCATACTAATAGCATCAATATTCCATGGATTAAGCACAAGAGGTTTTTCACAAATAACATCGCATTGAGTTCTAAGACCAAAACGAATATGAGAATCGTGAAGATAGTTTGGAGTGCAAACAGAAATATAATCTAATTTTTTCTCAGTATGTTTTATCTTATCTACATATCTATCGAATCTCTCAAACTCAGTGTAAAAAGAGCTATTAGGGAAATATGAATCCATTATCCCAACAGTATCTGATTTATCAAGTGCAACTATTAAGTTATTTCCAGTATCTTTAATAGCTCTAAGGTGACGAGGAGCAATATATCCAGCCACTCCTATTATTCCAAAATTCTTCATTTAAACTCTTTTTATTTTATTCTTACAACTCTATTGTTTTCTAATTTATATTCCTGATTCGATTCAGGACAAATTGCAATACCATCCTTAAACTCTAATCTATGTCCATATTGACTAATCCAACCAATTTGACGAGCAGGATTCCCTACTACAAGAGCATAATCAGGAATGAATTTTGTTACTACAGCTCCTGCTCCAATAAATGCGTAATCTCCAATATCGTTACCGCAAACAATGGTTGCATTAGCCCCTATTGATGCTCCTTGCCCAACTATTGTTTTTAAGTAACTATCTCTTCTATTTACAGCAGAGCGAGGATTGATAACATTTGTAAATACACAGCTTGGACCAAGAAATACATCGTCCTTGCATATTACTCCTGTATAAATCGAAACATTGTTTTGTACCTTAACATTATTTCCTAATACAACATCTGGAGAAACAACTACATTTTGTCCTATATTACAATTCTCTCCAATTATAGCACCACTCATAATATGAGAAAAATGCCAAATCTTTGTTCCTTTTCCTATTTGAGAACCCTCGTCTATAACAGAGCTTGGATGTACATAATAATCCATAATATCTATCGTTTATATCTATTAATTATATTCGTTATAAGTTGCAAAGATAAAAAAATATTCACTGTAGTTTCCAACGGATTGAAAATAATGTGTAACTTTGCACCTTACTTTTTATACTTTTAAGCTGTTGGTAAATAGATAATATTAATACAATACCTTATACTATATAAAGATAAAAAGAATAATGGTATGGTTTTTGTAACAAACAAGAACAATTAAACAAACAAATTAATAAATTAAAATCTTATAGACATGAAAAAGTTTATTTTATCATTAATGCTAACCTTTGGACTATTCCTTGGTCTTCAGGCTCAAACACCTAACAATAATCAATCAAAACCTAATGGAACTCAGGCTGAGATAAAATTTGATAAAGAAGTTCATGACTACGGAACGGTGATAAGAAACGGTAATGGAGAAACGACCTTTACTTACACTAATACTGGCAAAGCACCATTAGTATTATCAAATGTTCGTTCATCATGCGGTTGTACTGTTCCTTCATGGAGTAGAGAACCAATTATGCCAGGACAAAGCGGCACTTTAACAGTTAAATATAACACAGCAAGCGTAGGACCAATCAACAAAACAGTTACAGTTGAATCCAATGCTACAAAAAATAGAGTAGTACTTAGAATTACAGGAAAAGTTGTGCAAAGCGAGAACTAAATAATTAGTTTATCAATAACAAAAATCATTTTTATGCCACAAATTTCAGAAAAAGGTAAGAAATTGCCTGCATCAGCTATTAGAAAATTAGTTCCTTTTGCTGACGCTGCAAAAGAGAGGGGAATTAAAATACACCACTTAAATATAGGACAACCAGATATCCTAACCCCAGTGGGAGCAATAGAAGAAATGAAGAAAGCTGATATGAGTGTAGTCGAATATACTAACTCTGCCGGAAATCTTTCATATAGGAAAAAACTTGCAGGATACTACCAAAAACACAGTATCAATGTAACAGAGAATGATATTATCATTACAAATGGAGGTTCAGAAGCTTTACAGTTTGCTTTTTCAGTGTGTTTGAATAAGGGAGAAGAGATTATTATCCCTGAGCCATACTACACTAATTATAATTCATTCGCTATTCAATCGGATGTTGTGATTAAGACTATACCTTCAAGCATTAAGGATGGTTTTTCTCTACCAAAGATGGAGGATTTCGAAAAAGCAATTACTCCACAAACGCGTGCTATAATGATATGTAACCCTAATAATCCAACAGGTTACCTTTATTCTAAGGACGAATTGGACGTTCTTGCTCTTCTTGCAAAAAAACATGATTTATATTTATTTGCAGATGAGGTTTACAGAGAGTTCTGCTATGATGGAAGAGAACATTTTTCTGTTATGCAACTTGAGGGGATTGAAAATAACGTAGTATTGGTTGACTCTGTTTCAAAACGCTATAGTGCTTGTGGAGCAAGAGTTGGAGCAATAGTTTCAAAAAATAAAGAGGTAATGTCAGCTGCTATGCGTATGGCTCAAGCAAGACTTTGCCCACCTTATTTTGGTCAAATATTTGCTGAAGCTGCAGTAGATACCCCTGATTCTTATTTCCAAGAAGTGAGTGCTGAGTACGATAAAAGAAGAAATTTCTTAGTTGAAGCAATTAATAATATTGACGGATGTTTCTGCCCTAAACCAAAGGGAGCTTTCTATACAATGATAGAACTTCCTATCGATAATAGCGATAAATTCTGCCAATGGTTATTAGAAGAATTCAGTTATAATGGAGAAACAGTTATGCTTGCACCTGCTACAGGATTCTATTCAAGTCCTGAAAAAGGTTATACTCAAGCAAGAATAACCTATTGCTTATGCATAGAGGATTTAAAATCTGCGGTTAAATGTCTTGAAGAAGCATTAAAAGTATATCCAGGAAGAACAAAGTAAGAAAACAATCTTCAAAATAAAAGAAAAGCCATAGTCGATTTTGATTATGGCTTTTTCTTTTTTGATTTCAAACTAATGGAATTTGATTCTATTTTAATATAATGCCATTAAATGCCCAATATAATGCCATTATTCTTGTCATTTAATGGCATTATTCTTACGATATAATGGCATTATATTGAAAAGGAACTTGATTCCATTTGTTTTATTCTTGATTTTATCTCATTAGTATCAAAGGTTACTTATTTTTTCCTTAACTTTGTAGATTGAATTTAAATATATTATTTCTTATGAAGATATCGTATAATTGGTTAAAGGATTATGTGGGTACTGATTTAAGTGCTGAGAATGTTTCTTATTTACTTACTTCTTGTGGATTAGAGGTAGAGGGGATGGAAAGAGTTGATGGTGTAAAGGGTGGATTAGAAAAGTTTTTAGTTGGAGAGGTAATGACTTGTGAATTGCATCCTGATAGCGATCACTTGCATATCACAACTGTTGATGTAGGTAGAGATGAGGTTTTGAATATAGTTTGCGGTGCTCCAAATGTGGATAAGGGACAAAAGGTAATAGTTGCGACAATTGGAGCTAAGATTTATACCAGCGATGAGGAGTATTTTGAGATTAAACGCTCTAAACTTAGAGGCGTTGCTTCTGAGGGTATGATTTGCTCTGAGGCTGAGCTTCAATTAAGTAATAATCATGATGGGATTATGGTTATAGATGAAAATGCAATTCCTGGCACTCCAGCTAAAGATTATCTAAATATCAAGGAAGATTATGTTTTTGAAATAGGGCTTACTCCTAATCGCAGCGATGCAGCTTCTCATATTGGAGTTGCAAGAGATTTAGCAGCTCTTTTGCAGGTTCAAAAATCTATGGATATTAAATTGTCTATGCCAAGTGTAAGAGATTTTAAGATTGATAATAATTCTCAGAATGTAGAAATAACTATCGATAATAGTATTTGCACAAGATATTCAGGAATTACTATTTCTAATATAGAGGTTAAAGATTCTCCAGATTGGCTTGCTTCAAGACTTAGAACAATTGGTATTAAACCAATTAATAATATAGTTGATATTACTAATTATCTAATGTTTGAAAATGGACAACCATTACACGCTTTTGATTTAGACAAAATAGAAGGCAATAAGATAGAAGTTAGGAAAAGAGATAAAGATGAGAGTTTTATTACTTTAGATAATGTAGAAAGAAAGCTAAATGGAGAAGAAATAATGATTTGTGATGTTGATAAGGCTCTTTGTATGGGTGGCATTTATGGAGGAATAGGCTCAGGAGTTAGCTTAGAAACAAAGAGTATTTTCCTTGAAAGCGCTTGCTTTAATCCAGTATTAATTCGTAAGGCTTCTAAATATCATAATCTAAAGACTGATGCATCTTTCCGTTTTGAAAGAGGAAACGATGCTAATATGACTATTTATGCATTAAAAAGAGCAGCCCTTTTA
Organism: Bacteroidota bacterium; assembly: GCA_023415495.1. Classification (GTDB taxonomy): domain Bacteria; phylum Bacteroidota; class Bacteroidia; order Bacteroidales; family P3; genus UBA10566. The sequence goes on from JAEZKK010000028.1 coordinate 35,062, forward strand.
ATTAAGAAAGTAGCTGGGGGAGAGATAAGCTCTGAGATTATAGATATATATCCAAACAAGGTAGAGAATCCTGTAATTGATTTCAGCCTTGATAATATGGAAATATTGATTGGAAGAAAAATCCCAGAGGATACTGTAAAGATGATTCTTATTGCCTTAGGTTTTGAAATCTTATCTTCAGAGAATAGAATATTAAAAATATCTATTCCAACTTATAAGGTTGATGTGTTAAGGGAATGTGATGTAATTGAAGAAGTAATTAGAATTTTCGGATATGATAATATAGAGATAAGTCAGAATATTAAAACCTCAATATCTTACGAAAAGAAACCAAACTCTGAAAAGATTCAAAATACTATTTCCGATTTATTAGTATCAAATGGTTTCTTTGAAATAATGAATAATTCTCTATCAAAGACATCTTATTATGAGAATAATAATGATTACCCAATGGAAACCTCGGTTAATATTCTAAATGCATTGAGTAAGGACCTTGGGGTAATGAGACAAAGTTTGATTTACGGAGGTTTAGAAACTCTTGCATATAACCTAAACAGAAAGGTAGGAAATATTAAAGTATTTGAGTTTGGAAATGTTTACTCTAAGAATTTAGAAAACTCAGATAACGAGAATGTAGAAAAGAGATATAATGAAGAGAAACATCTTATCCTATGCGTAACCGGGAACAGAGCTGGTGAGTCGTGGATAGAAAAATCTCCAAAGCTTGACTTCTATTATATAAAGAATATTGCATTTAATATATTAGAAAGATTGGGAATCGATTCTTCTCGTTTTATTATGCAAGAATCAAGTCTTGGTATATTAAATTCTGGTATAGAGTTAATTCATAGAGATAATAAAAAGAGAGTATTATATATTGGCAAGGTATCAACTCCTTTACTAAAAGGATTCGATATTAAGCAAGATGTATTTGTTGCTGATTTTAATTGGGATTTAATCTTTAAGGCTATTTCTAATAAGGATATCAAATACCAAGAGGTTGCAAAATTCCCTGAAGTAAGAAGAGACCTTGCACTTGTTATGGATATGAATATAAGTTTTGAAGATTTATCTAAGCTTGCATTCCAAAGCGAAAAGAAATTACTTAAGGATATTAACCTATTTGATGTTTACCAAGGGGATAAATTGCCTGAGGGTAAAAAACAATATGCTTTGAGCTTTGTTTTACAAGATAAGGATAAGACTTTAAACGATAAGCAAATTGAAGGAGTAATGAATAAATTAATAAAAGCCTTCGAAGATAAGCTTAATGTAAAGTTAAGATAATTGTTTTGAAGTTAAAATAATATGAAAAACAAAGAAATCCCCTTGTATGAGTATGATGTAAAACTTCTCATTGCTCTTGTAAAGGCTTTACAAGGGGATAAAGTGTTTTTCAAGTTTCTTGTAGAGGGAGAGTATAAAGAATTAGCTGCTTTTTCAAATGCTGTAAGAGGAGATGTAGAGGCATTGAAATTTCTCTTTACTCAGGGTTATACTCATTTGGCAATACTTTCCAACGCAATAGATGGAGAAAAAAAGGCAGTGGAGTGGATTGAAAATAAAAATGATGAGTTCTATATTAATTTTGCTTCAGCTTGTAGAGGAGTTATTGAGGGAGAAAAATGGTTTAGGGATAGAGAGTTGAAGATTTTTATCTTTATGATAACTGAGATAAAAATAATACTTAAAACTCAGATGAAGGAAAATACATTCTGGTATAAATGGAGATAAGGTAATTATTGATTATTAAATTATGAGAAAAAGAAGTTTCTGCTATAAAGGAGTTTGGAATGATGCTATTTCAAGTATTTTTATTGTATTTATAGCATATATATTTGTTCTTTATGTTTCAATATTCTCCACTGCATTTATAGCCTTTACTCATAATCTTTCTTTCCCAATAGGCATTTATGGAGTCGATTTTGAAAAGTCTGTTTCAGGTAAGGATTTGTTTTGGAGTCTTCCAGAAAATCCAATGGTTATTTTTTCTTTCTCCCCATTAATATTACTATCTTTAGCATTATTATCTCTTGTTGGCACCAAATTCTTTAAAAATAAATTACTTTCATTGCTTTGTTTTTGGATAGCATTTCTTTCTGTAAATAGAATATTTGGGGATTTTATCTTTGGGCATATCTATAATCTATGGGCTTCTAATCTCGTTTCTGATTTTCTCAAAATAACTTATCCAAGTTTGATATTAAAGATTATAGTTATTATTATTAATGTATTCCTCGCTTTTTTAAGCGTATTTATTTTCACCCCTACCTTAAAATATTTTTTCGACCCTCATAAGGATAATTTAAAAGACTCTATAAAAACAAAAATATTAATCCCTTTAATTAGTTTAATCCCATTATCTTTGCTTTGGATAACTCCAAAATTCAGTATTAATGAATTCTCATTAAGCCTGTTTTCATTTTTAATAGGTCTATATTTCTCATACAAACTTTCAAGAATAAACCTTCATGTTGAAACTTCAGCAAAAAAATCGAGAAATTTCACTCTTAGGTTGAGAATAAGAATTTCTATTATCTTATTATTTATTATTATCCTCTTTAGAATATTAATTCATAATGGGATTTATATAAATAGTAATGTTTTTACTTCTTCAGAGCTTGATACCCTATTATTTGCAGTATTAGTCTCTACTCTGATTATCTTTATAATAATACTTGTATTCGTAAATACAAAAATAAGGCTTAAAGAAATTAGTAAGAAGAAATTATATAAACTAAACTCAAAAGGGTTTGATGAACAAAAGTTAGACCCTAATGAACTTAAAGGGAGTAAATGGGATTTTTATCGTAAAGAAGAATAGGCTAATTCCTTCTTCTTATAAATAATAAATCTAATAAGACAATAAGAATAGATGTAGTTATTGAACTAAGTAATATTCTCAACAAGGTCAAAAAGAATTCTGAGAAAGTGAATATTTCAAGAGTAAAATAAAGAAAGTGATGAATAAATATAAAAATAAAAATAAAAGGAACAAATCTGGCAATTCCCATCTGAGATATTGAAGGTCTTGTTAATTCGTCTGTCTCTTTATTATTAAAGAAAATACTTATAAAGACAGGTCTGATAAAACCCATAAAAACAGTTACTAAAGAATGAAATCCCATCTGCCCTTCGAAAACATCTATAGCTAACCCTATTGCAAAACTACTGATTAATACTACCCAATTCTTAGTATTTATAGGGAGTAAAATAATAAACCATATATAAATTAAAGGATTGATTAAACCAAACAGGTGGATTTGGTTAAGAACAAATACCTGAAATAAAGCTATCAGTATAAAATGGAATAGACTTTTTGTTATATCTTTACTCATCTTTAATCTCCTTTAAAAGTGTTTCTTGTTCGGTTTTGAAAAAATTCTTTACAATATACACATGCTCAATACGATTAAAATCCGTTGAGAATTTAATATCCACATCATAAAAACCGCTTCCCTTATCCATTTTAAAATGTGTAATCTTTCCAATCATTATTCCTTCTGGAAAATCTTTTGAAAATCCGCTTGTAGCAATTGTATCTCCAATTTTTAATGGAATAGACGAAGGTATATCGATTATTCTTCCTTTTGAATAATTTATTCCATCCCAAAGCAAGGTGCCTGTAATAAGAGTTCTTGTATTTTTCACATTTATTCTTGAGTCCTGATGAAGTACACTCATGACCAATGAGAAGTTTTCTGAAACATTAATAACTACACCAATTATACCTTGTGGACAGATAACCGACATATTCTTTTCAATTCCACATGCCTTACCTTTATTGAGCAAAAAATAATTATTTCTTTTATTAATTGATTTTTGGATTATCTTAGCTTCAATATATTCAAATCTTTGTTTATAAATAGTATCCTGATGGATAAATTCTTGTTTAGTATAACTAATATAAGAGTTTTTAATCTTGGATTTAAGCATTGCATTCTCTTTAACTAAAGCTTTATTTGATGAGCCTAAATTAAAGTATGTAAAGATATTTGAATTGTAAGTATTAATTTTTCCAGATATTTCATTAGCAATTTCAGTAATATAAGAACCTTGGTAATAAGAGTTTTGAGAGATTAAATAAATTGAAACTCCTTCTAAGAAAAGGAATAAAAATATGAAATAATACCGTTTTAAAAACCTTATTAAGTTATACATATATCACTGAATTAATATGCAAAAGTAAGAATAATTCTCCAAAAAACATTATTTTACCCCACATATTAATAAGCTCGCGGGGAAAACAGACTTTTATTGATTTAAGATATAAAAAGTCAAATAAGCATTATTTATTTTTGATATGTTTTGCTTCAAATAAGCATCTATAAATATAGTATATAAGTAATCCAATTACTATTCCTAATATCCCACCACAAATTACATCTAAAGGGTAATGGACTCCTGCGTATATTCTGGAATATCCAATTATTAATGCCCAGAGAGTAATAGAAACTACATAAATTTTGTATTTTCTTCCTATTAGGATAAATATTGTTGCAAGAGAAAAGGCATTAGCAGCATGAGAGGATACAAATCCATATAATCCTCCTTTATGGTCATAGACTAATTCCATCCCTTTTAATTTTACAAGATATATATTTTCAAGGGCATGGCTTGGTCTTAGCCTTTCAAATACATCCTTAAACAAGAGTACGGAAATTCTATCAGCAAACAAGAAACTAAGAGCAACTAAAATTAGTAAGACCCACCATTTTTTCTTTAATTCCTTTATTCCAAGAAATATCAATGAGAATGTTATCGCTATTGCAAAACAAATACTATGTGAGAAGAAACCAAAGAAATAATCAAAGAAAACTGATCTTATACTATTTAAGAAAATAAATAGCTGAGTATCTAAATTATTTAGAGTTTCAATCATTAATATCTCTGTTTTTAAAGTCGGTCTGTATCGTTAAGTAAGGTCCAAATACTATCTTTCAATTCCATCAATCCCATTTGAGAGACAGAGGAGATAAAAATAGATTTAAAGTTCTTTGGTAGAGTTGCCTTCATTTGCTTAATCATAACCTCATCTAAAAGGTCTGCTTTGGTTATAGCTATCAATCTATCCTTAACCATCAACTCAGGATTATAATTCTCAAGCTCATTTAATAAAATATTATATTCTTTTAGTATATCCTCTGTATCGCAAGGAATCATAAATAAAAGAATAGAATTTCTTTCTATATGTCTAAGAAATCTAAGTCCTAATCCCTTCCCCACTGATGCTCCCTCAATAATACCTGGAATATCGGCCATAATAAAAGAACGTTCATCTCTATATTTTACTATGCCTAAATTAGGTTTAAGCGTAGTAAATGGATAATCCCCTATCTCAGGTTTAGCTGCTGATAAAACACTTAATAAAGTGCTCTTCCCTGCATTAGGGAAACCTACAAGACCTACATCGGCAAGGATTTTAAGTTCTAATATCTTCCAAACTTCTTGACCAGGCTCTCCAGGTTGTGCATAGCGAGGAGTACGATTGGTTGAGGATTTGAAATGGTCATTACCTAATCCTCCCCTTCCTGCATTAGCAATAATTACCATCTGACCATCTTCAACAATCTCACAATCAATCTCACCAGACTCGAAATCCTTACACACAGTTCCCAATGGAACGTCTAATATCATATCCTTACCATTTCTCCCATGAAGAAGATTCTTACCTCCGGACTCTCCATCCTCGGCAATAATATGTTTAGTATACTTTAGGTGTAGTAATGTCCATAGCTGTTTATTCCCTCTAAGGATAATATGCCCTCCTCTTCCTCCATCTCCTCCATCAGGTCCTGCCTTAGCATTACCCCTTGTTCTTAGAAGATGAGCCGAACCAGCACCCCCTTTTCCACTTCTACAATTTACCTTTACGTAATCAACAAAATTCGCACTCATTATTTATCTATTTATATATTTATTTCTTTAATGCAATATCAACTGTCTCACAAAGCGTTTCAAAAACATCTTCTTCAGGAGCATCAGCAGGAACTGAATAGTATTTATTCTTCTTTTGATAATATGTCCTTACCTTGGCAGCCGATTTCTCGTATGTTTCAAGCCTATGGATAATTATATCCGGATCCATATCATAAACTCTTCTCTTATCTGTCTTTCCTCTTTGATTTAACCTCTTAACACATTGAAGTGGACTTGAAATCATCTCAATCATACAGGTAACATTGGAATGAAGTTTCTCAAGAATACCATCCATAATATATGCCTGAACATAAGAAGAGGGAAAACCCTTAAACAAAAATCCCTTAGCATTCATATTCTCGGTAATCTTTCTTTCGATCAATCTAATTGCAACTAAATCCGGAACATTATCACCTCTTTCCATATATGGCTTAGCAATTCTTCCAATTTCTGTATCGTTTTGAATCTCTTCTCTAATCAAAGCTCCAGTTGAGATATAAACCAAATCATATTTCTTAGATAATAGTTTAGCTTGAGTACCCTTACCTGCTCCTGGAGCACCATAAAGAACAATATTTCTATACACACTCTCTAAGGTCTCTTCAACTTTGCAAGATAATCTATCAAAGACCTCTTCCATAGTTCCTATCCCATCTATTGCATGATAAATACCCTTTTCTTTATAGTATTCAGCAACTGGAATAGTTTTTTCATCATACTCACGAAAACGATTAAGAATTACCTCTTCCTTATCATCCTCTCTACCTTCGATTGAGGCTCTGTCTAACATACGTTTAATTAAGACATCTCTTGGAACCTCAAGAGATAAAAGACAAAGAAGTTTTTTATTCATTCTATGAAGGAGCCCCTCAAGAATATAAGCCTGAACAACGGTTCTTGGGAAACCGTCGAATAGGAAACCTCCTGTTGTAGTGGAATTTTCAATTCTCTTTTCAATTATCTGAACAATTAATTCGTCAGATACAAGACCTCCTTTATTTATAATATCTTTAGCCTCAAGCCCAATCTCCGTTCCTTCAGCTATTTCTTGTCTAAGGATATCTCCAGTTGAAATATATGTAAGATTGTATTTCTCTACTAACATTTTGGATTGTGTCCCCTTCCCTGCTCCAGGGGCTCCGAATAGTGCTATGTTTAACATATTGTATTATTATTATGTTTGAACCTATTTTAATTGATAAATTTCTGACAAATTCCTTCCATAGCCATCGTAATCTAACCCATACCCAACTATAAACTCGTTTGAAATATCAAAACCCTTATATCTCACATCAAAATCAGCCTTAAAACTTTGAGGTTTAAAAAACAAACTGCATATTTCCAATGACCTTGGTTTCTTTAAGTTTAAATCCCTAATTATATTACTAAGTGTAATTCCTGTATCTACTATATCTTCAATTATAATTACATCCTTATTCCAAATTTCTTCATTCAATCCTATTAAGGTATTTATACTACCTGAGGATTCAATCCCCTGATAGGAAGAAACTTTAATAAAACTAATTTTATGATTACCACTTATTCTCTTTAAAAGGTCAGCAGCAAACATAAAAGCACCATTAAGGATGATTATAAACAATATTTCCTTGGAAACATAATCATTATTAATCTCTTGGGATAACTCAACTACCCTTTCATCCAATTCTTTGGCTGAAATATATTTCTTAAATTCCTTATCCTTTATTTTGATTAACTCCACAATTTTATACACTTTATAATACTGCAAAGTTAAGGATAATTCTAAGTCTGACAAATAAATACTTAAAGAAATTAAGCTTTTAGAAGGGATATTATTAAAAAGGCTGATAATCCCATGGCAAATTCCATACTTTTTTCATCAATATCGAATTTACTTGTATGCAGATTAGTAATGGCTTCATCCTTTTTCTTTGTCCCTACTCTGAAATAACAACCCTTAGTTTTTTGAGCAAAATAAGAGAAATCCTCAGCAGTCATCCTTTCCTTTAACTCTAAAACCTTTTCCTCTGACAAATATTCTCTTGCAATACTCATTGCTTTTTTAGTCAAGTCAATATCATTATAAACATAAGGATAGCCCGAATCGACAAAAACCTTTGCCTTTCCTCCAAAGCTCTCAGCAACATTTTCAGATATTCTTTTGATTAATCTATGGCATTCCTTTCTCCAATCCTCATCGAAGGTTCTAATTATACCTTCTAAATTTACCTTATCTGGGATAATATTAGTTCGACCATTTCCTATAAACTTACCTATTGAAATAGTGGTTGGAGTAGTAGGTTGAGCATTTCTTGAAACAATACTTTGCAATCCGACAACAATATGTGAAGCAATAAGGATTGGGTCAATATTCAAATCAGGGGTAGCACCATGACCTCCTTTTCCCTCAACCTCAATATAAAACTCATCGGTCGATGCCATATACTTTCCTGGCTTTACACCAATATAACCTGTTTCCATCTCTGGAGTAGAGTGAAATGCGAATATCTCAGTAGGAATAACCTCATCAAATACCCCATCATTTAACATTGAGATAGCTCCACCAGGATATTCTTCCTCTGAGGGCTGAAATATAAACATAAACCTACCAGAAAACTCATAGCTTAATGATTTTAATATTTTAATTGTGCCAAGTAAGGAAGCAATATGCATATCATGACCGCAGGCATGCATAACTCCTGGGTTTTGACTAACAAAATCATGATTATTCTCTTCGTTGATAGGCAATGCATCCATATCTGCTCTAAATGCAACACATTTCCCATTATCCCGACTCCCTTCAACAAAGCCCATTATTCCATTCCCCCCAATATTCCTTCTATAGCTCAACTCCATTTTATCTAACTCTCTACAAATAAAATCAGAAGTAGCAAATTCCTTTTTTGAAAGCTCTGGCCATCTATGTAAATGTCGTCTAATCTCAACTATTTCATTAAAGTATTCCTTAGCAAGCAGATTAATACTAACTTTTATATTACTATTATTTAGAGTAGAGTTACCCATATGACTTTAATTTTATTAATTTCCGACTACAAAGATATATAAAAAAGAAAAGGGAGACTAAAAATAAGCCTCCCTTTATAAATCTTAAGAATTAAGATACTAATAACTACTATTATTATTGAAACCTCTTCCTCTATTATCTCTTGATCTATTGTTATTGCTGAAACTACGTTCACCTGCTGGTCTTTCTTCACGTGGTCTAGCTACAGATACGTTGATAATCTTCTTGTCGAAAGAAGCACCATTTAATTCATCGATAGCTTTTTGTCCGTGTTCTTCAGACATTTCGATAAAACCAAAGCCTCTTGAACGGCCTGTGAATTTGTCAGTAATAACTTTTGCTGAAGATACTTCTCCGTATTCTTCAAACGCTTGTCTTAAGTCCTCATCGTTGATAGCGTAACTTAAGTTTGAAACAAAAATGTTCATATAAAAATATTGATTAAAATTAGCTTGAGCTAAAGAAAAAATTAGAGTAAAATAAACTTAAAACAACGTCTTTGGGGAAATAGTCTTAGGAAAATAAAAAACCGATTATTACTTTGAAACTCAAATAAAACATTGCAAAGATACAACAAAATTCGTTACTAGCAAGTTTTTAGTCTTTTTTCTTTAAACTATTTTTGAAAAAACTTTGGAAAAACAAAAAAAGGGAGACTTGAAAGCCTCCCTTTGTACATCTTAAGAGTTAATATACTAATAGCTACTACTATTATTATTATTGAAACCCCTTCCTCTGTTATCTCTTGATCTATTGTTGTTATTACCGAAACGACGTTCACCTGCTGGTTTGTCTTCACGTGGTCTAGCTACAGAAACATTGATAATCTTCTTGTCGAAAGAAGCACCATTTAATTCGTCGATAGCTTTTTGTCCGCTTTCGTCAGACATTTCAACAAAACCAAAGCCTCTTGAACGACCAGTGAATTTGTCAGTAATAACTTTTGCTGAAGATACTTCTCCGTATTCTTCAAATGCTTGTCTTAAGTCCTCATCAGTTATAGCGTAACTTAAGTTTGAAACAAAAATGTTCATAAAAAAATATTGATTAAAAATTAGCTTGAGCTAAAAGGAACAATTAGAAGAAAATAAACTTAAAACAATGTCTTTGGGAAATAGTCTTAGGAAATATAAAAACCGATTATTACTTTGAAACTCAAATAAAACTCTGCAAAGATACACTAAAATTAATTACTTGCAAGTTTTTTATTCTTTTTTCAATAAAATAATTTAGAAAATCCTTTTTATCTTCTCTAATCTATGAGTATAATTATTAATATCTTTCCTATAAATACCCTTATTATCAATACTATCAATCCTAACTTGACCAGAGGCATGAATAATCTTACCCTCTCCAAGATAGACCCCAACATGGATAATTTTCCCCTCATTATTAGAGAAAAAGCATAAATCGCAAGCCTCTGCAAGAGAGATATTTTCAATTTCTTCGCCCTGAGTAATTTGTTCTGAGGCATCTCTTAGAAGATTAATACCTATTTGTTTAAAACATATTTGAGTAAAACCAGAGCAATCAATTCCAAACAAGCTCTTACCTCCCCATAAATATGGAGTTGAGAGGTATTTAATAGCAATTGAACTAAGCCTTATCTTATTAGTAATTATCGATTTAGTAATTGAGTTTTCGGAAATCTCAAATAATATATTAGAAAGGACGAATTTAGGCGAAACAACTTGACTCCCTAAATAGATAGGATAAATAGTCTTTTCCTTAGAGCCTTCTTGCGATTGGAATACGTAAGCAATTGCTTCTTTAATAAACTTTTTAGGAGTTGAGACATAGGAATGGAAGTCAGAGCTTGAGAGCCTAATACATTGCTTTACATCTATCCAACCCTCATAGTTATCATCATAGTTTTGAATAAACAACCAATTCTTTTCATCCTTAATAATAGTAAAAGCATCTCCGAAAAGGAGCTGAGAGACCATTTCCGAAGCATCGCTTGCCTCCTTTCTCATAGGGACTATCCCCAAATTACAAAAGCCATATCTCATATCATAGAGTTTCTTTGATTCTATTGCAAAGATAAATTCTTTTCTCGACTTTCAAAATTGTTCAATAAATTTTAGTTTATAAGAGATAAAGGAAATTATATCAAGAAAAAATCAAATTAAATCAAGTTTCGTAGAATTTTTATTTGATTTCGTTCAATTTTTATTTGACTTAAAAGTTTTTTTCTTTGATTTAAATACTGGTATGGTAGCTATGACACGAGCATTATGGTACCTACCACACGCCCCTTATGGTACCTACCACACGAGCGTTATGGTAGCTACCATAATGTAGTTTTAGAAAATCAAGTGATTTTGTTTGGAATTAACGAACTCATTCCCTTCTATTTGCAAAGATAAGTAAATTATTTCATTTATGGTTGAA
>JAEZKK010000003.1 GCA_023415495.1 Bacteroidota bacterium
AATAATCGGATTAGTCAATTTAGTTTATAATATGTGTAGATATGAGCAAATTATAAGATTAAATCTATTATCAATTAAAAATTAATTATTGTTGTATATTACAGACAAACAAGTAAATATATAAAGCAGTAAATATTTAATAAAAAATAATTCCCAAATCATCACTTTAGTATAAAAAAGATTGTATATTTGTCGCATGTTTCTTAAGGGACTTAAAAAGGGAACTTCTGTCCTTTAAAAAATAAATAAAATATATTATTAGAAGTTCCCAAATGTTATGGGCAATTTGAGAAACTCGTACCGGTCGGAATAAGCTGAAAAGAGACTTTAAACAGAAGTAAACACTTTATTAAAAAATATGAAAATGAAAATTTTTAAAACTTTATTAATTGTAGTAGGACTTTTGGTTACTACACAAACATTTGCACAGAATTATACTTACAAGCAAGATGCTTTTGACAAAGAGAAAGTAAACATCCTTGACAACTATGGCAACAAGGTTGGCTATTACAAAGTAGATGCTTTTGACAAATCAAAAATAAATGTTTACGATTCATACGGCAATCTTGTAAAAACTGTTAAAAATGACGCTTTTGATAATTCAAAAACTAACACATATGATAGATATGGCAATAAACAGGGTTCAACAAAGCAAGATGCGTTCAACAGTAAACGACAGAACATTACAGATGAATATGGAAATGTAATTGGATATACAGAAGTAGATGCCTTTGATAAAGACAAAATAAATAAGTTTGATAAGTACGGAAATAAAGTCGGATATTATAAGAAAAATGCATTTTCAGGAGATTGGGAATATCATAAATCATCATACTAAAAAATAGTAGAATGGGAAAAAATCAACACGTTGTAAAGAAAGATGGAGATTGGACTGTAAAAGGTGCAGGTAACTCCAAAGCAACTAAAAAATTTGACACTCAAAAACAGGCGATTGATTTTGCGAAAGAAATTGCTAAAAACCAAAAGTCAGAAGTTGTCATTCACGGAAAAGACGGTAAAATTCGGGACAAGGACAGTCATGGAAACGACCCTAATCCACCGAAGGACACAAAATATTGAATAAAAAAAGCCCATAACATCGTATATAAAACATTTGGCAGTCAGTGGGTTATCGGACATTTCAGCCCGTATTAAAAGTAGTTGTAACTTGACAGGTAAGTGCTTCGAAATGCCAAACGTTTCATATACGTGACCGTTATCTGCAAGCGAAAAGCGACAGCAGACAAAAAAACGGGGAAGCCGAAAACCGACCAGAGTAGGCAATAAAATTTAAAAACAAAAAAATGCGAAAAGCAGGAAAAGTAATCGTATTCGTATTCGTGTGCTTAGTAATTCTTGTCGTATTGACAGTAATCAAAGAAGCAGGCGGTGGAGCAGTAATGTGGCTCGGTGCATTGGTAATTCCACTTATTTACAAGAGTATGTTTGGCAAAAAAGACGATGAAACAAATGACCAAAACAAAGACATCACATTGAAGAAGTAATGATACCTAACCATTATCAAACTCTTGGTATTTCACCAAATGCATCTAAAGACGAGATTAAAAAGGCTTATAGACAGCTTGTTTTACAATTTCATCCTGACAGGAATAAAAGCCCAGATGCACACGAAAAATTCATTGAAATCAATGAAGCATACCTTATTTTATTTGACGAAGAAGCGAGAGCAAAATATGACCGAGAGTATAAATACTATTATGGTCAAAGAGCAAAAACAGAACAAACTTCATCATCATATCAAGAAAAGACAAACCAAGAGAAAGAATACAAACACACATATTCTTCAAAACGAGAGCCACAATTTGAAGATGAAGACCTTAATCAATGGACAAGGAATGCACGTGAACAAGCTGAGAGTTTCGCTAAAATGGCATTCGATGAGTTTTCAAAGCTTGTTGTCGGTATGGTTAAGGAGACAGGTTTTCAATTGGGCAACGCCTTCTTAGTAATGATTGGTGCTTTACTTTCAATGGGTGGCTGTGGAAACATTGTAATTGGACTGACTTCTAAAGGGGAAATTGGAAACCCAATATTGGGTCTCATATTATTACCCATAGGAATATTCCTTTACATTATGGCTCAAAAAAATTACGATAACCATAAACCTAACTAAAATGAAGAAAATATCTTTTTTAATACTCTTTTCTGTTTTATTAATTCAATCTTGCTTTGGTCAGATTTCATCACCACCACCACTAACGGCAGGTTGGGAAAGAATTTACATTAAAAACGTAGGAAGTTTTGATTTGCCTCCTACAATGGAAGTCCAAAAAGGAAAATACAAAGAGTTTAATGATGAAGTAAGGAAAATAAAAGGTTTTGATGCTACTCAAATAACAGCTCAACAAAAGGGATTAAATGAATTCGGAAAAGAAGGTTTTGAAAAATATGCTCGCGTTATGCTTGAGACCGCTTTCGGCTCAACGGGTGATTTCGAGAAGTTGAACTTTAGCATTTCTGAATATACACAAGCTGACATTGCTGAGTTAAACACAATATACAAGCAACAACTGCAACAAAGTTTTATGGAACAGGTCTTAAACTAATTGAGTGGTATCCCTTAAAGCTTGAAAAGGTAAATGGAATGTCTTGCATTCATATCAGTTATAAAAGACAGCTACAAGACAAGCCTTTTGTATTAGTTCATATCTATTATTTTCATAACAATGACAGAATGCACAATTTGACACTTTCTTATCGACTTTCTGAAGCGGATTTTTGGAAAGCAAATTTTGCAACAATTTTAAAATCATTTAGAATAACTAACATCAGATAATATGACACTTTTATTTCAACAACAAGCAGGGCTTGGTCTAATCGGATGGTTAATTGTTTTTGCTGCATTCTACTTTTTGAAAGACGTAGTATTCAAAAAGGATAAGCCGAATGACAATAACGACCAAACAAAAAGTGAGTAACGTGAAAACGAAAGACAGAACGCCAGCAGGTAACATCGTATATAAAACATTTGGCAGTCAGTGGTTTATCGTGCTGTATTGCTCGTATTAAAATTTGTTGTATCTTGACAGGTAATCGCTTCGAAATGCCAAACGTTTCATATACGTAACCGTTACCACCAATGCTAAAAACAGACGACACAGCAAGACAATGACTGAAAATGGACTCGACATACAGACCATATCGATCAAGCGGACAGATTTTTGAGTCCGTTGTCTTTTAGGTCATTTTCCTTTACTTCCTTTTTGAAACTTACCGTTGAAAATGCTACAACAAGCATTAGTAATGCTAAAAACACATTCTTTTTCATGATTTTATGATTTATTATTTTCATTATCAATATTTTGTCTTTTGGCTTATATCAACAAACCTAAGAAACTTTATCCTGTGGTATATTAGTGGTTTCTTCTTTATTAAATATTATTTCATCAATAAATTATCCCGAAGAGATTCATAAACCAAAAAATAAGTTTTGGCAAAAATACAAAAAAGAATAGAATTTCAACCCATATAGCTAAAAACCTGCGACTTTTTCAGGGTCTCCCGTCGTGCGGGATTTACACTCCCGCACTTCTATTACTATAAGGATTTAAAATCCGTAAATTTCATATACAACAATAATCTATCGGATAACATATCCTAATAATAATTAAGTGCGACATAATATATACCGCAAAAAGAAAAATAGTCTGCAAATATTACATAATTAGGTACTTCTTCTGACCAAACCAAATTAGAGTCTTCTCAAATAACTAATATTTTTGCATCGTATAGATTTTGAGTTTATTATAGATTTCATTATAGATATTAATGTGTTTCTACTCAATCGTAGTCTTAAAATAATCTCTCTAAAGTCTTTAATCAGATAATAAATGTATATCTTTGCTTATTGATTTGATAGATTAGTTTATCAGTTGTATGGTTTGAATGATGAAGAAATAGCTATTGTGGAGGGAAATGTATAATTGATAAAATTAGAAATTGATTAATTGTTTTTTATGGAAGAGAGTATGCAAAAAGAGGAATATTTTGGATTGAAGAGGGATATTGGGCTTTTGCTTGAACGAGGTAGAGAGAAGGCTGGTCGTGCAATTAATACTATTTTAGTAAATACTTATTGGCAGATTGGTCGTCATATTGTGGAATTTGAACAAAAAGGGCAATCAAAAGCTGAGTATGGGAGTGAATTATTGGATAGACTTTCCAAAGATCTTACATTAGAGTATGGAAAGGGATTTAGTCGGTCTAATATGTTTATGATGAGAAAGTTTTATTTGAATTTCCCGAAAATCCAGACAGCGTCTGGACAATTTGAAATAAGTGAGACACTGTCTCACAAATTGAGTTGGAGTCATTATCTTGAAATTCTAAAAGCAGATAATGAATTGGAAATTGGTTTTTATATCAAACAATGTGAAAAAGAGAATTGGAGTGTTAGGGAGTTGAAACGTCAAATGAAGAGTATGCTTTTTCATCGTATTGCTTTAAGTAAGGACAAAGAAGGATTATTAGAATTGGCTAAGCAAGGAAATGAAATTCAGAATGCTAATGATATAATTAAAGACCCTTATGTGTTTGAATTTCTAAAAATTCCTCAACAACACCAATATTTAGAAGGTGAACTTGAAGAAAAACTTATTCAAAACTTAGAACATTTCCTTTTAGAATTGGGTAAGGGCTTTGCATTTATTGGACGTCAATACAAAATATCACTTTCTAATCGTCATTTCTTTGTAGATTTAGTTTTCTATCATCGTATTCTGAAATGTTTTGTTTTGATAGATTTAAAAAGAGGTGAAATTGAGCATAATGATATTGGACAAATGAATCTATATCTAAACTACTTCAATAAGGAAGAAAATGTTGAGGGTGATAATCCACCAATAGGTATTGTCTTAGGAGCATATAAAGACCAGATATTAGTAGAATACGCAACCGAAAATATTACAAATCAGCTTTTTGTTAGTAAATACCAATTGTATTTGCCTAATAGAAAAGAATTACAAAAAGAATTAGAATCTCTGCTGGGCGAGGATTAATAAATAAATATGTCACATAATTAGTTAGTTATTTGGCTATAAAACTTTCACCCCTTTGGGGTGATTAGTTTGATTTTTTGCTTAGCAAAGCGACTAAGTCGATAATTTTATCCTTTAATTTTTAATCATCTTATTGAAGATAAGGCTTTCTTTTATCTTTAAGTATGGTGTTTGAAATAGGTCTATGTTTTTGTCTTTTAGTGGGAAGTCTTTTGCTGGAAGTATTGGTACTATTTTTGAGTCAAATCCATTTACTTCGTATATGTTCCCAATGATTGAAGATAATGCTTTTGGGTTTACGGGTTGGTAATAATTATTTACTGGTTCTAATCCAATTCTTTTTGGTTGTGCATTATGAAGGAAGTTTTCATCTTGGCATGTGTAGAATTCAAGCTTTTGTAACCAATAGTTAGTTTGCAATGACATTGAAAATATATATGAAATTGTAGGGTTGGTTTTTAGTATTTTTTTTATTCTTTCTAATCCTTCTTTTGCTTTTTCTTCTGGTATTAGCACATGCTTTCCTTTTGGTGGTGGTGAAACATATTCATTGCATAAATTAGTAAAGTATATTTCCTTTGACTTGACTTTATTATTTGTTAGGTAGTTTATATATTCAAATAGTCTTCTTGATTCAACATTCCTACTTCTTTCGCCATGGTCTTCAGGTATGGGTTTAAAGTAATAGTCTGCAAACATTACATAATTAGGTACTTCTTCCGACCAAACCAAGTTAGAGTCTTCTCCAATAACTAATATTTTTGCATCGTATTCTGATTTTAAATCTTTTGATTTCATTTCTTTTTGTTTTTAATTATTATGATAGGTCTCTAAGATATTCTCTATTGTGTTTTGAATTTCGTTATAATCAGTTATTGAAACTAATTTGTAAAGCAAAGCGGCAAGCCTATAAGTTATTATGTAATGTGTTAGAAACTTAGTTTCAAATTTAAGCCTATTGTTGAGGTTTTTGGGGTTGAGGTGGTGTATTGTCCTAAGCTCATTGGAATATAGTATGGCTTTAGGTTGAGGGATATATTATCGCTTATATCGAATTCGAATAGGTGTCCGTATACCATTGCATCTACTATGTTTAGGAGATAGACTCCTATGCCTATGAATATTGATAGCTCGAAATTCTTCTCGTAGGCAAAGTATAGGTTATATATGCTTTGGTCGGGATAGTTTGCGTATTGTGGGTTTCTGCCTTCCTCTATTCCATTGGCTCTAAGGAGGTATTCTTTTTTGAATTTCTCTGCTCCTTGGTAATTATATATTGCAAAGCCTGCTGCTGTTCCAAGCCCTGCATAAACGATTGGTACCTTCCATGTTTGTTTATTATATACTTGTCCTGCTCCTGGTAGGAATGTGGATAGGAGGGTAGCTTTTCTTGGTGAATGGGGTTTAAATACATTGTTTGTATCTTGTGCCTTTGCTGAGGGAGAAAGGCTTAAGAATACAAGTAAGATTATTACTAAACCCCTTTTCATGGTTTATTTTTGAAGCATTTCAACTATTCTTTCAAAATCCTTATCGTTCGAGAAAGCTATCGAGATTACTCCCTTTCCTCTTTGTGAACGTGTTATTTGTATTTGAGAACTTAGTTTCTTACTTAATTCTTTCTTTGCGTTTTCATGAATAGTAGGGAGGCTACCTTTGACTTTATTCTCAACGAGTTTCTTAGGTTTATTCAATTGCGAAACCATAGACTCTACTTGTCGAACACTTAAATCGTTTTGAATAATTTTATTCATGATTTCTATTTGCTCCTCTTGGGATTCAATATTTATTATTGCTCTTGCGTGTCCCATGGTTAGAGATTGGTCTCTAATTGCTATCTGTACCTGAGAGGGTAGTTTGAGTAGTCTTAGGTAATTTGTTATTGTTGGACGGCTTTTGCCAACCTTTTCGCTCATTTCCTCCTGTGTAAGCTTACATTCCTCAATAAGAGCTTGAAACGATAAAGCGATTTCTATGGCGTTTAAGTCTTCTCTCTGTATGTTTTCTACTAATGCCATTTCCATAATCTGGCTCTCAGTAGCTACTTTTATATATGCAGGGATTTCTTTTAATCCTGCAAGCTTAGAGGCTCTTAATCTCCTCTCTCCAGCAATCAATTGGTATTTATCTCCAATCTTAGTTACTGTAATAGGAGTGATTACCCCGTGAATTGCAATGCTTTGAGATAATTCTTCAAGGGCTGTTTGTTCAAATTCCTGTCTTGGTTGGTGAGGATTAGTCTCTATTAGGTCTATGGATATAAATGATAAACCTGCGGTTATTGTATTGCTTAGTTGGGAATTAGGGTTAGTAGTTTCCATACTTTGCAATAATGCACCAAGTCCCCTTCCTAAAGCTTGCTTTTTCGGTTGTGCCATCTTCTTTACTGATTATCTTTTGTTTTACTTAGGATTTCTTGTGCAAGATTGATATAGTTTACACTTCCTGTTGCTGAGGCATCGTACATTATTGCACTTATCCCATAGCTTGGAGCCTCTGCTAATTTTGTATTATTATATATTAATGTGTCAAAAACCATTTGTTTAAAATGTGTTCTAACATCCTCAACCACCTGTCTTGCTAATCTTAGTCTTGAGTCGAACATTGTTAGTACTATGCCCTCTATCTCCAAATCTGTGTTTAATCTTCCCTGAACTATTCTGATTGTATTAAGAAGCTTTCCAAGCCCCTCTAACGCAAAATACTGACATTGCACAGGTATTAGTACTGAGTTAGCAGCAGTAAGAGCATTAATTGTTACTAATCCTAAGGATGGTGAACAATCTATAAATATATAATCAAACTCTTGTTCAATGTTTTTTATTAGATTCTTCATCCTATATTCCCTGTCCTCCATTTTAGGCAATTCTATCTCTGCTCCAACAAGGTCTATTCTTGCAGGAAGGACATAGAGGTTAGGAGTAGAAGTTTCTCTAATAGCTGAATTCGGATTATCTCCATTAATTAAACACTCATAGACGCTAATCTCAACCTCATCAGGCATAATTCCCAAACCCGAAGAAGCATTTGCTTGAGGGTCTGCATCTATTAATAGAGTCTTTTTTTCCAAAACAGCCATGGCAGCACTAAGATTTATTGCTGTTGTAGTCTTGCCCACACCCCCTTTTTGATTTGCAATTGCAATTATTTTGCTCATAGTGTTTTATCAGTTAATAATCTATATTATACTTTGTTTTGGATTAGTTTATTTAGATGAAATAAGGGAATTAATCCTTTAAATCAAAACTAAAATCTCCAAAATCAGTGTTTGATAATGTATCTACTTCTTCTTCAAAAATAGGTTCAATACCAGTTTCAATAAAATCTATAGTACCTTTTAGGGCATTAATAAACTTTTGGTGGTCTTCTTTGTAAAGGAAAATCTTGTGCTTTTCGTAAGAAAACTGACCGTTGTTTTCGTTGAATTTACGTTTGCTTTCTGTGATAGTCAGGTATTTTTCGCCTGATTTTGTCTCTTTTACATCAAAAAAATATGTTCTTTTCCCAGCTTTTACTGCTTTTGAGAACACCTCATCTCTCTCTCTTTGTTCGTTCAATTCCATTCTATAAAAATCTTGTTTAAGGGTAAAACTAAAAGGCAAAAATAGTCAAATTTATTAATATAACCATTATATATTATCTAAAAACTATTTTATAAACTCGAACCCCCTATGTTTGTGATTATTTGTTTTGGTTATAATTTCTTGCTCCGAAAATAGAGCTTCCTATTCTAATCATCGTTGAACCTTCGTTGATTGCAATTATATAATCATCGCTCATGCCCATTGATATTTGATTAAAATCATTATCATCCGAGTAAAATTCTTTCTTTATTTGATTAAAATAATCTCTTAATTGAGAGAATTCTTCCTTGGTTTTATTCCTGTCATCAGTAATGGAACCTATCCCCATTACTCCAGAAAATCTAATATGTTTCAAACTTTTAAACTCGTGAGTACTAAGTATTGATAGTAATTCATTGAAATCAAATCCAAACTTTGTCTCCTCATTAGCTATATCTATTTGAAATAAACAATTGCTTATCTTATTGATTTTTGAGGATTGTTTCTCTATTTCAAGCATTAGTTTAAGGCTATCAACACTGTGGATTAAGTAAGCATGGGGGATAATATACTTAACCTTATTGGTTTGTAAATGACCTATAAAATGCCATTCAATATCCTTTGGTAATATCTCTGCCTTATCTCTTAATTCCAAAGCCTTGTTCTCACCAAATACTAAATGCCCCGAATCGTAAGCCTCTTGAATCATTTCTATTGGCTTTGTCTTTGATACTGCAATTAGTTTAACTCCTCTTGGGAGTTTCTCCTTGATTTCTTTAATGTTAGTTCCAATACTCATAATAGGTCTTTTTAGTAATTTAGGGTTGATATTTAATGCAAAAATAAAGCTTTTTTCTCTTTTCAAACTAATTAATTAACTTTGCAGTGCAAATCAATAAGATTATTATATGAAAAAAGCAATTTCTCTTTTATTAATCTCAATGCTTCCCTTCTTATTCCTCTGCTGCGTGAAATCAGAGAAGGAAACAGATGAGTTGCAGATTAAAAAGACTGTGGATGAGTTCTATCAAAACCTAAATTCAAGAGATTTTACCGCCATTAAAACAATATCTACTCCAAGAATGGAGAAGTTTATTGACTTTATTGCAGCAATAGGAGAGGACTTGGTGGTTTATAATAAACATGAGATTGTTTTAATTGATATCAAGGCTAATAATGCAGAGGTCATACTTAGAGCTGAGGATAGCTTTGGGAATATTATGGATTTTAAATGGGATTTGATTAAGGTTGAGCAGAGATGGCTATTGGATATGTTTACTGGTGAGAAGGAAACAGATGTGTTAACCGAGGATGATATCGAATTTACTAAAAGAAAAATAGAAGAAGATAATGATTAAGAAAATACTCCATATAATAAGTATAGCCTTTGCATTACTATTATTACTCTCTTATCTAACGGCTTATATCCCTCCTTCGCTCTATCCCAAATTCTCTTTATTTGGCTTCCTATACCCAGTTTTACTTGCAATAAATATTGGTTTTATTATCCTTTGGCTCTTCTTAAAATGGACTTATATCATCCTTCCATTGGCTGTTATCCTGATTAGAGTTGATTATATCCCAAGTCTTTATCGCCTTAATGGGCAGAGCCATATCGAGGTTAAAGAGGATAGGGAATTGAAAATACTAAGTTATAATGTCTGTTCATTCCACTATAAAACAGAGTATAACGAACCTAAAGATAAGAGAATAGAAGAGATATTCGAGTATATAAAGAAGGAAAACCCAGATGTATTAGCCCTCCAAGACTATAATTCTCTCAAGAAAGGCAATAAGGCAATCCATAGAAGAATAGTCAATGAATTAGGTCTTGAACATTATTTCATCGCCAATAACAGCAGTAAATACTTGTTTGGAAATGCTATCTACTCAAGATATCCAATTAATAAATCGGGGACTCTATTCCCATTAAAAGAAAATAATAATGCTTATATCTTTGCTGATATTGAGTTCGAAGGCAGGGAGATAAGGGTTTATAACTTCCATCTAACATCGTTTAAACTTGCAGATAAGGAAAAAGAAACCTTTGAAAGTTTGAAGAAAGGCGAGATTAAAAAGGATGAAAGTAAGAATATTCTAAAGAAACTTATCTGGGCAAACGACAAGCGATCCAAGGAGGTAGATGAGATAATCCCTATTTTGTCGGAGACTAAAATCCCGTATTTCGTGGTTGGAGACTTCAACGACACACCTTTTTCCTATACTTATAGAAAGCTTATAACTAATATGAAAGACGCCTTTGAGAAGAAGGGAAGGGGCTTTGGCTCAACATATAACGGAGTATTCCCTGCTTATAGAATAGATTATATCTTGTATTCCGATAAGGATTTCGAGGTTAAAAGCTTCGAAAAACAAGATTTAGACTATTCTGATCACTACCCTATATCCTCTGTATTCGAAGTTAAAGAAGTTAAATAATGAGGCTTGAGCAAAGGTATAAGGAGTTTATTAGGTATTTTTCAGAAAATATGCCAGAGGTTAAAACGGAGTTAGACTATGAAAATGACTACCAGCTCTTGGTCGCAGTAGTTCTTTCCGCACAATGTACAGACAAGAGGGTAAACGCCACAACCCCACTTTTATTTAAGCATTTCCCTGATATTAATGCTCTTTCAAAGGCGAGTTTTGAGCAGCTTAGCTTGATTATAAAGTCAATATCCTATCCTAATAATAAGTCTAAAAACCTTATATCGATGGCGAAAATCCTTATGGAAACACATAATGGACTAATACCTAAGAGCGTTGAAGATTTGGTAAAGTTGCCGGGAGTCGGGCGTAAAACAGCAAATGTACTTACTTCTGTGCTTTATAATCAGCCGAATATGCCCGTCGATACCCATGTATTCAGGGTTAGCAACCGAATTGGTCTTACCAATAATTCCAGGACTCCACTCGAGACTGAGAAGGTTTTAATCAAACATATACCAAAGTCTATAATCCCTAAAGCCCACCATTGGCTCATCCTTCACGGTAGATACGTATGCAAAGCACGACGACCAAACTGCTCAAACTGTGGGATTAAACATATCTGTAACTACTATTCAAGCCTCGAAGCCGAAAAATAAGGAGTATTAATATTTCTCTTTTAAATCTCCTTGCAGATTGATAGGTATAGATTGTTTTCTTCTAAGTATTGGTGAAAGAGTTGGTATTTTGTCTCTTGGGGTGTTTCAAATTCTATTTCAATCTCTTGAATATTGTCTTTTACTTGTGTATTTGTTTTGATTGCAAAGGCTTTGAAATTATTGGCTATCCCTTCTCCTGTGCATTTGACAAATGCTTCTTTTAGTGTCCAAATCCTTGTAAATTCCTGGTTTAAGGTTATTTGGTCTTGGATTTGATTTAGGTATTCGTATTCCTTTGGATGGAAAAACCTTTGTACTATTTCTTTTTTTGCCTTTCTTAGATACTCAATATCTATCCCTATGGGTTTGTTGTGAAAACATATTGCTATATAGCCTTGAGTATGGGATATTGAGAAATGAAGTGAATTATTGTTTTGAAAAAAGGGCTTGCCTTTCTCCCCATAAGCTATTATAGGTTGAAAGTCAAGCCCCTTAGAGTGTTTTATTATATATTGCTCAGCCCAAACAGAAATTTGATTATTAATTGTTAGAGAATTATCTCTATTAAACTCTTTCTCTGCTTCTTCTACGCCATATATATAAAACTGCATTCTTATTTGTTTATTCCTAATAGTTCAACATCGAAAACAAGTGTACTACCAGAAGGGATTGTTCCTACTGCAGAATCTCCGTATGCTAAATCTGGTTTGATATAGAAAGTATATTTACTTCCTACATTCATTAGTTGTACTCCTTCTGTCCAACCAGGGATAACTTGATTTAATGGGAAAGAGATTGGTTCGTTTCTTACTACTGATGAGTCAAAAATTTCTCCGTTCAAAAGAGTTCCATGATAATGAACGTTTACTACGTCAGTTGCTTTTGGCATTTCTCCTTCTCCTTGTTTTTCAACTTTGTATTGAAGTCCACTTGGGGTTTCAATTACTCCTTCTTTTTCTCTATTAGCTCTAAGGAAAATCTCTCCTTCTTCTCTTGCTGCAAGACCTGCTTGTTTCATCTCTGCTTGTTTCTTAGCTTGCATTTCGCTTTGCCAAACGCTCATTACCTTATTTTTCTCTTCTTCGCTTAGTAATGATTCCATATTTCCAGTTGCTGCTAAACGTAATGCTTCAATCATAACATCCAAGTCAAGGTCATATCCCTCTCTATGAAAGCTCTTACCAATATCTTCTCCAATAATGTAGCTTACTTTAGCTTTGTCGTTGTTTAATTCCATTTGTGTTTGTTTATTTATTTAATAATAGTTAGTTCATCTATAATATTCTTTGCTTCTGCAAACTTGTCTATAATAAATAGCACATAGCGAGCATCGACATTTATAGTTCTTTGTAATTCTGGTTCAAAGGCTATATCTCCGCTCATTGCTTCCCAATTTCCATCAAATGCAAGTCCAATTAAATGTCCCTCTGCATTTAAGATAGGGCTACCAGAGTTTCCTCCAGTTATATCGTTATTAGACAAGAAACATGGTATTATCTTACCATTCTTATCAGCATAATCTCCATAATCTTTAGTGTTATAAAGTTCCTTTAATTTTGCAGGGACTACAAACTCAGTTGAGTTAGGGTCTTCTTTTTCCATTACTCCTTCGAGGGTTGTTTTAAAATCATAGTGTATTGCATCAGCTGGATAATAATCCAATACTTGTCCATAGGTCATACGCATAGTAAAGTTTGCATCAGGATATTGTACAAGACTCTTATCCATTTCTCTTAATGCTGCTAAGAAACGATGACGAGCATTTGCTAATTCTTCTTGTGCTTTTTGAGTTTCTTTATCATCAACTCCTAATAGATTATAAGCTATCTCAGCAACGATAAACATCTCATCCTTATCCATTTTCTTTGCATTTGGCTTCTTGATAAACTTATCGAAGTTCTTCTTATTAGCAATAAATGATTTCTTGTAAACATTGTCAACAAACTTATCTACATTCCCTTTATACTTTTTATCTAAATAGATTTTTATTTCCGAATTTTCAACATCCAAAAGCATATTAACTAATCCTTTGAATATTTCCTTTTCCGTTGCATCATCGTATTTTGCATAATGCTCTTCTAATTGACCAGTAATTCTTTTAATAACTGCATTATAGTTTGGATGGTCCTTGCCTATTGAGTTAAGTGTAAATCCAACTCTCATTGCCATAAGTGTTCTGGTGCTTGTCATTAGCCCTAAATTACCATACCAAGAGTATTTCTCACTCTTAGAGCTACCTATTTTCTTATTAGCCTTATCCAAATCTTCTATTACATTACCATATTTCTCTTTTCTTGTAGGGTCTTGATTCAACCATTCTTGCAATCTATTCTCAATAGCTTTTTTCTTTCCATAAACATCAAGACGTTTTAATCCTCTTAATTCCCCTTTTTTGTTTTTCCAAAGGTTCATCTTAGAAGCATAGTCAGAGGCATACATAATACGAATTTTATCATCCTTATCCATCATCTTCTTCATATTTGGCAGAAGGAACTCACCAGCACGGATAACTCCTGGGTCAGATACATTAATAGTATTATAAACCTCTCCAGAGGTCATATATCTTTCTGTTGAGCCTGGGAAACCCCAAATCATTGTGAAGTCTTCTCTTTCAACGCCCTTAATACTTATTGGAAGGAAGTGTTTTGGAGTGTATGGTACATTATCCTTTGAGAATTTTGCAGGACGATTCTCTCCATTTGCATATACTCTAAATATTGAGAAATCCCCTGTATGTCTTGGCCACATCCAGTTATCAGTATCTCCACCATATTTTCCAATTGATGAAGGTGGAGCTCCAACCAAACGAATATCAGTGAAAACTTCATAAACAAACATATAATACTCCAATCCTTCGAAGAAAGGCTTTACAACAACCTTATATCTTCCATCTTCAGAGTATTTTTCTTCCAAAGCTTTAATATTCAAAGATATTTTATCCTTGATTTTAGCTTTATCAAAATTATTTACATCCTCTCCAAGAATTTCTTTTGTTACATCGCTCATACTAATTAAGAAAGATACAGTCATATCAGGAATTGGTAGTTCCTCTTCCATTTTATATGCCCAAAATCCATTCTTAAGATAATCATGCTCAACTGAGCTTTGCCCTGCAATTGCATCATATCCACAGTGGTGATTAGTAAATAATAATCCCTTTTCAGAAACAATCTCCCCTGTACATCCATTTCCAAATTGAACAATTGCATCTTTTAGAGATGAATTATTTATTGAATACAGTTGTTCTGCAGTAAGCTTTAATCCCATTTTTTGCATAGTTGAATAGTTCAACTGCTTGAAAAACATCGGCAACCACATACCTTCGTCAGGTTTTGGGCTTGGTTTAGCAAATAATACTACACTAAAAAGTGCGAATGCTAAACTTAGAATACTTATTTTTTTCATAATCTATTTATGTATTTAGTTTATATATTTAATTATCGAATACTTATCTTTTTCAAATACCTTTTGTGCAACTTCTAATATATCATTAGCCTTTACATTCATTATAGCATTATTAGTCTGATTCAAACTATCTATTCTATTAAAATTCAAAACAGATTTACCCATAGAAATAACTTCGTTTTGATTACTTTCAAACTGAATTGCTAATTGACCTATCAACTGCACCTTTGCTTTCTTTAATTCGTTTTCAGAAATTGGCTTTTTGCAAAAAACATCCAATTCTTTTTTTATTAAATCTATTGTCTTATCAATATATTTTTCGTCAGTTCCAGCATAAACACTAAACAACCCAGCATCAGAATAGGATGTATAATTTGATTCCAAAGTATAGGTATAGCCATGCTTTTCTCTAATTTTTATATTTAAACGAGAATTCATAGCCGGACCACCTACAATATTATTTAACAATGAAAAAGGAATTTTGTTCTTATTCTTATAGCTAAAAGCAATGTTGCCAATAATTGCATGAGCCTGATATGTATCTCTCGATTCTTCTTTAAATCTTGGCTGATAATTCCTGAATGGATTTCTTTTAAGATTAGAACTTGTTGAGGGAATTCCTGAAAAATACTTTTCGCAAAGTTTTACCCATTTTTCAAAATCAATGCTACCAATGGTAGAAATAACTATATTATCTGTAGTATATGTTCTTTGGATAAAATTCTTAATATCCTGTGAAGTAAATTTCTCTATTTTCTTTGGAGTACCAAGTGTTAGCCTCCCCAGTCCATGGTTTCTAAATACTAATTTCTCAAACTCATCGAAAATTAGTTCTGAAGGAGAATCTTCATAGGAATTTATCTCATCAATAATTACTTTTTTTTCTTTCTCTATTTCTTTCTCTGGAAATTGAGAGTTAAAAACTATATCAGAGAACAATTCCAACACTCTATTATGATACTTATCTAAAAAGCTTGCATAAATACAAGTCTCTTCCTTGGTAGTAAATGCATTTAATTCTCCTCCCACCCCATCAATTCTATTAAGTATATCTATTGATTTTCTTTTCAGCGTACCTTTAAATATTGAATGCTCTATAAAATGAGCTATACCATTTTCTAAAGGCAACTCATCTCTTGAACCCGCATTTATCGTTATTGCAGCATGTGCAACGGGAGAATAGGTTGAGCGATGAACCAACCTAATCCCATTTGATAAAGCATGTATATTATAAGGTAAGTTTGATTCTAATACCACTATCTGGAGATAATATATAAATCGTTAAAACCTGTCTTTGCAGAAATTTGTTTCATAAAGTTATTAGCAGCTCCAAAGCTATCTCTTGAGCCATAACTCACATAATAAACTGGTTTATCATTCTTAACTCTTTGAATAATATAAGAGTCATAACCCATACTTCTTGCCTTTCTTGCTGTTTGTTCTGCATTACTCCTTTGTTCAAATGTTCCGCCTATTACATCAAATCCTCTACGAGAAATTTCCTGAATAAGTACTGGAGTGGTATAATCAATTTGAGCAGTTGGAGCTGGGGGAGCATCTTTCTCCCCACTAATTTTTGGCTTAGAGGTTTTCTTAGCAATTGGTTTCTTAGCTGTCTCTGGTTTCTTAGCTGTCTCTGGTTTCTTTTCTTCTACAATTTTAGCTGGCTCTGTTGTTATATTTTCAACCTCTTGTGTTGTATTTTCAAATGTTTCAGTAATAGAATCTGTTGGAGTTTCTACCGGTATTACTTTCGGCTTTTCAATTAAATTCACAACTTCATTCTCACACTTAGGTTCAATATAATTATTTAATCTCAATGTAATTGGTTCAAGAAATTTCACATCCTTAAGATAACACATATAATGAGCAAATATCAAAGCTCCAGATGCTAAAACCAAGGTTAAAAGAAAGAAGAATACTCCTATCCAAATTCTTTTTATAAGTTTTTTCTTTGCTTTTTTCGCCTTTTTTAATCTTCTCTTCTCCTTTTTCTCTTTAATCTTGGAAAGTATTGAATTGATTTTCTTATTATCAATATCCTCAACCTCTTCTTTCTTTTGTGTTTCTTTAATTTCTTGATGAAGCTTTATCGACTCTTTAGTATTTTCTTCAATTACTTCTTTATTTTCAGTAGTCACAAATTCTATATCAAGCTTTTTACTCTTTTCTAATTCAAAATTGTCATGAACTTCTTGTTCTGGATTTTGCTTTTCTTCAATTCTGCTTTCTAATTCATCAACAATTATCCTTTGTTCAGGTCTTACTTCTTCTATTGGTTTCTTTTCTTCAATTTCAACCTTATGAACTATTTCTTGAATAGGCTCTTCTATTGGTTGAGGTTTATCATTAGTAATAATTGCTTGTATGAAATCTCCTTTTTCAAAGGATTTTACATTTTTCAAAGGCTTGAATGCAAAACTATCTTCTAAAAGATTTAAGCCTGCATTAGTCTTTAATGTGATTTGACCATTTGATTGCTTAGTTAATACCCCTATTTCTCCTAATTTATAAGTTCCAAACTTGTCTAATTTATCCAATACTCCATTAGTAAATTGACTTATCCATGAGAAAGCAGTTTCTTGTGATATAAATTCATTATTAGCCATATACTTTACAAAACCCAAATCGTTATTGGTGTCTTGTACAAAGATTAACTCTCTTGTTGGAGGAGTGATTGTATTATTAACTACTGAATGAAAAGCAGGTGTATAGTTTACCTTAAAGGTTCCTAATCCCAATAATTCTGCATTATCATACTTCTTTAGATACTCTAATAAATTAACAGCAACATTCATAATATTTATTCTGTATTTTTTCTTTTTATTCTAAGTTCTCAACTTTAAATTTACTTTTTCTAAATCCTCAGGAGTATCTACTCCAATGGTTTCAAAATTTGTTATTCCTAATTTTATCTTTTTCCCAAAGGATAACCATCTTAATTGCTCTAAACTCTCCATTCTTTCTAAAACACTCGATTCTAAACCAATAATTTCTTTCAAAACATCTGAACGATAACCATATAAACCAATATGTTTATAGTAATATCCTTTTGCTATTCCATACTCAAGTGTTTCTTCTCTATAATATGGAATAACTGAGCGTGAAAAATAAAGAGCATAATTATCCTTATCAAAAACTACTTTTACGCAATTAGGGGAGGATAATGTTTCAATATCTTCAATCTTTTTGCAAAGGGTGAATATTTCAGTCTCTAAATCTACAAATCCACTAACCATTTCTTCTAATACCTCAGTTTGAATCAAAGGTTCATCTCCCTGAATATTAATAACTATATCATAATTTTCTCCTTTGGATTCCAATTCTTCCAAGACTCTTAAACATCTCTCTGTTCCGCAACCAATATCCTCGGATGTCATTATAACCTCAGCTTTATTTTTTAATGCCACATCAAATATTCTTCTCGAATCTGTAGCTATTACAAGCTTATCGAATAATCCACTTCTTAAAGCTCTTTCATAAACACATAAAACCATTTCTTTTCCATTAACCAATGCTAATGGTTTACCAGGGAAACGCGTTGAAGCCCATCTTGCTGGGATTACACCTAATATTTTTTTATCTCTCATTTAAATAATCCATGAAGTTCTGCATCAATTTTTTCTATTACTAATCCCAAATCTTCCTTCTTCCTTTCGAAATCCAAATTATCAACCTCAATAATTAATAACCTCCCCTTATATTCTTCAATCCATCTATCATATCTTTCGTTTAGACTTGTAATATAATCTAATCGAATTGAATTTTCATACTCTCGATTTCTTTTCTGAATATTTCTAATCAAACTTGGTACCGTTGCTTTTAAATAAATTAAGAGGTCGGGTGCTTGAATAAAAGAATCCAATAAATCAAATATCTCTAAATATGTTTCATAATCCTTTGTAGTCATTAGCCCCATTGCATGCAAATTGGGTGCAAAAATATGAGAATCCTCATATAATGTTCTATCTTGAATAATATTTTTATAACTCTTTCGTGTTGAAATTAAATGACGAAAACGTTTATTTAGGAAATAGATTTGAAGATTAAAACTCCAACGACGCATATCGTCGTAGAAGTTTGATAAATATGGGTTATCATCAACCTTTTCGAACATTGGCTTCCACCTATAATGCTTTGCCAACAATTCCGTAAGTGTTGTCTTTCCTGAACCAATATTACCTGCAATCGCAATATGCATATTCTGTCTTTTATTACCATTAAATATCTGCCAAAGATACAAAATAATTTAATAAGAGAAAAAAAGGAATACAAAAACTTCAAATTCTGAAATCTAAAACATATTACACCTGACTTTATCAAAGATTCACCCTAATTGAAATTCCATAATTTATCATCAAACAATTTTTCTATTGATTTTGGACATAGAGAAAGAGGATAAAGAATGATTTTAACATAAACAGACGAAAACCTGTATTTTGATAACATTATGCAGGTTTTGCTGTTAAATATGGTTAACGAGATAAGCTCCTGAAATTTGCATATTCCGAACCCTCAGTCCAAGAGGAAAGAAATAATAGTTAATTACTCAAAATAAATTTCTAATATTTCGATGAAAAACCTCAACATTCGACCTTTTTCGAAATAAACCAAGTCTTTTTATTTTTTTTCTTGATAAAAATTTATTTTTCCTTGATATCTTTTCGAAGAAATTCAGTTTATTTTCAAGTAAATAGCTATTTTATTTCAATAGAGTTTGATTCTACGAAAATAGAATCAAATTCCACCTGCGTAGAATTTGATTCCATAGCACCAAAACAAGGTTTTTTACGCCTAAGACTTGATTTTTATTTCTTAATATTAACAGACAGTAAAACACATATAAAATCTTAAATGTTGAGGTGTTTATTTGTTGAGTTGTTGAGATGTAAAACAACTAAATAAATTAACGACTAAACAAAAAAGGTTGGAATCTTTGCGAAACCAACCTTTTCTTTAAAATATAAACTCAGATTATTTTACTTCTGCCATACGTACTAATCCTGGATTTCCTTCAGGATTTACTACATAAGATTCAATTGAAAGCATATCTTTATTTACACCGTATTTTTCAACTAAAATATTGTAAACATTTTCTGCTCTCTTATTAGCAAGCTTTTGATTAACACTTAATTTACCAGTAGTTTTATCAGCATATCCTTTAATAGTATATTTTCTATTAGTTTTCTTGATAACATTTGCAATATACTCAAGGTTAGCAGAATTGTACTCATCTAAGTTGGTTTTTCCAATTTCGTAGAATACTCTTAAACTTCCATTAATATCAGCAACAACAGCTTCTTTAACTGTTCTTGGAGCTTTCTTCATTGCTTCAAGCTCGTCATTCAATTGGTTAGCTCTTTGTTTTTCTTGAGCTAAAGCCTTATTCAAATCATTGTTTTTCTTTTGTTGATCAGCCAAACGGCTTGCTAATTCATTAGTTTTATTTTCTAATTCAGAATTATCAACAACCTTTTCAACTATTGGAGCAGGTTCAATATGACCTAGAGCAAATTCTTTAGCTTTACCTATTTTATAAGTAACACCAATTGTAGCACTTGCAGGAACATTTATACGTTTTGCAGGGTTACCATCAACATCTGAACGAAGAATCATAGCCTTTAATTCAAGATCTAAATCTAATCTATCATTAACTCTAAATTGGTTAATA
>JAEZKK010000027.1 GCA_023415495.1 Bacteroidota bacterium
TTAGACTTCTTGTCTATAAATTTAGAGGCCTTTATTATCATATCGAAATGGCATTTGGCGACGACGAAATGCCATTTCAAAGCGACGAAATGCCATTTCATGGAGACGAGATGGCATTTCGACCTCATAATATCTAAGTCTAAATTTATAAAGAGGAAGTCTAAATTTAAAATATCTAAGTCTAAATTCATAATAACTTAGTTTGCTTCTATTTTGTTCTGTAAATATATCCCATCAAAACAAAAAGCCATTATAAATTTTGTTATTAATAAAAAAGACTATATTTGCAGAATGAAAATGATTTATTAATCATAAAAACATAGGACTATGAAAAAAGTATTATTTGTTTTATTTGTATCTTTAATAGGTTTTGGAGCTAAAACTTATTCTCAAACAACTGTTAGTTTAGATTCTGTAATTGAAAAGTATTCACTTGAGTTTCTTGATTATTGTCAATTGCAGGTGTCTTTATCAATTAATTCATTAGATTCAATTGATGAAAAAGGGGTTTTTATTATTAACGCTAATCATCATTCTCCAATTATATTATATAGCCAGAATACATCTATGGACTCTATTTCCCATAACGAATCTAATGATTCTATTGAAATACCTATTTATAATAATGATTTTGACACCTTACTTTATTTTGTAAAGACTGGAGGTACAATAATATTTAAAGGTTATTACAAAAAGGATGGAGAAATATACCTTAGCAATGATTCAATAATTCAAGGACTGCCAATAGAAGGTGATTTAGACAAGGTTCTTGATGAAAGAAATAATATCTCTATCTATCCTACTCTTTTCGATAATGAGGTGAATATTAAATCGGAGGTTATGGATTATAGTGTTGGGCTTTATGATATTTACGGAAGAAGTATTTTTTATAAGAAGACTCAAAAAGAAAATCTTCAAATAAATACAAGTGATTTGTCTAAAGGGATTTATCTGATTCTAATTAAAGACAAAACAAACAACCCAATCAAAGTTCAAAAGTTAATCAAAAACTAAACTATTATTTTGTCACCTTTGGAAGAATTAAATAATGTATAAACCAATGAGGAAGAAGATTTTTTTTATTATTGTTTGCTTAGTTATAACATTAAGCCTCAATGCTCAAAATGATTCAATCTATAGAGATATTTCTCTCTTAAAAAAGAATATAATTAAGATAAAACCCACAAGCTTTGTTTATGGCTACACTCAAATAACCTACGAAAGGAACCTTTCACCAAGAAGAAGCCTTGAAGCAAATGTAAGTATAATTGGATTAGGAAAAGACTCTTATAATAGAGATCCAGTGGGATTTGCTCTAAGAGGAGGATATAAATTCTATTTTGGCGACAGGAAAATCAAACGTTCCTTTATGAAAGGATTATACCTAATGCCAGAGATTGCATTTTGTATGTATGATAAGAATGTTCCTTTGGAGAGTGATTGGGATTGGAATTTTTCTATGGGAGCAACTAAAAAATCTACTACTATTATTGTTGAACAGGATGGGAAAGTGGATTACGAAAGACTAAGAAAATACTATATTGCATTAATTGGAAATGTGGGTTATCAATGGAATATTAATAGATTTGTAATAGAATATAATATTGGAATTGGAGTAGGTTATTATAATAAAACAAGAAATTATGAAGGTTTCTTTGGTACAAGAATGGACGATGAACATCATTTTGGCTTTAATGGAGGAAATGATGGCAGGTATTATGGTGTAACAAACGCAAATCTAAAAATCGGTTATATGTTCTAATTTGTTTCGCTTACTTTTGCAAAATGAATTATGACTTTATAATAAATAGTCAAAGAGATATTGTATAATTAATTATTGAACAATAAATTGATATCATATAAAAAATGTATTATTTGTTTTACTTTTATCTTTGATAGGTTTTGGAGCGAAAACTTATTCTCAAACAACTGTTAGTTTAGATTCAATTGAAGAAAAACTTGCATTTATAAAATGTCCATTAAGCCAGATTCTCGATATATTTGCAATCGATTTTAAGCAACACAAACATCCCAATCAAAGCTCAAAAGTTAATCAAAAACTAAACTATTATTCTTTAGATTAAGTCTATAATATTTATTGGTGTTTGGTTTTGGATTATTATGTTTGTTTCGAGTCTTATTCCTAATTTTTCTTCTGGGATATATATTCCTGGTTCGCAGCTTAGGACCATATTGTTCTTAAGTTCTTCTTCTCTTGAGCCTATATCATGTGCTTCTAAACCCATAAAATGACTAACCGAATGTGGATAGTATTTCTTATATGCTAATGGATTTATTTCTAATCCCTTTTTAGTGATTAGTCCTAATTCTAATAATGCATTTATTATTAACTGGTTTGTAAAGATGTTGAGGTTGTTGATAGTGTTGCCTACAACCATTTGTTTTATTACTTCCTTTTGAATATTTTCTACCTTATTATATACCTCTAATTGTCGAGGAGTAAATTCTCCATTTATTGGGAGGGTGAAAGAATAGTCGGAAGTATAAAAGTCTTTTCTTGCTCCAAAGTCTAAGAGTATTGTTTCTTTGTCTTTTAACTGCGAATTATTATCTTGGTAATGAAGATAAAGAGCATTTTCTCCAGAAGCTATAATAGGAGGGAAGCTATGCTGGCAGGCTTTGTTTCTTTTGAACTCATAATCCATAATAGCTTCTATCTCATATTCCCAAATGCCAGGAGCTATTTCCTTAGTTATCTCATCCAAACAATTAAGTGTTATCCTTGAGGCCTTAATCATAGAGTCTAATTCCTCTTTTTCTTTGATAATTCTTAGGCTTGTAAGTATTTCAATAAACTTTTCATCTTCTTGGGGAATAATACTCTTATACTCTAAGCTCCTTAATATCTTTTCATAGTCCTCAAGAAATTCTATATTCTTAATTCCAGAAATATCTCTTGCCTCTTCTTTATCCATCATCTTCCCTTCCCAGATTTCTTTCTCCCTTGAAGGCTTTTCAATAAATAATACTGAGCTTGTTTTGCTAATTAATAGTATAGAGTTTTCCTCTTCTATACCGCATAAATAGAAGAAGTTTAAATCAAAACTATTCTTATTTCTTTTTGAATTAACTATATATAATTCGTTTTCCAATATCTTATCTTGAAACTTAATTCTATTCTTTTCAAATAATCTATAATTTAATTCTCTTCTCTTCATTCTGATTTGGATTTATATCAATCTGCAAATTTACTTAAATATGTGCTTTAATGAATTATTTGCCGTAACTTTGCATACCTATTCTTTAAAAATTAAGTCAAAACACATATAAAAAACAAAAAGTAAAACGTATGAGATTAGTTCAATTTGCGTCCATCACGAAGAAGATGGCACTCGCAGCAGTAGGGCTTTTCCTGCTATTATTCCTCCCAGTACATTTGGGGATTAACCTATGTATTCTAAGGGAAGACCAAGGTGAATGGTATAGGATTGCCAGCCACTTTATGGGGACAAACTATATAGTAAAGGTATTTGAAGTGGTGCTTATGGCAACCATTCTCTTGCATATAGTTATTGCCCTTTTGCTAACTCTTGAGAATTTAAGAGCAAGACCAGTAAGATATAAGGTTGTTACAAAATCTAAGACACATTTTATGTCTAAGTATATGATTTGGACAGGTGGAATTATTGCTGTGTTCTTAGTAATTCACTTTATCAATTTCTACTTTGTTAAGTTAGATATAGTAGAGGGTAAGTATTCTGCAAAATTAGAACAAATAGATCAGCATTTCCAAGCAAAGGCAAAGAAAATGCAAACAGGAGAATTGAAAGAAGATGAGCAAACTAAATTAGTTGCTCAATACCAGGCTCTATCTAATATATCTCCAGATAAAGTAGATGCAAAAGGAAAGAACCTGATTAACCTTAGCAAAGAAGAGGTAGTTCAATATTGTGGAGAAGATTTTAAGCATGTTGAGCCAGACTTCTATGTAATGAGTAAGGATTTCTTTAAGAATAAATACTATTCTCTACTTTACTTATTATCATTTATTGTACTTGGACTTCACCTTATGCATGCAATTAACTCGCTTGCTCAAACCTTTGGGCTTGTACATACTAAGTATAATAATGCAATAGAAATATTTGCTATTGCTTACTCTATTATTATTCCTTTGGGATTTGCAATTATTCCAATTGCAATAATGTTCTTTGGATATTAATTAACCCATTAATTTAAAAGATTAGAGAATATGAATAAATTAGATTCAAAAATCCCTTCAGGACCTTTGTCTCAGAAGTGGAGTAATTATAAAGCGGAACAAAAACTTGTAAACCCTGCTAATAAAAGAAAATTAGATGTAATTGTTGTTGGAACAGGACTTGCTGGAGCTTCAGCAGCTGCATCCTTAGGAGCTTTAGGGTTTAATGTAAAGATATTTTGTATTTCCGACTCTCCAAGAAGAGCTCACTCAATTGCTGCTCAAGGAGGGGTAAATGCTGCAAAGAATTATCAAAACGACGGTGATAGTGTTGGTCGTTTGTTCTATGATACAATTAAAGGAGGAGACTATAGAGCAAGAGAGGCTAACGTTTATCGTTTAGCAGAAGTATCGAATAATATTATTGACCAATGTGTTGCTCAAGGAGTTCCTTTTGCAAGAGATTATGCCGGAATGTTAGATAACCGTTCTTTTGGAGGAGCTCAAGTAAGTAGAACCTTCTATGCAAAGGGACAGACAGGTCAGCAATTATTATTAGGAGCTTACTCAGCTCTTTCCAAAGAAATTAAAGCAGGTTCTGTTAGTTTCTACGAAAGAAGAGAAATGGTTGATTTAGTTCTTAAGGATGGAAAAGCAAGAGGAATTATCACAAGAAACTTAGCAAATGGAGAGCTTGAACGCTACTCAGCACATGCAGTAATTATTGCAACTGGTGGTTATGGGAATGTATACTTCCTTTCAACTAATGCAATGGAATGTAATGGTTCTGCTGCAGTTCAATGTTATAGAAAAGGAGCTTATTTTGCTAACCCTTGTTATGTACAAATCCACCCAACATGTATTCCAGTTAAAGGAGATTACCAATCTAAGCTAACTCTTATGAGTGAATCGCTTAGAAACGACGGAAGAATTTGGGTTCCAAAGAATATAGAAGATGCTCAAGCAATCAGAGAAGGAAGATTAAAACCAACAGAGATTGCTGAAGAAGATAGAGATTATTATTTAGAAAGACGTTATCCAGCTTTTGGAAACCTTGTTCCAAGAGATATTGCTTCTCGTGCAGCTAAGGAAAGATGCGATGCTGGTTACGGAGTAGGCTCGGGCAATGCTGTTTATCTTGATTTTAAATCTGCAATTGAGCGTTTGGGAAGAGATAAGGTAGAGGCTCGTTATGGTAATCTTTTCCAAATGTATGAAAAGATAGTAGATGAAAATCCTTACGAAACTCCAATGATGATTTATCCTGCTGTTCACTATACTATGGGTGGACTTTGGGTAGATTATGAACTACAAACAACTATTCCTGGTTTATTTGCAGCTGGTGAAGCTAACTTCTCCGACCATGGAGCTAACCGTTTAGGTGCTTCTGCTCTTATGCAAGGTTTAGCTGACGGTTATTTTGTCCTTCCATATACTATCCAAAACTATCTTTCTGACCAAATCCATACTCCAAGGCTTGATGTAAACACTGAGGAGTTTGATAATGTTGAGAAAGAGGTTAGAGAAAAGATGGAAAAGATTTTGTCTATCCAAGGAAGCAAAACCGTTGATACTCTTCAAAGAGAATTAGGGCATATTATGTGGGAATATGTTGGTATGGGTAGAAACAAAGAAGGCTTGGAAAAGGCTCTCCCTATGATAAAAGAATTAGAAAAAGAGTTTTGGTCAAATGTGAGAGTTACTGGAGATTTAAGTACAATGAATCCAGAGCTTTCAAAAGCTCTAAGACTTTCTGACCATATTGAACTTGCTAAGCTAATGGCTATGGATGCTATTCAAAGAGAAGAGAGCTGTGGAGGTCACTTCAGAGTAGAATATCAAACTCCAGAGCATGAAGCAAAACGTGATGATGATGGATTTATGTTTGTTAGTGCTTGGCAATACAACGGCCAGGGTCAAGAGCCAACTATGCATAAGGAAGAATTAAAATACGAATTTACTAAGGTTCAACAAAGAAATTACAAGTAAGATGAATTTAACATTGAAAATATGGCGTCAAAAGGATTCTAAATCAAAAGGACGCTTTGAGACATATAAATTAAATGACATTTCTCCAGATTGTTCTTTCTTGGAGATGTTGGATATCTTAAATGAGAGCTTAGTCGATAAGGTTGAGCACCCTGTTTGTTTTGATAGCGATTGCAGAGAGGGTATTTGTGGAATGTGTGGATTATATATCAATGGTCGCCCTCACGGACCTGATAGTGCAGTTACTACTTGTCAACTTCATATGAGAAAGTTCAGTGATGGACAAACAATAGTAATTGAACCGTGGAGAGCTAAGCCTTTCCCAATTATTCGTGACTTAGTTGTTGATCGTTCTGCCTTCGACAAGATTATACAAGAGGGTGGTTATGTTTCTGTAACAACTGGTGGAGTTCCTGATGGAAATGCTATTGCTATTCCTAAGAGAAACGCTGATGAGGCTATGGATTCAGCTTCTTGTATTGGTTGTGGAGCTTGTGTAGCTGCATGTAAGAATGCCTCTGCTATGCTTTTCGTTTCTGCTAAGGTTACTCAATTAGCACTTCTTCCACAAGGACAACCTGAGGCTGCTACAAGAGTTCAGAAGATGGTAGCAAAGATGGATGAATTAGGCTTCGGTAACTGTACTAATACCTATGCTTGCGAGGCAGAATGCCCTAAGGAAATAAAGCGTTCGAATATAGCAAAGATGAATAGAGAATTTCTTGCAGCAAAGGTCGTTTCTCAAGAATAAACGAGAATATATCAATAAAATAATAAAGGCAGAGATTAGTTTTTCTCTGCCTTTTCTATTTTCTTTGGGTTTTTGTTTAACAATACATCATCAATAACCAATTTCAATTCATCCTTCCCAAGAATACCCTTATGTAATTGTGGATTTCCTTGCTTTGGAACAAATAAAAGGGTCGGGATGCTTTGTATCCCAAAAGCAGAGGCAAGCTCCTTTTCTTTATCTACGTTAATCTTGTAGATATAAATCTCACCCTTGTATTCCTTAGCAAGCTCTTCCAAATGAGGAGCTATTATTTTGCACGGACGACACCAATCAGCATAGAAATCGATAATTGCAGGTTTATCACCAAGGTAGATCCATTCCGATGGGTTTACCTCATAATTCACTACCTTCTCTAAAAAAGAAGCCTTATTCATTTGAATAGTATTTTGAGAGTAAAGATTTCCAAAACCAAAGCTCAAAGCAGTGAAAATTACAAGAGAAATATAAATTTTCTTTCTATTCATAATCATATTATATTAGTTCTAATCGGCAAAGATACATCAATATTATAATATATCTTATAGGATTTCTCTATATTCTCAAAGAAATTATCTCTAATACAGCCTTTCCTTATGATAATCCACCACCTCTCCAATTAAGACCAAAGCCAAATCAAATATAAAAATAATGAAACCCCATTTAATCCGAATTTTCCTTGATTTGATTGTAAAACAATGCCATTGTTTAGCCCAAACAATGCGGTTGTTTCACTAAAACAATGCGGTTGTTTTCCCAAAACAATGCCATTGTTTCAGATTTATATCAAGAAAGATTTTGCTTATATCTAATATAAATACATTAAAACAAAAGGGCGAGAATTTCTTCTCGCCCTTTAGAGTATTATTGTTTACTTAGTTTTCGAACTATTGAACAATAAGTTTTTGAGTTTTGATAGAGTTATCGCTTTGGATACGGATATAGTAAACTCCCTTAGCATATGCCTCAAGATTTATACTATGATTAACCTCTCCATTTGTGATTTCTCTTTCAAGTGTAGATATTGTGCGACCTTGAACATCTGTAATAGAAATCTTAACCTTACCATTTATTCCCTTAATACTTAATGTAGTATTATTTGAAGCTGGGTTAGGATAAAGATTTACATTTAGATTATCAGTGTCGATAGAATTAAGACCAGATGTTATTACAAATGTTTTAACTTCTCCGTAAGTCTTGCCTCTTTCAAGAGTTTCTGCATAAGCACGAACACTATACTTAGTAGCAAATAAGCTTGTAGCTGTTGCTGTGATATTAGTTGAACCATTTGCAGTTAAATCTATTGCGGTAGACCAATCAAGTGAATCATATTTATACTCAAATCCACGAGCTATAATTGCATCTGTTCCTTGAGCAGTCGTACCTTGGAATACAGCAGACTTAGTTGTTTGATCAACAATTGCAGTATCTGTTGTAACAGTAGGTAACAAATATTGATTAGTTGTAAATGTTACTGTATCTCCATAATACATTCCTACATTAGTAACAACAAAAGCAACAACTTTATAAGTAGTATTAGGTAGTAAGCCTGTAGCATTATAATTAAATGGATTTGCAACAGGGTTTATAGGGATATTTATCCATGAGCTTGAAGATTGTGCCATATAATTAAATCCTGTTGTACCTACAACTTCGCTTCCCTCAACAAATGAACCAGTAAAGGTTGCAGAATTATGTGTAAATACTGTTACAGGAGAAGTTGTTACTACCGGAATTGTTGGTGCGTTATCTGTTGTGAATGTTACGCTTACCCAAGAAGAATAAGATGTGCCACAATTACTTCTTACATAATATGTATAAGCAGTATTTGGAGTAAGATTTGTTAAAGCGTAAGTCGTTGCTGAAACATCCACTGGAGTCCCTGCACTTCCTTCTTTAATTTGCCATGAAGATTCGTTTCCTCCAGCAACCCAAGTAATATTAGCAGAATTGTAAGTAATACTATTTGCAGTTACATTAGTTGGAGCATCACAAACTTGACCAATAACTTGGAAATTATCAATATGAAGGTCGTTATCTCCTTGGCTTGAAGCAGTTGATTCTGCATAGAAAGCAAATTTTACAATTCCTGAATAAGGAGTATTAGTTGCATCAACAAGAGGAATAGAGATATGCTTAATTGTATTTGTTAGGGAATTAAGTGTATCTGCAGAACCAAGGTTATCCCATGTCTTAAGTGCATTAGTAGCACTCCATGTTGCACCGTCATCTGTAGAAATAAGTACAATAAATCTCTTATCTGTGTAACCATCAGTTAAATCAGGAGCATCTCCATTGCCATAATCAGTTAAGAATAAATCAAATTCTAATCTATTAGAAGCAGCACCACCAGCTAAGTCAATTGAAGGAGTTACTAACCAATAATATTGTGCAGACGAATATAAATTAGCTTTTATATTGTTTGGTGATACATAATTATTAGAAATCCAACCAGATGTAGAAGCTGTAAGTGTAGGATTACCTGTAGGTAGTAATTGACCTGTGAATCTTGCCCAACATGTATTAGGTAATACAGTAAGGAATGATTCAATAGGAGTTGGAATACTCATTGCTCCACATAAGGTTCGAGCTGAAACAACTGCAGTTAGTAAAGATTCTTCAGTAATACAATCTGTAGCAATAGCTATTTGATATGTTGTTGAATGGTTTAGTCCATTAATAGTAGTAGGGCTTGTTGCATTATTAACAACGCTCCAAGTAGTATCACCTAATATTCTATAATAAACTTTGTAAAGTGTATTATTTACATTAGGATCTGTCCAAGCAACATCAATACTATTTTGAGTTGGATTAGATACAGTTGGTGCATTAGGTCTTGTACAAGTTGGGATAGTATAAATATCAAGATTATCTAAATAAATTGCATTAGTAGCAGATAATTGAGATTTGAAAGCAATGTATTGTCCAGAACCTGTATATGAACTGAAATTAACATCGAATGCTTCCCATGTGCTTGTAGCAGATGGTGATACTGTATCAATAGGTACAAAGGTTGATTCAATAGCAGGGTCTGTCATAACTCCAACAATAAGCTCATAAGCAGCTGATGTTTTTCTCAACATAAATGATGCTTGAAGAGTATTGATAGGAATTGAAACATCAAATTGAGGAGTTGCTGCAATATTATAGGTTGTAGAACTTGAATAGAAATACATAGAACCAGGTGCTGTGAAATTAGTAGAATTAATATAAGGTCTGTCTGCATAGGTTGTGTTTCTTGTCCAACAATTAGGGAATACTGATGTTCCTGTGCTATAAGTATCAAAATAATCGCTCCATGGAACTGAACTAATTATTGCACAAGCAGTACGGAAATTATAAACACTTGTTTGTTCTGATAGTTCTGTAGAACAATCAGTAATCATATAATATTCATAAACTGTATTAGGATTTAAATTAGTAAATGAATATGAAAGAACATTTGAAACATAAACTGAATCATAGCTTGTTGCTGAGCTTTCTTTCCAGTATAACCACCAATTATTAGTAGTTTGGCTACCAGCAACCCAATTAATATCTGCTGAATTAGTAGTAATATTAGAAGAACTTAATGAAGTTGGTTTAGGACAAGATGGAATTGAATCAATAATTACATCATCTAACCAGAAAAACCAATTGTCTAAATTTGCATTTTGTTTAAAGGCAATATAATTATTTCCTCCTGAAATTGTAGTGCCAATAAAGCTTACTTCATAAGGATTGAAAGTTGTATTAGTTGGAGTAATTACTAATACAGGTTCAAAAGTTGTTGTATCATTAGGGTCACTCATAACACCAACTGTTAGTGTTCCTGAATTTGTTAAACTTTCAGCTCTAAGCATAAATCTTACCCTAAGAGCATTAATGTCTGAAGTAAATTGAGGAGAAATAGCATAAGTTGGTTGCGAAGGTAGAGATCTAAATCTTAAACTGCCAGGAGCAGAATTATTTGTAGTTACAATTGAAGGATTGCCTGAATTAATTACAGGAAAACTCCAACAAGCAGGTCTTGTTCCTGATGTTGTACCATAAGTATCAAAACTTTCAGTAT
This sequence comes from Bacteroidota bacterium, assembly GCA_023415495.1. Taxonomy (GTDB): domain Bacteria; phylum Bacteroidota; class Bacteroidia; order Bacteroidales; family P3; genus UBA10566. Next base: position 10,969 of record JAEZKK010000027.1, read on the forward strand.
AAGGTAAGGTAGATATTGGAACACACAGGGTTGTGAAAAAATATCTTGATGTAGAGTCAGATATCTCTGTTCCACAATCTGTTCTTAAGTAATATTCGTAACTTGTAGCAGGATTCAACATGTTTAAAGTATAAGGATTCATTGTCGCATATACAGAATCCCACAAGTTTGAACCAACAATACTATAGTAAATCCACCAAGCAATGTCAGTTGAGTTGCCAGGAGTCCAGCTAATATCTGCGGAAGTTGTTGTTAAATTATTTGACGTAATATTTGTAGGTTTTTCACAAGCTGGGATATAGTCAATATTTACATCATCTATCCAATAAAACCAATTGTTAAGTATTGAGTTATGTTTGAAAGCTATAAAATTATTTGCTCCTGATAAGGATGTATTTCTAAAGCTTACTTCATAATCATGGTAATTATTATCCGCTGGATTAATAATTTGTACAGATTCAAAAGTATTAGAATCTAAGTTATTGCTCATAACTCCTACTTCAATTGTTCCCGAATTTACTCCTTCTCTTTTAAGTTTAAATTTAACTTTTAAAGTGTTTATATCAACACCTAATTGAGGAGTAATTGCGTAAGTAGGATTAGTTGTTTCTGATTGCAAATGAAGACTTCCTGGATCACTGAAGGCATTTCCAGAAACAATTGATGGATGTCCAGAATATGTTATAGGGAAACTCCAACAATCAGGTCTTGTACCAGAGGAAGTTCCGTATGAATCAAAGTTTTCAGTATAAGGGAAAGTGAAAACTGGCAAGCAAAGAGTTGTTTGATTTAAAGTAATAAACATAGAAGTATCAGATCCGCAAATTGATGCAATTCTGAAATCATAATTTGAGTTAGGAGTAAGATTTGTAAAAGAATAAGCGTTCATTAATGCTAAATCGCTTGTCCAAATTGAATCCGTTGATAATTTATGTTCTACCAACCATTGACCATTTGTCCCTAAATCCCAGTTCATATCCACACTTGTAGCGGTAATATTAGATAAAGAAACGTTTTGAGGCATAGCACAAGTAGAAACTTCTAATTTAATATCATCAATGGTTAAATACCAAGGAGATCCAGTAGCTTGACATTCTATAATGAATTCATAAAGTCCATTTTGTGTAGGAGAGAAATCACCAACATAAACTTGATAAGTTGTATTATTTGGATTCACAACAGGCGATCCAAGCACAATAGAAATAGAAGTGTCAGCAACAGATCTTGCTCTTAACTGTAAGTTCTGCCATCCAGCTAATCCATCTGTAATATACCAGAAAGAGAAGGAGTAGTTTTGACCAGCATATAAATCAAATTGAGGAGTGGTAAATTTATCATTACATCCATAAACGAAATATGCACTTGATGTACCTGTTCTTGCTACTCTATTATTAGAAGAATAATCAGTGATTTGAGTTTTAGTTTTACTTCCAAAACTTGTTGCACTCCAACAAGCAGGTAGGGTATTGTCTGCTGTAAGTGTTTCAAAACCTTCATTCCATGGAAGGTCAATTAAGCCGTCAATCGGAATACAAAGTGTGGTAGCAAAAATTGAAGTTGTTTCTTGTGATACCATTGCACCACAGTCTGTTCTAATATAAATTTCATATTTAGATGCAGGATTTAATGATGTTAAAGTATAAGGATTTGTTGTAGCGTAAACAGAATCAAATCCTGTACTTCCTGCTTGTTTGTAGTAAACCCACCAAGCAAAATCATTAACATCACCATTTGTCCAAGATAAGTCTATAGAAGTTGTTGTTAAATTTATTGCAGCTAAATTAGTTGGCTTTATACAACTTGGCAGATTGTCAATTGTAATATCATCCAAACGAAGATACCAACCATTGTCTGGAGTATTTCTTCTTACAAATGCAATATATCTATTTCCAATGTATTGACTTAGGTTGATTTCATATTCTTGCCAAGGTCCAATTGGAATACCTGTTTGGAATACTTGAATAAAACCTTGTATTGAATCGTATTGACCCATATTTGTTGTATCAATTGAAGTGATTATTCCATCTGAAACCCAAATAGAAATTTCATCAACTTCTGTAGTTGTTGAACTATAGTTTTGAGCCCAGAATCTTAATCTTTCATTACCAGTTAGTGTAATCATTGGAGTAATTAGCCAATCGTTATTCTTACTTGTATTATCAGTAAACATTTGAGCAGCTCCAGTTCCTGAATGAGTAGTAGTGCCTCTTGACCAAAGATTTGTTGTACCTGCACCTTTATTGATATTAGTCCAGCATAATGGAGAACTTGTATTACTAGGGGAAATAGGAGAAATCCATGGACTTTCAAAACCTTCTGTCCAAGGGAAACTAGAAATAATACCACAAGCAGTTGTGAAATTATGTATAACTGATGCTTCTGATAATTCCGTTCCGCAATATGTTCTTAAATAAGCTTGATAAGATGAATTTTGAGTTAAAGACGTTAAGGTAAATGGGTTTGTTGTTACTAATACTGAATCCCAATTTGTAGCATTTAGGTTTTTATAATATATATACCAAGCATTATTAGATGGCGCACCATTTGTCCAAGATAAATCAATTGAATTAGTAGTTTTATTTGAACTTGCAATATTTGTTGGCTTTAAACAATTAGGTATATCAGAGATTTTAATATCATCAAGATAAACACTTCCATTTGCAATTTTCTTTCTTACAAATGCTAAACGATAATTACCAACCAATGAATTTAAAAAATATTCATAATTTTGATAGGTTGTTGTTAAAGACATTGTATCAACAGAACCAATTAATACAAAGTTTGCATTAGATGCAGTAGAGTTTAAATCCCCAAGTGATACATCCATAGCATAAATTAATAAGTCCGGCTTATAAGAATCAGATGATTTCTTAGCCCAAAAATTAAGTCTTTCTCCTCCAGTTAAAGATAATACTGGAGAGATTAACCAATCGTTATTATTATACGTTGCTGTTGTTGTTGTCGCAGAGCCATATCCTAGCATATAAATTGCTCCAGATCCAGTATTAGCTGTTGAAGAAGTTTTCCAGAAATAAGTTCCAGTATTTAATGAGTCGATAATATACCAACATAAAGGAGAAGGTTTATTCCCTGGAGCAACTGCTGCAGATTGGAAACCATTTTCAAAACCTTCTATCCAAGGGAAAACAGAAATAGCATCGCATGCAGTATTGAAAGTAATAGGAGTTGACCATTCACTTTGTTCCGATACACATTCTCTTTGTACTCTTGCTTTATAATAAGATGAATGGTTTAAAGTTGTAAAAGTATAAGGGTTTGTAACTCCTGAAATTGTAGTTGCATTAGCCCAATCTGTTTCATTATTCAACATATATTGAATATTATAAATTGTCCCAGTTGGATCAGTCCAACCTAAATCAACTCCTGTAATAGTTGGATTAGAAGTAATAAGAGTTTTTGGTTTAGGACATGTAGGGACAAATAAATTTGGACCAGTTATATCGTCCAACATAATTCTCATTCCGTTTTGATCCTTAACTCTAAAGCCTATAAATATATCTTGACCAATATAATTAGTTAAAGGGATAGAGTATTTTGTCCATGTAGTTGTGATTTGATTATCTACTAATGATAATAATGCAGGGTTAATAGTGTCAAATGAAGAAATATCATTTGTTGTGGAAGATACAAACACAGTTAATGAAGTGTTAGCATAATAAGTAGAAGTTTTTATCCAAAAACTAATTGTATCTAACCCTGTAGTTACATTAAGTTTTGGAGTGATTAACCAGTTCTGATGACCAGCACTTGCATAGTTAACAGTTGCAGAAGCAGTCCCTCTTGGAGAGTTTCCAGTGGTTCTCTCCCAATATACAGTCCCTTTTTCATTGACCGTAGTCCAGTCATCTGGAGGGAACATTGTTCCATCAAACCCTTCGTTTAATGGGGTTTGAGTCCATCCCGTGATAGCAAAACATAATGCTATCAGAAAGAATAAGATTTTTTTCATCTTTGAATTTGTTTTTTTAAGTTATTAATTGTGTTTCTTTTTCATATATGTTTTACATTCCAATAAGTTTTGAATAAAGCATAAAGCTTTCCCTATATTTAATAAAACATTTAAGCTGCAAATCTATGAAATATAAAGTTATTTGCCAAGTTAATTCCTTACAAATAAATGTATATTTTAATTCAAAAAAATATTGAGCTTGATTTATAAAGATATAGCAAAAGATAAATAATAAAAAAAGACCAACAAAATTGCTAGTCTTTTGAATTTGTGTTTGTAGTTATAGAGATATTATTTCTCTATTCTCATTTTATAGAACGAACGCCATGCAAAATAAAGGGCCATTATTAGAAATCCTATTCCAAAATAAGGTGCAACTTCTTTAAATGAAGAAGATATTGCTATTTCCATTGCTAAAAGTCCAAAGAGTGTTGTAAATTTGATTACGGGGTTTAATGCAACTGAGGAAGTATCTTTGAAAGGATCTCCAACTGTATCTCCAATAACTGCTGCATCATGTAATGGGGTCCCCTTTTGTTTCATATCTACTTCAATTACTTTCTTCGCATTATCCCAAGCTCCTCCAGCGTTTGCCATAAACACTGCCTGGAAAAGTCCAAACATTGCAATAGCCACAAGATAGCTTATAAATAAGGATACTGCATCTACACCTCCAATATTCTCAGGAGAAGATAAACTTGCAATACCTAAGGCAAAAAAGAATATTGCAAGGAAGATATTAAACATACCTGTTTGTGCATATTTAGTACATATCTTTACAACTTCTATACTCTTACTTTCATCTGCTTTCTTAGGAGCATTCTCATCCAAATTGATATGTTTCTTGATATATTCAACGGCTCTGTATGCTCCTGTAGTTACTGCCTGAGTAGAGGCTCCGGTAAACCAATAAATAACTGCACCTCCTAAAAGAAAACCTAAGATAGTATATGGATTAAGTAGGTTTAGTATAGTGCTTGGTTCAATCCCCAGAGACTTATTTATTAATAGTATTAGAGAAAATATCATTGTGGTTGCTCCCACAACTGCAGTACCAATCAATACTGGCTTGGCAGTTGCCTTAAATGTATTCCCTGCTCCATCGTTTGCCTCAAGATAGTGCTTTGATTTTTCCCAGTCAGGTGTGAATCCAAAATCTCTTTCAATCTCTTGGTCTATCCCTTCAATATCTTTTATTAGTGATAATTCATATATAGATTGAGCGTTGTCGGTTACAGGTCCGTAAGAATCAACAGCAATTGTAACAGGTCCCATTCCCAACATACCAAAAGCAACTAATCCAAAAGCAAATATAGGAGCATAAATCATCATATCTGTTGGAATGAAGGTTGAAGCAAAATAAGAGATAAACATTAGAAATACAAATGTCATTCCTGTCCAGAAAGCAGAGAAATTACCAGCAACAAATCCAGAAAGTATTGTTAGAGAAGCACCGCCTTCCTCAGAAGCCTTAACAATCTCGTTAACGTGATTGGATTTTGGAGATGTAAAGATTTTTGTAATCTCAGGAATTAATGCAGCTCCAAGTGTACCACAACTTATAATTAAAGAAAGTATCCACCATAGATTATTATCACCATATATATTAGGTATAAGAAGGTAAGAAATACCAAAGGTTGCAATAATTGAAAGTAAGGAAGTAAGCCATATTAAATTGGTAAGAGGTTGTTCAAAATCCAAATCATCCTTTCCATTATATTTTATTTCGGAAATATAGTTATTAAGATAGTATGAGAAAATTGAGGTTATAACCATAAGTATCCTCATTGCAAATATCCATACAAGCAAATCTTTTTGAACACTAATATCAGTAACTGCAAGAAGTATAAAACTAATAAGGGCAACTCCGGTTACTCCATAGGTTTCAAATCCATCAGCAGTAGGACCTACAGAATCCCCTGCATTATCTCCAGTACAATCTGCAATAACTCCAGGATTTCTTGGGTCATCTTCTCCAATCTTAAATACAACCTTCATTAGGTCTGAGCCAATATCGGCAATCTTTGTAAAGATTCCACCTGCAATACGAAGAACTGTTGCACCCAAGCTCTCTCCAATTGCAAAGCCAATAAAACATGCTCCTGCAAGGTGACCAGGGACTAAAAGCAATATCACAAGCATCATAAACAATTCAACACAAATCAAAACAACTCCAATACTCATGCCTGCTGAAAGAGGAATATTCAAAAGCTTAAGAGGATTACGTTTTAGGGATTCAAAAGCCATCCTCGAATTTGCAAGAGTATTCATCCTTATTCCGTAAGCAGCAACCGCATAAGAGCCTAAAATCCCAATAACAGTCCAAAGTAAGATTAACAAAACTCCACCTATTCCAAAGAGGTTCTCACCATGCTCGTCCTTTGATAATAAACCAAAATACCCAGCAACTGCTATACCTATAAATACAAAGAGTATTGAAAGGAATTTCCCTTGTTGTTTCAAATAAGTTAAGCAGGTTTTATAGATTACTTGAGCAATGTCGAGCATAGACTGATGAGAAGGAAGCCTTTTTACTAATACAAATTGATAAAGTCCGAACATTAGTCCCAAAAAACATATTAAAAAACCCCAATGCAAGATTCCTAATTCTTGGACTGAGGCTGGTAATTTCAAATCTGCTTCACTTGCCAATAGAAAGTAGGGCGTGAAGGAAGTAATCAAAGTGGATAAAATTCTCTTTTTCATTTTTCTTGTTTTGTATGTAGTTTTAAAAAATCTCTGCAAAGTAAATAAAAAAAATAGAGAAATCAAATAAAAAAATTCATTTATTTCAAATTACTCTTATTTGATTTAAAACTAACCCCATTTGAATACAAAAAAATATAACTAAATTCCATTTCAATATAATGCCATTAAATGGGCGATATAATGGCATTATACTTGTGATATAATGCCATTAAATGGAGGAAATAATGGCATTATATTAAAATGTAATCAAATTCCATTAGCTTGAAACTTGATTCTATTAGTTTAAAACTTGATTTTGTAATAATAATTTGGCTTCTATTTCTGTTATCTCCATTATTTGGTAAAACAAATTGGAGTTTTGATTAAACAATTCCTTAAAAGGATTGTTATTTTATAGATTTTGTAAATATGTTAGTTGATATCTATTATGGAAAGAAAAAAAGTCTTTGTGAAAAAGATTGAACCCTCGTTGGATGGTAGTTTTTTTAATTTGTTTCTTCAAGAGGATGATGGAGTAAGAACAATAAATATTACCATAGGTGAATTTGAGGCTTATAGAATGGCAATAGAGATTGACGGAATTGAAACACAAAGACCACTTACTTACGATTTGTTTGCTAAGATACTTAAAAAATTCAATATTCAAGTAACAGAAGTCGAGATAACTAAGTTTAAGGAGGGATGTTTTTACGCAAAGATAATTTGTAAACAGAAAGACAGTGTTTTAGAGTTCGATTCCAGAAGTTCTGATGCAATAAATATGGCTCTTAAATTTAAATCCCCTATCTTTGCAAGTGAAGAAGTCTTAGATAAGGTTGGTTTCCCGTATTATGAGATTGAAAATAAAGGAGAAGAACCTGTGAATAAGAATCTAATAATTCAAAAGACCAAGGAAGAATTGATAATGGGCTTAGAATTATTATTAGATGTTGCGGTGAAAAAGGAAGATTACGACCTTGCAGCAAAATTAAGAGACCAATTGAATGTATTAAAAAACGAAAAGTAAAACATATATATGTCATTAATTGAAATTAAAAACCTTCATGCCTCAATCAAGGGCAAAGAAATACTTAAAGGAGTTAATCTTACAATAAATAAAGGAGAGGTTCATGCATTAATGGGACCTAATGGAAATGGGAAAAGTACCTTAGCAGGAATAATAGCAGGTAAAGAAACCTTCGATATTACTCAGGGAGAAATTCTATATAATGGTAAGGATATAATGGGGCTTTCGGTAGAGGAAAGAGCCTGTGAGGGAATATTCTTAGGATTTCAATACCCTGTTGAGATCCCGGGAGTAAGCATTACCAATTTTATGAAGACAGCAATTAACGAGCAAAGGAAACATAAGGGCTTGGACCCTATCCCAACAAGGGAGTTTATGCAGATGATGGAAGAAAAAAAGAAACTTGTTGAGATGACAACCAATCTTGCAAATCGTTCTGTTAATGAAGGTTTTTCGGGAGGAGAGAAAAAGAGAAATGAAATATTCCAAATGGCGATGCTAAACCCAACTCTTGCAATCTTAGACGAAACAGATTCTGGCTTGGATATAGATGCGTTGAGAATAGTTGCCTCTGGGGTAAATGCATTACGCTCAAAAGATAATTCTACCTTGGTAATAACCCACTATCAAAGACTATTGGATTATATTATTCCAGATTATGTTCATGTTCTTTTTGAAGGAAAGATTGTAAAGAGCGGAACAAAAGAGCTTGCTCTTGAATTGGAGAACAAGGGATACGAATGGTTAAGAGATTAATTTAAGATATTGAGATGAATCAAGAAATTATAAAAGCTCCAAGACCAAGGGAAGAGGATTTCCTTAACTTTGAATGCAATATTCCTCAATTAGTAACTAACCGTGTTGTTCAGGCAAACGGTTATTTCTCTGAAAAGAATAGTGTTTCAATAAAAGAAACCAAGGGTTTTGAGGATATAATCATAACAAGTGTTTTAAACTCTAAGGATAAGTACAAAGTTATACTTAATAAGTATAATATTGCTTTGGAAAGCATAGATGGTAATGGTCTTTTTATTTATATTCCAGACAATAAGCAAGTGGATATTCCTTTGCAGATGTTGGATATTATCAGAGCTGACTTTCCAGTTAGTATAGAGACAAATAATATAATAATATTAGGAAGAGATTCTAAGTTAAAGCTAATTCACTGCGACGATTCGGTTAATAATAATAAGAGTGTTTCAGATATTCGGTCAAAATTTTATCTCGACAAGAGAGCTTCACTTGAATACTACAAGATGGAGAACATAAACAATGACTCTATTATATCTACAGACTCGGAATTTAGTCTTGAGCAAGAGGCAGAGTTAATTACTTTCTGGTTAAGTATTAATGGGGGAGATATTAAGAATAAACTTGAGGTTAACCTTAATGGAGAATATTCAAAAGCTGATTTAAACGGATTGTATCTTACCGATAAGGAACAGATAGTAGATAATAAAATCAAGGTAAATCACCATAAACCGAATTGTTTCTCTAACCAATTATATAAAGGTATATTGGACGATAGTGCAAGGGGAGAGTTTAATGGTCATGTTTATGTAGAGAAAGGAGCAACCAAAACCATAGCATATCAAAATAATAAGAATATACTTTTAACCGATAAGGCAGTGGTTAATACTCAGCCCTTTCTTGAGATTTACAATGATGATGTAAAATGTTCTCATGGAGCAACAATAGGACAGCTTGATGATAATGCAATGTTCTATCTTCGTTCAAGAGGAATTTCGCAAAGGAGTGCAAGAATGTTATTAATGTATGCCTTCTGTAATGATATACTGCTAAAAGCTTCTATTGAAGAACTGAAAGAAAGATTAGGAGATATTATAAAGAGACGTTTACACGGAGAACTTTCAACTTGCGAGAATTGTGTCTTGCATTGCTCTACTCCTGATTTAGCTTTTGACATTGATTTATCGAAAATATAGACAAGGATGAGAATAGCTCTTTTTGGAAGAACACCTAAGGAGGAGGATATAATATATGTACAGAATTTAATTGATAGAATTGATAGTGCTTATAAACTTATATTTATACATGAAAGATTCTATGATAAGATTTCTTCAAAAGTAAAATTCCCAACCTCAGTTAAGGTTTTTAATTCAAAGCAAGAGTTAATCGAAAATGCTGATATCCTTATTTCCCTTGGAGGAGATGGGACGTTTTTAGATACCCTGCCCATAGTAATGGATTCGAATATTCCTGTTCTTGGAGTTAATCTTGGGCATTTGGGTTTTCTTACAAGTGTTGGTAGGGAGGGGATAGATGTTTTATTAGAAGAATTAGAGAATAATAACTATAATGTAGAGAATCATTCTCTTATTAAACTTAATCAAAAAACTCCTGACTCAAAAGAGATATATGCCTTAAATGATATATGTATTAAGAGTTGCAATTCAGGAGATTTATTAAATACTAAGGTGTTTGTAGATAATGAGTATTTAGCAAATTATATAGCAGATGGAGTAATAATTACTACTCCAACAGGTTCGACAGCATATAATATGAGTTCAGGTGGTCCAATTATCTCTCCCAAATCTCACTGCTTAGGAATAACCCCAATTTGCCCTCACAACCTAACTCTTCGTCCAATAATAGTTCCGGATAATTCAATTATCACCTTAGAGGTTGAGAATATAAAGAATGAGATTTCTATCTATATCGATTCTAATTCAATTCTTCTTAAATCTCCTTTTAGAGTTGAGATATCTAAGGCAGATTTTGAAATTAAGGTTATAAGACTCCAGGGTCAATCCTTCTTTACAGCTATTAGAAATAAACTAATGTGGGGAACAAATATTAGATTCAAGTAATGAGATATAAGATTAGAGGGGTTAGAAGAAAATGGAAGAGGATTTATCCGCAATTCAAACATAAGCATAAGCTTATTGTTATGGATGCTAACTCATATGTGGAGAAGTTTAGCTTTAACCTAACAGCCATAAACCTCTTTACAATTATAGGTTTAAGCACCATCTTGTTAATAATTATCACAAGCATCATAATTGCTTTTACTCCCTTAAGAGAGTATATTCCAGGGTATTCAAATCCTAAGCAAGAGAAGATAACTTATGAGAATAAGCTTAGGATAGATTCTTTAACTAATTATATAAGGCTTCAGGAAATGATGATAGACAATATTCGCCTTGTAATAAATGGAGAAGATATTCCAAGTGCAGATAATTATATTTCTTCAAAGGATAGTGTTAATAATTATGATAATATTGAGATAAACCCATCTAAGAAAGATTCTCTCTTTAGGCTTTATGTAAGGAAGCAAGAAGAGAAATTGAGAGGAAAATCAAAATACGAAACAATTAAAAATTATAATTTCCATCCTCCAGTTAAGGGTGAAATAATTAATTATCAGGAAAAGAATATAGGTATAGATATTAGAATTGAAGCAAATAAGGCTATTAATTCTATAGATGATGGTGTTGTCCTATTAGTGATTAATTCGTCAAACGAAAACTCACTAATTGCAATCCAGCATAAGAATTCCTTTGTATCTATATATAAGAATTGCCAGAATATTCTTAAAAAACATTCTCAAGAAGTAAAGAAAGGAGAGGTTATTGGTTTTACTTCCTCTGTAGGGAAAAAATATAATTTTCCTTACCTTTACTTTGAATTATGGGAGGACTCTAAAAATGTTAATCCTCTCGACTATATAAAATTCTAATTATGACAAATAAGAAAAGAATTGCAATTATTGGATCAACAGGTTCAATAGGTACACAAGCACTTGAAGTAATTTCTCATCATAAGGATAAATTCACCGTTGAGGTGCTTACAGCAAATACTCAAAGCGATTTATTAATAGAACAAGCCCTTAAATATAATCCAAATTCGGTAGTAATAGCAGATAAATCACATTATGAGAAAGTAAATAATGCTTTAGCTGATAGAGATATTAAGGTGTTTGCTGGAAGTGAATCAATAGAAGATATTGTTGAGCTTTCAAGCATTGATATGGTCTTAATGGCATTGGTAGGTTTCTCAGGATTGAAACCAACTCTAAGGGCGATTAAAGCCAAGAAGCCAATTGCTCTTGCAAATAAAGAAACCTTGGTTGTGGCAGGGGAAATTATCACTAAACTTGCAATAGAGAATAATGTACCCATAATACCAGTGGACTCAGAACATTCAGCAATTTTTCAATGTCTTGTTGGTGAATATGACAATCCTATTGAAAAGATTATCCTTACTGCTTCGGGAGGTCCTTTTAGAGGTTACAAAAAGGACGAATTAGAAAAGGTAAGTGTTAAGCAAGCTCTAAATCATCCTAATTGGACTATGGGCAAGAAGGTTACTATTGATTCTGCAACCTTAATGAATAAGGGGCTTGAGGTTATTGAGGCTAAGTGGTTATTTGATTTACAACCAAAACAAATCCAAACCATTGTTCATCCGCAAAGTATAATCCACTCTTTCGTTGAGTTTGAGGATGGTTCGCTTAAGGCTCAATTGGGTTTAGCGAATATGAAGCTCCCTATCCAATATGCTATGACCTATCCCTTAAGACCTAAGACAGCCTTCCTTAAATTCAATATTTCTCAGTATCCAAATCTTAGCTTTGAAGAACCAAATAGGGAATTATTCAGATGTTTAGACCTTGCATATATAGCTATGGAAAAGGGAGGGAATTTGCCAACAATAATGAATGCTGCTAATGAGATTGCCGTTGAAGCATTTTTAAAGGAGAAAATTGGCTTTATGGATATTGCCAGAATAATAGAGGATTCTTTTACAAGATACAATTTAATAAACACTCCAAGCGTTATTGACTTTTTTGAAACGGATTTACTTGTGAGAAACTCATTAAGAGAGAAATTAAAACTATAGATTTAGAATAAAACAAAACTTATTATTATATGAAAATTATTGCCTTATTGCTTAGCTTATCCTTATTGGTATTTATCCATGAACTTGGGCACTATCTCTTTGCAAGGCTATTTAAAACAAGGGTAGAAAAGTTCTACCTATTTTTTAATCCCTATTTTTCTCTGCTTAGAATGAAGAAGATAAATGGAAAATGGGAGTTTTCCTTCTTTAGTAAAAAATCACCAGAAAGCTTTGAAAACAATAAAGAAAATACTGAATGGGGTATTGGTTGGATTCCTCTTGGAGGCTATTGCTCAATTGCAGGGATGATTGATGAGAGTAATACTTCGGCTGAGGCTCTTGGCTCAGAGGCTAAACCTTGGGAATATCGTTCCAAACCAGCATGGCAGAGATTATTAATTGTGCTGGGAGGAGTTATTATGAATTTTATTGGTGCAATTGTAATATTCTCATTTATCCTATTTACTTGGGGAAGAGAAACCCTTCCTGTTCAGAGTGCAAGTATGGGCTATGATTATACTGAGGTTGCTTTGAGAAATGGATTTGAAAATGGGGATATTATTATTGCAATTAATGCAAAGCCTGTAACAGAGATGAGTCAAATAGTTGAAGAATTGCTTTTGGATGGTTCTTCTCATTGTACAGTTAAGCGAGGGGAACAAATAATTAGGATAAATCTTCCTAAGGATTTTTCTAAACAATTGATTGCTGAAAATTCTCCTGCTTTTGCTGTGCCTCGTTTTCCTTTTATCATTGATAATTTCGCTGTTGGTTCTTTGGCTAAAGAAAAGGGTATGAAGGTCGGGGATAGTATTGTTGGAATTAATGGTGTAAGTACTCCAACATTTAGTGACTTTGTAAATGAAATTGCTAAATACAAGAATAAAGAGATTAATCTTGATTTCTTTAGAGAGGGACAAGAGCATGAAGTCCTGATTAAACTCGACGAAACTGCTAAGATTGGTGCTGTTTCAAGAAGTCCTTATTTGATTTATCCAACAAAAAAGATAGAATATAATTTCTTTGAATCTATTCCTGAGGGAATTGCTCAAGGAGCTAATAGTCTTGTAAGCTATGTGAAACAGTTTAAATATGTATTCTCAAAAGAAGGGGCATCTCAAATTGGAGGCTTTGGAACAATAGGAAGCTTGTTCCCTTCAACTTGGAATTGGAATATATTTTGGAATATGACCGCCTTCCTTTCAATTATTCTTGCCTTTATGAATATTTTACCAATACCTGCACTTGATGGAGGTCATGTAATGTTTACCCTTTGGGAGATGATAACAGGAAGAAAGCCAGGAGATAAATTTATGGAAAGAGCACAGATGGTAGGAATGGCATTATTATTTGCTTTACTGATTTATGCAAATGGAAATGACCTATTCCGATTCCTTGGTTCAAAATTCTAATACTTGAATAAATAAAACCTAAATATAAGAATAGGGAGTAGATAATGAAAATCAACTCCCTATTTTTTTATCCAGCATTTTATATCTCCACAATCATCCATTCAAAAAATAGAATCAAATTCCAGCAAAATAGAATCAAATTACAGAAAACTAACTCTTGATTCTAAAAAAATGTAATTTGATTCTATTTTCGTAGAATCAAAAGCTATTTTTCTTAACACAAAGGTTAATTAAGAATAGGTTATAGTCCTTTAAAATAATCAAGCAAAAACAAGATAAATAATAATTAAAAACAAAAATTGTTTGATATTCCAATTTATTTTATTAGATTTGCAGCCAGATAATATACAAAAGTAAACTAATATGTTACTAAGAAAGCAAATAAATACACTATTAAGAAAGATAATCCAATCTTTCCAACAGTACTATAAATGTATCAGTAATACAGCAGAGAACTATTCAGTAATTAAAAAAATAAAATATTATGAGAATTAAAATGTTTTTTCTTTCCATCTTTGTACTTACATGTACAAATTCCCTTTTAGCTGAAGACTTTAAAGTTGTAAATAGTTATGGGGATACAATTTATTATAATATTTTATCTAATACAAGTCCCTATTCGGTAGCTGTTACTTACAAAGGGGAGTATAGTATAAGTGATTCTAATGAATATACTGGTTCTCTGATTATACCCGATACTGTTAGCTATAATGGTATTACTTATTCTGTCAATAGCATTAATTCATACACCTTTGTTTTATGTACAGGACTTACCTCTGTTGTTATTCCAAATTCTGTAAAATCAATTGGTAGTTATGCTTTTTATAGATGTTCGAATCTTGAGTTTGTTTTGATTGGAGATTCCGTAATCTCTATAGGGAATAGTGCATTTGTAAATTGTACTTTATTGCAAAAAATAACAATTCCAAATTTAGTAACTGATATTGGTCAGCAAGCTTTTGCTAATTGTGTCAATTTAGATACAGTTTTTCTTGGATATTCACTCATAACTATTGATAAATCAGCCTTTGGTTCTTGTTCTAAATTAAGTTCGATAATTGTAGACACAAGTAATGTTACTTTTTTTTCAATAGACGGAATATTATATAAACAAGATACCTTGTATATATGTCCAATTAATAAACAAGGGATAGTTAATATATCAAACCTAGTCACTACAATTGGAGCAAATGCATTTTCAGGTTGTACAGGCTTAACTTCAATACAAATTCCAAATTCCATAATTTCCATAGAAAAATTTGCATTTTTTAATTGTACAGGCTTAACTTCAATACAAATTCCAAATTCCATAATTTCAATAGGAAATTTTGCATTTTATAATTGTACAGGCTTAACTTCAATACTAATTCCTAGTTCAGTAAGTTCAATAGGATCATATGTTTATAATGAATGTATAAGATCACAAGTTTTTGATGGATGTACAAATTTATCGTCAATTAATGTTGATACTAATAATACAATATTTTCATCTAATAATGGATTCTTATATAAATCAGATACGCTAGTAGTATGCCCACAAGGAAAGCATGGCGATATTATTATCCCGAATAATACAAAATATATAGGGAGACAAGCTTTTTCGAAATGTGTTAATCTTACTTCCTTGAATATTTCTAATTCAGTAATTGAAATAGGTAAACAAGCATTTGAACATTGTAGTGGCTTAACTTCGATAATTATTGGTGATTCTGTTACAAGTATAGAAGAATCAGCATTTTGGCATTGTAGTAGCTTAGACACTCTTACATTAGGAAAATCAGTAAATAAAATTCATGAATATGCCTTTTATTACTGCTCAAATCTTATACTCATTAACTGCAAGGGTGTTATTCCTCCAATTATTACTCATCCAAGTGTCTTTTGGGGAGATCGTGCTGATATAGTTATTAAAGTTCCATGTAATTCTGTTAGTGTATATCAATCGGCTTCATGGTGGATGAGCTTTTATATTTTAGGTGTTTCAGATACAATTATTAATTATACTTTATGTGATGGTGAAGTATATGATCAGAATGGCTTCTATGAAGAATTATCAGGAGTGTATACAATTTATTATCAGACTGCACAGTTGTGTGATAGTGTAGTTACATTGAATTTAAGTGTTAATCCAATGCCCGCAACTCCCACATCTATAGTTATTAATTCAGTAGATAATTATTTTGAAATCACTTGGAATGGGAGTGCTACAAGTTATGAAATATACAGAAATGATTCATTAATATCTATAACAGATAAGTTATCTTTTATAGATTCAAGTCTTGTTTCAAATTCAGAATATTGTTATAAGATTATTGGGGTAATAGGTAATTGTAAAAGTGATTTTAGTAATATAGTGTGTGAAAAATATTCAGATTTAGTTGATATTACATTAAAAGATATAGGTTTGAATGTTTATCCTAATCCTTCTAAGGATTTTATTAATGTGGATATTGAGGCGGATAGATTTTCTTCTTCTGAGATTGAGCTTTATGATATTCAGGGTAGATTGGTTAAGAAGAGTAAGTTAAATGCTCAAATTGGCAATAGGATTGATGTTTCAACGCTTAATCCTGGTGCTTATACTTATCGAGTTGAAATTAATGGGAAAGAAATTAGTGGAAAGGTTATTATTGGGGAGTAAAACCTGTTAAGTAATTATAAATATTAATGCGGCTTGATATAGATCTTTATCAAGCCGCTCTTTATTTGATAATCTCTAAAAATTTCTTTATCTATGTTCCGCGAAACAGAATCAAATTCCAGAAAACCTTAATTAAGAATAGGTTAAACCCTCTAAAATACAAGCCTATATCCACTCCCAAAAAGGACTTAGTCCTTTACCCCTAAGGACTTAGTCCTCTACCCTAAAGGACTAAGTCCTCCGACCCCAAGGACTAAGTCTTTTTTTGAGGTAATTTATAATTGCCCATTTCCGTTATTATTACTAACTTTTCTATCTTGTAATAACCCCAGTACCCAAAGGACAGCCTCGATTTTTATCACAGAAAACACATAAAAATAATCAAGCAAAAACAAGATAAATAATAAATAAAAACAAAAATTGTTTGATATTCCAATTTATTTTATTAGATTTGCAGTCAGATATTATATAAAAGTAAACTAATATGTTACTAAGAAAGCAAATAAATACACAATTCAGAAAGATAACCAAGTCTTTCCAGCAGTACTATTGCTTTATAACGTCTTTCACACACACACACACACAGGATCAGCAATATATAAAATACATACAAAAAAAGATAATCTCAATACAAAAGGGTATTATAGAGAAAAATTTAAATCCCTCAAAGGAGTATTCTTTATTTGTAAGACAAACTTGGCACCCACTTGGCGTTATATTTTAAAATAACGCCCACCAAAGA
>JAEZKK010000030.1 GCA_023415495.1 Bacteroidota bacterium
TCTATTTTCGTAGAATCAAATTCTATTGGGATAAAATAGCTATTTACTTGAAAATAAACTGAATTTCTTCGAAAAGATATCAAGGAAAAATAAATTTTTATCAAGGAAAAAAATAAAAAGACTTGGTATATTTCGAAAAAGGTCGAATGTTGAGGTTTTTCATCGAAATATTAGAAATTCATTATGAGTAATTAACTAATATTTGTTTGCTCTTGGACTAATGGTTTGGAATATGCAAATCTCAAGAGTTTATCTCGTTAACCATATTTAACAGTAAAACTTGCATAATGTTATCAAAATGCGGGTTTTTGTCTGTTTATGTTAAAAATATTCTTTATTCTCTTTCTCTATGTCCAAATCTTCCTTCACATCTCTGAGTTTGAGATACTTTCTTTTGTTCTTGGTAATCCTACTGAGGCAGTATTGATATTTGCAATGATAGCATATAATATAGAGCATTTGGAAATACCTCTGAAAATCCTTATTAAGGAATCTGGGTTTAAATACAGAAAAAACATGGCTTGCAATATGGGTTTAAAGAAATTGTTGTAATTTTGTAGGATTACTTTATCAATAAAATAGATTAAATAAATGGAAAATCCAAAAAACTACGGTTTTAATTCACAATTGATTCACTATAGTGGTCACCATGACGAGTACGGAAGTGCTACTGTGCCTATTTATCAAACCTCTACCTTTAGTTTCGATTCGGCTGAGGATGGAGCTCAATGCTTTTCAGGCGAAAAGGATGGGTATATTTACACAAGAATTGGTAACCCAACTATAAAAGCTTTAGAAAGACAGGTTGCGGTATTAGAGCATGGATATGATTCTGTTGCTGTGTCATCAGGAATGGCAGCAGTAACTACAATCTATATGGCATTATTAAATGCTGGTGATCATATGGTGAGTTCTGCAGCTGTTTATGGTCCTTCAAGAGTTGTAATGGAACAACATTTCTCTCGTTTTGGAGTAGAGTCAACCTATGTAAATACTGCTGATTTATCTGCAATCAAAGCTGCAATCAAGCCAAATACGAAATTGATTTATGTAGAGTCTCCAGCAAATCCTACAATGGATATTACTGATATTAGAGCTTGTGCTGAGCTTGCTCATTCAATTGGTGCATTATTGGTTGTGGATAATACTTTCTGTTCTCCTTATCTTCAAACCCCAATCGATATGGGAGCTGATGTGGTTTTCCATTCAGTAACTAAATTTATCAATGGTCATGCTGATATAGTTGGTGGTATAATTATTGCTAAGGAAAAAGAAGTATATGCAAGGATAAGAGGAATGATGGTGAATATGGGATGTAATATGGACCCTCACCAAGCTTACTTAGTAATTAGAGGTCTTAAGACTCTTGGAATTAGAATAGATAGAGCTCAAGAAAATGCAATTAAAGTAGCTGAGTTCTTAGAAAATCATCCAAAGATAGAGTGGATTAAATATCCAGGATTGAAATCATTTACTCAAAAAGACCTTGTTGAAAAACAAATGAAAGGTCCTGGAACTATGATTAGTTTTGGTTTGAAAGGAGGATTAGAGTCAGGTAGAAAGCTTATGAATAATGTTCATTTGGCTATACTTGCAGTTTCTCTTGGAGGGGTAGAATCACTAATTCAACATCCTGCTTCAATGACTCACTCAAAGATGAGCCCTGAGGCAAGACAAAAATCAGGAATTTACGATGAATTAGTAAGGTTCTCTGTTGGAATTGAGAATGTAGAGGATATAATTGGTGATTTATCTCAAGCTCTTGATAAAATATAATGAAATGTATTAGGCTTTTGGTTTTTCTTCTGCTTATATCCTTTTCTGTCTTTTCTCAAGAGAGACAAAAGGTTGGGCTTGTATTAAGTGGAGGAGGAGCCAGGGGCTTAGCACATGTTGGAGTTTTAAAAGCTTTAGAGGAGGCAAATATTCCCATAGATTATATTTCTGGGACTTCAATAGGTGCAATTGTAGGTGGATTATATGCTTCGGGCTATTCAATAAAGGAGATAGAATCGTTCTTCCTTTCCTATGATTTTCAAAATTGGCTACAGGGAAATATAGATAATAGATATACTTTCTATTACAAACAAAAGCAAGAAGACCCTGCCTTCGCTACTCTGAATTTCGATGCGAGCGATAAGTTTAAATTCCAATTTCCAAGTTCTTATGTCGATTTAAATCAAATGGATTATGCTTTTATGGAGATATTCTCTAAGGCTTCCATTGCTTCTAAAAATAATTTTGACAGTCTTTTTATTCCTTTTTTGTGTATTGCTACAGATATTCAGGATAACAAATCCAAGGTGTTTCGTAATGGTAATCTTGCTCAGGCAATTAGGGCTTCTATGACATTTCCTTTCTATTTTTCTCCAATATCAATTGATGGGAAAATTATGTTCGATGGAGGTATGTATAATAATTTTCCATCAGAGGAAATGCTTAAATTCTTTAATCCAGACATTATTATTGGAGTAAAGGTAGCAGGTAATTATTCTCCACCAAAGGAAGGTGATATTCTGTCATATTTGCAAAATATTCTAACAGGAGAAACGAATTATAGTGTTATTTGTGAGAATGGTATAATGATTGAACCAAACTTAAATGATTTTGGAATATTGGATTTTTCAAGGATGGATGAATCTTTAAAAATTGGATACAAAACGACCTTAGATAGATTGGATGAGATTAGAGAAATAATAAAGGATACTATCTCAAAACAAGAGCTTGAAGAAAGAAGATTAGAATTTAGAAATAAGAAAATTGATTTAAAGATATCACAGATTAATATTAAAGGAGTTAGCAATTCTCAGGAAAGATTTATTAGGAAAACACTTGAGTATTCTCTTGATAAGGATTCAATTAGCTTGGAGTCAATAAAAGATAACTATTTTAATCTTTATTCTGATTATAATATTATTTCTCTTCAACCGCAACTCAAGTTTGACACCCTAACTAATTCAAAACTTATGGAGATTGATATCAGGACTAAAGAGTTTCTCTCAGCTAAGATAGGAGGGATATTATCCACTAACCCTATTTCCCATCTTTATTTAGGTTTGGATTATAATGTCTTAAAATCTCAGTCTTTTATTTTGCAAGGTAATATGTATGCAGGTAGATATTATACCTCTTATGGTTTAAAAGCAAGATTAGATTATTCTACAAGTTTTCCTTTGTATTCAGAATTAGAATATAATAATAATAAATGGAGTTATTATCGTTTAAAAACTAATTTCTTCGACTATTCCCCATTAAACTATCTTGTTCAAAAAGAAAAAAACATTCAACTTACAACAGGGATGCCAATTTCAAGAAGAGATAAGGTTGCATTTAATATTGGATATGGTGAAACAAATGATGACTATTTCAATACAAATTTTGCTTCAATCTACGATACTACGGATAATACTAAATTCAAACATTTAGCAACAGGAATAACTAGAATATTTTCCACTCTTGACTCTCCTTTCTACCCTTATAAGGGGATGTATTCAAAATTCAAATTACAATATGTTTATGGAAAGGAATTATTTAAGCCTGGTAATACATCATCTGAAACCGATATTTTAGAAAAAAAACATTCTTGGTTACAGTTTTCATTTAAGCATAAACAATACTATTCTATCTCAAAATATTATTCACTTGGGATGAATGCAGATATATTTTATTCTCTTCAGGACTTATTCTCTAACTATAATTCTTCTCTGCTAAATTCAGGGATATATAATCCTACAATAGAAACTCTAACGCAGTTTATGCCAGAATACAGAGCAAATCAATATGTTGGATTTGGAGTGGAGAATATATTCAAAAGAAAGTTACTAAGAACAGATGCCTCCTTCCATTTGTCAGCATTTATTTTTGCACCAATGCAAAGAATTACAACATTAAATAATAATATCCCTAAATACTCGGATTCTTATTTTGATAGGTATTATTTTATATTGAGCTCTTCTCTAATATTCAACACTCCTTTAGGTCCTCTATCCATTATTGCTGGATATCATCAAAGAGAGAATAGGGATGAAAACCCATATACTATTTCAATTAATTTTGGATACCTATTATTTAATAATAAAAACATAAACAGATAATGATAGAAGTAAAATCACTATATAAATCCTATGATAGTCTAACTGTATTAAAAGATATAAATATAACTATAAATAAAAGTGAGATTGTATCAATAGTTGGGGCATCTGGAGCTGGGAAAACAACACTTTTGCAAATAATAGGTACACTGGACAAGGCAGATAAGGGAGAGGTGTGGATAAATAATAAGAATATAAATCAATTAAAAGATAATAGTTTATCTGCTTTTAGGAATAAAGAAATAGGATTTGTTTTTCAATTCCATCATCTTTTACCAGAGTTTACGGCATTGGAGAATGTTTGTATACCTGCATATATTGCAAAAGAAACAAAAAAGAATGCGAGAATAAAAGCAGAGGAATTATTAGACCTTTTGAACCTAAAAGATAGGATTAATCACAAACCATCAGAGCTTTCGGGTGGAGAACAACAAAGAGTAGCTGTAGCAAGGGCATTAATTAATCATCCTTCAATTCTTTTAGCAGACGAACCCTCAGGCAATTTAGATTCAAACAATGCAAAGGAATTACATAATTTATTTTTTAAGCTAAGGGAACTATATAATCAAACCATTATAATAGTAACACATAACGAGGAATTGGCAGAGATGAGCGATAGGAAGATAATAATGAAAGACGGAAGTATAGTAAATTAGAGTATAATAAATTAGAAAAATAATATAAGAGTATTAATATGAATGATACAAGATTAGTTTACGGAATAAGACCAGTAATTGAGGCTATTAAGTCTGATAAGGAAATAGATAAAATATTTATTCAATCCAATATAAGTGGGAATCTTCTTCAAGAGTTAAAAGAAAACCTTAAAGGTAAGAAGATAACAATTCAATATGTTCCTGTTGAAAAGTTAAATCGTCTTACAAGAAATAACCACCAAGGAGTAGTGGCAATGATTTCGCCAATTGAATATCACAATTTGGAAGAGATTTTAAACGAAAACAACGAGAAAGGTATTAAGTCTTTTATAATTATTCTTGATAGAATTACCGATGTTAGAAACCTGGGAGCAATAGCAAGAACAGCTGAATGTTCAGGAGTAAATGCAATAGTTATCCCACAACATGGCTCAGCTCAAATTAATGAGGATGCAATCAAGACCTCAGCAGGTGCCTTATTGAAAATACCAATTTGCAAGGAGCATAACCTTAAATCTACTATTAATTTAGTAAAGCAAATGGGCTTAACAGTTTATGGAGCAACAGAGAAAAATGGAGAAATCTATACCCAGGCAAATCTTAAATCATCCATAGCAATAGTTATGGGAGCAGAAGACACTGGAGTATCGCCTGAGATACTTAAGCAATGCGACTCTTATTTGAAAATCCCAATTAAGGGAGAGATAGAATCATTAAATGTATCTGTTGCTGCAGGTGTTTTAATGTATGAGGTAATAAGACAAAGAGGATAAAAATTGTAAATTAGGTGATGATAAGGATTTTTTTCATTTTATTGATTTTCTCTCTATTTTCTTGTGCAAAGATAGGAGCCCCAACTGGAGGAGACTTCGATAGAATCCCTCCTAAGATGGTGAAAAGCACTCCAGAGGATAATTCTATTAATTTTATAGGAAAGAGTATTGAAATACAATTTGATGAATATATAGAGTTAAAAAACACTTCTGAGGAATTGCTAATCTCTCCACCCTTAGCCTCAAAACCCCAAATATCCTCAAATCTTAACCGCCTTAAGGTAGAATGGGAAGACACTCTAAAAGAAAACACAACCTATATATTTGACTTTGGAACTTCGATTGTGGATTATAACGAAGGAAACCCAATAAGGAATTTTAGTTTAGGCTTCTCAACAGGCAGCACAATAGATACTTTTTATTATAGCTCAAAGGTAGTAGATGCTTATACTCTAAAGCCAATAGTAAGAAAGAATGTAATGCTTTATAAATTAAAGGATAATATTGATGTTAAAACTCAAAAGCCAGATTATATTACAAGGACAGATAGTAGTGGGTATTTTCTTTTTAAGAATATTGCAAACTCCGAGTATAAGATATTAGCTCACCAGGATAATAACCAAAACTTTCTATTCGATTTACCCAACGAATCCTTTGGTTTTTTGAGTGAGAATATCAATTCAGTTAATGCATTAAGTGATACTATTAAAACAGATAATATAATTTACTTCAATACAATTACTGATGAGGTAAAGGAATTAAAATCTAAAACACTTAGCTCTAATCATCGCTTGGATTTAGTATTCACAAAAGCCTTAGATGATAGCCTTTATATTCAATTCTCTTATCCTAAAATTATAAGTTTGGATGATGCTAATCTATATTATAAATTATCCGCTAAAAGAGATTCTCTAAGTCTTTTTTCTTTAAAATATAGTTTTGACTCTGTGAAGTTGAAAGTAGGAGATAGGGAGACAAAAGAAGAAATAGAGCTGGAGTATGTGAAAAAGAAAGATGAGAAGAATAGTTTTGCAATTAAGAAACCAAAGGAAATACATCCTTATTACGCTGAATTATTATTAGAATTGCCTTTTCCCTTATTTGATTCTAATTCGTTTAATATTATAGCTATTTCAAATGAGGATACGATAAATACAATTGCTAAGGTGTCAAATGATAATCCTCTTAATCTAAAAATAGATTTATCACTAACTCAACAAAGCGAATATAAATTTATTATTCCACAAGGAATTATCCTAAACTCATTATCCCAAACCAACGATTCTCTTGTTTTTACTATTAAAACCAACTCCCAAAAGGATTATGGAAATTTTTTAATTAAGATAAATGATAGTATAAATATAGACAAGTCTATTATCTTAGAATTAGAAGATAGTAATAATAAGCTAATCACAGAGATGATTGGAAAGATATCAGATAAATTTGAATTCAAATATCTTGAGAAAGGGGACTATAAATTAAAGATAATCTATGATGAAAACTCTAATGGTAAGTGGGATAGAGGAGATTATTTCCAAAACAAACTCCCCGAAAAAGTAATCTACTTCCCAAAAGGAATTAATATAATTGAGAATTGGGATATTGAAGAAGAGTGGAGATTATAAGAAAAACGTATTAATTTTTTGTGAGATAAGAAAAATGATGTATCTTTGCAGGCTCAAAAATAAATTAAATAATTAAGCAACAATTAAAGCTTTATGGCAGTAAAAATTAGATTACAACGTCATGGTAAGAAAGGAAAACCTTTTTTCCATATCGTTATTGCGGATGGTCGTGCACCACGTGATGGAAAATTTATTGAAAGAATTGGTTCGTACAATCCAATAACCCAACCAGCAACTATTGAATTAGATATCGATGCTGCTTGCAAATGGTTAAAGAATGGTGCTCAACCAACAGACACAGCAAGAGCTATCCTTTCTTATAAGGGTGCTATGATTAAACGTCACCTTCAAATAGGTGTTGAAAAGGGTGCTATCACTCAAGAAACAGCTGATGCAAAATTCAATGCATGGTTGACAGAAAAAGAAAACAAAATTTCAAATGCTAAGGAAGCTAAGAGAAATGCTTCTAAGGCTGATGCTAAGAAAGCTTTAGCAGCAGAAATAGAAGTTAACGCTAAGAGAGCAGAAGCAATTGCTAAGAAAAGAGCAGAAGAAGAGGTAGCTAAAAGAGCAGCAGAAGCTCCAGTAGCAGAAGAAACTACTCAAGAAGAGGCAGTAGCTCCTGAAACAACTGAATCAGCAGAATAATTTAGGAAATTCTTAAATAACAACATAAAAGACTGTTTCTTTTTAACTAAAGAGCAGTCTTTTTTTGTATAACAAAAATCAAACTATGGAAATTAAAGATTGTTTTTATCTTGGTAAGGTTTCAAAACCTTTCGGATTTAAGGGGGAGTTAGTGCTTTTCTTCGATGTAGATACTCCAGAGGAATATTCCGAATTAGACGGTGTATATATAGAGATAAATAAAAGATTAATTCTTTATCCTATTGAGACAATAAGAGTGAGGTCTAATAAGGCAACAGTTAGGTTTAGCGATATTAGCCCAGAGGATGCTTTAAAACTAATTGGAAAGGATTTGTATTTGCCCTTAGAGCTATTGCCTGTATTGGAGGGTAATAAATTCTATTATCACGAAATAATAGGATTTGAAGTAATTGACGCAGAAAAAGGAAATATTGGTGTGATAAAAAAAGTATTAGAGTACCCTGCAACTCCTCTTTTTTCAATTGATTTCAAAGGTAAAGAAATTTTAATGCCTATTATTGATTCAGTAATAGAAAATGTGGATAGAGAGACTAAAACAATATATATCAATGCTCCCAAGGGTTTGATTGAGCTTTATATTGGATAATTTTATCTCGCAATATCAAGAAAAGCAAATAAAATATCGAAAAACGATAAAATATATTTGTTTAGTAATAAAATAATTCGTTACTTTGCACCGTTAAACCGATAATTATGAATAAAAGGACACAATTGTTTTCGCTTAAATCAATTAAGATAGGGTTCGATATAGTATTTGTTGTATTAATATTACTAACATTATTGCTAATCTTCGCCTCTGTTGTTGAGATGGCTTATCTAAGTCCAAAAACTAATAATAGCTCAATTTTAGCAAGAATAGTTCCTTTGGACAATACTTATAATAATATTACACTAATATCTAAGATAGATAATAGCTCAATCAAAGGAAGTATTGATGCCTCTGATATTGAAATAAAAATGGATAGGACTAATTTTAAGTCCTTACCTATTCTTTATCGAATTATATCAACCCTAACATTAGTACTCGGGCTTTTATTCTTAATCTTTGTTGTATTCCATATAAAGAATATTATAAAATGTATAATAAGAGGGATGAGAGAAGAGAATTCTTACAAGCATTTTGTATTTAATAAAGAAAATATAAAGAGATTTAGGTATATAGGTTATGGCTTTATAGGTATGCCGATAATCGATTTTGTATTATACTTATTCGATACATATTTTTTAACTAAGTATTTTTATCTTCCAGATTATGATATAGTCCCATTTCTTCGTTTAAGTAGTATTTCGTGGGATTATATATTTATAGGTTTATTGTTTATTACCTTTATCGAAATAATTCGTAGAGGAATAAGCATACAGGAGGAAAATGATTTAACAGTATAATAAAAAAGAAGGGAAGGGATAATAAGATGGGAATAGTGGTAAATTTGGATGTAATGATGGCAAGGAGAAAAATTAGCCTTAGCGAACTGGCTCAAAGGATAGATTTAACTCCAGCAAACCTTTCCATACTTAAAACAGGGAAGGCAAGGGCTATTAGATTTTCAACCTTAGAGGCAATTTGCAGAGAGTTGGATTGTCAGCCAGGAGATATATTAGAATACGAATCAATAGATAGAAGATTTTTAAAATAACAAATTAAACAACTTAATAATTAAAACACTTAGAAAATGAAGAAACTGATTTTAATGGCAACCCTATTCTTATTTGCATTGGGTTCCGCAGTTTTTGCTCAAGGATTAAAAACTACTGGCAAAGCATCAGCAGTTAAATTAGACGAGCAAATCAAATTAGATGGTAAGGTAAGAACAGGCAAGCTTGCTAATGGACTTACATACTATGTAAGAGCAAACAGAAAACCTGAAAACAGAGCAGAGTTTCAAATCGCTGTAAATGCAGGTTCTGTACTTGAAACTCCAGAAGAAGTAGGTTTAGCTCACTTTACTGAACATATGGGTTTCAATGGAACAAAGCATTATCCAGGAAACGAAATGATAGATGCTCTTGAGAAAGAGGGTATAGTATTTGGACGCCAAATCAATGCATACACAGGTTTCGACCAAACAGTGTATATGGTAACTCTTCCTACTGACAAGAAGGAATTGTTTAGCATGGGATTAAAGATTCTTGATGGTTGGGCATCTGGTATGTTAATGACTGGTAAGGAAATTGACAAGGAAAGAGGAGTAATCATTGAGGAATGGCGTACAGGACAAGGAGCTCAAGACCGCCTTAGAGCTAAGACTTGGCCAACAATGTTAAAAGGTTCTCTTTATGCAGAACGTCTTCCTATTGGTACTTTAGAAAACCTTGAAAACTTCAAACACGAAACAATTAGAGGATTCTATAAGAAATGGTATCGTCCCGAAAATATGGCAGTAATTGTTGTAGGGGATTTCGATGCTGATGAAATGGAACAACAAATCATAGATTATTTTGGAATAGATGATGCTCCAAGTGCCCCATTCTCAAGACCTACTATTACTATTCCTGATAACAAAGAACCACTTATTGCTATTGCAACAGACAAGGAAGCAACAGGTAATTCAATACAATATTTCTATAAACACCCAGCATTTGAAGTAAAAACTATTGGAGATTACCGTACTCGTTACTTAGTATATAGCCTTTATTCTGATATGATTAACTCAAGATTAAGAGACTTATCTGAAAAGAAAGATTGTCCATTTATGGGAGCATACGCTGGATATACAGAATTCTTAGCCCGTCCTACTCATGCTTACTATAACTCTATCTCAGCTAAAGACGGAAAAACGCTTGAGTCTTTAGAGTTAATGATGATGGAGAACCAAAGAGTATTACAACATGGATTTGTTCAAACAGAGCTTGACAGAGCAAAAGAATCTATCCTAACACAATACGACAGAATGGCAAAAGAAGAGTCAAAGACAGAAAGTTCTCGTTTTGCATCAGAATATGTTGACCACTTCCTTGAAGGAACTCCAGCACCAGGTGCAAGAATAGAAAACAAATGGGCTAAGGAATTAGTTGAGGATATTACACTTGAAGAAGTAAATGCACTTGCTAAACAATGGATAACAGAAGAAAACTTCGTGTTAGTAATGACTATGCCAGAGAGCAAAGACGTTAAAGTACCTACTGAGAAAGATGTTTTGAAGGTAATCAATAAGGTAAAGAAAGCAAAAACAAAACCTTATGTTGATAATGTAAAAACTGAGCCATTCCTTGTAAAAGAACCAAAAGCAGGTAAGGTAGTTAAAAAAGAAGAAAACAAGAAATTTGACTATACAGAGCTAACTCTTAGCAATGGAGCAAAGGTAATTCTTAAGGCTACAAACTTCAAGAATGACGAAATAGTACTTAGTGCTTGGAGTCCTGGTGGAACATCACTTTACCCTGATAATAAGCTAATCAATGCTAATTATGCAGCAGGGATTATCGATGCATCAGGTATTGGTAACTATGATAACTCTCAATTGATGAAATTCTTAAAAGGAAAAACAGTTGGAATAGTACCATCAATCTCAGAACTTGAAGAAGGATTCTCAGGAAGCTCATCACCAGCAGACTTTGAAATACTATTACAATACCTATATATGTTCTTTGAAGCTCCAAGAAAAGATAAGGACGTATTAGCAACTGAAATCTCTAAGATGGAAAATCAAATCAAGATGTTGAAGAATATGCCAGAATTTGAATTTCAAATACAAATGCTAAAAGCAATGAAGCCAAACGATAAGAGAACAATTATTATCCCAACTGAGGCTCAACTTAAACAAATGAATATCGACGAAATGCATAAGATATTCCGTGAACGTTTCTCAGATGCTTCTGACTTTACCTTCACATTCGTAGGAAACATCGATATCGATAAAACTATTCCATTAATCGAAAAATACATTGGTTCAATTCCATCTAAGAATAGAAACGAAAAATGGTTAGATAAAGACTCTCCATTTGCTAAAGGAGTTGTAAACAAAACAGTTTATAAAGGACAAGACAATAAGGGAGCAATGGTAATAGCTGTAAACAACAGTTTCGATTGGAATACAAAAGAAAGAATGGCAACAAGAATACTTGGAGATATTTGTAGCATAAAATTAACTGAAACAATCCGTGAAGAAATGGGAGGAACCTACTCACCATCATTCCAATTAAGCTATGATAAATATCCAAAAGCAGAGGCATCATTATTTGCATATTACTCATGCGACCCAGAAAATGCAGACAATTTAGCAAATGCAACATGGAAGGTATTTGACAAGATAATAGCAGAGGGACCAACAGAGATAGACCTTGCAAAAGTAAAAGAACAATTGATTAGAGCAAGAGAAACCCAACAAGAAAAGAACGGTTACTGGACATCAGCAATCAAAGGTTCAATTTGGTATGACTTCGAACTTACCAACCTTGACGAATACAAAGCAGCTGTAAACGCAATTACAGTTGAAGATGTAAAAGAAATGGCAAAGAAATACTTGAAACATGACGAATATGTAAGAGTAAACCTAAAGCCAGAGGCAATGGATCCAGCGAAGAAATAATCCAAAACCTAAAATAAAACAAGAAGACCTGATTTGAAATAAAGTCAGGTCTTTTTTTTATCACTACACATCATTGCGAGGACGCAGGACGAAGCAATCCAGAAAGAATTTGTCTGAATCAGAATTTACAGGATTAAAGGATTTACTTGATTTTCTGGATTGCTTCACCTTCGGCTCGCAATGACGCAAGGCGTGGAATTTGATTCTATTTCCGTGGAATTTGATTCTAATTTTCTGTAATTTGATTCTATTTCTATGGAATTTGATTCCATATAGTTTATTATATATAGATAATAGTGCTTTTAATCATTGTGATAGTTTACAGAGCATAATTATTGGGAGTTGAATATAATTTATATCTTTGAAATATTGCTCTATGTGTTGTTTGCTTTGTTTAGATTTAAAGCATTACGTTGTTAGGGTAAGGATTGATGTGGCTATTGGCATACAATCAGGTATTAATATAATGATATTATTCACTAATTATGGAAACAGTTATTTTTGTTACGCTTAGCGTAATTGTAGGGGGTTTAATTGGTTGGTTTGTTGCCAAATCAGCTGCGACGAAATCTGCACAGGCAGAAAAGGATAATGCTCAATTTAAGTATAATGAATTAGAAAAGGAGTTTGTTTCATATAAGGCTACGAGTGGTTCTCAATTACAAATGGTAATTGCAAATATTGAGTCTAAGGATAAAGAGATTTTGGGTTATAAGGAGGCTATTAATAATAAGATTAATGAAATAGCTTCTTTGAATACACAGCTATCTACTTCTAATGCTGATTTAAAATCTTTTAGTCAGATTATTATTGATAAGAAAGTTGAAATTGAAACACTGAAAGAAGAGCTTAAAAACATCCGTGATGAGTTTAATAATGTAAATAATTCTTTGGCTACTGAGAGAGCAAATAATAAGGCTTTGAATGACAAACTCCAAACTCAAAAAGATGAAATTGAGGCAATGGGTAAGAAGTTTAATACTGAATTTGAAAATATTGCTAATAAAATATTAGAAACAAAGTCTGAGAAGTTTACTGAACTCAATAGGAATAATCTAAAGGCTATCCTTGAACCTCTTGGAGAGAATATAACTAAGTTTAAAACTAAGGTTGAAGAGGTTTATGACAAAGAGTCGAAAGAGCGTTTCTCTTTAGGAGAGAAGGTGAAAGAGTTGGCACTGCTTAACCAAGTTATTAGTGAAGAGGCTCGTAATTTAACAAAAGCACTTAAGGGGGAGTCTAAAACTCAAGGTATCTGGGGTGAAATGATATTAGAAAGCATTCTTGAAAAATCGGGTCTTCGCAAAGGTGAAGAATATTTTATGGAGCATCAACTAAAAGACGAAAATGGAGTTCCTTTAAAATCAGATTTGGAAGGGAAAAAGATGCGTCCTGATGCAGTTATTAAATACCCTGATAATAGAAGCGTTATTATTGATTCTAAAGTATCATTAAATGCATTTACTCGTATGATTGATTCTACGGATGCTGAGGAGAGAAAGAGGGAATTAATGGCTCATGTTTCGGCAATTAAAAATCATATTCTAACGCTTAGTGCAAAGGGATATGATGATTATGATAAGGCACTTGATTTTGTAATGATGTTTATTCCAAGCGAGCCTGCTTATATTGCAGCAATGCAAGGCGATCCTGATTTATGGAATTATGCCTATGAAAAAAGGATTTTACTTTTAAACCCTACTAATCTAATTACTTCTCTTAAGTTGATTGTTGATTTATGGAAGCGTGAATATCAAAACCAAAATGCTTTGGAGATTGCCGATAGAGGTGCTAAGCTCTACGATAAGTTTGTAGGATTTGTAAGTGTTTTGACTGAAGTAGGGAATAGTATAGATAAAGCACAAAGCAAATATTCCGAAGCCTTTAAGCTCCTAAGCACAGGAAATGATAATCTTGTATTACAAACAGAAAAGCTTAAAAAACTCGGATTAAAAACCAAAAAGGAATTAAATCCCGAACTAATAAACCAAGCATCAAATAATGCTTCTTTGTTATAACCAGCGTTTGCGTTTGAAGTAGATAAAGAATCCTATGCCTACTGATGCCATTAATCCTATTATCCCCCAGAATACCCATTGTTTTTGCATAAATGGTAAATCTACATTCATTCCGTAAACTCCTGTTATTAGGGTTAAAGGGAGCATAATGGTGGAGATAAAGGTGAGAATTTTCATTATCTCGTTGGTCTTGTTGGTCTGCAGAGAATCGAAGGTATGAGACACCCCCTCGATTAGCTCTCCATAGTCCTCTACAAGGTCAAACATCTTTTGATACTGGTCTAAGATATTACCCCAATAGTCTTCCATGTTCTCAACATATCCTTTTATTCCCCCAGATTCAAAACGATGGAATACTCTTACTTGAGGCTTGAATGTGGTATTGAGTGAAATCAAGTTCTTCCTTGTTACAGATAGCTGCTCAAGCACTTTCTCTGCTTTTTTATTAAATATATCAAAGCTAATTCCATCAACCTCTGTTCCTATTCTTAGGATTAACGCATAGGTCTCAACCATTAGCCTATCTAACATATTGTAAAGTAGGGCATCGGAGCTTGATACTATTTCTTCAAGGCTTTCAGGGTTGGTTTCTTTTTGTGTTTGAAGGTCTTTAAAGAAATTCTTTACTACCCAATGCGACCTGCCTATAGTTACGATATAGTTCTTTCCCCAGAATATCTTTACTTCCTTTAGTCTAATAAATTTATTTGCTTTGTCAAAGAAAGGGAAGTGAAGGATAATAAAGTAATAATCGTCGTATTCGTCAATCTTTGGTCTTTGATTAACAGAACGACAGTCTTCAATATCAAGAGGGTGGAAGTCAAATTCTTGAATAAGAAAATCGAAATCCTCCTCGCTGGGGTTTAGGATATGCAACCACCTTGTATTCTCAAAATTTAATGTTTCAATCATGCTATATCCTCCTTTCTTTAATGAAAAACCATGCAAAGATAGTGTTTTTTGAAAAAACTCTTGAGAAAAATCGTAAATACATATTTAATTTTATATCTTTGTGGTCAGAATTACTAACATTTTAAATTACAAATAATATGAAATCTATAAAAGATATTAACTTCAAAGGGAAGAAAGTTCTTCTAAGAGTGGACTTTAATGTTCCAATAAATGAGAATAAATTTATTACTGATGACAACAGAATGAGAGAATCTCTACCAACAATAAATAAATTGATAGATGATGGAGCTGCTCTTATTATAATGGCTCACTTTGGAAGACCTAAAAAAGGTGGTTTTGAGGAGGAATTTAGCTTAAAACCAATTGCAAAACATCTTTCTGAAATGCTTCAAAGAAATGTTATCTTTACTCAAAATCTTCTTGGTAATGAGGTTGAGGCTCTTTGTGAAAATCTTCAAGATGGAGAGGTTATGCTTTTGGAAAATATCCGTTTCTACCCAGAGGAGACTAAGGGGGATATGGAATTTGCAAAGAAATTAGCAAAGCTTGGAGATGCTTATGTGAATGATGCCTTTGGTGCAGCTCACCGTGAGCATGTCTCTACTGCTACTCTTGCTAAGCTTTTCCCTAATGATAAGTATTTTGGTTTCTTAATGGAAAATGAGGTAAGAAATCTTGAAAAGCTAATGAAAAACCCAGAGAAACCTTTTACTGCAATAATTGGTGGAGCTAAGGTTAGCTCAAAGATAGATGTTATTAAAAATCTAATTCCTATTGCTGATAATATTATTATTGGTGGTGGAATGGCATATACTTTCCATAAGGCTATGGGGTTTTCAATAGGTAATTCTCTTTGTGAGGATGATAAACTCGATGTAGCAAGAGATTTATTAAAAGAATTAGAAAATAATAATACAAAATTGATTCTGCCTATTGACCAAGTTATTGCTGATAAGTTTTCTGAGGATGCTAATTTCAAAACTACTTCTGACCAAAACATTCCTGACAATTGGATGGGTATGGATATTGGAGAGAAATCCATTGAGTTATTTAAGAGTGTAATACTTGAATCAAAGACCATACTTTGGAATGGTCCTATGGGAGTTTTTGAATTTAAAAACTTTGCTAAGGGGACTTTTGCTTTAGCTGAGTTTATTGCAAAAGCAAGCGAAAAGGGATGTTTTTCAGCTGTAGGTGGGGGAGATTCTGTTTCAGCAGTAAATAAGAGTGGATTCGCGGATAAGATTTCTTATATTTCAACAGGTGGAGGGGCAATGCTTGAATACATTGAGGGTAAAACTCTCCCAGGAATTAAATATATAAAAGAATAATTTAGCTATGAGTAATAAACTATGCTTAATTACTGGAGCAAGCTCTGGTATTGGAAAATCATGTGCTGAAATATTTGCAAAGAATGGTTATAACCTTATTATTACAGGTAGAAGACTTGAAAGACTTAACCAATTAGCAAATGAATTAAAAACTAAATATTCTATTGAGGTAGATT
This sequence comes from Bacteroidota bacterium, assembly GCA_023415495.1. GTDB lineage: Bacteria > Bacteroidota > Bacteroidia > Bacteroidales > P3 > UBA10566. Next base: position 16,781 of record JAEZKK010000030.1, read on the forward strand.
CTCTTTGTTTCGATATTAGAAATAATGATGAGGTAGTTAAGGCAATGGAAAGCCTTCCTATTGAAAAGAGAGAAATAGATATTCTTATCAATAATGCTGGTCTTGCAGCTGGCAAGGAACCTATTTTCGAAGGATTGCTTAGCGACTGGGAACAAATGATAGATACAAATGTAAAAGGTTTGCTTTATATCTCAAGGATCATTATTCCTTGGATGTGCTCAAGAAAGAAAGGACATATATTTAATATTGCTTCAATAGCTGGTAAGGAAGTATACCAAGGAGGTAATGTATATTGTGCAAGTAAATCCGCAGTAGATGCTTTGAGCAAGGCTATAAGAATGGACTGTGTTGATTATGGTATTAAGGTTACTAATATTGCTCCTGGTGCTGTTGAAACTGAGTTCTCTTTAGTTCGTTTCAAATGGGATAAGCAAAAGGCAGATTCTACTTATAAGGGATATATTCCACTTTCGGGTGAAGATATTGCTGATACAATTTACTATTGTGCCTCACTTCCAGACCATGTATGTATTAATGATTTAGTGATTACTCCAAAGGCACAAGCTTGTGCTACAATATTTCATAGAGAATAATAGTTAGTACAATAAAGGAAAGATAATAAAAATATGTACGATATAATTAAAGATCCAAATAATGAATGCTCCGCAATAAATGTTCAAAAGGCAGTTGATGCTCCTGAGCAAGTTAATTCGGAGTACTTAAAGAAATATAAAAAACAATCGGATTTAAGTATAGATGAATATGTGGAAGGAATTCTCAATCAAAATAGGGTTGTGCTTTCAAAGGCTATTACCCTTGTTGAGAGTTCCCTTCCTTCTCATCAAGCCAAAGCTCAAGCTATAATTGAGAAATGCCTTAAGCATTCGGGTAATAGTATTCGTTTAGGTATTACTGGAGTGCCAGGAGCGGGTAAAAGTACAGTTATTGAGGCTTTAGGAACAATGCTTACTAAGAAAGGACATAAGGTTGCAGTGCTTGCAATCGACCCTTCAAGCCTAAGGAGCAAGGGCTCAATCCTTGGAGATAAGACAAGGATGGAAGAACTTTCAAATGATGAGAATGCATTTATTCGTCCTTCTCCTTCTTCTGGAAGTCTTGGAGGAGTAGCTCAAAAGACAAGGGAGATAGTCCTTCTTTGCGAAGCTTCGGGTTTCGATACAATTATTATTGAAACAGTTGGAGTGGGTCAGAGTGAGATTGCTGTTCATACTATGGTCGATTTCTTTCTTCTAATCCAAATTGCTGGAGCAGGTGATGAGCTTCAAGGTATTAAGCGTGGAATTATGGAAATGGCGGATATGGTTGCTATCAATAAGGCTGAAGGGAATAATAAGAAGAATGCAGAACTTGCAGCAGGACAATATCGCAATGCTCTTCATCTATTTCCTCTAACCGAAAGCAAGTGGGCTCCACAGGTAATAACTTGCTCTGCATATACTGGCGATGGTATTGATAAGATTTGGGATATAGTAAAGGATTATGAGAAACAAACTAAGGAGAATGGTTTCTTCTATGAGAATCGTAATCAACAAAATCTTAAAATCCTATCCGAAAGTATTGATAATCGTCTAAGGTCTAATTTCTACAATAATCCATTACTTAAATCTCAGCTATCTGTATTTAAGGAAAAGGTTGTTGAGAATAAGATAAGTGCTTATATTGCTGCTGACAAACTCTTAGAGGCTTATATTACACAGATTAAGAATAATGAAATCTAATACATAATCCTAATGATTAAAAAATACTTTTACCTATTACCTTTATTTATTTTGCTTTTTGGTTGTTCTACAAAGAAATCAAATAAAATAATTAAAGATACAAATAAACAAATTCAAGAGTCTGTTTGCGAAGAATTAGATCTTTTCGATATTAATTGGAATCTAATCAAGATAGGTAATTCTCCCGTAAAGCTCAGTCAAAATCAAGAGAGGATTAGCTTAAATCTTGTTGCAGAACCCTTAAACTATTCTGGATATTCAGGTTGTAATAGGTATTTTGGTTCATATTTTACCAAGGATTCTCTAATTAGTTTTAATCTTGGAGGCTCAACCAAAATGGCGTGTCCTGATGAAGATATGAGAACAGAAAGCATGTATATCAACGCCCTATCAAAAGTAGAAACATACAAAATAAAACAAGACACCCTATTTCTAAAAAGAGGAGATAGAGTAACCTTAACCTATGTATTAGGTAAATAGTTTAAGTAAATGGAAGTAGGTATATTCAATTCATTTGATAAGAACTCTAAGCTTTTTGAGTTAATTGAAAAAGAACAACCTCTTTGGTGGAGAAATATAATATCTGATAAAGAACTATATATTGAACTTAGAAAGGATAATTATATTAATGTATACTACTTTGGAGGTTGTGTTGCAAAGATTTGGTTCGATAAAGATATTAAAGCAGAAACTCATTATAAATATTTAAAACAAACTGATACAAATAAAATATACGTAGATTGTATAAGTGAACTTGAATCTAAAGGAGAATTAGATAAGATTAAAAAACGAATTAAAGAAGTTTATCTCAAAGAAGAGAGTAATCTAAAGGAAAAGGAAATACAAGGCAAATTAATATTATCATCAAAGAAAAAATATATTGATTCTGAATTTGCTTATAATAAAGATAATAAATTAAGATTTGATTTAGTCTCTTTAGAAAATGGAGAAATTACTTATGTTGAATTAAAGCTTATTGGTAACCAAAGATTAACTTCAATTAAGGATAAGGAGATAGAAATAATAATTCAAATGAATAAGTATTCGGAGTTTATTCAGGATTATAAAGATGAGATTATCCCATATTATAAAAAACTACTATCAGTAAAGAAACGATTGGGAATAATAAACAGTATTCCTGAAATATATAGGATTAACCCAAAACCTCTTTTGTTAATATTCAATTCATATTCAGAGTTAAGCAAAGGGAAGAAAGATAGAATAAATAATATTATCAGTAATCTTGATAATGTGAACTTTGATTATACATTTATTGGGAACAAGATATAATGGAAATAATAATCCATAGAGGGACAAAAGAAATAGGAGGGACTTGTGTTGAGTTGATTATTAATAATAAAAGACTATTATTGGATATTGGACTACCTTTGGTTTATGATTCTTGGTCTGAAGAAGAAAAAGTAGATTATAAAAATAAGATGTCTTCAATTATTCAAAAAGCAGATGCAATTTCCCTTTCTCATTATCATCAAGATCATACTGGATTATTAAATCTTGTGCCAGAAAGAACACCAATATATCTTAGCGATCCAACAATAAGAGCAATTATTATTCCTGAAATGTTCTTTGGAGATGTATTTAAAGGATTTAATTTTATTCCAATTTATCATAGAAAAGCAATTACTGAGATTGAAGGAGTAAGGATTATTCCTTATAGAGTTGATCATTCTGCCTTTGGAGCAATGGCATTTCTTATTGAAGATTTAAAGTCAAACAAAACTATTCTCTACACTGGAGATATTAGACTGCATGGATTAAGTAAAACAAGTTATTTAAGTCTAAAACAAAATGTAGATTACATGTTGCTGGAAGGTACAAATATTGGGAGAGAATCTAACGCAATAATAAAATCAGAACAGCAAGTCTTTGAAAACTTTGTAAATATATTTAATTCATATCCTTCGCATCTTAATTATGTATGGGCTTCATCCCTAAATATTGATAGGATAAATTTACTATATGATGCTTGTGAGGAAACAAATAAGATATTAGCAGTGGATTTCTTTACTATGAATATCCTAAAATCAATGTATAAACATCATAATGTTCCTTATGGAAGTTCTAATCGTTATATAAGATGTTTCTATCCTAATTATTTAACCTCTTACATTAAAAGAATTCAACATAGAGATTATTTGATTAACTGCGTTCACTGGTGTAAGGTAAGTAAAACAGAAATAAAAGAAAATCCATCTAAATATGTAGTTATGATACGTCCAAATATGATGGAAGACTTAAAGTATATTGATGCCAATAATGCAAATTATATAACCTCAATATGGAAAGAGTACGAAAAGGATGAAAAATACAGACCTTTCTTTGAATATATTGAAAGTAAAGGATACAATAAGTTCTATAATCACACAAGTGGACATGCTTTTGTGGAAGGTTTGCAAGAATTAAATCAATATTTAAACCCTAAAACAATAATTCCAATTCATACACAAGAGGCAGATAAATACCAAGATATATTTCCAAATTCAATAATATTGCAGCTCTTTGATGGAGAGAAAACAACTTTATAAAAACATAAGTTTAGGGTTTTATATCTTTAGTTTCAATCTAAAGAAATCAAAGAAAAAACTAATTATATCAAGTTTCTAACTATTTATACTTGATTTCGATGTGAACATCATGCGATGATAATCTCAACATCATGCCATGAATTGCTTGGAATCATGCCATGAATTAGAGAGAATTATGCCATGAATTGGAGTAAATCATGGCATGAATTCAAGAATATCATGCCATGATACCAAGATAGAAGTCCTATAAAAATAGTTTGAAATAAGACTTATTGAGTTTTATGTCTTAATACTGTTCTTTTTCGTTAGGGAAGTCGCCGCTTTTTACATCTTCTATGTAATGCGTTACGCTGCGGGTAATTTCCTCTCCTAAGGAATGATAACGACGTAGGAAACGTGGAGAAAACTCTTGGGTCATTCCAAGCATATCGTGAAGAACCAATACTTGTCCGTCAACTCCACCTCCAGCTCCAATACCAATTATTGGAATCCTAAGCTCTTTAGCAACTCGAGCTGCAAGCTCAGCAGGGACTTTCTCTAATACTATTGCAAAACAACCAGCATCTTCCAATGCATGAGCATCCTTGATAAGTTTATTTGCCTCTTCTGTTGTGGTAGCTCTAACTACGTATGTTCCAAATTTATTAATACTTTGAGGAGTAAGCCCAAGATGTCCCATAACAGGTATTCCTGCAGAAAGTATTCTGTTTACAGATTCTAATATCTCACTTCCTCCTTCTATTTTTACTGCATTAGCCTCTGTTTCCTTCATTATCTTAATAGCAGAACAAAGTGCTTCCTTTGAATTGCCCTGATAAGTCCCGAAAGGTAAATCAACAACCACAAGAGCTCTTTCTGTTGCTCTTACAACCGATGATGCATGGTAAATCATAGCCTCAAGAGTAATAGGTAATGTGGTTTGATAGCCAGCCATTACGTTTGCAGCCGAATCTCCAACAAGAATTATATCAATATTTGCCGAATCAATAAGCTTCGCCATTGTGTAATCGTATGCAGTAAGCATTGAGATTTTTTCTCCCTTAGTCTTCATTGATTGAAGTACATGGACGGTTATTTTCTTTATATTATCTTTCTGAACTGTTGACATTTTAATTATTTTAATAGTAAATATATCTGCAAAATTAGGAATAATAATCAATTAAAACCTATATAAAGAGAAAAATAAGTATCTTTGTAGCTTATAAAATTTCTATACTATGTACGAGTTTATTGAAGGAAGATTAGAAGCATTTACACCATCAACAGCAATAATTAATAATACAGGAATAGGGTATAATATTGAAATATCTCTTACAACATATACTCAAATAAAAGACAAACAAAATGTTAGACTCCTAATTCATTTTGTTGTTAGAGAGGATGCTCAATTATTGTTTGGATTTTTTACAGATAAGGAAAGGCAGATGTTTCGTCATCTTATCTCCGTTAATGGAATAGGAGTAAATACTGCAAGAATGATGCTTTCCTCAATGAGTACCGATGAATTGCTCTCGGCAATAGTTAAAGAGGATATAAATGCAATTAAGAGTGTTAAGGGAATAGGTCTAAAGACTGCACAAAGGGTAATACTTGAATTGAAAGATGTTTTATCCAAGTTTGATATAGAGATTTCTACAAAATCACCATTTAGCAATAAAACAAAAGAAGAGGCGTTATTAGCATTACAAACCTTAGGGTTTAATAAGATTATTGTAGAAAAAGCTGTAAATAAAATATTGGAAGCAGACCCTCAGCAAGACGTTGAGACTCTGATAAAGAAAACATTAAAAGTATTATAGGCAAAAAGCTTGATGAGGATAAGAAATTTATTTTTCCTGCTAAATATTGTTTGTCTATTAGGTTTCTCTACAAATCTAATAGCATTAAATTCATTAATAACTAATCCAGATTCAACTCGATACGGAGTGGAGGGAAACAGTCCCTTACATCTATCAAATCCATCTAATATCACAACTGAAATAGAATATGACTCAAAGAATAATGAGTATGTTTTAATCAAGAAGATAGGTGATTTAGTAATAGAAAGAAGGGTTTTATCATTTTCTGAATATCAGAATTATGATATGGATAAAATGATTAGCGATTATTGGAAAAGTAGGGCTCAAAGTTCAAGAATGACTCCAAGTTCGGAGGGTGCATTAGATAATTTAATTCCTCAAATGAGGGTAAATTCCGAGCTTTTTGAAACAATTTTTGGAGGGCAAACCATTGATATAAGACCTGCAGGAAGTGCTGAATTGAAATTTGCAATAATAAATAATAAAAGACACGACCTATCGATTCAAGAGAATCAAAGAAGTGTTACGAGATTTGATTTTGAAGAAAAAATAGAATTAAATGTTACTGCAAAGATAGGGGAGGCTATTAATTTTGGATTGAATTGGAATACAGGAGCAACCTTTTCGTTTGAAAATGAATTAAAGCTTAGATACGAGGGTAAGGAAGATAATATAATACAATTAATAGAGGCTGGGAATATCTCCTTTCCATTACCTACAACCTTAATACAAGGTAATCAAACTCTTTTCGGAGGGAAAACCAAATTAAAATTCGGTAAACTTTTCATAGACCTTGTTTTTTCGGAACAAAAATCCAAATCCTCAAGTATTACAATGCAAGGAGGAGCACAAACTCAAGAGTTTAATTTCAAGGCCGATGAGTATGACGAAAATAGACACTTCTTCTTAAGCCAATATTTCTACGAGAACTATAATAATGCAATGGCTACTCTACCTTTAATCAACTCTAATATTAATATAATTAAGATTGAGGTTTGGAGAACAAATGTAGGAGCAGCAATTAGTGAGAATAGAAATTTAGTTGCCTTTGCTGATTTAGGAGAAAAGACTCCTTATGGAACAAGTCCTTATATCCTTAACCCTATGGGTTCATATTATCCTGATTCATATAAAAGTAATGATTTATTAGGGGTGGTTAATCCAAATTCAATAAGGGATATAAATAATATAAGCACCTACCTCCAGTCAATGGGATTTGCCTCAGGTCAGAACTACGAGAAGATTGAAAGTGCAAGAAAGCTTTCACCATCGGAATATACCTTTAATTCGAGATTAGGTTTTATCTCCTTAAACCAACAATTGAATAATGACCAAGTATTGGCTGTTGCATTTAGGTATCAGGTTATTGGAGATACAACGGTTTATCAAGTAGGAGAGTTCTCTGACGAAGGAATTAATGACCCAAATGGTTTAATAGTAAAATTATTGAAGAGTTCTTCATTGAATGTTAGAAACCCTATGTGGAAATTGATGATGAAGAATATTTATTCTTTAAAGACTTATCAAGTAAGCAATGAAGACTTTAGATTAAACGTACTTTATCAAGGAGATGACCAAGGAGTACTAACTGGATATTTTTCACAAGGGGAGAAAAAAGGTATACCATTACTTCAGCTCTTTGGGTTAGATAGAATGGATAACCAACAAAATCCTTATGCTGATGGAGTTTTTGATTATATTGATAATGCATTAGTAAATGGAGGTACTATTCACTCAGAAAAGGGGCTTGTGGTTTTTCCTTTTGTAGAGCCATTTGGTAAGGATTTACGTTCTATACTCAATGATGATGAATTAGCTGATAAATATTGTTTTGATTCACTATATTCTCTAACTCTAAGCCAAGCACAACAATATCCGGATAAGAATAAATACTATTTAGAGGGTAGGTATAAGGGGAGTTCAGGCTCTGATATTTCTCTTAATGGAATGAATATTCCTCAAGGTTCGGTTAAGGTTATGGCAGGGGGTATTATGCTTATTGAGGGTGTTGACTATACTGTGGATTATATAATGGGTAGGGTTAAGATTATCAATCAGGGTTATTTAAATTCAGGAACTCCTATTACAGTAACAACAGAAAGCCATGAATTATTCTCAATGTCTACTAAAAGGATGATGGGACTTAGAGCGAGTTATGAAATTAATAACGACTTTAATGTTGGTGCTACTTTTTTAAATCTTCATGAACTTCCAAATCCCGGGAATACTAAGCCTTCTTATGGAATGGAGCCAATGAGTAATTCTCTTTTGGGTTTTGATTTCAAATATAAAAAACAAGTCAATTTTATTACTAAACTTGTGGATTTACTTCCATTCTACTCTACTAATTCCCCTTCTAATCTTAGTGTAAATGGGGAGTTTGCTCAGTTTATCCCTGGTAATCCAAATGCTATAGGAAAAACAGGAACATCTTATATTGATGATTTTGAATCGGCAAAACGTTCAATAGATTTAAAAGCAATTGGAGCATGGCATTTAGCAAGTACACCACAGGACTTTTCAAGTCAAAATCCACTATTTCCTGAGACTAATAAGAGTTTGGGACTTGAGTATGGATTCAATCGTGCAAAGCTTGCATGGTATAGGATTGATGATATTTTTTATAGCTCTAACTCTCCTTCAAATATAAATAAAGACGATAGAAGCCAGCCTTATGCAAGACAAATTCTAACTCGTGAGGTTCATCCTAATAAAGAAATACCAGCTGGTCAACCAACAAATATTACTGAATTCAACCTTGCTTTTTATCCTAACGAAAGAGGACCGTATAATTATGATACAACCTCATTCTATTCCTCTGGGTTAAATCCTGATGGGACATTGAAAGACCCTCAAACTCGTTGGAGTGGTATTATGCGTAAATTAGAGGCAACGGATTTTGAGGCTTCTAATATAGAGTATATTGAGTTTTGGTTAATGGATCCTTATATTGATAATCCTAATCATAGAGGAGGTAAGCTTTATTTTAATCTTGGAGACGTATCTGAGGATATTCTTCGAGATGGAAGAAAGAGTTTCGAAAATGGACTTCCCTCAACAAGTACGGTTGAGGATGTTGATACAACGATATGGGGCAGGGTGCCAAGACTTCAAGCTATTGTTAATGCATTCAATAATGATCCAAATTCAAGACAATACCAAGATATTGGTTATGATGGTCTTTCTTCTAATGATGAGGCTTCTTTCTTTAATAATTTTCTTGCAATAGCTCAAGGGCAGCTTGATGCAGACGCTTATGCCTCATTAGCTAAAGACCCATCGGCTGATGATTTTCGTTATTTTAGAAGTACTCTTTACGATAGTGATAATATTAAGATTGTTGAGAGATACAAGCATTATAATAATTCAGAGGGAAATTCAGCTATTACAGATAATAGCACTGAATTATATCCTACTCAATCTACTTCACTTCCTAATGTGGAGGATATTAATCAGGATAATACTCTTAGTGAGGCAGAGTCATATTATCAATATATGATAGACTTAAGCCCAGATAAACTTACAATAGGACAGAATTTTATTACAGATATCCAAGATGCTCAAAATATTGCACTACCTAATGGACAATATACTAATTGTAGATGGTATCAATTCAAAATCCCTGTAAGAAATCCAGAAAAGGTAGTAGGAGAGATACAAGGATTCCAATCCATTCGCTTTATTAGAATGTTTCTTAGAGAATTTGAAGAGCCAGTTATCCTGCGTTTTGCTACCTTTGAATTAGTTAGTGGGGAATGGAGGAAATACACAGATAACCTACTGTATCCAGGCATGTACCCAACAGGAACTCAAACCGAAAATACTACTTTTACAGTTGCATCGGTAAATATTGAAGAGAATGGTAGAAGAAGTCCAATTCCTTATGTTTTACCTCCTGGAATAGACCGTGAGAAGATGTATAGCACTACAAGTTTCCAACAAATGAATGAGCAGGCTTTAAGCATGAAGATTACCGATTTGGCTGATGGAGATGCAAGAGCAATATATAAGAATATTGAATTAGATATGAGGCAGTTCAAACGTTTGAAAATGTTTGTGCATGCTGAGAAACTTCTTGAAAAGGATGATTACAAGGCAGGAGAGCTTAGCTTAATACTTAGATTGGGAGCAGACTTTACTCATAATTACTACGAATACGAGGTTCCTCTTAGCTTTACTCCATGGTATACTGGTCAATCAGATATAGAAGCTATTTGGCCAGAGATAAATAATGTGGATATTGATTTAGAGAAATTAGTCGAAGTTAAGGAAAATAGAAATAGAAAGATACGCTCCGGAGATAATACAGCCTCATCATTAATCCCTTATCAGGAAATAATCAAAGGCAAGAAGGTTACAGTATTGGGTTCTCCAAGCATTAGCAGCGTTAAGGTTATGATGGTTGGGGTTAGAAATCCTAAGAAACAAAGCTTAAGTGATAATGATGATATGATGCCTAAGAGCGCGGAGATTTGGATAAATGAGCTAAGACTTTCGGACTTCAATAAGTCCTCGGGTTGGGCTGCAATAGGTTTTGCAAGGACTAATCTTGCTGACCTTGGCGATTTATCTCTATCAGGTTCTTATCGCTCTGCTGGCTTTGGACAATTGGAACAAAAAATTACTGAGATTTCACAGGATAATATAGGTTCATTTGATATAGCAACTAATATTGAATTAGGTAAATTAGTGCCTGAGAAATTAGGGATTAAACTACCTATGCATTTAGATTATTCTCAAACAGTAAGTAATCCAAGATATAATCCCCTTGACCCTGATGTTTATCTTAAGGATGATTTACTAACCTATAAAACAGAAAAGGAAAGAGATTCTATCCGTCATATGGTTCAGGATTTTACTTCAAGAACTAATCTTAACTTTATGAATGTAAGAAAGGAAAGAGTTAGTTTCAATACTGATAAGAAACCAAAGCTTTGGGATATTGAGAATTTTGATGCCTCTTACTCTTATTCCAATATTTACAGAAGGGATGTGGATATTGAGTATAATAATAAGACTCAGTATAGAGGAGGATTGAACTATAATTTTAATTTTAGAAATAAACCTCTAAGACCATTCAATAAGGTTAAACTATTCTCTCATAAGGCTTTTCAAATTATTAAAGATTTAAGTTTCAATTATTCTCCTAAGGTAATTAATTTCAGAACAGAGGTAGTAAGAGATTTTGAAGAAACATTAATTAGACCAAAGAGTCAGGGTATAGTTATTATGGAGCCTTTCTATTTTAAACAATTCTATTGGAATAGGGCTTATAGTTTTGAGTATGATATTACAGGAAATATAAAGTTGAAATACAATTCTACAATGAATGCAAGGATTGAGGAGCCAAGGGGGAGGATAGATACAAGAGAAAAGACAGATTCGCTTTGGTCTTCTGTGTTCGAGCTTGGAAGGGCTCAACAATTCACCCAAGATATTACCCTAACATATAATGTGCCTATTCACAAGCTTCCTTATCTTGATTTTGTGCGATTAAACACTTCCTATTCACCAGGATTTATCTTTACAGGTTCAACCGAAGCTATGGAAAGATTAGGAAACAGCATTGAGAATAGTGCAAAACTCAATATTAATGGGAATCTTAACTTTACTACAATCTATAATAAAATACCTTTTATAAATAAGCTAAATCAGCAACAAAGAAGGAATCAAAATATTACTCCTGGAATGAGGAATCCTTTACCAAGAGGAGGGAAACCTTTGGATAAACCAGAGGAGGAAACGAAAGACTCTATTGAGTCTAAGACACAAAAATTCTTTAAACAATTAGCAATTCATTCCGTTAAGCTATTAACCAGCGTTAAGTCAGCTTCTTTGTCCTATAATTCCACTCAAGGTACATATATACCTGGCTTTATGCCAATCTCAAGGTATTTTGGAATGGATGCTCAAAACAATTGGGCTCCAGGTATTGGATTTGTGCTTGGTTCTCAGAAAAACATAATGAATAAGGCTATTACTCAAGGATGGTTGAGTAGGGATAGTCTTATGAATAATGCTTTCCAGCAGAAAATGACTGAAAACTTAAATGGACAGATACAGATTGAACCAATAAATGACTTTAAAATAGATGTGAAGTTTAATCAAAACAGAAGTGAGAATTTCGTTGCCTACTACAAATATGATAATCTACAAAATAGTATTGTCGGACCAATGTCGCCAACAAGAACAGGAAATTTCAGTACTTCAATCATTACTATAAAAACCCTATTTAATGGAATGGGAGAGGATAATTTCAGCCAAACCTTTCAAGATTTCTTAGATTATAGATTGATAATTGCTAATAGGCTTGCTTCTAATAATCCAAACTATTCTGGGAATATGGTTTACGATACTATTTATGGAGGCTTCTTCCCTGATGGATACGGACCAAGCTCACAACAAGTATTGATTCCTGCATTTTTAGCAGCTTATACAGGCACAGACCCAAATAGTCGTAGTCTTAATCCTTTCCTTAATATTCCATTACCTAACTGGGATATAACTTATACTGGACTTTCAAAAATAAAGAAATTCCAAAAGTATATTACCTCTGCAACATTGTCCAGCTCATATAAATCAACCTATAGTATTGGTTCCTTACACTCAGATATTAGAGTACCAATAGACGATAGATATGATTATGGATATGAATGGGTGAGAAATGAATTGAATAATAATTACATCCCTCGAGATGTAATTGACCAAATTACGATAAATGAGACCTTCTCTCCTCTTATAAAACTTGATGTTAATCTTAAAAACAGTTTGCAAGCTAATTTTGACATTGGTAAGGATAGAAACCTTTCGATGAGTTTTGCTAATAACCAGCTTACAGAAATATCAAGAATTAGGATGAGCTTTGGTACAGGATATAGATTTAAGGATGTGGAGCTAAATATTAGAGCAGGGGAGACAGCAAGAAACTTAAAGAGTGATATTGACGTAAAGCTAAATATTACATGGAGTCAGAATACAACAATACTTAGAAAGGTAGACCAAGCGGTAAATCTTATGAGTTCAGGTTCGGATGTATTTAGTTTAAATCTAAGAGGTGAGTATGCACTAAGCGAGAAAATGATTCTAACAGCCTTTTACGAAATGACAATAAATACCCCATACGTAAGTAATGCCTTTAAAAACTCCACAACACAAGGAGGGTTCTCGCTTAGAATAACATTATAATCTAATTGTATTAAGAACTATAAAATTAGAATCAAATTCCAGTGAAATAGAATCAAATTACAGAAAACTAACTCTTGATTCTAAAAAAATGTAATTTGATTCTATTTTCTTAGAATCAAGAGTTAGTTCTCTTAACTCAAATGTTAATTAACAAAGAGTTAATGAGTATTAATACCCTAAACTAAGATCCTCCCTTATGACAGAAATCAATTACCCTGAAGAGATTAATATTAAAATATTATTTCATCAATCGATTACCCCGAAGAGATTAATATTAAAATATTATTTCATCAATCAATTACCCTGAAGGGGTGAAAGGTTTATAGAAAAAACGAAATTTCACACAACCAATCTACGACCCCGTCGGGGTCGAACAACGATATAATAATTTTATTTCTATAAACCTTTGACCCTTTCAGGGTCGGATAACTTATCTAAAGCTCTAAGTATTCTTTTGCAGGATTCTCTTATTTCTTCTTCTGTAATAATTAATGGTGGTTTTATGGATATGCAGTTTGAATTGAATAGGTGGGTTCCACTTATTATTCCTTCTTCAAATAATGTGATTAAGACTTTATCCCAAGGGTATTCATCGCCGTTTTCATCTTTGTTTAGCTCTATACAATTGAATAAACCAATTCCTCTAAACTCCTTAATCTTTGGATGTACTAATAATTCTCTGTAAAGCTTTGCTCTTTCTTCAACTCCATCAATTAGCTTTTCATCATTAATTACTCTAAGTGTTTCCAAAGCAGAGATACATGAAACTGGATGTCCTCCAAATGTTGTAGCATGCCCTATAAGTGGATGATGGTTATTTAGGCTATTCATAATCTCATCACTCCCAACAAAAGCTCCAATTGGCATTCCTCCACCCATTCCCTTAGCAATGCAAAGAATATCGGGAACAATATCGAAGTTTTGATAAGCAAATAGTTTTCCACTTCTCCCAAAACCTGTTTGTATCTCATCCATTATCAATAAGGCACCAACTTGGGAGCAACGTTCTCTAAGTTTTTTAAGGAAATTATTCTCAGGGAGAATTACTCCTGCTCCAGCTTGAATGCTTTCGGCAATAACACAAGCAGTATTGGTAGTAATCTTATCTAATTCCTTTTCATTATTATATTCTATTTGATTGCAATTGGGCAAAAGAGGAAGAAATCTCTCTCTAAATTCCTCTTGACTCATAAGGCTAACAGCCCCTAAGGTTGAGCCATGATAGGAGTTTTTAAAGGAAATAATCTCTCTTCTTTTAGTAAATATCTTTGCAGTTTTAATAGCTCCCTCAATAGCCTCAGAGCCTGAATTAACAAAGAATACTTGTGAAAAATTATCCTCAAGATTCTCTGTAAGATATTTTGCATAAACCATTTGAGGGCTTTGAACAAACTCTCCATAAACCATTACATGCATATATTTATCCAATTGCTCTTTAATAGCATCGACTACCCTTGGATGGCAGTGTCCAATATTCCCAACACAAATACCAGATAACATATCAATATACTCTTTACCCTCGGTATCCCAAACATGTATTCCCTTAGCCTTTTGAACATCTATCATAATTGGGTCAATCTCTCCTACCTGAGCAACGTATTGTCTAAATGTGTTTATATCTGTCTTCATAGCAAAATATTTAGATGCAAAATTAGTTATATATATTGTGTTTATGAAAAGAATGAGGATAAATCATTACAAATTTGTAATTTTGTTGTTCTAATCTTCGCACTATAACTAATAAAAATTAAGGAAGAAATGAGATTAAAACTAATTCTATTTATGCTTTTATCTATTTTAATTATTAATAACTCTCAAGCTCAGTATAAGATAAGCATAGAAATCAAAGATAATAAGGATACTATGCTAATTCTTGGCAATTATTACCTCTCTGGAACCTTTGCTATAGATACAGCTTATTCCAAAAAGCCAGGGAAATTTATTTTCCAAAAGAAGGATAAACATTTAGAAAATGGGATATATTTCTTTGCTAATACAACTGGGAGATACTCTGAATTTGTGATAGATAATGAGAGTAATTTCACCATAACTACTAATGAGGAGGATTGGGCTAAGCATATTAAAAGTAAGGGTTCAAAGAGTAATTCGCTTTATTTTGAGTATATGAATAATAATTTTGTATTTTCCGATAAGGTTGGAGAGTTGAATAAGGAGAGGGCAAATATGACAAAAGAAGCCTATGAAATGGCGGTTAATAATCTCAGACTAAGAAGCGACACCCTTAAGGAAGAATTTCTAAAAAACAATCCTAACCATCTTTTATCAAAGGTTTTGACAGCTACAAAGGATATTGAAATACCTGAAATAAATCCTATTTACAAGAATGATGGGAGTTTGGATTCCGCAGCAATGCAATTGGAAAGATATAATTATTATGTAAATCATTATTTCGATAATGTAGATTTGCAATTCGATGGATTGCTAAGAACTCCAAGAGCTGTTTTTTACGACTATTATAATAAGTATTGGGATGAGGTAATGAAGTTTCAACCGATTGATTCTATTTTCAAATATGCAAATATTGTAATTGATAAATCGAGAGGTAGTAAACAAATGTTTAAATACTTAGTTCATGATATTACAGAGCGTTATTTGAAGAGCCATGTTATGGGGCATGATGAGATATATGTGAGGATGATTAAGAAATACTACGAAAGTGGGGAGGCAAATTGGATGAAGCCAAGCGATTTAGATAAGGAAATTGAAAGAGCTAACAAGTGGGAGAAACTATCTCGAGGTAAGGTTGTTCCAGATATTCAATGTCCTGATACGAACGATTTAGTACATAGTCTTTATTCGCTTAATTCCAAGTATAAGATATTAATATTCTGGGCTTATGATTGTGGTCATTGTGCAACTGAAATACCTAAGCTCTATAATTTCTATAAGGAAAATAAGGATGTATATAATGTTGAGGTAATGGCTGTTAATTCTGGAATGGATTTAAAACAGTGGAGAGAATTTATTGTTAAGAAAGGATTGAATTGGTTAAATGTAAATGGATTAGTGGCTAATTATGATTGGCATTCCTATTTTGATATTAGTTCAACTCCATATATTGTAATATTAGATAAGGACAATAGGATAATAGCAAAGAAAATAAGTGCAGAGAATATTCCTAACTTTATAAAATACTACGACCAAGGACTGATTAGACTATAAACTATGCTTAGAAATATTAAACAAATACTCTTTACTCTTTTCTTATCCCTAAATATCTTAGTTTATTCTCAAGGGGATTATAAGGTTGATTTGAAAATAAATAATTTAGATGATACTATTATATATATAAAGCAAATCTACGGAAATGAAACATTGATTTTAGATACTATAATCAAGAGAGATGGAGTGTTTCGTTTTGAGAAAAAGGGAGTGAAGCCAGGGATAGTAATGGCTTGTTTAAAACATGAGGATTTGTTTTCCTTTGTTTTAGATAAAAGTAAGGAATTTTCTTTAGAGATTTCTCCAAGTGGGAATGCTATTGTTTTGGGATGTGATGAAAATGATTTGTTTTTTGAGTTCCAAAGAGCAAATATGGAATTTAGAGTTAGAGAAAATGAGATTAAGCAGGCTCTTGAGAATAAGTCTTTAAATAAAGATAGCCTAATGAGGGAGTATTCAATTTCAAGGAAGAAGTTTGGCGATTTTCAGCAAAGTTTCTATTCTACTTACCCTAATAATATTATGACAATAGTTGTAAGAAGCCTTGAAGACCCTCAAATACCAAAGCAATTCTATAAGGGAAAAGATATTGATACAACAAAAATTGAAGAGGCTTCGTATTATTTTAGAACACATTATTGGGATAATTTCCATTTTGAAGACTCAAGACTATTATCAACTCCTTATTTCTTTTCCAAACTCAAATCCTATATGGAAAGTGTTACAATAATGCTCCCTGATTCAATTTCTACTTCAATTAGAGATTTTGTTCTAAAGGCTAATTCCTATCCTAATGGACACATATATTCTAAATTTGTTGTGGATTACTATCTTAGTCAATACAGGAATATCCCTTTTTCGTGGCATGAGGAAAATTATGTAAGTATAGTAGATAAGGTTGTTTCCCCTGAGCTTACTCCATGGATACCAAGTTTTGATATGGAAATTTATAAAAGAGAGGCTTTGTATTTAAAGAAGATACTCCCTGATAGTAAGTTTCCAATAATCAAAGGAGAAGACCTTAAAGGTAAAATACACTCCATAGATGATATAAAAAAGAAATATAAAATTGTTCATTTCTTTAGTGCAAGCTGTGGCTCTTGCAAGATTGACTTAGATAAGTTTGAGAATTTTCATAAAGAATTTAGTAAGGAGTTTGATTTTGATATAATTAGTGTGGATTTAGATTATAATGAGGATAATTCTATTGAGTTTAATAAGGCTCGACCATTTGCTTGGAATAAAATTAAGGCAACTCCAGAGGATATTATAAATGCTTATGGTATAGATGTGTTCCAAACCCCTGATATCTATGTATTAGATAATGAAAATATAATACTTTATCACGCTCCAAAATATCAATCAATTATAGATTATATTAAAAAGAGTGAAGAATTATCAAAAGAGCATAAGGGATTGAATAAATAAATATATCTTTGCAATACTAAAGGTAATTATTTAATTCAAATATTATGTCATTAATAAAATCTATATCAGGATTCAGAGGAACAATAGGGGGGAAAGAAGGAGATAATCTCACTCCAATTGATATTGTAAAGTTTACATCTGCTTATTCTCAATTTATTAAAGAGAGTTCTAAAAAAGACAAAATAAAGATAGTATTAGGAAGGGATGCAAGAATATCTGGAGAAATGGTTTCTTCTCTTGTTGTTGGAACATTAATGGGGATGGGTGTTGATGTTATTGATACTGGGCTTTCCACAACTCCTACTGTTGAGGTTGCTGTAACTCATTTCAATGCTGATGGAGGAATTATCCTAACAGCAAGTCATAATCCAAAAGAGTGGAATGCTTTAAAACTACTTAACTCTAAAGGTGAGTTTATTTCGCATAACGAAGGAGTTAGGGTGTTGGAGCTGGCAGAGAATCCTGATTTTGAATTTTCTAATGTATTGGAATTAGGAAAATGCATAAAGGATGATACTACTATAGATTTACATATTCAAAAGGTTTTAGAGCTTAAACTTGTAGATAAACAAGCAATTGAAAAGGCTAATTTTAAAGTAGCAATTGATTCTGTTAATTCAACAGGAGGTATTGTTATTCCAAAACTTCTAAAGGCTCTTGGAGTTAAGCAGGTAGTTGAATTATATTCAGAACCAAACGGAGAGTTTCCACATAATCCAGAACCATTGCCAGAGAATATTACTGAGATTTGCCAAAGGGTAGTAAAGGATAAATGCGATATTGGGTTTATAGTAGACCCAGACGTGGATAGATTGGCTATAGTAAGTGAGGAGGGAGAGGCTTTTGGAGAGGAATATACCTTGGTTGCAGTGGCTGATTATATCCTTAGCCAAACTCCAGGAAATACAGTATCGAATATGAGTTCAACAAGGGCTCTTCGTGATATTACCGAAGGGTATAATCAAACCTATAATGCCTCTGCAGTAGGAGAGGTTAATGTGGTTGAGATGATGAAAAAGACTAATGCAGTGATAGGTGGAGAGGGGAATGGAGGAATAATATATCCTGAATTGCATTATGGTAGGGATGCTCTTGTGGGAATTGCCTTGTTTTTAACTCATTTAGCTAAAAAGAACATTAAAACTTCTGCTCTTAGAGCAAGCTATCCAGAGTATGTAATTTCTAAGAACAAAATGGAGCTAACTCCAGATATTAATGTGGATTATATCTTAGATAATATTGCTAATAAGTATAAAGAATTTGAAGTATCTACGATTGATGGAGTTAAGATTAATTTCGATTTTGGCTGGGTTCATCTTAGAAAAAGCAATACAGAGCCTATTATTAGAATATATTCCGAGGCAGCTAATTTAGCTAAGGCAAATAAGGTTGCAAGCGAAATAATGGATGATATTTTTAAGATTGTAAGAGATAGATTTAATTAATAACCCTCTTATGATTGATTTTGAAAACGCGAATATTCAAACAGTTTCTGGGCATTGGGTAGGGAATAATAAGGAGGATAGACTAATTCTCTCTGATGATTTAATTGGTATTAAGAAAGAGGAATTAGAACAAACACTTCTTCATTATTTCCTATCCAATTTCAAGTCTCAGGAAACTTTTTGTTTTTATCACGAGAGTGATTTAAAATTCAATGAGGTTTATAATTACATTTCTAATATCTTCCAAAACCCTGAAGAATTATACTCAGAGTCCGTTAATTTAGCTAAGTTCTTGTTTGAAAAGAGTTCTCATCCAAAAATATCCTCTGGAGAGTTTTATGTGGTTTATTTTAAAGACACTATCTATAAGGGAGAGAAAATGGATATTATCGGATTATTTAAATCTGAGAATAAGGATAAGTTTATTAGAACCCAAGGCAAGGAGAGCGGTTTTGGATTTGAATTAGATAGGGGGATAAATATAAATAAGATAGATAAGGGCTGTTTGATATATAATACAAATAAGGATGATGGTTATATTTTATCCGTAATAGATAATACAAACAAGTCAGGGGAGGCTATATATTGGATAGATGAGTTTTTGCATGTAAAGCCATGCCAAGATGAGTATTATAACACATCTAACCTAATGTCATTATGCAAGAATTTTGTTACAAAGGAGCTCCCTAATCAATTCGAGATTACTAAGGCAGACCAAGTTGATTTATTAAATAAGTCAGTTAAGTTCTTTAAAGAAAATGAAAGCTTTTCAATGGATAAGTTTGAAAAGGAGATAATTAATAATGAAGAAGTTATTGAGTCTTTTCATAACTACAAGAAGGAATTTCAAGAAGATTATGGAGTAGAGATATCGGATAGCTTTGATATTAACCAGGGAGCTGTCAAGAAGCAATCAAGGGTATTTCGAAGTGTAATAAAGCTTGACAAAAACTTTCATATCTATGTTCATGGCAATAGAGATAAGATAGAGCAGGGTATGGACGAGAGAGGTAAATTTTATAAAGTCTATTTTGAAGAGGAATCATAGAACATTTCCTATTATATATTGTTTACACTTATAGTTATTTCGTATTGAATTATTAAAAAACTATACTATTATGAAAACAAAATTATTAGGAGTTTTATTATCTGTAATATTAATTCCAGTAATTATGAGTTCATGTGTTACTAACAAAAATACAAAATCAATAGATAAAACAACTATTGGAGATTTTGATTTGAACCGTTACTTAGGTTCTTGGTACGAGATAGCTCGTTTCGACCATAAATTTGAAAGAGGAATGGTAGGGACTAAAGCAGAGTATTCTTTAGAGCCAAACGGAATGATTAAAGTAGTTAATAGCGGTTATAAGGGTGGATTTGATGGGAAATACAAAGAGTCGATTGGCAAGGCTAAGGGGGCAAATAAGGATAACCCTTCTATGCTAAAGGTGTCTTTCTTCCTTTGGTTTTATGGTGAGTATAATATCCTTGAATTGGATAAGGAAAACTATTCTTATGCATTGATAGGCTCAAGTACAAGTAAGTATTTATGGATATTGGCAAGAGAGCCTAAATTGAGCGAAGAGATTAAAGATAAGCTATTAAAAAGTGCCCAAGAGAGGGGCTATGATACAACCAAACTGATTTGGGTAGAGCATAAATAATCTCCTGAGCACTCGATTAAATTTAAGATAGAGATTAGTTATTCTTCTTATCTCTCATCTTAGGAGTCTTTTTCTGAGGACTATTAGGTTTGTTTTCTTTCTTAGCCTCATCACTATTGTTTGCAGGTTGACCTTTTTGTTTTGCTAATTTTTCAAGTCTTTTCCTTTCTTTCTCAGCTTTCTTTTCGGCTTTCTTCCTTTCTTTCTCTAATTTACTTTCAGCAATTTTTTTCTTCTTCTCAGCTTTCTTTACTGATTTTTCAGCCTCTTTTTGAGCTTTTCTTAATTCTTTTTGAGCTTTTTTGTCAGCCTTATTCATTTGTTGTTGAGCTTTCATCTCAACTTGTTTAAGGTTTTCTTTAGCAGCCTTTACTTCTTGTTCTGCTTTTGAAATTTCATCAATTTGTTGAGGTTCTACTTTTTTAGTTGTTTCAGCATTTCTCAATCTTAATTGTTTGTCTTTGACTGGCTCTTGAGCGTTAACATTCATTATCCCCAATCCAAAAAGGATTGCAGACATTAAAATTAGTTTTTTCATGTTTAAAAAATTTATTTGTTTAAGTATAGTATAAAACAAAATTCTTGTCATATTGTTTGTAGTTAGCCTTAAATTAGAAATAAATATCTCTTTGACCGTGATGAATATTTTCAAGATTCTCGTCAATCTTTTCCTTTAGCTTTTCTTTCTTAACCTCAGAGGATAGCTTCTCAATTAATTTATTACCCTTATCCTTAGTTTCCTGTGAACCGAAATCTTCTAAATATTCTTTGAAAGTAAATAAAGCATTAGGCATGCAATACTCTTTAATTAAGCCTGGCTTAGCAAGATCCATAAAGTCTTGTCCTACTCTTCCATTTCTATAACATCCAGTACAGAAAGAAGGGATATAACCGTGGTCGGCTAATGAGCCAATTACTTCTTCCAATGTTCTGTGGTCTCCTGTTGAGAACTGACTCCCTGTATGTTCTTCCTCATGTGCATAAGAGCCTGGATTTGTCTTCGAACCTGCCGATAGCTGACTTACACCATATTCTATAAGCTCATTTCTCATATCGTCATTCTCTCTTGTTGAAAGAATTATACCAGTATATGGAAGTGCTAAACGAATAATCGCAACTATTTTCTTGAAATCATAATCATCAACCTTTGCTGGGATATTCTCTGAATGAGGAGCACCAACAGCATACTCAATTCTTGGAACACTTACAGTATGTGGTCCTACTCCAAAGGATTCTTCAAGATGTTTTGCATGTTCCATTATTGCTAAGACTTCGAAACGATAGTCAGTTAAGCCAAACAATGCACCAATACCTACATCATCAATCCCTGCCTCCATAGCTCTATCCATCACCGTCAAACGATTCATATAATCAGCCTTAGGAGTCCCCTCTGGATGAAATTCCTTATATTTAATTGGGTCGTATGTTTCTTGGAAACAAACATAGGTGCCTATTTTCTCTTTCTTAATCTTTTTGAAATCCTCAACACTCATAGGAGCAAGCTCAACATTGATTCTTCTAATACTGTCTTTTTGATTAGTACTAAGGGTAGCGTATGTTTTTCTAATAGCCTCAACCATATAATCAATATCGTTTCTCTTGCTCTCTCCGCAAATAAGCAATACCCTCTTATGTCCCTCATCCAAAAGGCTACGAGTCTCCTCTTGGATTTCATCCATACTAAGCACCTTTCTTTTTATCAGCTTATTATCCTTTCTAAATGAACAATAAGTACAGTTATTAATACAAGCATTTCCTGTATAGATAGGAGCAAAAAGAACTAATCTCTTACCGTAAATCTCCTCCTTAACCGTCTTAGCACATTGCATTAACTCCATGATTTGGTCATGATTCTCTACTCTTAAAAGCATTGCTACCTCCTCAAGATTCAATCCCTTCATCTTAAGAGCTTTTTTAAGTACCTTATCTATATCTTCTTTCTTAGGCTCTTCTCCCTCAATCATTGAGTAGAGTTTATCCCTATCTATGAAATTCTTGTGTCTTAATTCTGTTTTCATTTTTCTATATGTTTTGATAAAATTGTTTTCACTTCCACTTCTTTAATCCTACCCAAATTGCCAGTTAGAGCGTTGATATTATTGGTAGAGGTTTCGATAATGATAGAAATAATATTGATATGTCTATCAGCTAATGGAAGCCCATAGCGAGCTAATATAAAATCGGAGTATTCTGATAATAGTCGGTTTACCTCCGCTACGGAAGTCTTATCATAAACAAGAATAGAAATTGTTCCAATTCTCTTTTCCATTAGGTTTCTCTCTTTTGGATTAGATTAATATAAAATTATAGGAGAACTAAACAGCTTTGAATTTGAAATAAATCTTATTCTCAGGTGATTAATTCTAAGTGCAAAATTACAAAATAAACTCTAACAAATTACATTTTAATTAGAATATCTATTAAAATATTCTCTAACTTGCTTTGGTCAATACTATTAAGATAGTTGCTAAGAGCTTGTTTTGTATTAGTTTCATCTCCCTTAAGGCTAAGAATATTCATTATTTCTTTTATCTCAACAGCCGAAAGATTTGAGTTAAGAGAATTTGTTATTAAATCTTTAGAGTTTGAGTTTGATAGGTCTAAATTAGCATTATAAGACTCAAGGATAAACATTAACTGATTAAAAGCAGATAAGCTTAATTCCTTTTCTATCTCATTTACAATATCCTTGAATTTAATATAATTCTCATCCTTAGGGAAATTACCCTCAATAAACCTCTTAGCCCCAATCACCCATTTGATATACTTATTCCTATCGCTAAACGAAAAGCTCGCATAAAGCCCCCCACCGTTATCAGGATAAATCCCCTTTTGGATACTATAACCCTGTTTAATAATCTCATTTAATAACTCTTTCATCTCAATAATGGTATTAATAATTAAAATGCACGATGCAAAGATATTGAATAAAACCACACAAAACTAAGACTAATGCAAAAAAAATCATAATCCCAATCCCTCAAAAATATAGGGCAATGCAATTAAACATCTCTTCCCCCCATTTACTGATTTAACCTTATAATTAGTAAATAAATCCCAGAATGTGGTTGAATTATATATAGGGAGAGAAGCACAAGGCACAGTAACAGCAACAGAGGAACTTGCATAAAGAATTGGAATTAAAGCTGATAATATAGAGCAAATTAGTTGGTTTGAGGAAGATCCTGATAATCCATTCTAAAATATTGCAAAATAGGTTAATTAGGTTAATCAGATTTCCGAAAGTTTTTTATTTTTTATTTTTTCAAATACTTTACATTTCTTGATTAACTTGATTAACTTCTATCTTTATTTCAACCTTTATCTCTTTGAGAATAAATCCTATAAAATTCAAATTATATCCCACTTATTTTGATTTAAGTCCCACTTATTTTGATTTAAGTCCCACTTATTTTAAATCTTTATTTTTCTTTAAAATCTCTCTTAATATACATATATACAAACTAATACAAGTTTTTGGACGAAAAAAGTAAAAAAAAGTGTATATGTCAATAAAATTTTGTATCATTGTAAAGGATTAATTAAACAGAAAAATTAATTTATTTATTAACCAGAAACCTCGCGATAGTATTTAAGGTTAATTACATAAAGCTATGTTAATTAGATATACACACTCTAAGAGACAGATTTCTACAGGATTTAACCCCGGGGAAAAAGTTCTATGTACCCTGGTAAGAGGGGGTATGATTTCAGAAGAAGTTCTTTGCGACAGAATTGCTTCAAGAACCTCACTTGCATACTCAGATGTGCTTAGTGCAATTGCTGCTCTTCAGGAGGAGATAGTTGATGCTACTACTATGGGTATAACAATTAATTTATCTCATATTGGGAACTTTACTCCGTATCTAAATGTTAAGGCTGTGGATACAGAGGAGGAGGCAAATTATGAAAGCATTAAAAAGCTAAAGGTAGTCTTCAAGCTTAACAAAAGATTTACAAACAAAATGAAATCTGTTAGTTACGAATACGTAAACCCTGTACCAAAGGGATTTATTGACCCAAATGCTACTACTCCGTAATTTTTAATTTTTAATTTTTAAATTGGGGGGAAAACTTCACTTGGGAGTCGGATTCGTTCGGCTCCCTTTTTTTTTGTCGCTTGTCGTCATTGCGAGGACGTAGGACGAAGCTTATCGGTTTACCGCTTGCGTTAGCAAGAATCCAGAATAATTATCTGAATCAGGATTTACAGGATTATGGGATTTACATGATTTACTGGATTCTTGCTAACGCAAGCGGTAAACCGATAAGCTTCACCTTCGGTTCGCAATGACGTGAGACGTATGATAATTGGCTTGCAATGACACAAGGCGTTTGATAATCGGCTCGCAATGAGGCAAAGTGTGGGGTTAAGGGGTGTGTGGGGAAATAGTAGTTTTTAGAAAAACATTCATTATTTCAAATTAATTATTATCTTTGTACTCTTGAAAAAAGTAGCTTGGAATAAATCTTAGTAAGATGCTTAAATAATTATAAACTTAATACTTAAATTAAATGAAAAAACTTTTACTTCTTTTCTTGGGTTTTGCTTTGGTTCAAAATCTTAATGCTCAACATTATAGTGCTAATACCTTCTTTGTAGGACCAAGCATTTCGGGTGGTTTTGCTAATAATAATATTAAGGGGTGGGATGATGGTATTTTTAATGTTACTCCGTATTATTCTGTTGGTGCTTTTGTGGGCTATTCTTTTACTGATGTTTTAGGTTTGCAGATTGAGGGCTTTTATTCTAATGGAGAGGGTAATGTTACAAGTACTGAGTCAATAAGGATTCCAGCTACTTTGAATTTCCAATTTGCCTCTCATCAGCATCTTGGTGTTGGTCTTTTGTATCGTCATGCTTTGAAAAACTCTACTCAATTGGAAGGGGGAATGATTAATTATGTTTTCCAAGATATTAATACAAATGGGCTTTACGCAATTTTGGAGTTCTCTACATTGACTAATGTTCTTGAGTCTGCCGGCTATAATAGGGTTATTGTAACTGATGTTCTTACTAAGACAAGGCTATTTTTAAGAGGTGGCATTGCAATTACTCCTTTCACTTTTACTCTTGTACCTGAAGAAGGTGTTCAGATTACTGATCAGCCAGTAGGTGAGTTTAAGTTTAATCCATTCTTTTTTGAAATGGGGATTAGATATGATTTAATTAGTTTATTTTCTGATAATTCTCCTAAAAAATCAAAGAGTAAGACTCGTAGACGAAGATAAATATATTATTAAATGAAAAGAATACTACTTACTGGGGCTACGGGTTATATTGGCTCTCATCTTTGCGAGAAATTAGCAAGTATGGGTTATGAGGTTATGGCTGTTATTAGAAGTGCCTCAAATATCAAACTGATAAAGCACCTTGTACCAACTATTAAAATTGTAAATATAGATTATGAGGGTTGGTTAATGAGGGCATCTGATTTTAATCCCGATATTATTCTTCATTCTGCTTGGAATGGGGTGGAGGCTAAGGATAGGGATAATGTTGAGATTCAGCAAAAGAATATTGATTTTATGAAAAACCTCTTTTCTATTATGAATTTAACCAATGTGAGAAGGTTTATCTCTCTTGGTTCTCAAGCTGAGTATGGATACTTAGATAGGGTTGTTAAGGAGGATGAGGAACTGAAGCCTAATAATGAATATGCTAAGACCAAAATAAAGGCAATGGATATGCTTAAGGAATATTGCCAAAAGAATAAGATTGATTGGTATTGGTTAAGAGTATTTGCCGTTAAGGGAGGAAATCAAAAGGGCAATTGGCTATTACCTCTTTTTGAGCAAGCTCTTGATAATCCAGAGGTAAATAGTTTTGAGTTTGGCTCTTGTGAGCAGAGATATGCTTATTTGGATATTGACTTAGCAATAGAATATATTATTAAAGTAATTGATTCAAAGGGAGTAGAGAGTGGAGTGTATAATCTATCTGCCTCTTGTGCAAGACCTTTAAAGGATATGCTAATTGAGTTAAGGGATAAGAAGAGAGTGGATTTTGAATTAATATTCAATAAGGAAAAGGATAGGGATTTGCAAAGCACGTGGATAGAAGGCGATATGACTAAGTTCTTTAAGGCTTTTGGGAAAGATTAACCCTTGTTTTTATAATAATTCCCATATTAATCTTATATTTGCAGATTAAATCGAAACGTGAAAACTTATGAAGAACAAGAATATCTGGGTATATGGATTTAATTGGGGCTCAATTATTGGGGGCTTATTATTAATGCTTAACGTGCTGGGATTCTTTCTTGGCTTTATGGATAGTTTTTTATGGGGGCTATTAACCTCCCTTGTGTTTATCTTTGGTATGGTGTGGACTATAACCAATTACAAGAAAAACATTATAAAGACAGATATGAAATTCTCAAGGTTATTTCTCTTGGGAATGATTTCAGCCTTTATTATTTCCTTTTTCCACATGCTTTATATGATGATTTTTGTCTATAAGCTTAATCCAACCTATTTCGATGATTTTCTTGTATTGTATCAAGATATACTTAATAGTATGAAATTTGATTTAGTGCTTGAGGACGAACCTGATATGGTTAGGGCTATTGAAAGAGCATTAATCCCTTCGTTTTTCATTGCAAACTTTATAGGCAATCTCTTCTATGTGTTGTTGATAAGCATATTAATATCATTCCAAAAACAAGTAATCCCAACTCCAAATCCTAATCAAAACTATACTCCATATCAAAATACAGAGATTAAAGAGCAAGAAGATTTAGAAGAGGAGGAAGAAGAAGAAGATGAAGAAGATGAGAGTGAAGAAGAAGATAAAAAATAATTAGACTTATGGCTTTAATTAGACGTTACGAATCGCAGATTTATGGGAATTATAAGAGTGCTATTCTAAAGTATGGACTTTATTCCGGCATAGGACTTAGCTTTATAGTACTATTCCGCTATTGGATAATTATGCCCTTATCCCAACCCGTAAGCTATGCTGAGAATATTGCATTACTTGTTTTTATGTTTGCCTCAGTCTTTATTTACAAAAAGAAACTACCTCAAGGAAAGCTAATGTTTAAGGAGGGGTTTGTTTTAGGCTTAGGTCTTGGAGTAGTTGCCTCAATTATTTATGGAATCTTTCTATATGTTTATTCATTTGGGATTGACCCTGAATTTCAAAACAGATGCTTTGATATCCAAAGAGCATTACCAAATAATCAGCATTTGGCAGATGATGCGATAAGACAAATGACAAGGCATTCTTCAATAGCATTCTCCGGAATATTACTATCCAGCATAATGTCCATACTATGGGCTATGATTGTATCAATATTATTAAGAAATGAGAGAGCTGTAGTAAAGAATAGTAAATTAAAATAAAAGAGAGTTGGTTATGAATATTTCGATTATAATACCACTATTAAATGAAGAGGAATCGCTTAGACCATTGAATGAATGGATATCTAAGGTGATGGATAAGAATAATTATAGTTACGAGGTGATTATGATTGATGATGGGAGTAGGGATAAATCCTGGGAAATCATTCAAGAGCTAAGCAAGGATAATAATCGATTAAAGGGTATTCGCTTTAGAAGAAATTATGGAAAGAGTGCTGCACTTAACGTAGGTTTTGAGCATGCAAGTGGTGATGTAGTAATTACTATGGATGCTGATTTGCAAGACTCTCCAGAGGAGATTCCAGAGCTATACGATATGATAGTCAATCAAGGATATGACTTAGTGTCGGGGTGGAAGAAGAAGAGATATGATTCTAAATTTGCTAAGAATATCCCTTCCAAATTCTTCAATGCCACAACAAGAGCTATTACCTCAATAAAACTACATGATTTCAATTGCGGATTAAAGGCATATCGTTTGGATGTAGTTAAGTCGATAGAGGTTTATGGGGAAATGCATAGATATATTCCTGTAATTGCTAAATGGGCAGGATTTGATAGGATAACAGAGAAGGTAGTTCAACATAGGAAAAGAGAATTTGGCACAACTAAGTTTGGGATGAATAGATTTATCAATGGTTATCTCGACCTTATATCCATTATGTTTGTTTCAAAATTCTCTAAAAAGCCAATGCATTTCTTTGGACTAATAGGCACAATAATGTTTATTTTAGGGTTTATATCAGCCTTTGTTTTAGGAGCTCAGAAACTGTATGCCTCAATTAATCTCCAACCTATGCGTTTAGTTGCCGACAGCCCTTATTTTTATATTTCATTAGTGATGATGATATTGGGTGCGATGTTTTTCCTTACAGGCTTCTTAGCAGAGCTAATAGGTAGAAACTCTCCAACAAGAAATACATATTTAATTCAAGGTAAATCAAATTTAGATTAATAATGAGGATATTAGAAGTAATACAAGAATCCATAGAATTAAAAACCAAAATACTTAACGATAGTAGTTTAATCTCTGAAATAGAAAGAGTAGCAAATATAATGATAGAGGCTTTTCGCTCCGATAAGAAAGTCTTATTTTGTGGAAATGGAGGTTCGGCAGCCGATGCACAACATCTTGCAGCAGAGTTCTCTGGAAGGTTTTATTACGATAGAGCTCCACTAAATTCCGAAGCATTGCATGTTAATACTTCTTTTCTTACGGCAGTTGCTAACGATTATTCATATAATGAGGTGTATTCCAGAATGGTAAGAGCCTCAGGAAGAAAAGGAGATATTTTAGTAGGGATTTCAACCTCAGGCAATTCTCAGAATATTATTCAAGCACTAAAGACAGCAAAAGAATTAGGGATGATAACTGTTAGCCTTTCGGGTGAAGGTGGAGGATTGATGAGGGAGTACTCAGATTATATATTCCCAATTCCATCGAAAGACACTCCAAGAGTTCAGGAATGCCATATTATGATAGGACATATTCTTTGCGAGATTGTAGAATCAAAACTATTTCCAAGGCAATGATATTAAGCAATTATAAAACTCTGTTTTTAGATAGGGATGGAGTGATAAATAAAAGGATAATAGGCGATTATGTTAAAAGATGGGAAGAGTTTGAGTTTATAGATGGGGTATTAGAGGCAATTAGTATATTCTCAAAAGAGTTTGATAGGATATTTATCGTTACCAACCAACAAGGCATTGGAAAGGGTATTATGAGTGAGGAGGATTTAAATAAAATACATAGTAGAATGATAGAGGAGATAGAGGCTAAGGGAGGAAGGATTGATAAGATATATTTCTGTAAACATCTTGCAAAGGAGAATCATATCGACAGGAAGCCAAGAGTAGGGATGGGATTAAGAGCAAGGAAGGATTTCAGAGAGATTAGATTTAAGAGAAGTATTATGGTTGGGGATTCAATCTCGGATATGAAGTTTGGAAAGAGATTAAAGATGAAAACCGTTTATATATCAAGTGATATTAATAAAACAAGAAAGAATTTCAAATTAATAGACCATCGCTATAATACCCTATACGAATTTGCAAAACAACTCAACAAATAAACACCTAAACATAAAATGAAAAACATAATTAAATTATTTATTCTACTTCTAATTTTATCTTCCAATCTATATTCTCAAAACAAATTGGACAATAAGGGAAGAAAGCAAGGCTATTGGTCTAAAGAATATTCTAATGGGAATAAGATATATGAGGGGAGTTTTAAGGATGATTACCAAGAGGGATTATTCACCTATTATTATGAGGATGGAACCATAAAAGCAAAGACTAATTTCTCTAATAAGGGAAGCATAGCTGAAACTCAAACTTTCTATCCTAATTCCAAGCTAATGAGTAAGGGAAAGTATATTGATAAGAAAAAACATGGAGTATGGGAGTTATATGATGAGGAAGGGAAAAAGCTAAAGAATGAGGAGTATAATAAAGGCGTAAAGCAAGGCACTTGGAAGGTCTGGGATAAGAATGATATATTAGTAGAGTCTATTCAATATGATAAGGATTTGAGAAATGGAGTCTATTATAAAAACTTCTATAATAAGGGCTTTCATTACTTTACCTATAAGGACGATAAAAAACATGGTCTGTACGAGGATTATTATTATTTTGAAAAGTTAAGAATTAAAGGTGAGTATGCTTTAGATAAAAGAGAGGGCAATTGGTCTTATTTCGATTCTCTTGGAAATATTGCTAAGAAACAGGTTTGGAGAAATGATACATTGATTGAAGAAACTCTTAGAATTGATTATGGCAATAAGCAAGAGTATATTAAGAGTAGCGATATAGCATATATTTATCCAAAGGGGAAGAAACTATTTATAACTATGAAAAACTCTAAGGGGTTTGATGCAATCAATGATTTTGAAGAGTTTTTAAGCCTATTGAGTATTGATGAATTTATACTTCTAAATAAGCAATATAAGATTTATTCAAGGCTTGAGAGTATTAAATCAATAGAACCAGCTCCTAAAGACCAATACTATATTATCCTTGAGCCTAAATCTCCTACTCCTATTATCTCGGATAAGGAATCTAAAATGGCTATGGAGAGTTTGTTTTTGAATAAGTGAGAGTGCTTGTTGGATTAAGTGGAGGAGTTGATAGCCTATCTGTTGCCCTTTTGCTTAAAAACAAGGGCTATGATGTAATAGGACTATTCTTAGATTTCTTAAATAAAAAAAGCTCTGAGCAAGAATACTCTGAATTAAAACTATCGGCTAAGAAATTAGGAATAGAGGTATATAGAAAGGATTTAAGCAAGGAGTTTGAAAGCTCTGTTATATCATATTTCCAAGATTCTTATATCTCTGGAATTACTCCAAATGTCTGTGTTTTTTGTAACGAGAGATTTAAGATACCAAGCTTAATTAGCTTTTTGGATGAGTACGAATGTGAGAGGGTTGCAACAGGGCATTATGCAAATATATCTTATAAAGAGGATAGATATATAATATCCATGGCTAAGGATAGGTGGAAAGACCAATCCTATATGATTCATCGCCTAAGCCAAGAAGCATTATCTAAATTAATTTTTCCCTTAGGAGGTTATTTTAAGCAAGAAATAAAAGAGTTGATGTCCCTAAATGGTTTTGATTCTTATTCTAAAAAAAGAGAAAGTTATAGTATTTGTTTTATCCAGAATCAGACGTATAAGGATTATTTGCTTTCGAGGAATCCAGAGCTAAGTTCTTTGGAAAATGGAGAGGTATTGGATATGCAAGGAAATATTATAGGTACTCATCAAGGTTATCCGTTTTATACTATTGGACAATATAAGGGACTTAATTTAAAGACTAAGGAGAAGCTATATATTAATAAGATTATACCTCAGGCTAATCAGATAATTGTCGGGAGTAAGGAATTATGCTGTAAGAGTGAGATTGAAATATCGCAAATCAATTTTATACAATACCCAAAGCAAGAAGAGGGCGAGTTTTTAGTAAAGATTAGAGGTAAGGATGTGGGAGAAATGGCAAGGGTGGTGTTTGAAGAAAACAGTGCTAAGATATTCTTTTCTAAAGCAGTCTTTGCTCCAATTAAAGGTCAGGGCATTGTTCTATATGACAAAGAAGAGTTAATTTGTGCAGGAGAAATAATATGATTTTAATAAGTCGTATTTTTTTCGTACATTTGCAAATCAGAAAAAAATAAATACTTTACATTAAGTAAAACAAAATGAGCGAAGAGAATATTAAAAAACAAGGAACTTATTCTGCTGATAATATCACAGTACTTGAAGGATTAGAAGCGGTTAGAATGCGTCCAGCCATGTATATTGGAGACGTAAACGACAGAGGGTTACATCACCTTGTTTATGAAGTTGTAGATAATTCTATCGACGAGGCACTTGCCGGACACTGTTCAAAGATTAATGTTACTATACTTGAAAACAACTCTATTAGAGTAGAGGATGACGGTCGTGGTATCCCTGTTGATATTCATGAGAAGGAAGGACGCTCTGCATTGGAAGTTGTTATGACTGTTCTTCATGCAGGAGGTAAGTTTGATAAAGGAACTTATAAAGTGTCGGGAGGTCTACATGGTGTAGGGGTTAGTTGTGTGAATGCACTTTCAATTTGGATGAGGGTAACAGTTCATAGAGATGGGAAACAATACGAACAAGAATACTCTAAAGGGATACCTCAATATTCAGTAAGAGAAGTAGGAGAGAGCAATAAGCGTGGTACTGTAGTGGAGTTCTTGCCTGATAATTCAATATTTACTGTAAGTGAGTATTCTTACGCTACAATCTGTACAAGATTAAGAGAACTTGCATTTTTGAATAAGGGGATAGAACTAACAATTACTGACCAAAGAAATAAAAAGGAAGATGGGGAATTTGTTGGGGAGAGGTTCTATTCTGAAGAAGGATTAAAGGACTTTATTATATACTTAGATGGAAATCGAGAAAAGCTAATTCCAGAACCAATCTATATTGAGGGTGAGAAGAATAATATCCCTATCGAGATTGCTATGCAATACAATACTTCCTTTACTGAAAATATTCATTCCTACGTAAATAATATCAATACTCACGAAGGAGGAACCCACCTTTCAGGCTTTAGAAGAGGATTAACTCGTACACTTAAATCTTACGCTGATAAGAGTGGAATGCTCGATAAGCTAAAGTTTGAAATTACAGGAGATGACTTTCGTGAAGGTCTTACAGTAGTAATATCTGTAAAGGTTGCAGAGCCACAGTTTGAAGGTCAGACTAAGACCAAATTAGGTAACTCCGATGTTATGGGGGCTGTTGACCAAATGACCTCAGAGCTTGTAAGTATTTATTTAGAGGAAAACCCTAAGGAAGCAAAGCAAATTGTAAGCAAGGTTATCCTTTCAGCAACAGCTCGTCATGCAGCAAGAAAAGCAAGGGAATTAGTACAAAGACAAACAGTTTTGGGGGTTGCAGGTTTGCCTGGTAAACTTGCAGACTGTTCGGATAGCGACCCAGTGAAATGTGAGATATTCCTTGTCGAAGGGGATTCTGCAGGTGGTACTGCAAAGCAAGGGAGAGATAGAAACACTCAAGCCATCCTTCCTCTTAGAGGTAAGATTCTTAATGTTGAGAAGGCAATGCAACATAGGGTATTGGATTCAGAGGAAATAAAGAATATATATACAGCTCTTGGAGTCTCGATTGGTACGGCTGAGGATTCAAAGGCTTTGAATATGGAGAAGCTAAGGTATCATAAAGTTGTTATTATGACCGATGCCGATGTGGATGGTAGCCATATTGCAACGCTAATCCTAACCTTCTTCTTCCGTTATATGAGAGAATTGATAGAACAAGGACATGTCTATATAGCAACTCCACCTCTTTATTTAGTAAGAAAAGGAAAGCAAGAGAGATATTGCTGGAGTGAGGATGATAGGATAAAATATCAGGAAGAATTAGGACAAACTGGAGTTTCTGTTCAAAGATATAAAGGTCTTGGAGAGATGAGCGAGACCCAATTATGGGAAACAACCATGAATCCTCAAACAAGAATACTAAGACAGGTAGATATAGAAAATGCATCGGAAGCAGATAGAGTTTTCTCTATGCTTATGGGCGATGAGGTTCCACCAAGAAGGGAATTTATCGAACAAAACGCAACCTATGCAAATATAGACGCATAAAACAATAAAACGGTTCTCGCTCTATCGCTTGAGGGAGTAATCCTTTAAGAGGAAAGTCGGGGCAACATAGAGCACCATACTACCTAACGGGTAGGCAGAGTTCTTAGAAATAAGGGTTTTGACAGAAAGTGCCACAGAAAATAACCGCCTAATTTACTTAATTGTAAAAGGTAAGGGTGAAAACGTGAGGTAAGAGCTCACGCAAGTGTTTAGTGATAAGCATTTGGGGTAAACCTTATGGGTTGAAAGACCAAATATATCAGCATCCAAGGGCTGCTCGTCCATTGCTGAGGGGTAGGTCGTTAAAGACTTGTTGTGAAGCAAGTATTAGATTAATGATAGAGGCTTATTTCCAGTTTCTGGAATAAAGAACAGAACCCCGCTTATAGAGAATCGACTTATTGTTTTTTATTTAGTTAATTGAAAAAGAAAGGCAAGGAACCATATCCTTGCTTTTTTGTTATATATAGTAAACAAAAACACTAATTAAAGTGTCTATCAAGTCAGAATGCAGTTAGAAGAAAAAGATAAAATTGAAATCGAGCAAATAGTTAAGGGCTGTAAGAAAGGTAAACAAAAAGCACAAAAAGAATTATACGATAGGTTTTCTTCTATGCTATTTGGTTTATGTTTAAGGTATTGTAAGAATAAAGAGGATGCAGAGGATGTTTTCCAAGAGGGTTTTATAAAGGTCTTTTCTCAAATAGAGAAATTAGAAAGTAATGAGGCTATTATAGTTTGGATGAGGTTGATATTTATTCGTACTGCTTTAAATTATTATAGAAAAGATAAACCAAGTGCAGATATAGAAGATATAGATATTAAGTTTGAGAATAAGAATTTGGATGATGTTTATTCTAAATTATCTCTTAAGGAGTTGATGGAGAAGATACAAACCCTTCCTTCAAAACGAAGATTAATATTTAATATGGTTGAGATAGAGGGTTATTCTTATTCAGAAATATCTCAGATATTGGATATAGCAGAATCGACTATAAGGGTTCAAAACTATAAAGCCAAACAAGAGTTGAAAAGACTTATAGAGAAAGATAATAATATAGATATAAGATAATTAGAAATATAAATAATATGTCAGATAGATTAAAAAAGGAATTTGAAAGCTTTGAAGTAAAGCCAGATTCTAAATTATGGAAGGAGATAGAGAAGAATTTACCAGCAAAGTCCTATAATATTTGGAAGGTAGCCTCATTTTTCACAGCAGGAGTGCTAATCATTTCTGCATCAATCCTCTTCTTTGCACCGATAAAGAATAATGATATTGCAAAACCCAATACTAATACCATAATCACTCAAAACTCTAAGGATGATATTATCAATAACAACGTAATATCATCTAACCAATCTAATGAAATTACTCAAACCCAAAGTGAATCGAGCCTTCAATCAAATAAAATAACCAATGATAAAATCCAAAATGAGATAAAGCGAGAAAACTCATTTGAAAACATCTCAAAGATAGAGAGTTTGAATTACAAACAGAATAATCTCAGAGTTGAAATGGGAATAGAAAAACCACAAAACATAACTCCTTCAATCAATAGCGAAGAGTATGAAAATCAAACCTCATTAGCAATCAATCAATCCAAGTCATCAATAATTGAAGACAGTATAAATAATCGACTAAGACTATTTATCCCTAACGGATTCACTCCAACTGCGGCAACAAATAATATCTTTAAGCCAGGATATGTAGAATTAAAATCCTACGAGATAAATATATTCAACAGAAACGGAGTATTAGTATTCAATTCCAAGGATATAAACATAGGATGGGATGGAAAATACAGAGGAGAGTTATGCCCAATGGGAGTATATGTATATATAATTAAGTTTGAGAACACTAACAATTACAAAACAGTCCAAAAAGGCGAGTTAAACCTAATAAGATAAAAACATTACTTTAATACCATCTTTTTCCTAATAATTTAGAGTAAAAAACAATCACATTACAATTATTTTTCGTATCTTTGCAATTACAAGGATAAGAGTTCGTTAAATCCTTTCGAAATCACCATAAATTTCAAAACTACATTATGGTAGCTACCATAACGTTTGTGTGGTAGGTACCATAACCCCCGTGTGGTAGGTACCATAATGCTGTTGTGGTAGCTACCATAGTAACATTTAAATCAAAGAAAAATTCTTTTAAATCAAAGAAAAATTTATTTATACTTGATTAAAATAAAATCTCTCTTGATAAAATTCCACTTAATAACAATTAGAATAATCATTATTTAGAATTTCGTTTTTCTAATCTCGCTTTGGTCATTCTTTCTCTTATTCCTCCGTGGTTTTACAAAGTCTTCTTCTAAGCTTTCTAATTGTCGTTTTAGTAGGTAGATTGTATCATTTGGTCAATTGTTCTATCACCTCTTCTAAGATATTTATTACAGAAATATACTGTTCCATCGTATATTATCTCTGATTTCTGAAATGATAGTAGAGTTCTATATGCTCCGTGTTTTAGAATAATATCGGTCATAGTTTTTAATTTAATCCTCAAAGTTACAAACTTTTATTTATTCAAAAGAAATAATTTATTTTTTCTTTCCAATTGTATAATGTTATAAGATTTGATTTCTGTTATATCATTAAAAACCAATTGCATCACTTCTTTTTTAGTTTTAAATAATGTTATACCCTTGAGGATTCCAAAATTAAAGGGTATTTTTGCACCAAATTTCAAATAAAAATTAATTTAGATTTATGGCTACTATTATCGAGTTGGAGGCTATTGCTTCTCAGGTTAGAAGAGATATAATTAGAATGGTTAATGGGGTGAGTTCAGGTCACCCAGGAGGTTCATTAGGTTGTGCTGATTTAATGACGGCTCTTTATTTTGAGGTGTTAGATGCAAAAGCTGAAAACTTTAGTATTGATGGTAAAGGTGAGGATATGTTCTTTCTTTCAAATGGTCATATTTCTCCAGTATGGTATAGTGTATTAGCTCGTAGTGGCTATTTCCCAATAAGTGAATTAGGAACATTTAGAAAGATGGGCTCAAGACTTCAAGGTCACCCAACTCCTCATTCTAATTTGCCTGGAATCAGAATCGCTTCAGGCTCTTTGGGTCAAGGACTTTCTGTTGCTATTGGTGCTGCTGAGGCTAAGAAATTGAATAATTGTAGTAAATTAGTTTATTCTCTTCATGGTGATGGTGAGTTGCAAGAGGGACAAAACTGGGAAGCAATTATGTATGCAAGCTCGAGAAAGATTGATAATCTAATTTCAATTGTCGATTATAACAAAGTACAAATTGATGGAAGCACCGATGAGATAATCTCTCTTGGTAATTTATCCAGCAAGTTCAAAGCCTTTGGTTGGGAAGTTATTGAGATGAATGGTAATGATATGCAAGAGGTTGTTTTGGGTTTAAATCAAGCTAAAGCTCTTACAGGAAAGAATAAACCTGTTGTAATACTTATGCATACTCTTATGGGTTATGGAGTAGATTTTATGCAAGGATTAAATAAATGGCATGGAGTTGCTCCAAATAACGAACAAAGAGATAATGCTCTTTCTCAATTAATCGAAACTCTTGGAGATTATTAATAAAAATCTATTTACCAGATAGGATGAGAATAAAATCTTGGTTATTAGTTCTAATATTGACCCTTTTGTCTTTAGGTTCTTATTCACAGAACACAAATGATAAGGTAGCCAAGGTTGACGCATTCCAAAAGACTCGGATACTATTTGTATTGGATTGTTCCAATTCTATGTATTCGCGTTGGCAAAGCGATACCAAGATTAAGATTGTTCAGAATATTATCTCCAACATATTAGATACACTTAATGGGAGAGATAATTTGGAGATAGCACTTCGTGCATACGGACATACTAAGGATTTCCCTCCTCAAAACTGCGATGATACACGTCTTGAAGCCCCTTTTTCTAAGAATAATATAGAAAATGTTAGAGCAAAGCTAAAGGCATTAGTTCCAAGAGGAACAAATCCCTTGAGTTCCGCTATGGAAAAGGCTGCATTGGATTTTCCTGAATGTGTTAGTTGTAGAAATATAGTAATACTAATAACGGATGGGGGAGATGATTGCGGGGGAGATGTTTGTGAGGTCTCTAAAATCTATCAAGAGAAAGGATATTATATAAAACCTTTTGTAATAGGTATTAATAAGGGATTAAGAGAGCAAATGGAATGTATAGGAGTTTATTATGATGCTCATAATGAGATAGAGTTTACTAAGGTAATTAATAAAATAGTAAAACTGGCTATCTATAATACTTCAATTCAAGTTAATCTCTTAGACTCCCATGGAATACCAACAGAAACTAATGTTCCTATTATATTCTATGATTCCAAAAGCAAACAAGAAAAATATTCCTTTATTCATACAATGAGTTCTAATGTAAGCTCCGATACTCTTTTTATTGACCCTCTAATCAATTACGATTTGGAAATACATTCAATTCCAAAGATTAGAATTGAGAATATAAGTCTTAATCCAGGAGGGCATACAATAGTAAGTGCTAAGGCAGCTCAAGGCTCAATGACAATTAAGTTCAAGGGCAAGGAAACTCAGAATAACAACAAAAATAATAATATCCCTATCGTAATTAAAAAGGGTAAGGAAATTGTAAATATCCAAACAATAAATACTACAGAGAAATACTTGGTGGGGAAATATGATATAGAGGTATTAAGCTTGCCAAGTTTAAAACTAAGAGATATTGAAATAGAACAAAGCTCTACAACAACCATTGAAATACCATTGCCTGGTTATGCTTTAATAAATAAAAAGATTGATGGCACAATTGGGACATTATTTGAAAAGAAAGATAATGAATGGATTTTTGTTTCTTCTTTAAATGGCTCTATATATGAGACATTAACCCTTTTACCAGGAACTTATATGATAGTTTTAAGAGATAAGCAATCAAATAGAACTACTAATACATTAAAAAAAGAATTTGTAATAGAATCAGGACTAAACACAAAGGTCAATATAGAATAATAAAATAATTAAAATAGAATGAAAAAATACACAGTATTGGGTAATAATGATACCCGTTCAGGATTTGGAGATGGACTATTAGAAGCAGGTAGAAATAACCCAGATATAGTTGCACTATGTTCTG
Source organism: Bacteroidota bacterium (assembly GCA_023415495.1). Taxonomy (GTDB): domain Bacteria; phylum Bacteroidota; class Bacteroidia; order Bacteroidales; family P3; genus UBA10566. The sequence goes on from JAEZKK010000030.1 coordinate 56,409, forward strand.
ATTTAACAGATAGTGTTAAGATGGGAGGATTCAAAAAAGAATTTCCAGAAAGATTTTTTCAAACAGGTATTGCAGAAGCAAATATGATAGGTATAGCCTCAGGATTGGCTATTAGTGGAAAGATACCTTATGCAAGTAGTTTTTCCGCCTTTGCAACAGGTAGAGTATATGACCAAATTCGTCAAAGCGTTGCATATTCAGATGCAAATGTAAAGATATGTGGTTCTCACGCAGGAGTAACACTTGGAGAAGATGGTGCTACTCATCAAATACTTGAAGATATTGGATTAATGAGAATGATGCCAAATATGGTAGTTATTAATCCTTGCGATTACAACCAAACAAAACAAGCAACCATAGCAATAGCAAATTATAAAGGACCTGTTTACCTAAGATTCGGAAGACCAAAGGTGCCAATTTTTATTCCAGAAGAAACTCCTTTCGAAATAGGTAAGGCTTTGATGTTAAACGAAGGAAAAGATGTAACTATTATTGCAACAGGACACTTAGTATGGGAAGCAATTCAAGCAGCAGAAAAGCTTGAAGGGATGGGAATAGATGCAGAGGTTATCAATATTCATACAATAAAACCATTAGATACAGAGGCAATCTTAAAATCAGTTGAAAAGACAGGTTGTGTTGTAAGCTGTGAGGAACACCAATTCAATGGAGGATTAAACGATGCAGTGTCTCAATTGCTTTCACGCTCAATGCCAAGACCTATTGAATATATAGGAGTAGAGGATAGCTTTGGAGAAAGTGGAACTCCAGAAGAGCTTATGGTGAAATATAAATTGAAATCAGACAATATAGTAGAAGCAGCTAAGAAAGCTATTTCAAGAAAATAAAGGATTTATATCCTATTGCATAAGAAGTCCATTGTGTCAACGTTATCTGCAAAGTCGTTGATCGATGGACTTTGTGCTTTTCCAAATTTTATTCTTCCTTCGATTTCCCCCATATTGCTTACTACACATTGGATATTATCCTTGTTTGTGTTGATATAGTCTTTTACCTCAGAAATATCGTTGTAATAAGTATAATAGACTACTGAAACAGGAGAGAAAAGCTCAGCGCTTTCTACTAATAAATTTGTTTGAGTATCAATAAAACTTATATTATTCATAATATAGATTGCTTTATGATATTCGTAGTTATTCCTATATTTATTATGGTCTAATAAGCTTAGATGAGATTCAAAGGCTTTGATTAAAGGTGAAAAATCAAAATCCTTTGGGATAAAGATTTTTGAAATATTTCTACAGCCCAAACCTTTGTGAGTAAGTATATCTAATACTAATCCTCTAAAGTCCTCTGTTTTTTTATCCAGCACTCCAATCGAAGTCCTGCTATGGCGTATTATATTAGGGTATTTACCAAAATAATATTCAAAATACATAAAGGTATTATTACTACCAGTTGCAATTACTGCATCGAAATCCTCTACCTTGCTTTTTGTAAAGAATATTCTCTCCTTTAGCTCTTTTTCATAATCGAATAAAATACTTCCTATTGCTTCTAAAAGAGAGGAGTCATTTGAAGATAATTTCCCAATAAATATATTCCCACTTAAAATTGTGCAGAGCATATCATGAAACCCTACCATTGGTATGTTCCCAGCACAAATAACAGCTACTCTTTTAGGATTTTGCTTGGGAGTATAATTACTAACAAATTCTCTAAGAGTGGCTTCATCCAACCATAATGCAATTGATTCCAAAGAATATAATATACTCTCTCTGTCAAACCAAGGATTTTCTAATATTGCTTTTTCAATTGCTATACTTAGCTGATTATTCTCCATTGGGTTGATTAATACTTTACGAAGATTTGTTAGGGAGATAATTATCTTTTCAATCATATTATGTATTCTAAGTAGGTTTATGTTTGTAATTGCATGCAAAATTAAGGTTTTATTTATTTATTAAGTAACATTTTCTTTGATTATAGAGTAAAAATATATAAATTTGCATTGATGAAAGGATTAGGTTTTCTTATAATTTTTATTGTTCAAGGTTTGTTTTCTTATTCTCAAAGTGTTGAGGCTCTTAGAGATTTAGAGAAATCAATCAAGCCTTATGTGGATTTAGTATTTGATGCACCAACCGATAATGAAAGGTTTAATGCTAATGAAAAATTATTGGATGCTCTCTCAGAAGTCCTTTCTATGCCCAAAAGCTTTGCTTATCCTTTCAATGAATTAAATAGATTAAGTATTCTCAAGAGCTCAGATAATCGTTTTAGAATAATTACCTGGTCGGTAATTGACCAAGAAGGTTTCTTTGAGAACTATGGTTTTATTCAATCACTAAATCTAAACAAAGATGAATATGAATTATATAGATTATTCGATAAGAGTGATGAAATCTTTAACCCTGAATTAGCAAAATGTGATAATGAAAATTGGTATGGAGCTGTATATTATGATTTAATTACCCGAGAGAACGAGGGTAGAAAATACTATACGCTTTTGGGTTATAACGGGAATAATATATATACTAAAAAGAAGATAATAGAACCTATTTCATTTAGAGGAAATAACTCTAAGCCTGAGTTTGGTCTTTCAATTTTCTTTAAAGAGAAAGACAGAAAGAGATTTATTTATGAATATAATCCAGAAACAAGTTTTGTTCTTAAATGGGATAATCAGTATTATGAGAACCCAAACCCAAAAACAAGTTTTAGCGTAAAAAATATCTTTGTTTCAAATAAACCAAAACCTATAAGTAACGAAAAAAACCAACCTCCTGACCCTCGAACAGTTGCTCTTGAGGAAATGATTGTATTTGAGGTTTTAGAACCTTTATATGAAGGTATGGAAGGCTTGTATCAGTTTTATGTTGGCTCGGGAGTGATGAACGGATTTAAGTTTGAAAGAGGTAGGTGGAGATTAGTAGAAAATATATTACCAAGAAATTCTCAACCTAAAAAAGAAGAAGAACCTAAGAGGAAAAGAACAGGGAATGAGCAACCTATGTACGATACTAATAATAGGTTCAAAAAAATAAATTAAACACCTTACGTAAGTTTTAATTAATAACCTTGTCAAACTTAGCAAAGATTTTTAAGAGAAAAAGATTTATGCTAAGAATTAGATTGTTTTTGTTTTTATTATTTGGAGTAATATCATTAAATGCATTTTCACAAACCTCATTACAAGGGGAGGTTTATGATAGCGGGACAAAAGAAGTATTACCTAATGCTAATGTTTATTGGTCAGAGACACTAAAAGGCACAACAAGTGATGAGAGTGGAAGATTTACCTTGGTTAAGGATAACAAGGCTAAGAGTTTAGTAATAAGTTATACAGGATATATTAATGACACAATTGATATAAATTCAGATATAAAAAATATCAAAGTATATTTAAAGACTAATTCAACTTCACTTGCACAGGTGTCTATTGTTGAAAGGCAGGCAAGTACTTATATTTCAAAGATTTCATTAGATAAGAAAGAATATATTTCAGCAGAAGGGCTAAAGCATCTTGCTTGTTGTAATTTAGGAGAAAGTTTTGAAAACTCCGCAACAGTTGATGTTGGTTATAGTGATGCTGTTACAGGGTCTAAGCAAATTCAATTATTAGGGCTTACTGGAGTCTATTCTCAGTTATTATTAGAAAATATGCCTTTCTTACGTGGATTATCCTCTCCTTTTGGCTTGGGATATGTGCCAGGAAGTTGGATGGAGAGTATATCAATAAGCAAGGGTGTAGCTACAGTATTGCATGGTTATGAAACTACCACAGGACAAATCAATATAGAATACGATAAGAGCCACCAAGGCGACCCATTCTTTTTTAATCTCTATGCTAATAGTGAGTTAAAGACTGAGTTAAATATTAAAGCAAATAAGCAGATTAACAATAAGCTAAGCACTGGTTTATTAGTTCATGGCTCTATGCTAAACCGTGAGCATGATGTTCAAAAAGATGGCTTTATGGACTATCCTAAGATGAATCAAATCAATATAGCTAATCGTTGGCAATACGAAAATCATAAATATCACTCGCAAACCTTTATAAACTACTTGCACGAAAACAGAACTGGGGGACAGATGGGCTTTGATAAATCGAGACAAAATGATACTAGTATATACGGTATATTAGGAGAGGTTGATAGAGTGCATTTCTTTACTAAGAATGGTTTCACTGTTGGTAATTCATCCTCAATTGGAACACAACTAACGGGAACATACTTTAGAAATAAAGCAAGCTATGGAGTAAATGATTATTTAGGAGAACAAGGTGATGTGTATGCAAACTTTATTTACGATGCTGAGGCAAGAGGAGGACATCGTTACACATTAGGCTCAAGCTTCCGTTATACTGACCTTAAAGAAGACTATATAGGAAGGAAGATCGATACACTTGGGAATATAATTCCAATAATAAATACAGGGAATCCTCTAATTAAAGATAATTTTTTCAGAGAAGAGATAGTACCTGGAGCTTTTGGTCAATTTAGTTTTATATATGGAGAAAAGTTTCTAACCACTCTTGGATTAAGATATGACTATAACTCCTTTTATGAGCAAAGTATAATAACCCCAAGACTACATTTCCGTTGGCATATCAATCACGATTTAACTCTTAGAGGAGCTGCAGGAAAGGGATATAGAAGTGCAAATATATTAGCTGATAATTTTGGACTATTAGCCTCTTCAAGAGAAATTATAATAGATAATAACAAAGCCTTGCAAATGGAAGATGCTTGGAATGGTGGATTAAACTTAACTTATTGTTGGAAAACAAAAGACGAAAGAGAGAATACTATAACCTTAGACTATTATCACACTAATTTCCAAAACCAAGTAGTAATGGATTTAGAACAAGATGCAAGAAAAGCAGTGTTTTATAATTTAAAAGATATAAATGGGACTTCCTATTCCAATAGTGTTCAGTTAGATTTGCTATTAGAACCAATAAAGAGGTTTAACGTAACCCTTGCAGCAAGATATAATGACGTACAATCTACCTATCTTAACCCTCAGACTAATAATTATGAAATAATGCAAAAACCATATACAAGCAAGTGGAAGGGATTGGTAGTTTTAAGCTATAAAACCAAGTACGATAAGTGGATGATAGACCTCACAACACAACTAAACTCAAAACAAAGAATGCCTAACTATATTGATAAGCAAATGGATTACTCTAACCCTTATATCTATATGTTAGGACAAATAACACGTAAATTTAAAAGCTTTGATATTTACGCAGGCTGTGAAAATATCACCAACTATACTCAAGATAGAATGGTTATAGGAGCAGATAGACCTTACTCAAACAACTTTGATGCCTCAGTAGTATATGCCCCAATAATGGGAAGAGTGTTTTATGCAGGAATAAGATTAACAATCAAATAAAGAAAAGTAAAATGAAAAAAGTATTATTATTAGCATTCCTAATTCTTGGAAGTTTAGGAGCAATAGCACAAAACAAAACAACGGAAACCGTAGATATAAAATTAGATAAATACTGCTGTAAGAGTTTGAACCCAATAGTAGAGAAAACACTTGCATACGAAAGAGGAGTAAAATCTTTTGAAATAAATCCAAAAAACAAAACTGTAAAAGTAATATACAACACTAAAAGAACCAATCCTGATAAAATTGCAAAAGCATTAGCAAAAGAAGGAGTAATGGCAAACGGAATTGAAGCAACCCCAAAAGCAATTGAACGACTACCAGAATGTTGCAAAAGCGTTGCAAAAGGACTCGGAGAAGGATGCGGAGGACATTAATAAGTCTCTTTTAGAATTAAATTTTTACGCCAAAAAAATAAAAAGATACGCCGAAAAAATAAAAAGTTTCGGCGTATCTTTTTTCATAAGTAATAGGGAAATCTTTTAAGAGATATTCTCAGTAGTTGAGTTTTCTAATTTATTAATGCAAACTCAAACCCTCGCGAAATAGAATCAAATTCCAGCGAAATAGAATCAAATTACAGAAAACTAACTCTTGATTCTAAAAAAATGTAATTTGATTCTATTTTTTTAGAATCAAAAGCTATTTTTCTTAACACAAAGGTTAATTAAGAATAGGTTATAGTCCTTTAAAATAATCAAGCAAAAACAAGATAAATAATAAATAAAAACAAAAATTGTATGATATACCAATTAATTTTATTAGATTTGCAGCCAGATAATATACAAAAGTAAAGTATTATGTTACTAAGACAGCAAATAAATACACTACAACGAAAGATAATCCAATCTTACCAACACTACTATTGCTATCTAATCTCTTTCACACACACACACACACACACACACACAGGAATCATCAAGATATAGAATACATACAAATAAAGATAATCTCAATACAAAAGGGTATTATAGAGAAAAATTTAAATCCCTCAAAGGAGTATTCTTTATTTGTAAGACAAACTTGGCACCCACTTGGCGTTATATTTTAAAATAACGCCCACCAAAGA
>JAEZKK010000032.1 GCA_023415495.1 Bacteroidota bacterium
ATAAATTTTTATCAAGGAAAAAAATAAAAAGACTTGGTTTATTTCGAAAAAGGTCGAATGTTGAGGTTTTTCATCGAAATATTAGAAATTTATTATGAGTAATTAACTATTATTTCTTTCCTCTTGGGCTGAGGGTTTGGAATTTGCAAATTTCAAGAGCTTATCATATTAACCATATTTAACAGCAAAACCTGCATAATGTTATCAAAATGTAGGTTTTCGCCTGTTTATGTTAAAATCATTCTTTATCCTCTTTCTCTATGTCCAAAATCAATAGAAAAATTGTTTGATGATAAATTTCTGAATCTCAATTAAGGTGAATCTTTGACAAAGTCAGGAATTTTTTTCGGCGTATCTTTTACCAAAGTTTCACTTATATGAAAAAAATCCCTATCTTTGGGCTTTCAAATCGTTTAAAAAATTAAGTGTATGAAAACAAAACAATTATTCTTTTTAGCAGTATTATTTATTTCCTCTATTTGTCAAGCACAGATAAATACACTCTTTCTGAGTGATAGTGCTTTAATTAAAGGTATTACATCTGATAAATTCTCATATAAGATAGACAATCTTGATAATGATGGTTATTGGTCTAAGCTTGGAGATTACTATGTCAATTATGATGACAACCTAAATATTCTCAATACCTTTACTTCAAACAATCAATTCTATCATAAATTTAATAATAAATTTTATTCAATCAATTCAGGTTCTCATATAGACTATATTACTGATACTTTATATCCTAATCAACAATTTCCCTACCCTATAATTGATTCTGTTTATTTATCCTTTTCAGATCTTAATGGTAATTATTCTTATGTGAATATTAATGATAGTAATGCTATTTATTTTAATTATCATATTTCTTTTCTAAAGAATAGAGCTTTATATGCAGTTGCTTCAATTCCTTTCGATAAATATTATACAAATACAGATGACACTAATAAATTCAAATTAGTTACAATTGATACTACTGGAAATATTGTTAATAGCAGAACTTATGACACTTATGTTAAGAGAATATCTGTTATTGAGCAGGGAAATAATATTATGGTAGGTGCTTATTTGTTAGATAAAAGTTCTGTGTTATACTATATCGATAATCAAACCTTAGATATCGTTGATAGTATGAGATATAGTTTTTCAGATAATTTAAAGGCTATAAATGATAGTATCATTATTTCACAAGGAGATAACGCTCATTATTATATTTATAATACTCGTTCTAAAACCATAGACAGTCTTTATTATAGACAAGATTCTTGGAGTGAATATGTTAATGCCTACCCTTTCCTTCCAATTTCTAATATACTTATTGATGCAAGAAGTGTAGATTCAATTGTTTATGCTTATCGTATGGAAGCTTATCCTTCTCATGTAGAACTTGGAATAAAGATAGATAATTTCAGCAAAGATGGATTTAATTTTAGAAGGATGTTTAATGGATTTGAACCAAATATGGGAAAAAATATTCGTGGGATTACATGCACAAATGATGGAGGTATAATATTTACAATAAACACAGTAGATAATATTTATAACTTTATTAATTCATATTTGCTAAAGTATGATTCAAAAGGTTTGTTAAGTATAGCAAGTGTAAATCCTAATGAGGTTAAAATTATTGCATATCCTAACCCAACAAAAGACTATATTAATATCACTTCATCATCCTTAATTAAAACAATTCAAATATATAATATTCTCGGACAAGAGGTTTACTCATCGAAAGTAAATAGCAAACAAAAACAAATAGATGTTATCAAATTCCCAAAAGGTAATTACATCGCTAAAGTAAAAACTGATAATGGTGAAGTAAGTAAGAAATTTATTGTGGAATAATTTAATAGTCTTATATAAATATATAGTGCGGGATTGTAAATCCCTTACAAAAGATTTAGATAGGATAGTATAAAGATGAAATTAAATAATAGCTCTGTAATGAATAAAGTATTATTTCTTGTAATATTTGTTTTAGTTGGCTTATCTTCCAAGGCTCAATCTTTGGTGAGTTTCAATTGTGATGAGGTAAAAGTGATTAATAAGTCATTAATTGAAAAAAACACCATTTATTATTAAGAGCGATACAATTAACAAAGAAATTAATGAAATTGAAAACACATTATATTTTATTAGAAATAGTGATACTATAAAATGTCATTATTTTGGAGATGCAACAGAATGTTTAGATGGTGTATACAAAGTTAAGTATAAAAACACTAATGTCTATATAGTGTATTTTTATGAAATGCTTGTAGGATACCAGTATTGTATTATTGTAAGAGAAGATTTGATGAAAGTTTACAAAACAGATGATTTCAATATTGATCAAGAAGAATTATATGATTTAGATGACGAAAGTATAGATTTTAATTGGAAAAGAATAAAGGCAACAAATATTGATAATCCTCAAAAAACAAAATATATTCGTTTCAAAAGATATAAGCCTTAAGAAATATAAGCAATTATGAATAAGTATCAGATAAAACATAATAATATAATGCAGGATTATATATCGACTTTGTCGCTTTGCAAAGCAAAGAAATCACGCACAACGGAAATATCAATAAAAAAAGAATTAGTATGAAAAAGAAATTATTTATTGTAATATTAGTTTTGCTTTGCAATATAGTAGTTGGGCAAGAAAAAGACAGACTTTTTCAATACAGTTTTTATTTGATTTCCCAATAAAAGAAGAACAAAGAATAATGGATTAGAATACTGATTAATGGATTATAATTACTAAGGCATTATTCTTCTATTTATCATTTACACAGCAAAAAAACCAAATAATAATCTAAAAATGGAAATTCCACAATAGCAAAAATAAGACTATAGATTAGAAAATAGTGTTATGTGATTATTTATTTTTTGTTGGAAAGCATTATTTTCCTTAACTTTGCAACTTAAATTTTTATTTGTAATTTATAATATGATAAATATAACTTTGCCTGATGGGTCTGTAAAACAGTATCCTAAGGGTAGTAATTCGATGGATATTGCTAAAAGTATTAGCGAAAACTTAGCGAGAAATGTGCTTTCTGCAACTGTAAATGATGAGGTTTGGGATGCTAATCGTCCTATTAATGTGGATTCAACCGTAAAACTTAATACTTGGAATGATGCTGAGGGTAAGGATACTTTTTGGCATTCTTCTGCTCACTTGCTTGCCTCTGCAATAAGTGAACTTTACCCAAATGCTAAGTTTGGTATAGGACCAGCTATTGAAAATGGTTTTTACTACGATATTGATTTTGGTAATGATACTCTTACATCTGATGATTTCAAAGCAATTGAAGACAAAATGTCTGAATTGGTTAAAGGTGGTATTAGTATTAAGAGAAAAGATATTTCTAAGGCTGATGCTTTAAAACTATTTTCTGAAAGAGGAGAAAACTATAAGGTTGAGTTAATTGAGGAATTGGAAGACGGCACTATTACTCTTTATGAAAGCGGTAAGTTTACTGACCTATGCCGTGGACCACATCTTGAGAACTTTTCGGTTATCAAAGCAATTAAAATCCTTTCCTTAGCAGGAGCTTATTGGAGGGGTGATGAAAAGAGAAAACAGCTTACAAGGGTTTACGGGATAACCTTCCCAAAGAAAAAAGAACTTGACGAATACATGGAATTCTTGGAAGAAGCGAAGAAGAGAGACCATAGAAGACTTGGGAAAGAATTAGAGCTTTTTATGTTTTCTCAAACTGTTGGTCAAGGTCTTCCAATGTGGCTACCAAAAGGGGCTGCACTAAGAGAGAGATTAGAGAACTTTTTAAAGAAGGTTCAAAAGGAATATGGCTACGAGCAGGTAATCACTCCACATATTGGGGATGTAAGTTTATATAAATGCTCAGGACATTATCAAAAATATGGTCAGGATTCATTTAGAACTATTACAACTCCATTTGAGGGAGAAGAATATTTCCTTAAACCAATGAATTGTCCTCACCATGTTGAGGTATATAAATTCAAACCACGTTCATATAAGGATTTACCTGTTCGTCTTGCTGAATTTGGAACAGTTTATCGTTATGAACAAAGTGGAGAATTGCATGGATTGACAAGGGTAAGGTCATTTACTCAGGACGATGCTCATATTTTCTGTACTCCAGAACAATTGAAGGAAGAATTTTGTAAGGTTATTGATATAGTGCTTTATATTTTCAAAACTCTTAAGTTTGAAAACTTCACAGCACAGATTTCTTTAAGAGATATTAATAATAAAGAAAAATATATTGGAAGCGATGAGGCTTGGGAAAAGGCAGAAAATGCAATTATTGAAGCTTCAAAAGAAAGAGGATTAAATACTGTTACAGAAATTGGAGAAGCTGCTTTCTATGGTCCTAAACTTGACTTTATGGTTAAGGATGCTATTGGTAGAAAATGGCAATTGGGAACAATACAAGTAGATTATAATCTTCCAGAAAGATTTGAATTAGAATACACTGGAGCAGACAATCAAAAGCATAGACCAATTATGATTCACCGTGCTCCTTTTGGCTCAATGGAGAGATTTGTAGCTGTATTAATTGAACATACAGGAGGTAAATTCCCTCTTTGGCTAACACCTGAACAATTTATTATTCTACCAATTAGCGAAAAATATGAGCTATATTCAAAAAAAGTATTATCTTTGCTCGCTAATTTGGGTCTAAGAGGTAGTATTGACAATAGAAGCGAAAAGACAGGAAAGAAGATTCGAGATGCAGAAATTGGGAAAATTCCTTTTATGCTAATTGTTGGAGAAAAAGAAGAGGGTGAAGGACTTGTATCGGTTCGCCGACACACAGAAGGAGATTTGGGCTCAATGAAGATTGAAGAATTTGCTGAATTGGTTAACCAAGCAGTTGAAAAAGAATTAGAATAAAAATACATCAAAAATAGATTATAAATTAATATAGGAGGATTTAATTATAGCAACACACGTTCCTTTCAATAGACAAAGAAAAGGGTATCAACCAAAAGAAGAACTACATAAAATCAATGAGAAAATTGATTCACCAGTTGTAAGAGTAGTTGGAGAAAATTTGGAATCTGGCATCTATAATATCAAAGATGCTTTAAGAGTAGCTAATGATTTGGGATTAGACTTAGTCGAAATCTCACCATCGGCCAACCCACCGGTTTGTAAGGTTATTGATTATCAAAAATTCCTTTACGAACAAAAGAAAAAACAAAAAGAAATCAAGGCAAAGAGTACCAAGATTGTTGTAAAAGAAATAAGACTTGGACCTCAAACCGACCAACATGACTTTGATTTCAAACTAAAACACGCTATTAAATTTCTACAAGAAGGGAATAAGGTTAGAGTAGATGTATTTTTTAAAGGTAGAACAATTATATACAAAGAGCAAGGGGAAACCCAATTACTGAAATTTGCCGAAGCATTGTTTGAATACGGGAAACCGGAGATGATGCCTAAATTAGAAGGTAAAAGGATGATAATGATTATTGCTCCAAAGAAATAATTATAAACAACAAACAAAAAAAAAGGACGTAAAATGCCAAAAATGAAAACAAAATCCAGTGCGAAAAAGCGTTTCACGCTTACTGGTTCAGGCAAGATTAAGAGAAAGCATGCGTACCATAGTCATATTCTTACAAAGAAGACGACTAAACAAAAGAGAAATCTTACGCATACAAGTACAGTTAGCGTAGTTGATACGCCACGTATTATGGAAATGCTTTTAAAGTAAATTATTGCCAGAAAAAGGAGTTATTAACCATTGTATTTAGCCTAAAAAGATTCCTAAGGGAACGCTAATACAAAAAAAATTAAAAATTATGCCAAGATCAGTAAATGCCGTTGCTTCGAGAGCACGCAGAAAAAAAATCCTCAAACGTACTAAAGGTTTTTGGGGTAGAGGTAAAAATGTTTGGACTGTTGCAAAGAACAAATGGGAAAAAGGACAACAGTACGCTTACCGTGACAGAAAAGTTAAGAAAAGAGAATTCCGTGCATTATGGATTAACCGTATCAATGCGGCTTGCCGTTTAAACGATGTTTCTTACTCGGTATTCATGGGACAACTTCATAAAAACAACATTGAGCTTAATCGTAAGGTTTTAGCAGATTTAGCAATGAATCATCCTGAAGCTTTCTCAGCAATTGTTGCAAAAGTGAAGAATAATTAATCAAATTGTATAATCCCAAAAAAAGAGTAAAGAAATGGGCAAGACAGAATTAATGAAATATGTTGACAGCTTAAATACAAGAAGAGAATATCCTGAATTTAAGGCTGGAGATACAATAACTGTATCTTATAAAATTGTTGAAGGAAATAAGGAACGTATTCAGCAATTCCGCGGAGATGTTATCCAACGTTCAGGTTCTGGCATTACAGAAACTTTCACAGTAAGAAAGATGTCTGGAAGTGTTGGAGTAGAAAGAATATTTCCGTTCTCATCTCCTTTTATAGATGAAATAGTTGTGAACAAACGTGGTGTTGTTCGTAGAGCAAGGATTTTCTATCTAAGAGGATTAACCGGAAAGAAAGCACGTATCAAAGAAAGAAGATACTAAGAGCGATTATTTCCTTATGTTTTGAAATTAAAATCAAGAGTTTTAAGATTAGAATCAAGAGTTAGGAAATTATAACGCCGTGTTTATACCCAAAAAAGTGGCATTTTCAACCCGAAAATGCCACTTTTTCTATACAAAAATGCGGCATTTTCACATCAAAAAAGTGGCATTTTGGGGTATAATAACTTGATTATATTTTGCAATAAGGAGGTTTTGGTTTTAAAAGAGGAGATTTTGAGAAGAAATTATCCTAATCGTTATGGTAGGGTTCGTTTTTTATTATAGTAAAGGCTCTGTATATTTGCTCAACTATCATTAAACGTATCATTTGATGAGAAAAAGTCATCTTGGAAATTGAAATCCTTCCTCCAACTCTTGAATAAACTTCTTTAGAAAAACCAAAGGCTCCTCCAACTACAAAACCTATGCTTTTAGTTCCAAGATTCATATTCTTTTGAAAGAAATCTGCAAACCCTCTTGAAGAAAATTCCTCTCCCTTTTCGTCAAATAAATAAACCTTATCTATCTTTTCAATTTGTTTTAGAATCAACTCCCCTTCCCTATCCTTAATAATATTTGCAGAAAGATTCTTTGTGTCTTTTAGAGGAGGAATTATAATAATCTCAAAGGGAATATAGTGTTTTAAACGCCTCTGGAATATCTCAATTCCTTCCTTTAAGTATTTCTCCTCGGTCTTTCCAACCAATATTAGTTTTATATTCATCTTCTAATCTTTCTTAAAAGGGAGTAAATCCAAGAATAGTTTTTCTCAATAGCAAAATAAGGGGTTTGCTCAGAGGAGAAATGTCTCATATATTTTTCAATTGGTCTAAGCATTGAGCCAGTAAAATCAAATTCATAAACTCCCCTTGCATTAGCAATTTCCAATGCTCTCCAGTTTAAAAGACTTGTAGCACCAGAATCTCTAAACTCTGGATTAGCTCCCGAAATTAGACTATAACAAGTGTTTTGGTCAAAGACAGTAAGCAATACAGCATGAATATTACCCTCTTTATCAATAGCTGCATTAATATTCAAAGCATTATTCTGCCTTGAGGAGTCTATTATCCTTCTTACTAATTCCAAAGAATAGGGAACTTTAATACCTTGGCGAAGAAAGGTGAGGGAATTTACTCTATAAAAATCCTCAACAGAAATATCCTCAATTAAAGATAGGGTTTCCTTTGCCTGGCGAATACTTTTCCTTAGTTTGGGATGGAAGTTCTTAAAGGTTGAATCCAAATCCTCAAGGGTGGTTATTCTATAAGTATATCTTGTTGTTTGCTTAAATCCATTCCAATTCAGAGCTAAGAAATTCTTATACTTATGATGGAAGTGGAGGTAGAAATAATCCAATTTCAGCTTGTCAATTTCTTTAGCAAAAAATTCATTTAGCTTTTCCTCGTAGCTGTATTTAGTTATAAGATTGATATTTTCAGGATATAGAATCCAAATCCCTGAAATTGGACTAAGGTGTGGAGGGATAATTGAGCGAAAACCATATTTCTTATTGAGGAAATAAGGCAGGGCTGAGATTATTCTATTATTCTCTTCATAAATAATTACATCCCAATCCTCATTACAAACAGCATCCATCCACCAATCTCGCATAAAGACTGGAATTGAGCTTTCCCTCTTACATAATTCCCTATACTTTTCCTTATTAGTCAAAACCTTTATTTATTCATAAACAAAATGGAGTTTACGGATTTTTACTAATTAGGTTACTTAGACGTATTCTAAAATCAGAAAGGACATTCATATAATTAATATAAGCATCATAAGGGGAATCGTAGTGATTAAAATACTTATGTACATCTCCATCTGAAAACCATTTAGTACACATATAGTAAAAATGGTCGGAGGTTTGAAGATATCTCCAGTCATTAATTAAATCCTTATCACCAGAGGAAATTATCTCTTCTTCCAATTCATATAACTGGTCATAAGCATCATCCTGCAAATCATTTCCAAGCCATGCAGTAAGGTCTCTTTCCTCATCTGCCCACGAAATAGGGTAAGGTACATGGATTTCACTTACAGGTTTGAGATTATCTACTAATTGGCTTGGGGTAGAAAATCCAAAATCAGTTTTCTTAAATACTCCCTTAGGCAATTCTCTCAGAAATTCAAATATACCTGTTTCCTTCCACTGATGCTCTCCAAAGGTTTCGTAATCCATAAATA
Organism: Bacteroidota bacterium; assembly: GCA_023415495.1. GTDB lineage: Bacteria > Bacteroidota > Bacteroidia > Bacteroidales > P3 > UBA10566. The sequence goes on from JAEZKK010000032.1 coordinate 8,714, forward strand.
GATTTATACATTCTGCATCTTGGATTTGATTTAGCCATTTCACATATTTATCTACAGTAAGAGGGAAACCCTCCCATGAATGTTGAGAAAAGCGAAAAGCAATATCGTCGCTTAATTGGAAATTCTTTAATAATAAAACAAGATTTTCGTTTTTAGAGCTTTTATATAAGAAATTAGGACTTCTCCAACCCAAAATATGTTTTGCCCCTTCGGTGATTTGAGCCTTGAATCCCAAGTCTCCTACTATTTCTCCAATATAATCAGAATAAATTAATTCAGTATTTCTAAAAATAGAGGGTCTTTGTCCAAAAAGTTCAAATATCTTATCGCTATGAAGTTTAACCTGATTCTTAAATTCAGATTTTGATTTCAAGGCTGCAAGAGAGTGATAATAGGTTTCTCCTATAAATTCAACACAACCTGTTGATGCTAATGCTTTAAAGGATTCTATAACCTCGGGCGTGAATTTCTCGAACTGTTCTAAAACAACCCCTGTAATGGAATAGGAAATCTTAAACCTACCTTTGTTTTCATTGATTAAATCAAGCATTAGTTTATTTGTAGGAAGATAACATTTATCCGCAACCCTTCTGCATAGCCAGGCATTTTGAGCATCATCAAAATAATCATGATTATTCCCTATATCGAAGAAGCGATAATGTCGAAGTCGATTTGGTTGATGTACTTGGAAGTAAAAACATATAGATTTCATACGCCTAATATCTTATTAAATTATTATATACTCGATTTAAACTTATTGCATTATCATCCCACTTAATTGACTCTACCTCTTGCTTACCATTTTTAATAAACATCTTTGAAAGAGATGGATAATTCAATAATCCATAGATTGCATCTGCCATAGAATCCGTATCCCAGAAATCAACCTTTATAGCATATTTCAAAACTTCCGAAACCCCCGATTGCTTTGAGATAACAACAGGAATATTAGAACTCATAGCCTCTAAAGGAGATATTCCAAAGGGTTCGGAAACACTTGGCATAACATAAACATCGCTAAGGGAAAACATTCTATTTACATCCTGCCCTTTAAGAAATCCAGTAAAATGAAAATGTTTTGATATTCTTTTCTTAGCAACCAAGGCTATCATTCTATTTAACATATCCCCACTTCCAGCCATTACAAACCTAACATTTTTATCTACTTTCAAAACCTTATCAGCTGCTTCAATAAAATAGTCAGGTCCTTTTTGGAAAGTTATTCTCCCAAGGAAGGTTACAATCTTTTCATTAAAATTCTTTTCTCTTTCAATATTTACTGACTCAAACGAATCAGCCCCATTATGGATTGTTGTTACCTTATCGGGAGATTGTCCATAGCGATTAATTACTATATTTCTGGTATAATCAGATACTGCAATAATATGGTCTGCATTATCCATACCATATCTTTCTATATCGTAAACTGCTTGATTGATATTTTCTCCAGAGCGGTCGAACTCAGTAGCATGAACATGTATAACTAATTTCTTACCTGAAAAAGCTTTAGCAACAACACCTGCCTTATAGGTAAGCCAATCATGGGCGTGGATAATATCAAACTCAGTATTTTTAGCAATACTCCCTGCTACTAATGCGTATTTCTCAACTTCATCAAAAAGCGTAGAGCCGTATTTTCCTGAAAACTCATATCTCTTAGATGAATAATTAAAACCAATTTCCCTTTTATTAGAACCTTGATTAATTACATTATAATAATCATCCAAACCCAAATAGGGTACTAATTTAGAATTAACCTCTATATAAGAGATATTCTCCCAATACTGGCGTATATACTCCTGACTAAGGTCAATATCAATCTCACTTGCACTTAATATTCTTGTATAATCTTCTGGTTCGTCACCATAAGACTTGGGTACTATAAAAACAATTTCATTCCCAGTTTTCGCAAGAGCCTTTGTTATTCCATAACAGGCGGTACCCAAGCCCCCAGTAATATGAGGAGGAAACTCCCAGCCAAACATCAATATCTTCATAACTCTTTGTTTTTATATTTATCAACCAAATACTTAATTCTAATAACCTCAGCTACCGACCAAGCCTGTGAAACACATCCTCCTTCAAAAAATGGTGAAGAACTATCATAAACCTCTCCTATTGTCCCAATTCCATTCTTTCTCATCCTCGATTCCATTGCCTCTAAAATACATTCAGCCCATCCAAGAGCTTCTTTAGGATTTGATTTCAAATGTCCCTGAACAAAATGACCTAATAACCATGGCCATGATATTCCCTGATGATAAGCTCTATCTCTATTTTCTTGAGAAGAGAAATACCTATCCTTATATTCTTTGCTTGTAGGGCTAAGAGTTCTAATACCATAAGGAATAAAAAGCTCTTTCTTTACTCTTTCAATTATTAGTGATTTAATTTTATCAGATAGGCAGGAGTATTTTAATGAAGTAGAAAATATCATATTAGGTCTTACACTAAAATCTTTATAATCCCCATCTACAACATCTGCTAAATACCCACGTTCCTTTGACCAGAAGCAATCCTTAAAGCTTCCTTCTATTTTATCTGCAATATCGTAATAATCTTCAATATCTTTTGTGTCGGAATTAAGTTCTGCAATCTCAATAGTAAATTTAATTGCATTATACCATAGCGAATTAATCTCAACACAAAGACCTTTTCTCTGTGTTACAGGACTTCCTTCCACAATAGCATCCATCCATGTAAGAGCTTTATTTTCTATATAAGAATAAATCAAACCATTCTCCAACATCCTTATCCCTTCATTATCCCCATTCTTATAAGAATCAATTACCCTAATTATCTCTTTCTTATACTTATTCCAAATAAATTTCTTTTCATTAGTCCATTCTCCATATTCCTGCAATGCCCAGATAAACCAAAGCGGGGCATCGACTGAATTATATGCCTGCCCCATATTAGGGAATAATCCATTTTTCATATCTTTAATTAGAGTATCAATTACTCTAAGAAAATAATTCTTATTATCTAAACCAATTGATAATCCAACTACAGATATAAAACTATCCCTACCCCAACGACCAAACCAAGGATAACCAGCTATGATTTCTAAATCCTTTCCTTTATTTACAAAAAACGATTTTGCAGCTCTTCTAAGCAGAGACTCAAAACTATTTAATTCTTCTCTACTCTCTAATTCAATTTTAAATTCATCCTTGATTTTCTTTATATCAGTATTATTTAAAGATACTATAAAAAACAATTCTTCTCCCTTATTAAGTTTAAATTCAAATCTTCCAGGAGTAATTAAATCCTCATGAGAATCATAACCCCTTTCTGCCTCTGCAAAATATTCAAAATTATAATACCATAAAGGAGAATGAATATAATTTGGCTTCTTAGAAAACTGCATAAACAGACTGTCATAATTCTTATATAAACGTATTTTAATTCCATTTTCAACTTCTTTATAGGAAGTATCAGCATAGGTATTATGCTTACTTAAAGAATGTCTTTGTCTAAAAGCAAGGAATGGATTGATTTTAAAATTCACCTCCCCTGGCGATTCCTTTAAATAATATCTTATAGCTAAACGATTATTGCTAAGAAAGCAAAATTCCTTTTCAAGAAGTATATCTCCTATTCTATATGTAGTTTTTGGGATTTTCTTAAGCTCAAAATTTTCTATATACTTATGCCCTTTAGGATAATATGTTTCATTAGGATATCTGTGCAAAGAGAGATTCCAAGAGAAATCATTAAATTCTATTGTTTCATCAATTGAAGAAAGAAAAACATGGTATTCATCGTCAATCTTGGGTTGCTCTGCTATATACAAACCATGGTATTTCCTCGTATTGCAATTAGTTAGAGTTGTAATTGCAAAACTCCCCTCACTGCTTGTTTCAATAATCTCCTTATTTAGTGAAGACTCCAAATTAATAAGTTCTCCTTTTTCAAATACAATCTCTTTCATATCCCTATTTTATGTAATAATCAATTTTAATTTGTAATTTTGCCACTAAATTACAATAATAGAATGAGAAAACTAATTTTAATTGCAAGTTTAATAATTATTTATTCCTCAGTTGGAGTAAATGCAAGCCAAAACTACAAGAATCCCTCACATTACAGTAACAACGATAGTGTAGCAATTGTTTACTTTATAAAAGAAATAACACCAGAAAACGTGTTAAAAATATATAAAGCCATAGGTGTTGATTTTAAAGGGAAAACTGGAGTAAAAATTCATTTTGGAGAAGATGGCAATAAGAACTTTCTCAACCCACTACTCACTAAACCTTTAATGGAATATACAGGGGCTTCTTGGGTAGAAACAAATGTATTATATGTAGGTAAACGCAGATTTACTGATACTCATATTGCTCTTGCAAAGAAACACGGATTTACATTCTCTCCTATCGATATTTTAGATTCAGACGGTGAAATAGATATCAATACCGAGAATATGGGCTTTAAACATTTTAAAAGAGTTAAAATAGGTTCTAAATTCGATAACTACGATAATTTTATTATCTACTCTCATTTCAAGGGACATGGTTCAGCAGGTTTTGGAGGAGCAATAAAGAATCTTGCTATGGGTTTTGCATCTCCTGGTGGGAAGATGGCTCAACATGCCAGCGAGGTTCCAATGCTAAGCAATAAAGAGAAATGTAATAAATGTTCTAATTGTATTAAAAATTGCCCAGCAGATGCATTATTCTTTGATAGTGATTCTGTGATAATGATTAATCCTGATAAATGTATTGGTTGTGCTAAATGTATTGCTGAATGTCCTAAAAAAATTATTACTCCAAGCAATAATAGACCCCATACCAATGTTTTCTTAGAAAGGTTAGTAGAATATGCCTATGTTTTCCATAATAGAAGACCAATGACTTATATTAATGTTCTTGCAAATATATCTTCTTCTTGCGATTGTTCTGCTCGTGCACCACTCCCTTTTACTCAGGATATTGGAATATTAGCATCAAATGATATAGTAGCAATAGAACAAGCATCTCACGACCTTGTTGCAAAAGGACATAATTGTGATGATGCCTTTTTAAAGGAAAGTGGTGTTAGTGGTTTAGGTCAGATAATCTATGCTGAAGAACTAAAGATGGGAACAAGGAAATATATTTTAGTAGAAATCAAATAAGACTATGAATAAAGGATTTAAATATATATTATCATTTTTTGCTTTATCAATTATTATTGGTATTGGTTTTATTTCTTGTGTTTCAGAAGAAGATTATATTAGAGATTCATCAGTTAAGCTAAAATTCTCATCCGATACTCTTCGATTTGATACAGTATTTACAACAATGGGTTCTGTAACCAAACAGATAATGATTTATAATAATGAATCCAAACCTGTACTTTTAGATAAAGTAAGCCTTGGAGGAGGAGGAAATTCGCCTTATAGGATAAATATTGACGGAGATACTAATCTAATTGCAAGAAATATTGAAATTGGAGCAAAGGATAGTGTTTTTATTTTTGCTCGAGTTACTATTGACCCTACAAATCAAAATAATCCACTGCTTGTTAGAGACTCAATAATTTTAGATTTTAATAATAAGAGACAGTATATACAATTAGAAGCTTTTGGACAGGATGCCTACTATCACGTTGGGAAGAGAATACTTGGAAACACCGGAAGAAAATACTCTCTTGCTCAAGATGGAGGAGAAAGCAATGGTTGCATTGTAAATGGGAATAATTTAGAATGGAAGAGAGATAAGCCCCATGTTATTTTCGATATTTTAGCTGTAGATTCTGCCTACACCCTATCATTGGAAGAGGGTACAATGATTTATATGAATACTAATTCAGAGTTTTGGGTATATACTGATGGGAGTATGAAAATAAACGGTTCATTACAAAGCCCTGTTGTTTTCCAAGGCATGAGAAGAGATGGTTATTATGCTGAATTACCTGGACAATGGGGATATATTCATTATATAGCTGGCAGCAAGAATAACACTATCAATTATGCTATTATTAAAAATGGAACCATTGGTATAATCGCGGACTCTTGTGTAACTAATAATACTCCTACTATTGATATAAAGAACACAAGGATAGAGAATATGTCTGTTTTTGGACTTTACTCAAGAGGGGGACATATAAATGCTGTAAATACAGTGGTTCAAAACACAGGTAATACATCTGTTGCCTTAATAATGGGAGGAAAATACCAATTTGTCAATTGCAGTTTTGCAAATCATTGGTGGTATGATATGAATAGAAAAAGCCCAACTCTTTTTCTCCAAAACTATTATATAGATATAAATAATAATATAGTTTTAAGACCAATTACAGAAGCTAATTTCTATAATACTATTGTATGGGGTAGCCTAACTAATGAGATAGTGATAGATAAAACTGATAATGCAGATTTGAATTTTCTTTTTGAAAGTTGTTTAATTAAAAACAACACTATAAATACAAACTCTTCAAATATAAATAATACAATCTTTAATCAAGACCCTTTATTTAATAATCCACAAGCTGGAGATTTAAGATTAAAAAATCTATCCCCAGCAATTGGAAGAGGCAATCCTACATATAGCTCTTTCTATGCTCCTATAGATATAAAAGGTGTTCCAAGACCAAATCCACCTTCCATTGGTGCTTATGAATATGTAGAGATAAGTGAAAAGAGATAAGTGAAAAGTAAAATACGAAGAGCTAAAAGAAGTATCTCAAACCCAAAGAGAAGAAGGGGGATTTGGACATAGAGAAAGAGGATAAAGAATAATTTTAACATAAACAGCCAAAAACCTGCATTTTGATAACATTATGCAGGTTTTGCTGTTAAATATGGTTAACAAGATAAGCTCTTAAAATTTGCATATTCCAAACCGCCAATCCATGAGAAAACAAGGATTAGTTAATTATTCATAAATAATTTATTGGATTTTGTAGAAAAAACTCAATACTCGACCTTTTTCGGAATAAACCAAGTCTTTTTATTTTTTTCCTTGATAAAAATTTATTTTTCCTTGATATCTTTTCGAAGAAATTCAGTTTATTTTCAAGTAAATAGCTATTTTATCCCAATAGAATTTGATTCTACGAAAATAGA
>JAEZKK010000016.1 GCA_023415495.1 Bacteroidota bacterium
TTAGACTTCTTGTCTATAAATTTAGAGGCCTTTATTATCATATCGAAATGGCATTTGGCGACGACGAAATGCCATTTCAAAGCGACGAAATGCCATTTCATGGAGACGAGATGGCATTTCGACCTCAAAATATCTAAGTCTAAATTTATAAAGAGGAAGTCTAAATTCAAAATATCTAAGTCTAAATTCATAATAACTTAGTTTGCTTCTATTTTGTTCTGTAAATATATCCACATCAAAACAAAAAGCCATTATAAATTTTAATATTAAGAAAAAAGACTATATTTGCAGAATGAAAATGATTCATTAATCATAAAAACATAGGATTATGAAAAAGATTAATTTAAAAAGACCAAGCATAATATTGGCCATTCTTTTTGCTATTTCCTTATTCTTTTCTTGTAATAGAGAGGAAGAATATGAGGATTTAGAGTTTTATCCTTATGCTTTGGAGGGTTATGTTACAGATTATCATACTGGCAAACCTCTTGCTAATGTTACTTTTGATTTAGCTTGTATAAAATGGGTTTATGGGATGGGAACATCAAACGAAGGAGAAACTCATTATGGAGTAGCAAAGACTGACTCAAGAGGATTTTATAAAATACGTATTCCTATAAGAAGAAAGGATGTGAAATTCGATCATATTTATTCCATACCAAACAATATTGCTGGATATCAATTTGCAAAAGGATTATTTTGTGTAGGTGATTCATGGGTAGGAAAACCATTTGATTCAGTTGGAGTAAGAGCAGATATTAAAGCAATAAGTTATGGATATTTAAAGGTGATTATGCCTAAAGGTGCTATTTGGAATTTAGGAGGGATTACTTCTGTTTACGAACAACCTCGTTATGAAGACAAGCTACTATATACAAAAGAAATTAATGATTCAATGAGATATGAATTTTTTAGAGTAGCAGCAAATGTTGGTTGGGGAGATTGCTATTATAATAACCAATTTAAAGTTTATGATTTTAAAGTAGAACACCCAAGAGACACCGTAATAATAAATATTGAACAATAAATAATATCAATTAGATATTTATTTTCCTCCGTGCTGGATTTCTTGCTTTGCAAGCGACAAAGCCGATAAGTAATCACACTATATTATAATAAGGATTAATAATCTGTTAATTATACTACTATATTGATTGAAGGGTGCAGAGGTTGTGGTAGATTCCTTTTTTATCTAATAATTCTTGGTGGGTGCCGGTTTCTTTTACTTGGGCTTTATCCATTACAATTATCTTATCTGCTGAAACTATTGTGGATAGTCTATGAGCTATAATTATTGTTGTCTTGTCTTTAGAGATATTTGATATGGCTTTTTGAACAAGCTTCTCGTTTTGTGTATCTAATGCAGAAGTTGCTTCGTCCAAGATAAGTATTTCGGAGTTTCTGAGTACAGCCCTTGCAATACTAAGCCTTTGACGTTGACCTCCAGAAAGAGTTTGCCCCATATCGCCTATCATAGTATTATATCCTTGCGGAAGTTTCTCGATAAATTCATGAGCAAAAGCAATCTTGGAAGCATTAACCACCTCATCGTAAGGGTAATCTCTTCCAAAGGTTATATTATTGAAAATAGTATCATTGAAAAGTATGGTATCCTGAGTTACCATAGAAATATTATCCCTAATATCAAGAGAATGAATATCCTTTAAGTTTATTCCATCAATATAAATTCCACCCATAGTTGGCTGATAGAACTTTGGAATTAGATTTATAATAGTACTTTTACCACTTCCCGAAGCTCCAACAATTGCAGTAGTCTTACCCTTTTCAAATTCAATATTAATATCCTTCAAAACCTCCTCATCCTTAACATAAGAAAAGCTTAGGTCTTTAAATAGAATTGATTTCTCGAAACTAAATCCACTCCTTTCCTTAGGCTCTATGATTTCATCCTTAACATTTAGTATTTCCACAAATCTTTCTACACTCGCTCTCCCTTTTTTAAGGTTAAAGAAAGAAGTAGGAATATCTTTGGCTGGTTTAATAATTAAAGTAAAGAGTATAAGGTATACTATAAATATCTCAGGGCTAAGACTTGGAGTTGAAGAAAGTATATTCTTGCTACCAATTATTAGAATTGCAATAATCATAATATTGCCCATAAATTCACTAAAAGGAGAGGCAAGGTCAACCTTTCTATATATTGAGTTCCTTAGCCTTGTATAGGAATTATTAAATTGGATAAATTTATTATTTACATGCTCAATTGCAGTATGAGATTTAATTATCCTAAGCCCAGATATTGTTTCCTCGATAATAGATATTAGGTTTGAGTTCTTTTGTTGAAGATGTTTTGAGCTTTGTTTAAGTCTTCTGCTAATAAAAGAAACCAACCCACCAAGAATTGGGAACATTATCAAAACAGTAAGAGTTAAGGAGTAATCGATATAGAATAATATCAGCAAATAAAGTACTACTATTATTATTCCCTGAATTAGACTTTGAATTGACTTTAAAACATTCTCGTCGTATTCAATAATATCATTGCTTATTCTGGATATTAAATCTCCTTTACGATGTGAGGAGAAATAAGAAAAAGGCAGTTCTTGATACTTGTCAAATAGTGAATTGCGAATATTACGCACTACCCTATTCCTTGTTGAAGAAATTAAATAAGAAGCAAGATACGTAAAGATATCCTTGAATAGGTATATAACAAATATTAACCCTCCAAATATTAAAAGAGCTGTTTTCTTACCATAAACAATTATACTTGCATATATATTATTTAGAGTTTCCTCTAATAGGGATATATTTACAATATTATTAGAGCTATCTCCCAAACCATCCTGAAAAAGAATTTGCAGGAAATTGGAAGCAGAGAGAATTGAAGATATAGAGAAAATGGTAGCAAGGCAAACTAATAGAAAATAAAGAATTAGATTGCCAATATAAGGTTTAATAAATAAATATGTAAACCTTTTATTCTCCATATACCCCTAAGTAGTTATCAGGTCTAATTGTTTTCATTCTTTCTTTAATCTCCTTTGGGATATCTAATCCATCCACAAAACGAGATATTGTTTGAGCATTAATCTTCTCGTTTGTACGAGTTAATTCCTTTAATGCCTCATAAGGATTAGGATAATTAATGCTACGAAGAATGGTTTGAATAGCCTCAGCAACTACTGCCCAATTTTCTTCTAAATCATTATTCAGAGCTTCCCCATTAAGGATAATCTTATTAATTCCTTTGATAAGTGAACGCAATGCAATAATTGTATGACCGATTGGAACTCCAAGATTTCTGGTAACTGTTGAGTCGGTAAGGTCTCTTTGAAGTCTTGAAATAGGTAGTTTAAGACTTAGATGTTCAAAGATTGCATTAGCCATTCCAAGATTTCCTTCTGCATTTTCAAAATCAATTGGGTTAACCTTATGTGGCATTGCCGAAGAGCCAACCTCTCCTTCTTTAATCTTTTGTTTAAAATAATTCATCGAGATATAAGCCCAGATATCTCTTGAAAAGTCAATTAATATTGTGTTTATTCTTTTTAGTGTATCGAAATAAGCACCCATATTATCGTAGTTCTCTATCTGTGTTGTGTATCTCTGTCTTTCAAGACCTAATTTATCACAGAAATTATCAGCAAATCTAACCCAATTAATCTCTGGATAAGCAATATTATGTGCATTGAAATTTCCAGTAGCTCCTCCAAACTTAGCTCCAAAAGGAATAAATGCAAAATAAGCTAATTGTTGTTCAAGTCTATATACAAAAACCTTTAATTCCTTGCCAAGAATGGTTGGAGAAGCAGGTTGTCCATGAGTATGTGCAAGCATTGGAATATCTTTCCACTCATCTGCTCTATCTTGGATTAACTCCACTACTTCATTAATTAAAGGCATTAGAATATTCTCATGGCAATCCTTAAGAGTAAGAGGAATTGAAGTATTATTAATATCTTGAGAAGTAAGCCCAAAATGAATAAATTCCTTATGATTTTGAAGATTTAATTTATCAAATTTTCTTTTTATAAGATACTCAACTGCCTTTACATCATGGTTAGTTACCTTTTCGATTTCCTTTACTTCCAAGGCGTCTTCCAATGAGAAATTCCTGTAAATATCTCTTATTGCTTCAAATTTACTCTTATCAAAATCCTTTAATTGTTCTATTCCTAATTCCACAAGAGATATAAAATACTCTATCTCTACCTTTACTCTGTATTTAATCAGAGCATATTCTGAGAAATAATCCTTTAATTCATCAACTTGTTTTCTATATCTTCCATCAATAGGTGAAATTGCAAATATATTATCCATATCTTATTCTTTTACTTTTATTCTATAATGTGTTATTCTTCAAATCCCCTGAATCGATTAATTTCTTTAGATAGGGATTTCTTAAAGTGTTTTTTAAAGCATCTATATGTCTTTGACCATGACAATCGCTTCCGATTAAATCTATTAATCTATTCTCAACCATCCATTGGGCATTTTCCTTAACATCCTTGCCATAATAGCCTGAAAGTGAAATTGTATTTAATTGCATAAGTACTCCCCTGTCTCTAATCTCTTCAATCTTTTTCTTATTCTTAAAGAAATAAGAATATCTTTCGGGATGGGCAATAATAAGGTTATAGCCTTCTAACTGGAGTTCAAACAACCAATTCTCAAGACCATAAACTTCGTTATGCATAGGAATTTCAAAAAGAAGGTAATTATCTGAGAAGGCTTTTATCTCTTTGTCTGCTATTCTTTGTTTTACTTCATCGTCCAGCATTAGTTCGCATCCGACCTCAAGCTCTATATCAATATTATTTTCTTTTACTGCTTTCTTTAATTCTTCTAACTTGGTATCTAATACATCTATACCCTCAGGAAAGCTATTATAAAAGAGGTGGGGGGTTGTGATTAATTTCTTAAATCCAAAGCTTTTTAATCCCTTTATTAATTCAATACTCTCTTCAATACTCTTGCTTCCATCATCAACTCCTGGGATTAGGTGGGAATGAAGATCATTTTCCAAAACGCTTAAATCAATATCCTTATCTAAATGTTTTGGTTTCGAACTTAGAAAAGAGAATAGTTTCATTGCTTAATAGGATTTGAATTGCTTTATTGTTTCAATAGGATTTTCAGAAGAAAAGACTGCATTGCCAGCAACAAGTGCATCTGCTCCGCAATCAATTAACTTCTTATAATTTCCTAATCCTACTCCTCCATCAACCTCAATTAAACACTCAGGATTTCTTCTTAGGATTAATTCCTTTAGTTTTGAAATCTTATTATAGGTATTCTCAATAAAGCTTTGACCACCAAAACCAGGGTTAACACTCATTAGCAATACTAAATCACATTCAATAATAATATCCTCTAAAACTGAAATTGGAGTATGTGGATTTAATACAACTCCAGCCTTCATTCCTAAAGCTTTTATTGAAGAGATTGAGCGATGCAAATGAGTGCAAGCCTCGTAATGAACTGTTATAATATCAGCACCAAGACTTTTGAAATCATTAAAATACCTGTCTGGGTCAACTATCATCAGATGAACATCAAGGGGCTTCTTCGCTAATTTCCTTATATGTTTAATTATTGGCTGACCAAAACTAATATTTGGTACAAAGACTCCATCCATAACATCTATATGAAACCAATCTGCCATACTATTATTAATCATATCAATATCCTTATCCAAGGAACCAAAATTGGCAGATAATAATGATGGTGCTAAAATCATAATCTAAATTATTTTATTTGTTTTTCTATCTTCTTCTTTTTCTTTCTGCACTATCTCTTCTCTCTCTTCTATCTCCATCTTCTCTGCTGCCGCCTCTACTATCTCTACTATTTCTACTATCTCTGCTGTCTCTACTATAATTTCTTCCCCCTCTGTCTTTTCTATCTCCTCTATCGCTTCTTTCTCCTCTTGAAGATGAAGATGAAGATGACCTTGAACCACCTCTTCGAGACGACGATGGAGCTTTTGCCTCTGCTATTTCAACTGTAATAGGTCTTCCTTTTACAAATTGATCTCTAAAAGCTTCAATTACATCATTTACATTAGATTCCAACACCTCAATATAGGAGAAATTATCAAGTATATCGATCTTTCCTATTTCAATATTTCGGTTTTGAGTATAATCGTTAATCATTCCGATTATTCTTTGAGGCACTACCTTATCCTTATGTCCAAGACTTATAAATAACCTTTGGAATTTTCCACTCTTACTCTTATTTCTATCTCTTCTATCTCTTCCATCTCTGCTATCCCTTCCATCTCTATCTCTGCTTCTTCCTTCTCTGTATTCATCTACTGTTAAATCCTTTGCTCCTCTATAATATTCTAAGAAACGATTAAATTCAGAAGAAACAAATTTCTTTATAAGCTCTTCCTTATCCATCCATTCCAGCTTCTTCATAATCTCAGGAATAAAGCTTTCAATCTCTTTGTAGTTTACATCAACATTCTCAATCTTATCTATAAGGTGGAATAATTGTTTTTCACAAACTTCCTTACCTGTTGGAATTTCTGCCTTTGTAAATTCTTTCTTTATTTGGCGTTCAATTTCTCTGATTTTGTATTTCTCTTTTAAATTTAAAATTGCAATTGAAATACCTTGCTTATCAGCTCTTCCTGTTCGACCTGAACGGTGAACATATTGTTCTAATTCATCAGGTAGATTATAATTTATTACGTGAGTAAGCTCATTTACATCTAAGCCTCTTGCTGCAACATCGGTTGCAACTAACATTTGAATATTTCTATGACGAAATCTATTCATTACATGGTCTCTCTGTGCTTGAGAAAGGTCTCCATGAAGAGAATCTGCACTATATCCATCCTTGATAAGCATATCTGCTACATCTTGGGTTTCAATCTTTGTTCTACAAAAAACTATACTATATATATCTGGATTATAGTCAGCAATTCTTTTTAATACTTGGTATCTATCTTTAGCATGAACTAAATAATAGAAATGCTTAACATTATCCGAGCCTTGGTTTCTTGAACCTATTTGTATTCTTACTGGCTCGTACATATAATTCTTTGCAATTGCCTCAACTTCTTTTGGCATTGTTGCAGAGAATAATAATGTGCTTTTCTCAGATGGGGTTTGACTTAGGATTGCATCTAAGTCCTCCTTAAATCCCATATTCAACATCTCGTCAGCCTCATCCAATACTACATATTTAATCTTGGAGAAGTCAACCTTTCTTCTATTAATTAAGTCATTCATTCTTCCAGGAGTTGCAACTATAATTTTAACTCCTTTTTTAAGCGTTCTAATCTGCGTATCAATACTCGCACCACCATAAACTGGAAGTATTGTGCAAGCATCTATATATTTTGCAAAATTCTTACAATCATTAGCTATTTGGATACATAATTCCCTTGTAGGGCATAGTATAAGCACCTCTGTATCTTGGTTTTTATAATTCAATTTCTGAATTAGCGGCAAACCGAAAGCCGCAGTTTTTCCTGTTCCTGTTTGTGCTAAGGCGACAAGGTTTACATCTTTTTCTAATAAAACGGGGATTGTTTCCGCTTGAACGGGCATTGCGTTTTGAAAGCCAATCTCTTCTATGGCCTTAAGGATTTCTGGACTAATGCCCAATTCTTTAAACGTCATTCTTATGTTTATGTTTATAATAATCTGCAAAGATACGTCAAAAATTTCTAATAACCACAATCCCACACATATATTATACAAACATATAGTAAAAATCAACACTTTGAAAATAAACTTTTATGCACGACGAGAGAGATATGCCATCCCGCACTTCTTTAACTATATATGTTTTATTCCTTAATAAACTTCCTATGAATTACTCCCTTCTCTGTTTTTAATTCAATTATATATATTCCCTTATTTAAGACGGATATATCAATAGTTTTATTTATAGAATTTATCTTTTCACTGTAAACCCTTTGTCCAAGTGAATTTAAAATCTCTATTGAATTAATAATATATTGAGAGGTAATATTTATCTCTTTACTGCTTGGATTAGGATAAATCTCAACTTTATTATCAATATCTATTTCATCCAAAGAACTTGTTGCTCTTTTAAGGATTGGAAAAACACGCATTTCGTAAGGTACATTCATTGTGTCATGCCACATAGTATGTTCTTTCTCCATAAGCGCCTGAAGTATAGGTTTCCAATTTCCTGCATTATCCCCTACCAAAACAGGAAATTCTCTAACACTACCGTTACAGTCTTCAAACCCTTTCCATATTACTTGAAATCCAAAAGGTTCATGAGTCCCAACATAGTTTTTTTCGAGAAAAGTAATTGCAACATAAAAGACTGGACTTGTTACAGTAACCATACTATCAAACAAGGCTTCTAAATATCTTCCTGTTATTGAGTGATATTGTGAAGTTTGGAAATGATATATTTTAGGTGTCATAGTATCGTATCTTATTTGAGCAAGTACATTATTTAGGGAAGAGTCTCTAATTTGTAAATATAATGGATGCGGCAAATCCACTGGATTTACTGGTCTGGAATCATATACGAATGCAGCAATTCCTCTAATGGATATTGCAGAATCAATATAAAACGGTTGAGCTATAATAGTTTCTACTGGGAAAGGATCACATCTCCAAGCGAGTCCTGGATAACGATCAAAATCGTTTGTATCATAGCAACCACTTGCCATATAATAAGGGTAAAGATAATCATCAAGATATAAAGGTCTTTGCCCTATTTGTCCTATTGCTGTTAAACAACTTATTGTTGCTAATACTGCTATTATTACGTTTTTCATATTTAGTTGCATAGTTATTGCTTTTTTAATTCATTAATTCTAAAAATATATTTTAAAGCGTTTGGTTTATCTTGAAAATAATGATAAAGCAAACGCTAAATCGTTACGAATTTATTTTTGCAGATAAAATAGATTGAAAGATTAAGATATAGGTTTAATGAATGTTTTTTGCTTTGGAATATGTGCAAGGAATTTTGCAATATAATAGTTGGTACTATTACGAAAGCAATGGTACAAAGACTTTGTATAAATGTATCAATAAATGACAGCATATCAATACTGTTTTAATTATTTGGCAAAGATAGCATGTTTTTTTAATTAATGCAAGAGAAAACGTAAAAAAACTTATTTTTTATTTTTGGATTCCTTGCTTTGCAAGCGGTAATCCGATAAGTAACACGATAAAACAAACTGTTAATATTAAGAAACGTTTTTTGGTTTCAATGGCTTAAACCTTTGTCTTGCTTCCGTAGAATCAAATTACAGCAAAATAGAATTTGATTCTATTTTCATGGAATCAAATTCTATTCTTATAAAACAGCTATTTACTTGAATTTTTGTTTGATAAAAATAAAAATTTCCTTGAGAAAAATTAAAAAAGAGTTGATTTATTTCAAAAACATCTAAATCCCTGCTTGTTTCCCCTTAAAACAAGGAGAATATTATGAGTAATTAACGTTTCCTTTCGAAATAACGTAGGAGTCATTACAACTCTCTTCAAATATTAAAACTACAAGACCTTATGGAGTTGGGAATAATTAACATCAAAACTTACGAAATGTTATAAAAAACCGCTATTTATCCTGTTTTTGTTAATTTTCTTCTAAACTACAAATTAAAAGGGCGAATAGAAAGAAAAAAAGGCAATCTCTATTTTTGAATAAATATCGTATCTTTGCACTCTAAGACTAAAACAATAAACACACGAGATGAGCGAAAGAACAGAATTAGATGAATTAGGAGAATTTGGTTTAATTGACAGATTAAACCCTAAGAGAGAAATTAGAAATCAATCTACTATATTAGGTATTGGAGATGATGCAGCCGCATTAGAATATAAGGACAAATTAGTTTTAGTTTCTACAGATGCTCTTGTTGAGGGTATTCATTTCGATATGGTTTATACTCCTTTAAAACATTTGGGCTATAAGGCATGTGTGATAAATTTCTCTGACATCTATGCAATGAACGGAAGACCTAAGCAAATTACTGTTACAATCTCTGTTTCCAATAGATTTTCTCTTCAAGCCTTAGAGGAGCTTTATTCAGGGATTCACCTTGCTTGCGAAAAATATAATGTTGACTTAGTAGGAGGAGATACTACTTCTTCAAATTCTGGCTTATTTATTTCCATTACAGTTATTGGAGAGGTTGAAAAGGAAAAGATGGTTACCAGAAGCGGAGCAAAAGTAAATGATTTAATCTGTGTTACTGGTGATTTAGGCGGAGCTTATGCTGGCTTATTAGTCTTGCAAAGAGAGAAAGCTGGCTTTTTAGCTAATCCTAATATTCAACCTGACTTTTCAGCTTATGAATATATATTGGAAAGACAACTAAAACCCGAAGCCCAAAGAGAAACTATAGAATGGTTTGAAGAAAATGGGATAATGCCTACTTCAATGATTGATATTTCGGACGGACTTGCGAGTGAAACTCTTCATATTTGTAATAATTCTCAAGTAGGATGTGAGCTTTATATAGATAAATTCCCTATTGATTTTGAATCTGCCAGGACTCTTGAGGAATTTAATATTATGCCTGATGTTGGAGCTTTGAATGGTGGAGAGGATTATGAATTATTATTTACTATAGACCAAAAGGATTACGAAAAATGCAAGAGTAATCAGAATATTAGCATCATAGGTCATATTACAGATATTTCTCTTGGAAGAAATCTTGTAACACCTCAAGATACTACCATTGAACTAAGAGCAAGGGGCTGGAATCATTTTAAAAACTAATTTAGCAGTATAATAATGTATAAGAATATAATTTTAGACCTTGGAGGAGTAATCCTCAATGTAGATTATAACAGACTTGTAGAGACCTTTGCTTCTTATGGAGTAAAGGATTTTGATAAAATTTACACACAAAAGAATCAAGTAGATATTATAGATAGGTTTGAAGAGGGGAAATGTAGTATTGAAGAATTTAGAGATGGAATTAGAGAGTTAGTTAAGATGGACTTAAGCGATAGTCAAATAGATAATGCATGGTATTCGATGATACTTGACCTTCCAAAGGAAAGAATTCAATTGCTAGGAATCTTAAAGCTTAAATACAAACTTTTTCTTTATAGCAATACTAATGAATTACATGTAAACTATTTGAGAGAAACCCTTACAAAAGAATTTGGATTTGATATTTTCCAGACTCTTTTCAGTAAGGCTTATTTATCAAATGAGATTAAAAGGAGAAAACCACATAGTGAAAGTTTCTCATGGGTATGTAATGATGCGGGAATACTTCCAGAAGAGACTCTATTTATTGAAGATACTCTTCATCATGTAGAAGGAGCAAAGAAGATGGGTTTAAATACTTATTGGCTTACTAATGGAGAGACATTAATTGATTTATACGATAAAAAGATTATATAATGAAGTTCCGCCTACCTATTGATAGAAACAAAAAGATTATTCGATTTTTAATTAATCGATATTTCCTGATATTTGTAGGCTTTATACTCTTATTATTACTTAGTGAAAATAGTATTATCTTTTCTTATAAGGTACATTCACAATACAAGGCTATGAAAAATCGTAAAGAATTTTTTGAACGAGAAATTAAAAACGATAGCATTAACACCCATAGGCTAAAGACCGATATTAAAGCGATTGAGAAGTATGGAAGGGAGAAATATATAATGAAAAAGGATAATGAAGATATTTTCATTATCCGTAAATCTAAAAAGGAAGAAAAAGATTAAAGCTTAATTGCTTTATTCATCTTTTAAATCAACATATCCTTTAATTAATCCTCTATCTGACTTCTCAATAAAACCAATTATCTCTTCCAAACAAGGTGTATTTTCTAATGTCTTTAGCTTTTCTAATGCTTGAGAATAATTTAATCCTGATTGGAAAACTATCCTATAATAATCTTTAATTAAATTAATGGTTTCCTGAGAGAATCCTCTTCTGCTTAATCCTAATGAGTTAACGCCTGAATATCTTAGAGGGAATTTTGCTCCTTTAATAAAAGGTGGGACATCCTTATCTACCAATGAACCTCCCATAAGAATAGTATGAGAGCCTATTTTAGAAAACTGATGAATAGCACTTAGACCTCCAATTATTGCAAAGTCTCCAACTTCTATATGTCCTGCTAAGGTTGCATTATTTGCTAAAATACAAGAATCTCCAATAATACAATCATGAGCAATATGAGAATAAGCCATAATTAGGTTATTATTACCTATCTTAGTCTTTCCTGAGGCTTTAGTACCTCTATTAATTGTAACTGATTCTCTAATTATGTTATTATCCCCTATCTCTGTAATTGTCTCTTCTCCAGAAAACTTTAAATCCTGAGGAATAGCACTAATAGAAGCATTAGGAAATATCTTATTATTCTTTCCAATTCTCGCTCCAGGGAAAATAGTTACATGAGGTCCTATCCAAGAGCCATCACCTATTTCCACATCCTCGTAAATAACCACAAATGGTTCTATAATCACATCTTTACCAATTTTGGCATTTGGATGTATATATGCTAAGGGTTGATTCATTTATATTATTATTTAGTTTTTGCAACTTGTGCCATTAACTCTGCTTCCATTACCATTTTATTACCAACATAAGCCTCTCCCTTCATCTTTACAATTCCTCTACGCACTGGCTCTGTTAAAAACAGTTTGAACAATAGAGTATCTCCTGGTACAACTTTAGAACGGAACTTAACTCCGTCAATCTTCATAAAATAGGTTGAATAGTTTTCTGGATCTGGCAAATCCTTTAATACAAGTATTCCTCCTGCTTGTCCCATAGCCTCTACTATTAGCACGCCTGGCATAATTGGTTCATCAGGGAAATGTCCGTTAAAGAAATCTTCATTACCTGTAACATTCTTTAAACCTATTACATAATCACTTCCAACTTCAATTATTTTATCAACCAAAAGCATTGGGAAACGATGAGGAAGTAATTTCTTGATGTCATTAATATTTAATACTGGCTCCTGATTAGGATCATAGATTGGAGCTCCTTTTAACTCTTCCATAATTCTTTGTTTTATTAGTTTTGAAAATTCTGAATTGGCGTAATGCCCTGGTCTTTTAATAATAAAATGACCTTTTATAGGTCTTCCAACCAAACTTATATCTCCAATAAAATCTAATAATTTATGTCTGGCTGGTTCGTTTTCGAATCTTTTTTCAATATTATTTACTATACCCTTCTCTGTCTTTATAAGACTTGCATCCTTATTGAATGCTTTAGCAAGATTTTCTTTCTGCCCATCACTTAATTCATTCTCAACAAAAATCAAAGCATTATCAATATCTCCACCTTTAATTAGATTATGTTTTAACAATACTTCTATCTCGTGTAAAAATACAAAGGTACGACAAGGAGCAATCTCTTTATCAAAATCCTTTAGTGAATCTATCTTATGTGTTTGTACTCCTAATACTGTTGAATTAAAATCAATGCAAATCTCAATTTTAAATCCATTATATGGTAGAGCTCTTAACTCTATTCCTTTTTCAGGTATTGAATACTCAATAGGGGTCTTTATATAATAGAAATTCTTAGTACTTTGAAGTTCTTCAACGCCAATTGATTTAATTTCCTCCACCCAAATTCTTGAACTACCATCTAATATTGGTACCTCAGGAGCATCTAATTCTATTTTGGCATTATCAATTCCAAAATAAGAAAGAGCTGCCATTAAATGTTCAATAGTACTAATCTTCACAGAATCCTTTTCAATTGTAGTTCCTCTTGAAGTATCTGTTATATAATCAACAAGTGCTGGAATTGTTGGACGTGAATCGATATCTATTCTAATAAACTCGATACCAGTATTAGGAAGTGAAGGTAATATTCTTACATTTACCTCTTTTCCTGTATGCAATCCCTTGCCACTTACTTTTAATTCTCTTTTAATTGTTTTTTGTTTCTCCATAATAAAATAGTCTGCAAAGTTAGGTAAAAAGATTCTAAGTATAAAATATATAATTATATATCTGAATTTATGCACATTAAAAATGGGTTTTGATTATAATTAAATAGAATCTAAAGAGATATTTATATAATTTGAAGACAAATGTTTTGAATCAAAAGAAAGTTTTAGTATTTTTGCAATCTAAACCTAATCATTTAGATAATGAAGAAGATTTGTATTTTTATTTTTTCTATAATGTATATAAGCTATGGCTTTAGTCAAATTGAAAAGCTTGAAAAAAGTAATATATATATTGATAAAGATTTAGTAGTAGTGGGAGTAACAGCTA
The DNA here is from genome assembly GCA_023415495.1 of Bacteroidota bacterium. GTDB lineage: Bacteria > Bacteroidota > Bacteroidia > Bacteroidales > P3 > UBA10566. The sequence continues at coordinate 14,193 of JAEZKK010000016.1, forward strand.
AAACTACTGATGAAGAACTATTAGAAATCAGAACAAAGCTATTAAAATTCACTTCAATTAGATTTACAAATTTTGATGTAATAAGAGAACCAAAGGGATGGAAGTTTAAAAAATTCTGGTTTAGGAAAGAGTACGGAGATATTAAATTTATATCTATGGAAGTTGATTCAAGAGATGGATTTTACGGTAAAATATCTCATAGTTTTGAAAAAGGCGATAAATCCATACAAGGTTTTTACCGCGACTATCAAAAAAACACATATAATAAATCTTTTTTTATTGGTAATCTAAGCTTGGAAACACAAAGGATTAAGTCTCTTAACCAAAGTCAAGAATAATAAAAGAAAGCAAAAAAGTAATTTTTAGGACAAAAAATTAGGTGGAAATAAAATTAATTCATAATTTTGCACTCCCAAAACAGAATAGAAATGGCAAAGAAATCAAAAGACGCAAGAGTTCAAGTTATTTTGGAATGTACAGAACATAAAGCAACAGGTATGTCTGGTACTTCTCGTTATATAACTACAAAATCAAAAAAAAATACACCTGAACGTATTGAGTTAAAAAAATATAACCCTATACTTAAGCGTGTAACAGTTCATAAAGAAATTAAATAAGGAGGATAAATAAATGGCAAAGAAAGTAGTAGCAACACTGAAAACAACTTCAGGTAAAAATTACGCTAAGGTAATACGTATGGCACGTTCTCCTAAAACTGGAGCTTACACCTTTAGTGAAGAAATTATAGCATCAGATTCAGTGAAAGATTATTTATCAAAAAAATAATTTTTAAATTCATAATTGATAGTTTTAAAGTTGTTCTTTTTCATTGAAGAACAACTTTTTTTATTATTTTATCCTCTAATATGAATTTTATTTGTATTTTAGCAGACTATTATTAAACCAAATTTAAAAGATTATGGGTTTCTTTTCTTTTTTTACAAAAGACAAAAAGGAGAATTTGGAGAAGGGTTTGGAAAAAACCAAAACAAATGTTTTCTCTCGCATCTCTAAGGCAATCATCGGAAAATCAAAGGTAGATGAAGAGGTTTTAAATGATTTAGAACAGATTCTTGTGGAATCGGATGTTGGAGTAGAAACTACTCTAAGGATAATAGACAGACTTGAGAAAAGAATTGCTAAGGACAAATACCTTGGAACAAGTGAACTTAATACAATCTTAAAGCAAGAGATAGAAGAATTATTGATGGAAAACGAAGTGATTGATAGAGATAACTTCGACTTTCCAAAGCAAGACTATCCTTACGTGATTATGGTTGTTGGTGTAAATGGTGTTGGGAAAACCACAACCATAGGAAAACTTGCACACCAATTTAAATCTGCAGGAAAAACCGTTGTATTAGGAGCAGCTGACACCTTTCGTGCTGCAGCCGTTGACCAATTAAAGATTTGGGCAGAAAGAGTTGGAGTAGAAATTATATCTCAAGGGATGAATGCTGACCCAGCCTCTGTTGCTTACGATACATTAAAATCTGCTATTGCTAAAAAAGCAGATATAGTAATAATAGATACAGCTGGAAGACTTCATAATAAAATAGGTTTAATGAATGAACTTTCTAAAATTAGAAATGTTATGAAAAAGCTCCTACCTAATTCTCCTGATGAAGTATTATTAGTACTCGATGCTTCAACTGGACAAAACGCAATTGAACAAGCAAGACAATTCACTGCAGCCACTGATGTTAACGCTATTGCATTAACCAAATTAGATGGCACTGCAAAAGGAGGTGTTGTTATTGGAATTTCAGATCAATTTAAGATACCAGTAAGATATATTGGGCTTGGAGAAAAAATGGAAGACCTGCAAATATTTAATAGAAGAGCATTTATTGATAGTTTATTTGAATAAGATATTATTTTAGATATGAAAACACTTAGATCATTTATTATTTTTTTATTTACAGCAGCTTGCTTTAATGCAAATGCACAAGAAAACACATTTAATTCCAATCCATATCATAATTTCTCATTAGATATTGGGTATGGGTATAGATTAGCTAATAGCCCTAACGAATTATTTACAACACAAACTAAAGATTCAGACTATTTTAATAAAGTAAAGCATGGACTCCATATTAGTTTTAACTATGATTTCCGCTTTAAATCTTATTTAGAATTTGGATTCAAAGCCTCTGGTTATAATTCTGCTGCATCTTTGGGAGACTCTGTTGGAAGCAAAGACGACCTTTATATTTTTTACTTAGGACCAACAATAAAATACAATTATCATATTAATTCAAATAATAGTGTGTACGCCAGGGCAACAATAGGATACATTTCTTTCCGTAATTCTTTAACTGAAGAAATTGTAAATAATCTTGGAGTTAAGTCAGGTTCGAGTAAGACTTATAGAGGATATAATTTTGGTATGGGAATTGAAGTTGGATATGATTATAAAGTTAACGATTATCTTTCATTAGGAGTAAGCTCAGCAATACTTGGAGGGAGTATTAATAAACTCAAATTCGGAGATCAATCATTTGTATTAAATAAACCTGAATGTCTTTTCCGTTTTGAATTAGGTGTTGGAGCAAGAATTAGAATATAAAATATGAATATAAATATAGTAACTCTTGGATGTTCGAAGAACACTGTAGACTCAGAATTTTTAGCAGGACATCTTCGAGACAAAGGACATAATGTAGATTTCGAGGCGAATAAGATTAGACACGATGTAGTAATAATAAATACCTGTGGGTTTATTCATGATGCTAAAGAAGAATCGATAGAAACTATTTTACAGTATTGTGCTTACAAGAAGATTGGAAGAATAGAAAAACTTATTGTATGCGGGTGTCTTTCTCAAAGATATAAAGACGACTTAGCTAAAGAAATAAAAGAGGTTGATAAGTTCTATGGAGTATTTGAGTGGGAAGAGATACTTGAATATCTTCATTCAAAACCCCAAGGCAAATACTATAGAAACAGAAACATAAGCACGCCTAAACATTACGCATATTTAAAAATATCTGAAGGATGCGACAGAAATTGTTCTTATTGTTCTATTCCATTAATTAGAGGCAAGAATATCTCAAGAGAAATCGAGGATTTAGTTCAAGAGGCAAAGCTTTTAGTTGAAAGTGGAGTTAAAGAGCTAATAATAATTGGTCAAGATACTACTTATTATGGTTTGGATAACTATAAAAAAAGAAGACTTTACGATCTATTAGTTGAATTAGTGAAAATTGAGGACTTAAAATGGATAAGGTTGCAATATGCCTATCCTCACCAATTTCCAATGGAGGTTATTGAACTAATGGCTAAGGAAGAGAAGATTTGTAAATACATTGACCTTCCTTTGCAACATATTTCCACTTCAATACTTTCTTCAATGAATAGAAATATTGATAAGGAAGGAACAATAAAATTAGTTAATGATATTAGAGCGATTATTCCAGATATTGCTTTTAGAACAACATTTATTGTGGGATATCCTAACGAAGGAGAAGAAGAGTTTGAGGAATTAAAGGAATTTGTAACTAATTCTCGTTTCGATAGAATGGGAGCTTTTACTTATTCGGAAGAAGAAGGAACTCCTGCATACGAATTGGAAGATATTATACCACAAGAAACAAAGATTGAGAGATTGGACGAGATTCTATATATTCAACAAAACATTTCATTAGAGATTAACCAAGAAAAGATTGGCAAGACTTATGAGGTGGTAATAGATAGAAGAGACCAAGACTTTTGGGTAGGGAGAACTCAATACGATTCGCCAGAGGTGGACAACGAGGTACTAATCCCAGATACATACAAATTAGAGATAGGCAAGTTCTATAATATTCGCATTGTGGATGCTGTAGAATTTGACCTAATAGGTGAAATAATATAAACAAACAAAAACAAAATGAACCCAGAGATTAAGAAAAACAGCGAAGAGCTTATTGAGAAAATAGTAGAGAATATAGAAATGTTTTTTCAAACTGAAGAGCCTATTGAAAAGAAATATGATAACTATACAATATTTATTGATTTCAACGAAGAGGATTCCTTTATAGAATTTGATTATGAATTGACAGATAAAACAAAATTTGATGTTGATTTAGAATTTGTAATGGATGGAGTCTTTGAACAAATAGGTACTGAAGAAGAAGACGAAGAATAATTAATTAAAAACTAATTATTATGGATTTAGAAATAAAGTATAATGAGATTAAGAAATTAATAGATAAGGGAGAAATTCAAAAAGCTAAAGATGAATTAAACTCTATTATATCAGAGAATCCTAAGGAAGATAATGCTTATTATTTATTAGGCAATATATTCCGCAAGGAACAAAATTGGCAATTGGCAATGAATAATTATACTCTTGCTATTGAGATTAATCCTTCCTCTCCAGCTCAAGGAGCTTGGAAGATGTGCCAAGAAATTCTAAATTTCTACGATACAACTATGTATAATCATTAGAATATACTTATTTATAAACTTACAATTAGGGAGAGTATTTTTTTAAGAGATTATAGAATGAACGACGAAGAAATATTTGAATTAATTGAAGAGAAAACAACAAGAGAAAGAGGTTATTCCTTATTAGTAAAGGAGTATAAGGAAAAGATATATTGGCAAATTAGGCGTATGGTTTTATCTCATGATGACGCCAATGATTTAACTCAAGATGTATTTATCAAGATTTACCAAAACCTTGATACCTTTAAAAAAGACTCTTCTCTTTCAACATGGATTTATAGAATTACATTAAACCATAGCATCAATTTCCTCAATAATAAAAAGAGGAGATTGATGCTTGGTTTTTCTTCTTTAGAGAACAAGATGATTGATAATCTAAAATCTGACCCCCTTTTCGATAGCGATGAAGCTGAACTAAAGCTCCAGAAAGCTATTCTCTCTCTCCCTACCAAACAAAGAGCAATCTTCAACCTTCGTTACTATGACGAAATGCCTTTTGAGGAAATGTCAAAAATTTTGAATACAAGCCAAAGTGCTTTAAAGTCCTCCTACCACTTTGCTGCAAAGAAGATACAAGACTCTCTCTTAAAGGAGGATAATATAAAATTTAATCTTGATAATTAAACCTTTTCAATTTTCTAATGTCAAAGAGTAAAATGAATCAAAAAGAAATGACAAGTAAGAAGAATCCTTTTAAGGTGCCTGAGAATTATTTCGACAATCTGGAAAAAGAAATATTGAGCAATAAGCCTAAAAAGCGTATTGAATTTTCTACTACAAAGATATTGAAATATGCAGCAGTTGTACTTTTAGCTATAGGAATAGGAACTACAGTTTTCTATACCCTACCAGTTAAAGAGGATACAAATATTATTGCTCGTCAAACCCAAGATTCGTTTTATAAAAACTCCAAAATCATTTCCACAACTCAAGAGAATGAAGCAATAGAAGAGCTCCTATTGAATCAAGAAAAATTTGTAGAAGAACACAATGTAGAAAACATTGAATTTTCTGAACAAGAGTATGAGTATTTGGAATATTATTTACATGGAGATTATAACAGTTATTTAACTTATAATGAATTAGACTTATGAAAAGATTAATTTTAATGCTATTTATAGCAACATTTGCATTAAATCTTAATGCACAACCACCAAAGAGAGGAGATGGTTATAGGAATTTTGATAAAGAAAGCTTTCAAAAGAAAATTACAACTCACAAAATTGCTTTTATTACTCAGAAATTAGACCTTAGCGAAGAAGAAGCTATGAAGTTTTGGCCAATATTTAATAAGTATGACGCAGAACTGAAAGCTATTCGAGACAGAAACTGCCCTATGGTTGAGAGAGATACTACAAAAAGACCAATGAGACCTGATTTTTCTAAATTAAGCGAAACGCAAGCAAGGGAAATCCTTAATAACCATTTAAAGATGGAAAAGGAAATAATTGCTGTAAAAGAGAAATATGCTAAAGAATTTGAGAAAGCAATCCCTGTACAAAAAGTAACTACCCTTTATTTCTTAGAAAAGGAGTTTATGGGCAAGCTAATGCAAAAAGGACCTAAGCAAATGCACAACAAAGACAAAGCACCTAAGAAAAGAAACAGAGGCTAAGCACTTCTAAATCTCCAAACCAAGAATACTTGATAAAGTAAATACATATATATTTATTTTATCAAGTATTTTTTGTTTAAATAAGTTAGTAATAAATCAAAAGTCAATATTTACAAGCCCAAAACACTAAAACCTAAAACTCAATGTAAAGTTTGCGCCATGAGTTAGGTGATATCTATTATTTCCAAATACATAACCATAATTTATTTCTCCGCCTAAGCCAATATTATCAGTAATAAAATACTTATAAGATAACTCTCCGCCTACTCCAAAATAATTATAGTATTCTCTAATATCACCCTCATAAAGCATATTATTAAGACCATAACCTAAATCTAAGCCAAGCTTTAATATATGACTGGAATTTGTATTCAAAAAGTTATAACTCAAAACCAATGAAAAGAGATTTAATCTTGTACTTCTAATTGGATTATAAACATTATAATCAACTAAGTAAATATTACCAGTATAGTCTTCCGAATAAGTAATATATCTCAACTTTGCAAAGTATGTGTTTTTATAATCAAGCTCATAAGAGGGTATTAAATTGGTTTTAACGCTGTAAGAGCCCAAATAACCGTCTATCCATCTATATCCCAATTGAGTTTGAATAGTATGGTTAAAATCTTTTGAAGAAATTTCTTTTGATGTTGAAGTTTCATTTTGAGAAAAACCCATTTGAGCTAAAGACAAAAAGAAAACAAGTAATGCAATTGAAGTAAGGGTTTTTGCTGACTTTGCAATATAACCTTTTGGTGGTTTTTGTTCGGCGATGAATTTCATTTCTTTAATTTCTTTTGAGAGTTTTCTGTCTGCTTTATAAGTAATCTTGGTTGCTTTTACCTTTTTAGGGTCAATTTTTTTTGGGTCATCAAATCCTTCGCTTGAAATCCCAATCCCAAAGGTGCCAATCCCATCAAGCTTAACATTACTCCCCTGGTTAAAAGAGAGTTTCATCTCAATAGATAATGCTTTCAAACAACCTAATACATCAGCTTGAGTTAGAGAACAAGAACTTGAAATTCTCTCGGCAAGCTCTTCTGTGTCAACAATTGAATTTGTTTTAGAACAAGCATAATACTTTTCAATCTCATTACCATTGGAATCTTTAAATTTTTTCTTCCAAATACCGAAAATTCTACTCATAATAATATAGTTTTTTAATTAATATATTTCATTTGATTAAGAACTACTTAAACCCCATTTCAATCTCACCAAATCCTATTCCAATCTAATGGAATTTGATTCCAATCTAATATAATGCCATTATATTCCAAGAATAATGCCATTATATCGTCCATTTAATGGCATTATATCACAAGTATAATGGCATTATATCGACTTCCTTGCAAAGATACATTTTTTTTAAATCAAACAACATTTAATTATAGTAAAGATGTATATAATTATATTCAAAAAAAATTATGTGATATGTAAATCACATAATTTTTTAATCTATCTTTGTTGCAAATTATATTCAAAATAAAAATATGAAAAAACCAATTAGTTTTTTTAATGCTTTATGCATAATTTTGGTCTTAGGTTTAATTACTTCATGTAAAGATACCGATAAAGACGACAATACTATCGATCCATTTAATAATGGTAGCAATCAAAGAAATATGATTGTTGTAATTAGCGATTTACACCTTGGACCAGACCTTGCGTACACTGAATGCAAGAATAATCTTAAAGCTCTAGAAAAGCTTCTTTACAAAATCAAAAATTCTGCCAACGTTAAAGAGCTTGTAATTGCGGGGGATATGCTTGACGAATGGTTTGTCCCAGCTAATATCGACACATATAACGGACAAAGCCAGGCAAATTACGTTCAACGTATTGCAACAACCAATAAGGGAGTAATTGATGCATTCAATGCAATTATTCAAGAAGGTAAAATATTAGTTACCTACGTTCCAGGCAACCATGACTTAACAATTACGGCTGAAAACATAAGCCTAATTCTTCCAGGAATCAATCAAGCACGTGATATTTCCCTTGGTTTGGGTACTTATGTGCCTAATGACTTACCAATATTGGCTATTGAACACGGACATCGTTATAATTTCTTCTGTGCTCCAGACCCTATATCTAATCAAACAATTGCTCCAGGCAGCATAACACCTCCAGGATATTTCTTTACAAGAATAGCAGCACTTCACGTAGCTCAAGAATGCACTATTGCTGGTGATACAATACCAGAGCTTTCTCTTAACACCACTGGAGGAGAAAGCCAAACTCTTTTATACGCTTATTGGAAATTATGGCAATGGGCAATAAATGCTTTACCAATTGAAAATAAATTTGATGAGGAATTGATAGTTACTAATATAAATGGCTTTTCTGGTAATTTCTCTGTTAACGATTTAATTCCATTTCAACTAACAAATGGAGGAGAAATTGATGTTAATCTTTTCAAAGGAGTTCAAGACAGTTGGAGTCAAAGACAAGCACTAAATAATGTTCCAGTAAATATTCCAACTCTACAAGCTATTAAAAATTCTGCTTCATCGACTGAATCGGATAACCAAGCAAAAACCCAATATTTTTTAAACCCTAATTCCAATAAAAGAATTGTAATCTTTGGTCATTCACATGATGCAAAAATTATAGCATCAACCAATACAAATGGGCAAAAGACTATTTACGCTAACTCAGGCACTTGGGTAGACCATAATAATGTAGCACCAACAACAACGAATTTTGTAGTAATTACTCCACAAACAAGCGACGCTTCTTCAAAAACCTATGTGAAACTTTATAATTACATGAACGAAACAGTAACCAAAATGTCAGCAGACTCAATGCGTTATTAATAAAAAAGAAATCATATTCAATAGACAAATACTAATCAATTATTATCTTAATTCTTTTTTCTGTAAGATAAGATTGCCCAGGTGTTGGTTACTATTACAAATCCTAAAAGAGAGTAAAGTTGCGGAAGGAGTTCAGTAAATTTGCTCCCTTTTAGGTAAACGCATCTCATTATATCTATAAAGTATTTCAAAGGGCTGAATGAGCCTATGGTTTGAGCCCAAGGTGGCATTGAAGTAAAAGGAGTATAGAGTCCACTCATTAAAATCATTATCATTATAAAGAAAAACATCATAAAAACTGCTTGCTGATAGGTTTGAGCATAGTTTGAAAGCACCAGACCAAAGCCTGAGATTGCAAGAGTAAAGATAAAAGAAAATATATAGACAGTAAATATACTCCCTTCTGGCTTAATACCATAAAAAAGCCAAGCGACAAGAAAACCTATGCTCATTACAATAGCTCCAATTATCCAATAAGGAATTAGTTTTGAAAGAATAAACACAGGCTTGGTTATTGGAGTTACATTGATTTGCTCCATATTGCCCTTTTCCTTTTCCCCAACAATATTAAATGCCGGGAGAAAACCACAAATTAATGCAAGTATCATCACCATTAGGGCAGGAACCATAAAGAATTTATAGTTAAGAGTTTTATTAAAGGCATAAAGAGGGAGGATTTCCATTGTGGGAGAATTTATCACTTGCAAAGAGGAGTTTTTCTCAATAGAAAAATCGCTAATAATATTTTGAGCATACATAGCACTGATTGAACCCTTCATCCCATTAACAGTATTAACAGCTATCAATATATTAGCATTTTTATCTACTATATAATCCTTTTCAAACCCTAATGGAATATTAATTATCATATCTGCCCTATCCTCATGAATTAATTCCATTGCCTCTGAATAGGTATCTTCTATATAATTAATATTTAACGAAGTATTGGCTCTAAATTTATTCAAGATAAGATTAGATTGGGAGCTTTTATCATTATCCACAACCACGACTCTTATATCTTTAATATCGAAATTCGCTGCATAAGGCAGAAGAATTAATGCAATAAAAGGGAAGATAAAGATTAACTTTGGTAGAATCCAATCTCTTTTAATTTGTTTAAACTCTTTCTCAATTAAATATCCTAACATAATCTACTCCAATCTATTTTTATATTTCTTAAGGCTGATAAGAATCAAAACCAAACCCATAAAAATCAACACTAAAAACTCATTAATAACAAATCTTACATCAACCCCCATAATCATTAGCTTTCTAATTGCACTAATAAACCATTTTGCTGGCATAATTTGAGCAATCCCCTGAAGGATTAAAGGCATACTGCTAATATCGAACATCATCCCAGAGAGTAACATTGAAGGCATTAGAAGAATAATTGCACTTATAACAAGGGCAACCAATTGGGTTTTAGCAATTGTTGAAACAAGTATTCCCAAAGAAAGAGAAACCAAAATATAAACTATACATAAAACGAAAACCCAAAAGAAACTCCCCCTAATTGGCACTCCCATAACAAAATAAGAAACAATAAAAATTGTAAGTATATTGATTATAGATATAAAGAAATAAGGAGTTACCTTTGAGAGAATAATAATAATTGGCTTAACAGGACTTACTAATAATAATTCCATACTCCCCCTCTCTCTTTCCCTAACAATAGATATAGAGGTCATCATTGCACAAACAATAATAATTATAAATCCCATAACTCCAGGAACAAAATTATAGGAACTTTTCATTAATGAGTTGTATAATAGTTTTATTTCTGTGTTGATTTGTGAAGATAAAGTATTTCCTTTTGCTTCTTGCATAAGACTTTGAGAGATTATCCCGCTTGAATAGTTAACAAGCGATTTTGCATGGTTGGGGTCGGAGGCATCAGCTATTATCTGAATCTTTGGAGAATCTTTAGTGATTAATTTCTTAGAAAAATCGTTTTCAATAATTATCGCCATAGAAATCTCACTACGTCGAAAGGCTTCATCTATCTCTGAATTATTATTAAAAGACTTTACTACAGAGAAATACTCACTCTCATCCAATTTATCTACAAGCCTATTGCTAATCTCATCACGGCTATTATCCAGAATACCAACATTTGTATCTCTAACCTCAGTTGTTACAGCGTAACCAAAAAGCAACATCATAATTACTGGCAAAACCAAGATAATCATCATAGTCCAGGTATCACGGAATATATGCAGAAATTCTTTTTTAGCAAATGAGAAGAATTGTTTCATAATCTATATTTCTTTTCTTGTGGACTTTTTAGCTAATATATGAAATACTTCATCAATTGTCTCAGTATTATACTCTCTTTTCAATTCTTTAGGGCTCGACATTGCCTCAATCCTTCCGTCAACCATTATCGAAACTCTGTCGCAATACTCAGCCTCGTCCATATAGTGGGTTGTAACAAACACTGTTATTCCCTTTTGTGAGGCATCGTATATCATTTCCCAGAACTGCCTTCTTGTGATTGGGTCAACTCCACCTGTCGGCTCGTCAAGAAACACTATCTTGGGGTTATGAAATATCGCTACCGAGAAAGCAAGCTTTTGTTTCCATCCCAAAGGGAGGTCTTTTACAAGTGTATTCTTCTCTTTCTCAAAACCTAATTCATTTAATAGTATATCTGTTTTTAAAGCTATTTCATTTCGCTTCATCCCATAAATACCTGCAAAGAGTTTTATATTTTCCCAAACCTTTAAATCCTGATAAAGAGAGAATTTCTGGCTCATATAACCAATATTCTTTTTAATCCTTTCTGAATCATGTCTAATATCAAAACCCCCAACCATTGCCTTGCCTGAGCTTGGTCGACTTAAACCACATAATATCCTCATCGCCGTAGTCTTCCCTGCACCATTAGCCCCCAAAAATCCAAATATCTCTCCCTTTTTCACATTAAAAGAAATATTATCCACAGCAACAAAATGCCCAAACCTCTTAGTCAAATCCTTTACAATAATTACATCACCCATTATCAGCTATTTATAATAAAATATCCTTAACAAACCTGTCAATATTTTGGTGGTTTATTTCTGAAATGCTTTTATCTGTTTTTGCTATCTTTTTAATTATCATCTTTTCAAAGAAATTCATATTTTCAAACAAAAACTCTCCTCCTAAGAATTGTATTGATTTAGCTTTATCAATTAACTCTTTTGGAAATGATCTTTCCAACTCTTCCCTTTGCTTAGCCTCATCTCTTTCCATTCCGCAAACATATAATCCTACCTCCTTATTCAACAAGTGATTAAGATTTGAAGCGATGAATTTCTTAACCTTATTATGACTATTACCTGCATAGATAGGACTTCCGATAATTATTCTGTCATAAGTAGAAATATCAAAAAAAGGCTTATTCTTTAAATCGATTAAACCTTCATGAGAATCCAATTTCTCTGAAATAATCTTAGCAACCTTTTGAGTTGTAGCTTTCTTAGAATAATAAATAATTGCTGTTTTCATTGTTTATATTAGTTTTTATTTTTCTCCCATTACCACTGGAAGATATTATCCATTACTACTGGAAGATATTATCCATTACCACTGGAAGATATTATTCTGATAGTCTCATAAAATAATCTTCTATTGTGGGTTTAATTTCTTTATAATTATTTTCTTCATCTTCGTTATTTAGAGTTATATGACATGAGTCTCCAAAAGAATAGCATGTTTCTATATTAGTATTTTCTCGTAATTCTTTTAAGAGCATAGGCATATTATCTCCTTCAACTCGAAAAAGCTTCTTAGGAAATTTAGATATTATTGCTTCGGGAGAATCTATATCTATAAACTCTCCTTTATTTATTAATGCTATTCTGTCGCAAAGCTTTGCCTCATCCATATAGGGTGTTGAAACAATAATTGTAATTCCTTGATTTTGCAGTCTTTTTAGCATTTGCCAAAACTCCTTACGACTTACTGGGTCAACTCCTGTTGTGGGTTCATCCAAAAACAATATCTCAGGCTTATGGATTAAAGCACATGAAAGGGCTAATTTTTGTTTCATACCACCAGAAAGATTCCCTGCTCTTCTTTTTTTAAAAGGCTGAAGATGTGAATAAATATCCTTTATTAAATAATAATTATCCTCAATACTTACATTAAAAACACTTGCAAAAAACTCAAGATTCTCCTCAACGCTTAAATCATGATAAAGAGAGAAACTCCCCGGCATATAGCCTAGGATTTTTCTAATTTCTTTGTAATCTTTAATAATATCATTTTCAATTATCATTGCATTACCAGTATCAGAGAGAATTAAAGTTGTTAGTATTCTAAATAAAGTAGTTTTACCAGCTCCATCAGGACCAATAATACCAAATATCTCTCCTTTTTCAACTTCAAAGCTAATATTCTTTAAAGCGTATTCAGAATTAAACTTCTTAGATATGTTATTAACCTTTAATACTTTCATAGCTTTATATCGGCATACATACCAATTTTTAAATAACCATCATTCTTAACCATTATTTTAACTGCATACACTAAATTATCTCTATCATCCTTAACTTGAATTGCTTTTGGAGTAAATTCTGCCTTCGAACTAATCCAAGTGATTTTCCCTTTATACTCTCTTCTCTCATCTCCAAAATCTGCAAAAACATTTACCTCCTGTCCTAATTTTATTTTAGTTATTTGTGAAGAGTTAAGATAAATTCTAAGAATCATATTATCAATATCTGCAACCTTAAACAAAGGTTTACCAATATTTGCAAATTCTCCTTCTTCAGTATATTTTGTTATTACTGTGCCATCAATTGGACTTTTAATTTTCGATTTATCTAATTGGTCATTTAATTGTAATACTTGTGTTCTTAAAGAAGCCTCTTCTGAACTAATAGACTTATTACCCTTTTCAAAAGAAGACTTTTGTGCTGATAATTGCTTCTCTGCTACTGTAATATTAGAATTAATATCATCCAATTGCTTTTTATTTGCAGCATTCTTTTCTAAAAGTTTTTCTATCCTTTGCTTTTCAATCTTAAGCTTTTTTATATTTTCCTCAAGAGCTGCAATTTGTTTATTTATATCTATACTCCTCCCTCCTACTGCTTGAATTGAATATAATAATTGTTGACGTTTAAGATATAATTGAGTAGTATCGATTAAACCACATTTTTGCCCAAATGATATCTTATCTCCCTCTTCGACTTGAAGCGAAAGTATTTTACCCGTCGATTCAGCAGATACAAGGACTTCCTTCGCCTCAAAAACTCCACTTGTGTTAAGCTCATTATCTCCTTTCCCACAAGAGATTAATAATAGTATTATTGATAGTTTTATTATTCTATTTCTCATAAGGTTGATTTATTATATTATTATATTTATAAATTGACATTAATAATTGTATTCTATGTAGAATTTGATTTTGTTTTGAAATATCCTCTGCATTTACATCCTTAATATAATCACTTACACTTATTGTACCATTTTCTAATTTAAATTCAGAGGCTTTCTTTATTCTTTCTCTAAGCTGAATTATTTCATTATCTCTTTTCAACTGACTCTCTAATCTCGATATTTCAGAGTTTTGGTTTTCCAATTGAATATTTGTATTAAATAGAAATGCATTTCTATTCGATTCGACTAATTGTTTATTTACTTCCAAAATATTTATTTTATTTGATTTGGTATATAAGCTACTAATATTCCAATTTAATCTTAACCCTATTATTCCATAAAAATCAAAATCTTCATTAAACATATTAAGTGCTGGTCGTCCATATCCTCCTTGAGCAAATACAGAAATTTGAGGCATACTTAGGTTATTAACCAATCTCTTTTTAATATCAATTAATTTAATTTGAGAATCAAATACTTTAAGTTCTGGTCTGAAAATATTATTTGAAAGATTATACACTTTTAATTCTGGTTCAGAAAATTCGGCATCAACGCTTAATTCTTCTCCAATGAAAATAGATAATAATTTAATGTAGGTTTTCTCCATTATTTCTATTTCAGAAATCCTTTGCTTAATGGTTAATTCCTCTACTTTTATTAAATCCAAATCTGATTGGTTAGCTAAACCACTTTCAATATAAGCTTCAATTTGCTTAATATTTCTACCCAATTCCCTTTCCATTAATAAAGCTTGAGTCTTTTGCTCTTTTATGCTTAATATTCCAAAAAAGATGTTAGCAATCCTGTCTTTAAGATTATATAATTCGACTTCTAGTGTAGAATTTTGAGATTCTAATTCTGCTTTAGCTTCTTTCTTCTTATTACTTGTTAATCCTCCATCCCAAATCAATTGACCAATTTCTAAAAATGCTTGATATTGGTCTTTTTTCATTTCTGGAAAATCAATATTCATTGGAAAAGGCAAGTCAAAATCAATCTTAGTAACATCGGATTGATAGCTTGTTTTGATTGAAAAATTTACCTGAGGAAGATAATTTCTATTCGCATTTTCAAGAGTAAAATTTGTTGTCTTCTCCAATAGTTTATAATTCTTATATAAAGGATAGTTCTCTCTTGCTTTTTGCTGACAATAATCAATACTTATTTGAGAAAATCCCAAAGAACAAAAGAAAACTAAGAATATGGTTAAAGATACTTTTTTCATATATCAATATTTATTACTTATTATTCAATCTAATACTATTTAAAATAGTTTGTATTATTTCTTTCTTCCTATTTTCAACAAATTGATCAATACTCTCATTTTGTGAATTAAAAACATACTCGACTATAGGAAGGCTTATAAACATAAAAACATTAAGAGATATAATATTTAAAATTAAATCCATAGCGTTTACTTCTCTAATTCTATTACTTTTTACTTCTTCGTCAAGTTCCTTTTGGAATTTTACAATAAAGCTAGGTATATTATTCTTAAATGCTTCTTTTAACCAATGAATTGTTTCTGAATTATTATTTATCTCATTCAAAATAAATATTGGTAGTTTAGGATTTTGCTTAAGGATTTCATAATGCTTAGATATTCGATTACTTAATCTCTCTTCAAAATCCTCCTCATTTTCATCTGTTATATCAAATTGAGAAACCAAATACCTTAATTTATTCTCAAAAACCTTTTGAAATAAATTAGCCTTGGTGCGATAATAATAATGAATTAAAGCTTGGTTACACCCAACCTTTTGAGCAATCTCTGTTGTAGAAACCCCATTAAAGCCCTTATCCATAAACAAATCCTCAGCAACTTTTAAAATCAAACTCTCCATAAAAATAATATTCAGTATTAATAAAACAAAGGATTAATAGATTAGTTTAATAGCTCTATTAATCATTTTGCAAAGGTATAGAAAAAAATTTATATCTACCAAAAATAAAATAATAAAACATCAATAGACAAAAATTTTATCAATTAGAATTCTATTGATTTTCATTTGATGTTTGGGGTCGATTTACTTGATGTTTGGGGGTCGATCATCTGATGTTTAAGGGTCAATTATCTGATTATTTAGGCTGAGGATCAAATGATTTTTACTTATATACATAAAAAAAACCCTCAATCAATTAAGATTAAGGGTTAGATTTGTAGGTCTTGGCAGCTACCTACTTTCCCAGACGGGTTAGTCCAGTATCATCGGCGCAATAGGGCTTAACTTCTCTGTTCGGAATGGTAAGAGGTGATCACCTACGCTATAGCCAC
>JAEZKK010000017.1 GCA_023415495.1 Bacteroidota bacterium
GATAAAACCTGCACTTTGCCCTTACTATTGTACTTGCATCTACTTCCTCCAAAGTCTCCATTGCCTTAGCTTTTAAGCCAGGAATAAACGAACCTAAGAGGTTGAACTTAACTGCTCTGCCTGCAAGGATATGTCTGGAAACATTAATTTCCAACGCCTTTAAACAAGCTAACACATCGGGATAAGAAACGGTTGTGGATTGTGTTATTTCTGTGCATAACTCATCCATACTAACATCTCCACTTCTAAAAATTCGAGCTAAATACTTCTCTCCTGGATTAAATCCAGTGTGAATAGTTTTCTTTACTCTTACATACTCAATTGCCATAATAATAAAATTTAATGGGTTAATAAATAATTAAATTGTATAATTAAGGACATTCAGACTTAACCTTCATTTTGATTAGAACTCCGGATTTCTTCACTAAAATAAGTTTCATCCTTTTCCCTTAATTTAACTTTACAAAGATACGTAAAATATTTGACATGTGCAAGTGTTTTAGATGATTAGATTTGATTGTATTGCATTTAGTTTGATAAAACTTTGAATAGTTTTGTTTAAATATATCTTATCAATCAATTACCCTCGAATAAATTAATTTCGAAAAAATCATTTCAACCAATCAATTACCCCGAAGGGGTGAAAGGTTTGTAGAAAAAACGAAATATCACACAACCAATCTACGACCCCGTCGGGGTCGGATAATGAAACAAATCATTTTATTTCTATAAACCTTTGACCCTTTCAGGGTCAGATAACGATATATTAATTCCAATTTTCTATAAACCTTTGACCCTTTCAGGGTCAGGGGTAATAATTGTAATTTGATTCTATTTTTCTGGAATTTGATTCTAATTTTCTGGAATTTGATTCTAATTTTCTGGAATTTGATTCTATTTTTCTGTAATTTGATTCCATTTCTATGGAGGGTCTTCGTATTGTTTTAGGATTAATCTTCCTAATTCCTCTATCTCTTTTGCACAATAACGGCGTTTTACCTTCTTGGTTAATAGTCCGTTTTCTTTTCTAAGCTTATACAATGTGGTTTGAGATATTTGCAAAATATTCAAAACATCTTTAAGCGTATACTTTGGTAATAAATTCTCTTCCATATAATTTAAAATTTAAAATTTACAACTCAAATAAAGGTCTGCAAGGTCATCTCCTTCTTTTAATCCTAAATCCTTATCAAATTCTTCTAAACCTTTGAATACTTCTATTTTTAATTGGTCTGACTTCATTATCTCCTCCGCCTTTAACAACCAACCATCATAACACCCAAGGTCGGGAAACAGCCTTATTTGCCTTCCTTTTAATGGCATTAGCTTTTCCTTATTCAAACCATCAAATCCACCTGTGCTCATCCATAATTCCTCTGGCAAGAATATCGACATAATAACCGCAGTCTTCTCACCCTCAACTATATTCACCCTCTTATCAGGGAATTGATTCAATAGATGCAAGCCAAACAGACACTGACTAAGCTGCCAATCCTTATCTAATAGCATTTGGCGTTTTAGCTCTGAATGCACCCAAGTTAGGGGCTTAATTTTTAAATTATCTTCTTTTAATCTCTTGCCGGTGATTTGATTATACGCCATTATCTTCCCTGTTCTTATCCTCGAGAGGTTATCTATCTGCCAATAAACCACATGTCCATCCTTATTTGAAGAAAGGAAATATCTTTCCGTTGCCTTATCAACCTCTTCTTGGGTAAAACTTGAGCGAAGAAAGGTTTCAAAATCAGAGATAATCTCACATTTCAAAGCTAATTTCAAGTAGTAAGGGTCAATCTCACAAAGGGTTTTTTCTTTCCTTACTTCTTTTTTTTGAATAGGTCTAAAGTTTTTAAAGTCTCTAAGGTCATTAAAGGCATTAAACTCCTTAGGAGGAAGATGATAACCACAAGAGTTCTTATGGTCGCATATCCCCACGTTATCATTAATATACTGTCCACTCTCAGTGTCAATATATCTTGTAAAGCACTTCGCCCTACCGCAAGAGGGACAAGTTTGCTTCGATTTACTACTGTATTTTTCTAATTTGTATTTGTAATCCATTTTTCTATTCTTTTTTTTAATATTCACAATATCAAATATATAAATATTCTTGGTGCATGGAACGCTTGGAACATACCCCTATAAATGTACCTTGCACCAAAGATTAATAGTTAATAGGTACACCCCCAAATCAGAGATTTTTGGGGGATGTACACATATTAACTTTATTATTAATTTTTATCTTTGATAATGGTTTCAGCATTCTTAAGCTTTTCATAAGTCTTAATCTTTCTTTGAATTGTTGTATGACTCACTCCGAACTTAAGCCCTATCTCTCGATAATTCAATCCCTGCTCTTTTAGAGAGATAATTTCATTATACTCTGCCTCAAGCTTTGAAAGGCTAACTTCATTGGTATTAATCTTATCAAAAGGTGTATTAGTACCAAGGGATTTGAAAGTAAGGTCATCTGTAAACATTACATCGATAGAGTTACGCTTAATCTCTGAGGGTATAAAGTTCCCTTTTACTGGGCAAAGATGCCTAATAGTAGAATTATTAAGATTAGCCTTAAATTCAAGCACAAGCCTTGATTTTGCTTCAATGGCTTGCGAACCAAGAGAGTTATTCTTGCTTGGTGCAAGATTTTCAGCATTTTTCTTAGTATGATGCAAGAAAATAACAAGACACTCGTATTTCTTCGCCAATTGAGAATATTGATTTAGGAAATATCTTACTTCGTTGGCTTTGTAAAGATCTGAATTTATCAAGTCGGTCAATGCATCAATCACTATAACGTCGTATCTTTGAATCATTAACTCCTTTTCAAGCCGCTCCAAGAGCTGGTCAGTCTCGAAAATAAATCTAAGACCTTCCAATTCCTCAGGCTTAAGTTTGAACTCATTATTCTGACGTTTAAGGAGATAAGATATACTCATCTCATCATCCTCCGAGCTGACATATAAAGCACGTCTGAAAATTGGTTGTACATCCATTCCAAGAAAAGGTTTTCCTGTAACAATGCAGATACATAACTGACGTAAAATAGTACTCTTCCCAATATCTGACGAGCCGATTAGCAATGCCAAGCCTATCCTATGGAATAAAGGAGGAATAAGCATAGGTATCGCCTTAATATCATCGCCCAAAAGCGTAGAACCACTAATAACCTCAAACGCCTCAGCTTCTTCTATATTAAGCTCATTTGCTTTATTAATCTCCTCTTGCATTTGCTCAAAAGCTTTAAGTTTATGAGGATAGAGATTATTAGCCTTATTAGCTCTTTTAATTCTCTCTTGATTCTCTTTTTCCAATTGAGCTTTTTCGAGTTCTTCTTTTTGTTGAGAGTACTTCTTTTTGCTCTCCTTTTTATTTTCTGAATTTTTATATTTCATTTCTTTATTTGTTTTATTACTTTCCATACTTTTGCTTATTAAATTGATTAATGGTTAGATAATTGCATTTCAAGCAATCACGATTAGTTGTATTTCGGCATAAGTCGATATGAAAATTAAAGCATATTTCAGAGATATACTCAACATTATATTTGTCTTGATACTCCTTAATATCCCTTTGTTCCATTAGCCTTAGCCTTTGTTTGATAAAAGGCTCTTTAAGCATACCACCTACAACACGTTTGCTAAGCTTTTTAAGCCTTGAAATAAGACCTTGTTTTGAAATATTTAGCACCTCTTGAATTGTATAATGTGGTGGAAGAATCCAAATACCTAATTTAGTAGAATATATCCCAAATCGATTAGGACACTTAGGGCTCTGCATAATCACAGAGCCGAAAGTATTTTTGTTTTTACTCTTCATACGTACTACAATTTTTTAAATTCATACATACAAAGTTTTTTATGCATTTCATCGATATACAAATCCTTACATCTAATGCAAGTCTTATCATCTGAATCCATACATAAAGGTTCAAAATAGTTTTGGCAGAAATCGACAATAGTTCTATAAGGATAACCATCAGTTATTTCCTTAATAGAAACATCCTCAGCCTTATCAACTCTCTCTCTAAAAGCCCTATCGTTCTCAAGAATATCCTTAGCAATATCTTCCCTTGCTTTGTTTAATCTATTTAGAAAATCCCCTAAAGGAAATTCCTCAGCCTCCTCTTTGGTCAGCTCCTGTGGAAAAATAGGCATTAAAGTTAAATCACTATTAATATTATACCTATTTGCATTTATGCTTGAGCGAGTTTCAAAACACTCACATTTTCTTTTTCTTTGATTATACATCTTGAATAAATTTTTAATTTTATACTTTATTTAATTATCCAATCAAGAAAGAGGGTTTTGCTTTTTACTTTATATATAAGTTCAAATTACAGCGCTATAATTATCCCTTATATTAAGTAAGGTTTGCAAACACTCAGCCAAACCCTTTTTCTCTGTTTTGGATTGCGATTTTGAAATAGATATCTCTTAATCACATTTGCAAAATAAATGGATAAATAGAATAAAACATACCCCTTAGTGGTATATTAAACAAAAGCCCATATATTTCAATTCGCAAAATTAAAAAACATGATAGTCAGACTAAAAAAGGGAAATTGGGAAAAAAAGAAAACCCTTACAATGTAAGGGCTAAAGTACAAAAAGGGAAAAAGGGAAAGGGAAAAATCAGGGAAAAATTATTGATTATATATATATTCATAAGTATCCTTTAGCTTTTTAAATTGCTTTTTAATTTGATTTGGTTTAATTGTTGAAACTCTCCGATTTATTAATGAACAAAACTCTATATACCATTTTCTTGGGGTTGATGGCTTTTTACTATGATGTAATCCTCCACATTCATATATGATTTTTGAAATAGCTAAAATATCACTTTCATTATATCCATTTAAGCTACCTTTTAAATCTGTTATTAATCTATTGAATATTGAATCTTCACTTTCAGATGTAAGATTTGGTTTAAAGTATGCTTTAAAAGCCTCTATATCTATATTGATACTATTTTTAATATCATTATCTTGATTAATATTATCTAAACTTGGATTTTCAACTTCTTTTTCTATTGGTATATATTTAGAAGTTGTATCATAAGGAATATACATTTGTTTTTCTAAATCAGACATTTTTGAAAAATCATTATCATCAAATTCATAATACTTTATCAAGATATTATTCATTAACTTTTCTGTATCCTTTTGTCTCTCAATAATTATTCTTTTAATAATCATTTCTAAATTCTTAATATCCTCTTTTACAACATTTCTATTTATATATTCAAAAAATAATTCGTATAGATACCAAAAAAATTCATTTTCATTTGATAGTATAGCTCCATCATAATTAGCTTCAATTGAAAAAATATCAAAGCATCCTTTTTCTCTCACAGAATCTAATATTCTATCTATAAACACCTGTTTGTTTTCGTAAGGATATTTAGTTTTCTTAACATGCATTAATCTTCTTTGAAGGAATTCCTCAATTTCATCTATAGTTAAATATTCATATTCACATTTATCTTCAGAGGTAACTTGCATTTCACCTACTTTATCAATATATGTATCATAAAAGCATAAAATACACATGTCTGGAATAGAAATATTTTTATAGATAAGAAATAAAGCCGATAGAAAATCACAATCTTTCTTCTTACAATAAAGTTTAATTTCTTTCATCCTATTATAATAATCTTCAAGAAAACTTTTTTCCCACATTAAAATAATATCTTCACATTGCTTTTTTTTTAAAGAATTGTATAATCTAACATATTGCTTTTTTTCTTCTTCCATAACATTAAAAATTTAAAGTTGTAAAGTTACAAAGAATTATTGAAGCTCAACCAAAATCTTACTTAAATTTTTGAAGCAATACAATAATTACTCTCTCTCTTTATTGCGAGACATAGGCATTGCTTATCGGTTTGCTGCTTTCGTCAGAAAGAATCCTGATAAACAAAATAATTTAACTCTATGATTTTTATTAATTATTATTTGTATCTTTGGGGATTGAAATGAGAATTAATCTAATATATATGTTTGAGAATACATTTAAGAATATTGATAACCTTTTGTGGAAAGATGCTGGTTGTAGTAATGCTTTGGACTATGTGGAGCAAAGCTCGTGGATATTGTTTTTGAAATATCTAAACGACTATGAAAATGAAAACAGAGATGCTGCTGAGCTAATGGGGAAGCAGTACACTGAGATTATTCCAGAGGAAATAAAGTGGAGAAATTGGGCTGCTCCTAAGAAAACAAACGGAGAAAGGGATGTTATTAAGGCTTTGACTGGTGAGGATTTAATTGATTTTATTAATAAAACTCTTTTCCCTACTCTAAAGCAGTTTAAAAAATCTGCTGAATCGTTTAAGACTATTCAATATAAGATTGGGGAGATATTTGGGGAATTGAACAATAAGGTTACCGATGGGGGTATTTTGCGTGAGGTGTTGTGGTTGGTTGATGGGCTAAAGTTTCAAACCTCAGAAGAAAAACATGAGATGTCTTATTTGTATGAAAGCAGAATACAGATGATGGGCAACGCTGGTAAGAATGGAGGAGAATATTATACTCCAAGACCTTTGATTCGTACTATTGTAGAGGTTGTAAAGCCTGAAATTGGAAACACTGTTTATGATGGTGCTTGTGGCTCGGCTGGTTTCCTTTGTGAGGCTTATAAATACTTAAATGAAAAGGTTAAGAGCGTTGAGGATATGCAAACTCTTCAAACTGATAGTTTCTTTGGTAGGGAGAAAAAAGGACTTGCATATATTATTGGTATTATGAATATGATTTTGCATGGGGTTGAAGCTCCTAATATTATTCATGGCAACACCTTAGATATTAAACTTTCAGATGTTCAGGAAAGGGATAAATATGATATTATTCTTGCTAATCCACCCTTTGGTGGTAAGGAAAAGGCTAATGTTCAACAAAACTTTTCTATCCCAAGCTCCGAAACGGCTTATTTATTCTTAGAACATTTTATTAAGCATCTAAGAGCTGGAGGAAGAGCAGGAGTTGTTATTAAGAATACATTTCTATCCAATTCAGATAATGCGTCTGTTGCTCTTAGAAAACATCTTTTAGAGAAATGTAATCTTTATGCTGTCTTGGATTTACCTGGTGGCACATTTACAGGTGCTGGTGTTAAGACCGTTGTTCTATTCTTTAAAAAAGGAGAGCCTACCCAAAAGGTATGGTTTTATCAATTAAACTTAGATAGAAATCTTGGGAAAACAAACCCACTAAACGAAAAAGACTTAGAGGAGTTTCTTGCACTTCAACCAACTCAACAAGAGAGCGAAAACTCATGGTCGATTAATGTTTCAGACCTTGACCCCTCAACCTACGACCTAAGCGTTAAGAACCCTAACAAAATTGAAATAACAAACCATCGTACCCCAAAGGAAATAGCCCAAGAAATAGAAACCCTAAACCAATCCTCCCACAACCTACTAACTCAAATCCTAAAAACCCTCTAAGAACATGAAAAAAGGATGGGAAATAACAACACTCGGAGAAGTTTGTGATTTTGTAAGAGGACCATTTGGAGGAAGTCTTAAAAAGAATTGTTTTGTAGAAAAAGGTTATGCTGTATATGAACAACAAAATGCAATCTATAACAGATATGAATTTAGGTACTTTATAGATGCAAATAAATTTTGTGAGATGTCTCGCTTTAAAGTTAGTGCTGGAGATTTAATAATGAGCTGTTCTGGAACTATGGGTAAAATTTCAATTGTACCTAATTCAGCTCCTGAAGGCATTATAAATCAAGCATTACTGAAACTAACCACAAAAAAAGAAATAATAAATACATATCTCAAATGTTATATAGAGAGTGAAACTTTCCAAGATACATTAAAGAAATTGGCTCAAGGTGTTGCAGTAGAAAATGTTGCTTCTGTAAAAATATTAAAACAAATTCCTATCCCTATCCCTCCAATTAAAGAACAAGAGGAGATTGTGGAGAGGTTGGATAAGGGTTTTGAATTGATTGATAGTTTAAAAGAAACAGCAAAAAAGAATCTTGATAATTCAAAAGAGCTTTTCCAAAGTGCATTAAGAGAAGAACTATCTCCAAAGGAAGGTTGGGAAACTAAGACATTGGGGGGAGTTTCAAACGATATTAGTTATGGTTTTACATCAAAATCAAGCTTATATAAAGGTAATGCAAAGTATTTAAGGATAACAGATATTTCACAACCAATAATAGATTGGGATAATGTTCCTTATTGTGAAGTTTCAAGTGAGGAGTTTGAAAAATATAAACTTATTGAAGGTGATTTAGTAATAGCAAGAACAGGGGCAACAACAGGATTTAATAAAATCATAAAAGAGGATGTTAATTCTGTTTTTGCATCATATTTGATAAGATTTAGATTAGACAAAAGTATACTGTTCCCTAATTTAATTGGATATTGCTTACAAAGTAAAGAATGGTACGATTATATAAAAATTATTTCTTCTGGTAGAGCTGCACAACCTGGAGCAAATTCAAAACAATTATCAGTTTTTAATCTCTCTTTCCCTAAATCAATTAAAGAACAAGAGGAGATTGTAAATAGTTTGGATAGGATTAAGGGGTATTGTGAGGAGTTGGAGGGGAATTATAAGAGGGTTTTGGAGCTTTGTGAGGAGTTGAAGCAGGGGCTTTTGAGGGAAGCGTTTTCTTATTAGTGGCTCTTCCGTCATTGCGAGCCGAAGGCGAAGCAATCCAGAAAAAGAAATGCATAAGCCTAAGAACTGGATTGCTTCGGACTACGTCCTCGCAATGACGTGGAATAGAAAGTAAACACAATGAAGCGGAATAGAAAATAAACGTGAAGGAGTGGAATAAAAAATAATGAGATCGCAAATTGCGACTTCAAACATAGAAAAAGAGAAAATTAAGAGTAAAAGGGATTAGATATTATTGTTTTTTTAATTATGGAGAAAACATCAAAGAGCAACCTATCGCAAATTGCGATACCTTTGTATTAAAAACTATATAGATATGAACGAGGCACAAACAAGATTGGATAAGGTTAATCCTAAACTTAGGGAATGTGGTTGGGGGGTTGTTAAGGAGAGTAGGGTTCTTGTTGAGCAAAATGCTTATAAGCTAACTAATGGAAAGATTGGCTCTTCTTCGAGTAGGGCTTTAAAGGTTGATTATATCTTAGTTTATAAGGGCATTAAACTTGCAATCATTGAAGCTAAGAGCGATGAGAAAGATTATAATGAGGGAGTGGCACAGGCTAAGCTCTATGCCCAAATGATGAATATTCGCTTTACTTATTCAACAAATGGGGATAAGATTTATGAGATTGATATGCTTACTGGCATTGAAGATGAAGTAGAAACTTACCCAACTCCTGAACAACTTTGGAATAATACTTACAGTGAATTGGAGGGATGGAAAGAAAAGTTTATTCTTACTCCTTTTTTCACTAAGCCCGATAAAACGCCTCGTTACTATCAAGAAAATGCTGTAAATAAGGTATTGGATGCTATTGCAAAAAAGAGGAATAGAATATTACTTACACTTGCAACAGGTACTGGAAAAACCTTTATTGCTTTTCAAATTGCTTGGAAGCTTTACCAAACAAAATGGAATAATAAGGGAGATGATAGAAGACCAAGGATATTGTTTTTGGCAGATAGAAACATTTTAGCGAATCAAGCTCAAACAGATTTTGGAGGTTTTGATGAAAAACTTTGTTTAAGAATCACTCCAAGGACTTTTAGAGAAAATAAGAATGTTCCTACTGCTCAAAACATTTACTTTACAATCTTTTCTACTCTTATGACTCCAGAGGGAGAGCCTTCTTATAAGCAATATGATGAGAATTTCTTCGATTTAATTATTATTGATGAATGCCATAGAGGGGGTGCTAATGATGAAAGCCGTTGGAGAGATATATTAGATTACTTTTCAAGTGCATTTCAGCTTGGATTAACAGCCACTCCTAAGAGAACGGATAATGTTAATACTTATGAGTATTTTGGAGAACCTGTTTATCAGTATTCTTTAAAACAAGGTATTGAGGATGGTTTTCTTACTCCTTTTAGGCATGTGGTTATGAAAACTACAATTGATGAATATATATATAGCGTGGATGATGATATAATTGAGGGAGAAGATTTGATTGATGAGGATAAGGTTTATGAGGAAAAGGATTTTTATTATGGTAACATTGAAATAGTAAAGAGAGATGAACTAAGAGTTAAAGAAATGCTTAATGAGATTAATCCTAATGATAAGACTTTGGTTTTTTGTTATAATCAATCTCATGCAGCTAAAATTAGGGATATGATAAATAGACTTAGCAACTCTAAAAATCCTAATTATTGCGTTAGGGTAACGGCTAATGATGGGACTATTGGGGAGAATTACTTAAGGCAGTTTCAGGATAATGAAAATTTAATACCTACCATTCTTACAACCTCCCATAAACTTTCAACTGGAGTAGATGCAAGAAATATTAGAAACATTGTTCTAATGCGACCAATTAACTCAATGATTGAGTTTAAACAAATTATAGGTAGAGGTACTCGTATATTTGATAATAAGCTTTATTTCTCAATCTTAGACTTTGTTAAGGCTTACGAGAAATATCAAGACCCTCAGTGGGACGGAGAGCCTATTTGCCCAAGATGTAACCAAGTGGATTGCATTTGCGATGGTAACGAACCTCCAAAAGTTTGCAGCAAATGTGGACATAAGCCTTGCATTTGCGAAAAAGAGCCTTGTGGGATATGCGGAGAAAGTCCTTGTGTATGCGGAAAAGAACCTTGTAGAGTATGTGGTCAATTGCCTTGTGTGTGTAAGAAAAAGAAGATTGTTATTAAGTTGTCTGATAAGAGAGAAATTGAGGTAATTAAAGATTATATGTTTATGGATGTTGACGGCAAGCCAATTTCTACAAAAGAATTTATTGAAAAGATATTCGGTCATTTACCACAATACTTTAATTCAAAGGAGGAATTAATAAAAATATGGGCTAATCCACATTCAAGGGAAGAACTATTAGACAAACTTGAGATTGCAGGTTTTGGAGTGGATAAATTAACTGCTCTTCAAGAAATTTTTGACGCAAAGGAAAGTGATTTGTTGGATGTATTAGAGTATATTGCTTATTCCATTAAGCCTATTAAAAGATTGGATAGAGTTGAGGAAAATAGAGATAGTATATATAGTAATCTGAATGATAACAAAAAGGATTTTGTTAATTTCTTAGTTGATTTATATATTAAAGCAGGAGTAAGCCAATTAAGTAATAATAATATTAAAGACCTTATTAATATGAAATATAATTCCCTTGAAGATGCTAAAAAAAGTCTTGGAGGTATAAATAATATCAAAGAAGTATTTACTAATTTTCAAAAGTCACTTTACGGAGTAAATAATTAACACCTATCAATTATGAGCAAAATAACATTATACAAATTAGAAGCTGATAATAGAGCTGAAATCGTTAGTGAGAAGCCTTTTAAGTTAGAAAGAGATATGCAAAGGGTTTTTGAGGATAATTTGGGTTTGATTATGGGCTTGGAAATGGTTAAGTCGGAGTTTACAATCAAGGATAAGAGAATTGATACATTGGCTTTTGATAGGCAAAATAATTCTTTTGTGATTATTGAATACAAGAGGGATAAAAACAATTCTGTATTTGATCAAGGTATTACTTACTTAAATCTTATGCTTAATTATAAGGCTGATTTTGTTTTGGAGTATAATGAGAACATGAAAAACAATTTGCTTAGGGATGATGTTGATTGGTCTCAATCAAGAGTTGTATTTGTTAGTTCAGATTTTACAGAAAATCAAATTCAAGCTACCAATTTCAAGGATTTTGCTATTGAGTTATGGGAAGTTAAGAGATATAGCAATAATACTATTTCAATTAATAATATTGGGAAATCAAAATCAGCTCCTTCAATTAAACCTATCTTAGAAAAAAATAATACATATAAAGATATTTCAAAGGAGATAAAGGTTTATAGCGAAGAAGACCATTTGCAAGGTAAGCCTGATGAAATAATTGAATTGTATGAAAAGTTTAAGAATGCAATTTTGAATTTAAAGGATGGAATAGATATTGTGTCAAAGAAATATTGGGTGTCTTTTAGATTAAATAATGTAATTCTTTGTGATATTATAATTTCATCTGTCTCACTAACAATTCTTATTAATTTGAAAAAAGGTCAATTAGAAGATCCGAAAAAGATAATGATAGATGTGTCTAAAACGGGTCATTATGGAAATGGTGATTATAAAACATTAGTAAAGAACGATGATAATTTGGAATATATAATGAGTTTGATAAAACAAGCAATTAAATAAATTAACACATTTAAAAACCTAATAGTTATGAGTTATGGAAAAAGAAGTAAAAACAGCAACAAAAGAGGAAGTAATGCAAGTAATGGCATTTCATCAAGCGAAAGAAAAATATCAGAAAGAGATAGAAGAGGAATTGATGAAACCAAATCTAACTCCAGAGCAAATCCTAAGTCTAAAAGCAAGACAGAGACTAAACAAAAAGATGGACTTCAAATCGTTTAAGAAAATAATTGAAGAAAAGAAAACCCAAGAAAACCCAATAGTTATGAGTAATAATATACCAATAATGGACAAAGAGTATTACAAGGAAATAGTAATAGACTTTCTAACCACTCACAAGAAAACTTGGAGCAAGGAGGAAATAGAGGAGATAGCAGACATGAGGGCGGAAGCGTTCGTGGAACAAATGAAGGAATCGACAAATCCAATGATGGACAAGGAAGTATTTTATCAACAGATGTTGGAGTTTTAATTATTAAATCAAATAGTTATGTAAAATCAAACGGATAAAGAAAAACAAGAAGAGATTCAAAAGAAGAAATTAAGCATCCTTAAATGGGCAATCGAGGAAGTGGAGAGAGAAGAGAGAGAGGAAGAGGTAAGAAAGAAGAAGGAAATGGAAGCAAAACAGAAAGATAAGTTGCTACTATAATGCCGCACAGATTTTCAATCCTTTATTTTATTTACAATAACATATAAAAGGATAACATATCCCACACAACGAAATAGCCTACACAAAGGAATGTTATAGAAATAGCAATATAACTTTTTTTATTTGTTATATCAAAATAATGTGTATTTTTGTGAACTGTAAGTACGAAATATTCGTACCTTTAGTTCACAAAATAGTAGTATGATTTTAGATATTTATAATGATTCGAGAACTGTTTTTAGCTTTAATAGTATTGCTCTCCTTATTGGTGAAACTAATAGTTTGGTCTTAAGGAAAAAGCTTAACTATTATGTTAAAACTGGGGAGTTAATGAATCCTCGAAAGGGAATTTATACTAAAAAAGAATATAAATCTGAGGAATTGGCTTGTTTGCTTTATACTCCTTCTTATATTTCTTTAGAATTTGTTTTACAAAAAGCTGGCATTGTTTTTCAATATGATTCTCGTATTACTGCCATTAGTTATCTTTCTCGTTCTATTGAAATAGATGGTAAAGAATATCAATATCGTAAATTAAAAAATGAGGTATTGGCAAATACTATTGGAATTAATAGAGAAAATAATATTAATATTGCTACTTCTGAAAGAGCTTTTCTTGATGTTATGTACCTTAATAAGAACTATTATTTTGATAATATCAATCCGTTAAGTAAAAAATTATTGTTGGAGATTTTACCGATTTATAAATCAAAACAATTAACCCAAAGAGTAACAAAACTATTGAAAAATGCTTGATGTAAATAAACATAAGTTTTTGATGATGCAAATCTTGAAGGATATTTATTCTGATATAGAGCTTGCAAATTGCCTTGGCTTCAAAGGAGGAACTGCTTTGATGTTTTTTTATGATTTGCCTCGTTTTTCGGTTGATTTAGATTTTAATTTAATTGATAAGAAAAAAGAGAACATTGTTTACGAAAAGATTCATCGAATTTTATTGAAATATGGAAAGATTTTCGATGAGGCAATTAAATTTTATGGTTCTATTATAGTTCTGGATTACGGCTTTGGTGAAAGAAAATTGAAAGTGGAAATTTCAAACAGAGAACTTGATAATCATTATGAAATAAAAAACTTACTTGGTATAGATATAAAAGTTTTAACCTTGCCAGATATGTTTGCTCATAAATTATGTGCTTTACTTGATAGAGAGGAGGTCACAAATCGTGATATATTTGACTGCTGGTTCTTCTTGAACAGACAAACTCCTATTAATATTAATATTGTTGAAAGTAGAATGGGAAAATCATTTTCTCAGTATGTGCAAGAATGTATTGATATGCTGGGGAATATGAGTGATAAGGGATTGCTTAATGGATTAGGAGAACTGACAGACGAAAAAATGAAACGATTTATTAAAACAAAGCTACGAACGGAAACAATTTCTTTATTACAATTCTTTAAAGAACTTCCTATAACTGAAAAATAACATTTCTTTTAGAGATAAGCTTACTATACTCAATCTTTATTCTCTTTTAAGGATTGAGCTTCTGCTTTTAGTCGTTTTTCTTCTTCCAATTGTGCTCGGGATTTACTTTGGGTTACTATGTATACTCCCATAAATACGAGTATTGTGGATATGATTTTCTGATAGCCGAAGACCTCGGAGGTGAAGAATACTGTTACTACTGCTGCTATTATTGGTTGAAGGTAGTTATACATCGATAGGGTTGTTGGTCGGAGGTTCTTTTGTCCTATCGGGATTAGAAGATAGGTTGTGAATGTTGCTCCTATTATTACATAGCCTATTCTAAGTATTAGCTCCAATGGAAATTCTCCACTCATCGCTCCTTGAACTGAGTTAAATGTAAATGGTAAAATTATTATTGAGGAGATTAAAAACATCCATTTCATTATCTCTATTGGATGATAGGTTGAGATGAATTTCTTGAAAAACACTAAGTATAAAGCATATGAGAATGAACTTGTAAAGACAAGGGCATTCCCAATAAAAGACCTTGAACCATTGCCTAAACTATTACTTGAGAGGATTAGCAATATTGCCCCTATAAATCCTATAAATACACCAATAAATTTCTTAGTTGTAATCGGCTCTCTAAGATAGAGTGCTGATATAAGCATGGTAATTATTGGAGTAAGTGTGATTATAAGGGATGCATCTATTGGGGAGGTTGTCTTTAGCCCTACTATAAATGATATTTGATTAATGCTTATTCCAAATAATGCTGCAAGGATTAGGGTGAGTATATGTTTCTTTTCAATTCTTTTTGTTTTTATAAATAATGAGGCTATCCAAAATATTATTGCTGCTCCTGATATTCTTAAAAAGCTTAATGCAAGGGGATCAAAATCAAAAACTCCCAATGCTTTTTTAGCGATAGGAATATTTAATCCAAAAATAATATTTACTATTAGAATAGCAATATGAGCCTTAGTTATGTCTTTCATAAAGGAATTGGGTTTATTGAGCTTTAATTTTAAAGACAAACTCCTTATCTATCTTATTTCTTAATAGATAAATCAGGTAATAATAAATCACTAATGAGGTTATTGATGAAAGTGCAAGATATATATCTAAAACCTCTGGGAAAAGGAATTTAATTAGAAATATTAGTGATATCATAATCAAAAAAGGGAGTAAAAAGCCAAGGAATACTGCTTTGAATCCAAGCTTTCTATCCATATAGACAGTTACATTATCATCTATCTTATATTTATTATAATCCTCTGTTTTAACCTCTATTTCTTTATCCTTTGAATCCAACGCCCCACAAGCTCCTTTTGCATGGCAGGATGAACACATTGAGGATGAAAGAATACTTACAACAACCTTACCTGGGCGAATATCAATTACCCTACCACATTGTTCTACATTGTTTTCCATATTCTAATCACAATTCCAAGCACAATTGCCCTTAGTGTTTATAATAAATGCCTCATTATTATGTCTAACGTATGCAAAGCCTTCTTTAAATGGTGCTGCAAATTCGTAAATCAAATCAATTGCAACCTCTCCTTTGGTATTGATATATCCTGCTTTCCCATTTTTTGTAACAGGTATAAGCCCTTCTGAATGACGCTTAGCTGCCTCATATTGGAAATCAGCTACTACCCTCCCCTTTTTGTCTATTATTCCATAAAAATGATTTTGCTTTACAACTGCATAACCTCCATAGAAATTATAAGTCTCATAGCTCACCTCTATCTTATCGAAGATTGGCTCAGTCAAATCCTTACCCTTATTGTTAATAAGTTTCACCTTAGAATCCTTCTCAACAAAGGCTAATCCCTCTTTAAAATCACTTACCTTATCGTAAATGCAATCAACTACTAATTTGCCCTTATTGTTTACATATCCCCATTTCCCATCTTTTCTAACAGGCATCATCCCCTCATTAGGATTTAATACTGTATCGAATTTTCTATCAATAATTCTCTCACCCTTATTGTTTATAATCTCCCAATACAAATCATGATAATAAACATGATAACAGTGATTTGCAATATTACAACAATCATCATCAGGACCAACAGGTACTACTTCTTTTCTTGCATTCATTACTCCAGCCATCGATTTACTGAAATTCGTTCCTAAGATATACTTCCTTGGTATTACTTCTCTTGCCTTATTATCATAATAGCCTATCAATAATTCCTCATCTACAAAAATTGATATCTTTGTCATCCCTTCGGTGTAATCCTGAATACCTTCATGCTCGAAAGGTATAATTAGATTCAAATCATAATCAATAACTCCAGATTTTCCATTTACAGAACTAATAATAAAACCACCATCTTTTCTGATAACATTAAGGAGTTTTTCAGGATATACATCCAATTTATTAGTCCTTATCTTAGCTATATTGATAGATGTATCGGTATGAATTGTAAAAATTCCTTTCCCATAATTAATAATATCTCTATAAATAAATGGAATAATGACTTTATTCTTCTTATTTATTACTCCCCATTTCCCATCCTTCTTAACAACGCAATAACCATTATCAAAAGCTTTTCCATACTCATATTGTGGTGGAATTATCTCTTTGAAATTCCTATCTGCATATCCATACAATCCATTATTACAAATGCGGATAATATCATCATGAATTACAAACTCAGCAATGCATTTTGTCTGAGCATTTAGCCCTATGGAAAAAATAATAAAAAGGACAAAGCCCATACTAAAAGTCCAAATCTTATTCATATCTTTTGAATATTATATTATTACAAAATGTTTTTTCATTCCCCACACTTCCTTACCATCTTCCAATCTTAGTTTATACCAAGCATCCAAATCATCTATTATTTTAACCTTTTGTCCTTTATAAAAAGATAACCCTGAGTCTATCTTCGAGTCTATTGAGTCTTTTCCTTGAACATTATCATCAAAAACAATTGCATAAGAGGTATCGTTTAAGTAATTCTGACGAGATAAACCCAATGAAAAAGATAATACACTAAGCAAGGATAGAGATAAGAACGTATAAAAGAATAATACTTTTCTATCTATCGCATAATAGTAGATAATAAAGCAAATACCAGAGAGCAAAAATAGAGAAATAGTTAGGATTATCCAAGTTTTAGGCATAAAAGAATTATAAAGGGATTTCCATAAATCAAATAATAAGAAATTACTTAATATATAAGTATCTCCCTTAAGCCTTGCTTTTACAACCTTTAGATTATTTTGAATACTCTTATTCTTGGGTTCTAATTTCAATGCTCTTTCGAAATAAAGTATACTATTAGCATAATCGCTTAATCGAAAATAAGTATTTCCAATATTATAATATAAGTCAGCGGATATAGTATTTTCGTTTTTTATCTCCAAATACTTATCCAATGCTAAGGCATACTCTTTTGATTTATATAAATCATTAGCCTTAGAGAATTTCTCCTCAATAGTTTCTGCACTTAGATTATTAACAGATATACAAGTTAATAATAAAACTAAAATATACTTCTTCATAGTCCTATCTTTTTATCTGAGATTCAATTTGAGAAATTGTTTCTATCGACTCGTTATATAGTCCCACTAAGCCCTCTTCTTGTTTACTATATCCAAAACGGACAAATTCACATGAGTTAAGTAGAGTGATAAGTCTTTCTATTGTTTGTGAATCTATATTATTACTCTTTAAAGTATCTTCTACATTATCGAGGCTTAATTCTTTCTTTTCAATCTTAAACCTATCTAATAGGTAATTCCAAAGAGCCTTAGCCACCTCATCGTAAAACTCTTCCTTCATATTAGCATTCATATATGCCTTAGCTTTTTTAAACCTTCGATTAGCCATCTTTCTTGCTGTCTTATACCTTAGATTTACTACATCCTTCGAGCTTTCTAATTTCTTATTTTGTAGAAATATAAAAACTATAACGGATAATAGAATTATTGCAAGGATAACATATAGATAGGGATGTGAGAAATAGAAAGAATTGAAGCTTACAGGTCTTATCTTTTCAGTTTTAATATATTCAACATCCTTATTCTTATAGATTTCTCTTTCGCTTAATTGTTTTTCATAAGAACCTCTATCTGCTTTCCCTTTTTCTATTTCAAATTCAAAATCATTAGTAGATATTGTTTTGTACTGCTTAGCATTTATATCAAAATAAACAAAATCAACCTTAGGAACCTTAATCCTCCCCTCTACCCTTGGGATAATAATATACTCAAAGGTACGACTACCCTTTATCCCTGATTGAGTTTTATTATAGTTGTCAATAATGTTTGGGTCATAGCTTTCAAACTCCTCTGGAAGGTTTAAATCAATCTTATCAATTAAGCTTAAATTACCCTCACCACTTATTGTATATCTTAAAGTAATTGCCTCATTGGTCTTGCATTTCAAAGGATTTGCACTTGCCTTAATACTAAAGCTACCTATCCCTCCTGAGAAATTCAAATTAGTATTAGGTAAAGGTTTTACATCAACGCTAATCGAATTTGATTTAATATTCTTCTTTACACTTTCATATCCCGATTGCATTGATTGGAAAAATGGATCGTTAAAGAAAGAATCGAAGAAAGGGTCTCCTGTTGAAACTCTTTTATTCCGATTTACTTTAATCATTGCTTGAACATCAATATCCAGCGGAGCTATTGTAAGTTTCCCACTTTCTTGAGGATATGCTATAACCTTTCTTAGAGTTGCAACATGGTAAACCTTGCCATCAATTATTTCCTCGCTTATACTTGGATCTTTCGACATATCCAATTCCTCTATCCAAAATCCCCTATTTACAGGCATCTTATTAACTTGAAATTCTGATACTGGAACAAGTGTGTATAGTTTGTAAGTAATAATTATCTCCTGACCAATATAGGCTGTTGATTTATTAGATATTGCCTTTACAAATATTGCCTTATCGTCTAATACTGTTACATTATTCTGCTGGAAACTTGGCTGAGCTTGAGGTCTACCTTGATATTGCGACCTTTGAGTTTGGGTAGGATTCTTTGATACATTAATCTTAAGTGCATTTGATTTTAATGTACTTCCTTCTACATTTATTCTCGAGGGTCCAATTGTAAATGTTCCTTCCTTATTAGCAACTAATATGTATGTTAAGGTAACGGATGTGTTATGAGTTTGCACTCCATTGATATTAGAGCTATAGGAACTTGAACTTTGCATTGGTCCTGCTACAACCTGAAATTCTCCAAAGTCAGGGGCAACGAAGTTTGATATTTTTTTAGAATTAACTGTATAAACAACTCTAAACTGTTCTCCAACACCAATAGCAGTTGGTCCCTC
This sequence comes from Bacteroidota bacterium, assembly GCA_023415495.1. Classification (GTDB taxonomy): domain Bacteria; phylum Bacteroidota; class Bacteroidia; order Bacteroidales; family P3; genus UBA10566. The sequence continues at coordinate 19,695 of JAEZKK010000017.1, forward strand.
TGCTCTAAAACTATTTTGGGAATATCCAGAGAAAAAGGCTATCAACGATAATAAAGATATAAATATATACTTTTTCATACTAATTATTGCTTTTGATTTGTTTACCAATCCTTATCTGTTCTATACCTGTTGGACTTTTGGTCTTTATCTTTTTTCAAATTATCCAAAGTTCTCTTTTCATTATTCTTTAATGCCTCCAACATTCTTTTCCCCTCTTTATTTTTATCGGATTCCATTAACATTTCAGCCTTGTTTTCACTATCCTTTTTGTCCGATTTCTTCATTTCTGCACTTTGAGGCTGACTTTGTTGTTGCTGCTCTTGCTTTTTATCCTTATTATTCTTCTTATTCTCCTCTTGTTTCTTTAATAGATAACTTGCAAGAGATAGGTTGTATTTTGCAGCACTATCATCTGGGTTTATCTTAAGACTCATCTTATAATCCTCTATTGCACTTCTTAGTTTCTTTTCCATTTCCGATTTCTCAGCACTTGAATCCATTAATGCAAGAGAGAAATTCGTGTTTCCCTTATTATAATAGATTTGAGCATACGAATTAGAATCTCCATTAAACTTGCTCTCCAAGGCTCTATTATAATAAAGTAGAGATTTCTCAAGATTTGACTTTGAATTATGTCTATAATTTGAGTTCCCTATATTATAATTAGCCTTCATATATAAAGAGTCTTCCCCTAAAGCCTTTAAATAACTATCCTCAGCCTTAGTGTATTTCTCCTTCTCAAAATACTTATTACCATCTCTTAAATTATTCTTTGCTTTGTCGCAAGAGATAAATAATAGTAATAATCCTATCAATAATCCTATTCTTTTCATATCTTACCTCCCAAAGAAAAACTTCCTATTAATATATTTATTCTTCCTTTCAAAAACTAAGTAATCAATAACTAATATAAGCAAGGCAATAAAAGCAAATATATAAAACCTGCTTTCATATTCTTTATATATTACTGCGTTATACTCGTTTTTCTCCATCTTATTAATTCTTGCAAGTATATTATCAAGCCCAATACTTGCATTATTAGCCCTTAAATACTCTCCATTGCCAACCTTTGCAATATCTTGTAAAAGCTCTTCATTAATTCGAGTCATAACATAGGAGCCATCAGATGTCTTTTTGTAATCTTTTTTCCCAGCATTTGTAGTAATCGGAATTAAAGCTCCTTCTTTTAATCCTAATCCTATTGTATTTATTACTATTCCTTTTTTGGCTATATCTTTTGCCGTAACAATAGCCTCCTCATCGTTATCCTCACCATCAGAAATAAGTATAATACTTTTACTCTTATCATTTACTTCTTCTCCAAAGCTTTCCTCTGCCATTTTCAATGCTTGACCAATTACTGTTCCTTGGTTAACTATCATCGAGGGGTCGATAATATCTATAAAAGTTTTAGCAGCTCCATAATCATTGGTAATTGGTAATTGAACAAAGGAGCTTCCCGCAAATACAACTATTCCTATCCTATCTCCATTCAATTGGTCAACTAATCTATTCAAGGCTTGTTTTGCTCTTGATATTCTATTTGGTTTAATATCCTCGGCATACATACTATTTGATATATCTAAGCATATCATTAAGTCGCTACCCTTTCTTTGGCTTTTCTCCAATGAAGTCCCTATTTGAGGATTTGCAATAGCAACTACAAGAAAGAAATAGGCAATTAGAATTAAAATAAACTTTAGCCAATGCTTTCCAAATGATAGCTCTGGAATTATTGCCTCGCATAAACCCTTATCGATAAAAGAGTATAATTTTCTTTTCTTCTTTCTTGTATATAGAATGTATAGAAATACAAATAGCGGTATTAAGATTAACAAATATAAAACTTCTGGCGTTTGGATTCTAAACATAATTACACTCCCTTTCTTAAATAAGTTTTCCTTAAAACAATCTCAATAACTAAAAGCACAAGTGCAAAATAAAGAATTGGAACACCTAAATCCTTCTTATCCTTATAATAAGACACATCGATAATAGATTTCTCCATCTTGTCTATTTCAGTAAAAATTTCCTTTAGAGATTCTAAATCTTTTGAACGGAAGTATTTTCCTCCTGTGATATTTGCAACTTCAGAAAGCAAGCCTTCATCAATCTTAACTTCTATATTCTGATATTGCTTTCCAAAAGGTGTTTGAACTGGATAAGGTGCTGTTCCCATCTTGCCTATTCCAATTGTATATAATCTAATATTATACTCTTTTGCTAATTCGGCAGCTGTTATTGGGTCAATTGAGCCCATATTATTTACTCCATCGGTTAATAGGATAATAACCTTGCTCTTTGTCTTATTGTCCTTAACCCTATTTATTGCTGTTGCTATTCCATCTCCTATTGCAGTTCCATCGGATATAACTCCACTTTCAACTTTTTCAATTAATTCAATAAGTATTTTCTGGTCTGTTGTTGGAGGACATTGTGTAAAAGCCTCACCAGAGAAGACTACAAGCCCAATATTATCGGTATTTCTTGAAGTAACAAAATCCTTGGCTACCTTCTTTGCTGCCTCTAACCTATTTGGGCGAAAATCCTCAGCAAGCATTGAGCTTGAAATATCCAAGGTTAGGATAATATCTACCCCCTCAATGTTTTTCTCATTTTTAGATAAATAGCTCTGTGGTCTTGAAACTACAATTATTAATAAGATAATAATTATATAACGAAGCACATCCGGCAAATATCTTAACTTATACTTTAGAGATTTGTTTTGGGTCTTTAGGAGTTGCAATTCGGAATACCTAATTTGGGTATATCTCTTCTTATTATAATAGTATTGCCAAAGGATTAACAAAGGAATAATAATTAAAGATATTAGGAAATAAGGATACTGAAAGCTTAGACTACTTAACATCTTCAACCTCCTTTTTTAACTCATCATTTTCTTCTTTCTTAGTATTATTTACAAACTCAAGGGAGTCCTTTATTACCTTATCATCGGTAAAAGAATCAGGGATTAGCTTTGCAAACTTAACTAAGTCTGATTTATTGAGAATTGACTCTAAGATTAGTTTATTGGGTGTATCAATCTCTTTAATACTTTCTATTGCAGAGAATATCTCATTACTTGTCATTTCCATAGCTGCAATTGAAAACCTATCGGAGATATATTGGCGAAGAATGTCTGAAATCAAAGAATAATATCTCTTATTCTCTCCTCTTTCGCATAATCTTTCTTTTCTTAAGTTTTCTAATGCCTCTATTGCAATAATATGTGCAGGTAATTGAATTTGAGGTTTTGAGAATATCTCCTTTATTCCTTTCTTATTATTCTTTTTCCAATATTTATATAGATAGTATGAAAGAACAAGCAATCCTATTATCAGAATTACTAAAAGGATAATTGGTAGAATTTCTCTAAAAGTATATGGTTCCTTAGCGTTTGCCTTAATATCCTTAATCTCTATCTTAGTTGTATCGATAGGAAAATTCATCACCTCTATATCCAATTTGTTTGAGTCAATATCATAAATACAGTAATTTCCCGCTGTAAAGGATATTAATTCATACTTAATCTCAATAATATCCTTATCATCTACTTTTGTTGTATCTATCTTTTTTGATACTATCTCATAATTTTCATTTGGAATAAGTCTTTCCTTTAATACCTCATTTTTCTTTGAATCATCGATCTTATAGGTATAGGTAAACTTATCTCCAATATATAATTTATCCCTGTCTAATTTTGGGTTTTGAGAATAAATAGAAGGGATGAATAATATTGAAAAAACTAAAACTAACAATGATAATCTTTTCATTTTCTTCCTCCTTTTTGAAATAATTGCATAAGAAGTGGGATATAATCCTTATTTGTTTCCACATTTATATAATCAATACCTATCCTTTTAAATTTATTTTGGAGTTTAGAGACTCTTTCCTCTGAGTTTTTCCTATATGAAGATATTAGTTTCTTATCAGAGGTATCGACCCATATATCTTCGTTGGTTTCATTATCATGCAATAATACCAAACCCAAATCAGGTATTTCTCTTTCAGCTATATCGTTTACAAGAATAGTTGATAAATCATGCTTACGAGAAAGAATCTCAAGCGAATCGTCAAACTCTCCCAGTCCATCGGTTATTAAAAAACAAGTGGATTGCTTCTTGATAACATTATTCATAAACTTCAAAGGCTCAGAGAATGAAGTCTTGGAATCGGAATGTTTGTAGGTTATCAACTCTCTTATTATTCTAAGTATATGTGAGCTTCCCTTTTTTGGAGGGATATATTTCTCTACCTTATCGGAAAAGAAAATTACTCCTACCTTATCGTTATTCTGAATTGCTGAGAAAGAAATAACCGCTGCTATCTCGGTAATTATATCCGATTTGAGATTGGATTTAGTTCCAAAAAATGTAGAACCACTTACATCTATTAATAGAATAACAGTAAGCTCTCTTTCCTCTTCAAATACTTTCACATAAGGGTGATTATAACGAGCCGTAACATTCCAATCAATCGAACGAACCTCGTCGCCAAACATATATTCCCTTACCTCCGAAAAGGCCATACCTCTTCCCTTAAAAGCACTATGATATTGTCCCGAAAATATATTCCTCGACAATCGCTTAGTCTTTATCTCTATCTTTCTTACTTTCTTTAATAAATCTTCCGTCATAATATATTAAGGAACATCTACTCGATTTATAATATCGTTAATTATATCCTCGGTGGTAATATTTTCTGCCTCTGCCTCATAGGTTAGTCCTATTCTATGTCGCATTACATCCAAACAAACTGCTCTTACATCCTCAGGAATTACATAACCTCTTCTCTTTATAAAGGCATAAGCTCTTGAGGCTAAGGCAAGATTAATTGTTGCTCTTGGCGATGCTCCATAGCTAATATATTCTTTTAGCTTTTCTAAATTATATTGCTCTGGAAAACGAGTTGCAAATACAATATCAGTAATATAGTTTTCTATTTTCTCGTCAATATAAATTTGTTTTACAACCTCTCTTGCATGAAGGATTTGCTTAGTGTTTACAGCTGCTTCTATCTTTGGTAATACAGCTCCAATTTGTTGCCTTAAAATTAGTTTTTCTTCCTCTTTCTTTGGATAAGTTATTACGACTTTCATCATAAAACGATCTAACTGAGCCTCTGGCAATGTATAAGTTCCTTCCTGCTCAATTGGGTTTTGGGTAGCAAGGACTAAGAAAGGCTCTTCAAGCTTATAGGTGTTTTCACCAATAGTTACCTGCCTTTCTTGCATTGCTTCTAAAAGAGCTGACTGAACCTTGGCTGGAGCTCGGTTTATTTCATCTGCTAAAATAAAGTTGGAAAATATCGGACCTTTCTTTACAGAGAAATTTTCATCCTTAGGACTGTAAATCATTGTACCTATTAGGTCTGCTGGTAGCAAATCGGGGGTAAATTGAATTCTCGAGAACTTAGCATCTATTGCTTTGGCAAGAGTATTAATTGCTTGTGTTTTTGCAAGCCCAGGAACCCCTTCCAAAAGTATATGTCCATTTGAGAGTAGTCCTATTATCAATCTTTCTATCATTTGCTTTTGCCCTATAATGGATTTATTAATCTCATTATTAATTGCATCTACAAAAGCACTTTCTAAATTAATCTTTTCATTTAATTCAATAATATCTACCATATTTACTTGTATTTTAGATTTGATTATTTCTTAGTTTTTAGAATATATCAGTTTAAATATATTATTAAGGTATAAGCTTCTATCAAAACCTAAACCAATACTATGGTTTAACGACAAATTGTCATATTTATTATTAAAGAAATAAAAGAGAAAAAAACTATATTTTTACTCCTTAATTCAATAATTTTTCTTATCTTTGCAATTACAAGAGATTAAGTTCGTTAAATCCTTAAGAAATCACCTATTTTTCAAAATATACATTATGGTAGCTACCATAACACTCATGTGGTAGGTACCATAACACTCGTGTGGTAGGTACCATAATGGTGTTGTCATAGCTACCATAGTGGTATTGAAATCAAATAAAAATTCTTTTAAGTCAAATAAAAATCCCACGAAACTTGACTTTATTAAATTCTTCCTTGATTTAATTTGGAGTAAATCAAATTTATCTTCCAAAAGTAGGTAATATAAAGAGGCAATATAAAGTTCTTTTTATTGAATTAAATTACAGATTTTTATATCCAAAATAGCTAATTTATGTATCTTGCTAATACAATGATAATTAATCAATATTTCCCTACTCCAATAATAAGTATATTAGCAAAAAAGATAGATTTCTAATTGTATTATTCAATTATTTTGTATCTTTGCTCACTTGTAAGCGAATATTTTTATTAAAATCAAACATACAAATTTATGAAAAACAAAAAGTTACTATTTGGATTAGTAGTTTTCGTGCTTGGCAGTATTGCAAGTTTTTCTGCAATTGCACAAGATTGGATTTCACTTGGACCTGATAATGTTAGTGGTCGTTCAAGAGCAATTGTCTTTGACCGTTTTAACGACAAAGTAATTTATGCTGGCGGTGTTGCTGGTGGACTTTACGTTAGTGTTAATGATGGTAAGAACTGGCAAGAAATCAATTTAGGTCAAGGTGCTAACCTTGCTGTAACATCTATTGCTCAAGACAATAATGGTGTAATTTATGTAGGTACAGGTGAATCTGCATATATGAATACAGGATTTGGAATTAATAACGAAAGAATAGGCATGTTAGGTGGCGGGGTTTATAAATCAAACCAACCAAGCCAAACTAATTGGAGCTCAACTTTAAGCAATGACCAAGATAAATATAATTGGATTGCTCAAAACCTTAACTTTGAAATCCTTGATTTTACTGTTCCAGAGGCTTTCAATAATGGTGATGGAAAAGCATTCATTAATAGTATTGCTGTAAATCAAATAACAAACGATGTTTATGTTGCTACTCATGGAGCTGGTCTTTTCAAACTAAGTCAAGACGCAAGCAGCTGGACTAACGTAGCGATAATACCTAACACATCATTTGTTGATGAAATTGTAATTTCTAAAAATGGCAATATTGCTACTGCTTATAATGATGGAGAGCTTAAGGTAAGTCTGTCTACTGATAATTTTACAACAAATCCTGTAATCTTCGGAGCAAATCAAATCAAACCTTTTGACGCTAAGTTTATGATGCTTTTCCGTACAAGACTTGCATACGGAATTAAAAATCCTAATAAACTTTATATTTACACAGCTTATGCTGATTCAAACGTATACAAAGATGTTTTATTTAGAACTGATGATGTAACAGATATTCAATGGAAACAAACAACTCCTGCTTCTTATTCTAATGCAGCTGGAACTTATCAATCAATGTCAATAGCAGTTGATGACCGCTCTGAGATGGAAGTTGTTTATTTAGGAGGCAGATTAGTTTATCGTGGATATAATGCTAACAATTCTGATATTTATTATTGGGAAGGAATAAGTAGATATACTAATTTACCAAATGATGTAAATGGGGTTAGAACTTCTCCAAGTTTTGTAAGCTCAGGTGTAAACCAAATCATTATTAAAGAAAACCCACAATCACTTTATGATTCAACATATATAGCTGTTGCTACTAATGGTGGTATCCATGTTTATTCTTCTGACTCTATGACTTTCCAAACTCGTTGGAGATTATCAACTAAGAATATGATTACAACTCAATTCTATAGTGTTGGTGTTGCTCCTGATGCGTCTGTAATCGGAGGTACTGAGGCTAATGGTACTGTATATATTCATAATCCTAACGAATTAGGAACAATCAAAAATGGAGATGTAATTTGGACAGTAAACTCTCCAGGTTATAATCCTTCTACTACTGCAGAATTTACAACCTCTGGAGGTAATGTGGCAGTAAGTCAATTTGAGAGAATCCTTCCTACATCAAGAAAATCATTTATTCTTTCAAGACCTTATTTAGGAATGGCAAGAACCTATGGTGATAATGGAGATTTCACAAATGTTAATGACCAAGTTTGGAATTACGGACCAACCCTTTTCTATTCTGGTATTAACGATAATGCTACAATGGCTCAATTTGAACCTACTGTTACTCCTATGCTTTTATGGGAATCTACTACAGCTACAGATGCTCTTGATTCTGTAAATATGGTTATCGATGCTAATACTGCAGTGAATGGTCAATACAATTCTGAATGGAGAGAAGGCTCATGGATAGTACCAGGAGATTCTGTTTTAGTAAAGAGTATGAATATGGGATATCCTTTCTGGCATACATTTGCTGATTCATTACAATATAATCAAGATACTGTTATCTTAGTTCAAAACCCTGTTCAATCAAGATTATTCTTTGCAAATTCTCAATCAGTATATATGAGTTTTAATATTAACGACTATACTGCTTCACCTTTGCAAAGTGCTACAAATAAGATTAGCTTCTTAAGAGTAAAGAATATTCCTGCACTTCCTATTCCAGGGTCTAACCCAGTTGTATATGCTCCAACAGAAGAAGTTATTACTTTCGGAGTAACTAAAGATGGCAATACATTATTTATAGCTTCAAGAATTGCTGGAACTGACTCTTCAAATCTTTACAGAATAAATATTGGAGGAATTGACTTTAGCAAGGTTGCAAGAGATAAGGGAGATTTAAACTTACCTAATGAAGTTATTAAATTCCCAAGACTTATTACATCTATTTCTGTTGATAGAAACGATGGAAACAATATGTTAGTTAGCTTTGGAAAATATCTTAGCTCTAATTCAAACTTAGTTCTTTCAACAAATGCTCTTGCAGTTCCATTCTCTTCTGCAGTATTTAGCGAAGTAGTTAATAAGGATATTGAAGAAGAGGTTGAAATTTCTAAATTCATCCCTAATAATAAACCAGTTTTCTCTACATTAATTGAAAGCGTTAAGAACACAAGCTCTAAGGCTTATATCGGAGCTGAGGATGGTATTTACTATACTCCAGACTTCAAAGGAACTCCAAGTACAACTCAACCTGGTAAGGTAGAAATTTCTTGGAAAAAGATTGAAAACTTCCCTAACGTGCCTGTTTTCCAATTAACTCAACAAACAATGCGTTTACCTTTCTATCAATTCTATAATAGAATAGGACAAAACGTTACTCAAACAACATTTGCAAGAACCGAATTACCAGGAGCTATTTATGCAGCTACCTATGGTAAGGGTCTTTATGCAACTCTTGCAGATACAATCGAGGCTGACTTAAATCTTATTGGAATTGAAGACCAACCAAGCACTTCTGTTAACTCTACAATGAAGATATTCCCTAACCCTGCAACTAACCAAACTACTATTCAATATTCAATTGATAATACATCAAATGTAACCCTTATGGTTTATGATATGAATGGTCGTTTATTAAGTTCTCTTGATAAGGGACGTCAAGCTCAAGGTATTCATACTATTCAAATGAATTGCCAAGGAATGAATAAGGGAGTTTATATGGTTAAGATAATAACTGGAAACACTGCAAAAGCTTCTAAGCTTATTATCCAATAATAAGAATAAAGAAACATTAAATATTAAAGCTGCCTATTTCAAGGCAGCTTTTTTTTGATAATGAAGTATTATGAGTATAGAGACAATTGGATTAATAATATTTATTATCACCTATATAGGAATAATATTCACACGACTTCCTAAGGTAAATATCGACAGACCCTCAGCAGCCTTTACTGGAGCTGTTGCTATGATAGTCTTTGGAATAATAAGTTTTGATAATGCTATAAAGGCGATAGACTTTAATACTATTACCTTATTATTAGGGATGATGATAATAGTATCTACACTTAAGTTCGAGGGATTCTTTTCTCTAATTGCATCCAAAACTATTTCCTATTCTCATTCTCGAAACAAACTTTTAATTATTATAGTTTTTATTACAGGTATTGCATCTGCATTTTTAGTTAATGATGCTGTTGTTTTATTATTCACTCCTATTATAATTTCAATTTGTCGCAAGACTAAGCTCAACCCAATCCCTTATCTAATTGCTGAAATACTATCCTCCAATATTGGCTCTGCAATGACCATTACCGGCAACCCTCAAAATATGCTAATAGGTATTAGCTCTAATATTTCTTATTTAGATTTTCTTATCAAGCTTCTCCCTATCTCAATTATTGGAATGATAATAATTGTATTTATAGTAAAACTATTCTATAGAAAACATTTTAACGATAAGAGTATATTGGAATTTGAAACCGACTATAAATACGATTTTAAAAAGATGAGGATATCTGTTCTTATATTTCTATTAGTAATCATAGGTTTCTTCTTTGGAAAAATACTATCCTTATCCATCCCTATTATTGCATTAATTGGAGCAAGCTTAATACTTCTCTTTGGAAAAGCGAAACCCTCCTCAGTAATCAAAGACGTTGACTGGGTATTACTTCTTTTCTTTGCCAGTCTTTTTATATTAGTTTCCTCAATCCAATCCTTAGGACTTTTGGATAGCTTTATCAATATAGAATTAAACGAAAACCTTAGCAGCATTATAGGCTTGCATTCCTTAAGTTTAGTAATGTCTCAAATTCTAAGTAATGTACCATATACAGTTTTGATGACCCCACTTATGGATGTAGTAAATAATGAAAACCTATGGTTAGCCCTTGCCTCTTCAGCAACACTCGCTGGCAATGCTACAATAATTGGAGCTATGGCTAATCTAATAGTAATTGAATCCGCAGAAAAAGAAAACGTAAAAATAAGCTTCTGGGAGTTCTTTAAAATAGGAATCATAACAACCCTAATAACCCTAATTCTATCAATTCTCTTATTCTATATTTACAGCATAATCTAAATAAGAAATTCACAAATAAGAAAAAATAGTTATGGCTAAACAAATCAGTCTTCTTTAACTTAGTTATTTTGGACGGAATAAATTCTTTCGTTTTCAAGCTTTAAACTAATATATTCTTATTCTGAAGTAGTGGAATTTGATTATAATCTGATATAATGCCATTATTTGACTGATATAATGGCATTATTTCCTCCATTTAATGGCATTATATTGCAGGTATAATGGCATTATATTAAATTGTAATTTGATTCTGTGAGATTGTAATTTGATTCGCTTAGTTTATAGTTTGATTTTATTTATTGATTGAATCTTTGTCAAAGTCAACAGAATAATTGAAAGCAAAAACTGATTATTTCTTTCTTTTATTTTATTGATAATAAAAGAGTGAGAAAGTGAGATAGAAAATAAAATTTAATTTTTTATTGAAATAGTTTGGTAGTTTAGAAAAAGGTTGTATTTTTGCACTCCCAATTGATTGAAACGGGATAAAAGCAGAATGAAAAGTTGTGAGCTTTTAGTCAAATTTAAACAGGGGATTGAGTTCATTGAAATCATAGAAACCAAGGTAGCGAAGTAGTATAAAAGTTTTATAACTGATATACGACTTAAATGAGTAAAAGGTAAATAAATTAAGTAAACGATATATATACAATGAAGAGTTTGATCCTGGCTCAGGATGAACGCTAGCGGCAGGCTTAACACATGCAAGTCGAGGGGCAGCGAGATGTAGCAATACATTGTCGGCGACCGGCG
>JAEZKK010000020.1 GCA_023415495.1 Bacteroidota bacterium
AGATGTAAATAATGATATATCAGTAAAGCTTTATCCAACCATTATTGATGATGTTCTAAATATTTCTTCCACAGACTATCCTCTGAATATTTCTTTTATTGATATGTTTGGCAGAGAAGTACTAAAAGAAACCCTATACTATGATAAAACAATTAATACCTCTGCACTAAAATCAGGTTACTTCATCTGCAAGCTAACCTCAAAGAACAACAAAACCCTAATTGAGAAAATAATAAAACGATAATAGTTAAAGAGAAATTGATTCTATCTGAAGAAGATTTGGATAGTTTGAAATATGATTTCAATTTGGGAAGATGAAAAGGAATGGAAGGAGTATAAGGAAAGTTAGAGATTGAAGTAGAAGAAATAATAAATGTGTAGTGCAGGATAAAATATTAAGCACGTGGGGTGAACAAATGAAAGCAGCAATTTAATTGGCTTTGTAGATATATTAATAAAAAGAAATAAATAAATAGATATAGATGTTTTGAATTTTGGAGTGGAAAATGCAAGTTGTAGACCTTGAAAAACGTCGATTTCAGTAGTGGAATACGTCGATTTCAGTAGTGGAAAACGACGTATTATTACATGAGATATTTGCATTTTTGACCTTTAAATTCAAATAAGAATTTAGAATAATCAATAAAAACTATTTGATATGCCTATAAAATATTTTATTCAAAAGAGAAAGATTACTAAGAACTCAGTTGCTTACACAAAGTATATTCCAAAAATGCAGTTGGAATCTGTGGTTGGTATTGAAAAAATTGTTGAAAGGGTGGAGAAAAAAAGTAGTATGAGTAGGGGAGATATATTAGGGGTCTTGGCAGAGGTTGAAACTGAATCAGCAGTTTATTTGGAAAATGGACATCCAGTAAAATTAGGAATGTTCGGAACTTTTTATCCAGTGCTGGAGGTTGATTCTGTCGATACTCCTGAGGAGGTTAACAGCAGGTTAATTAAAAGATTAAGATGTGTTTTTAAGCCTTCAAAGAACTTGAAAAATATATTGAAAAAAGCAGAGTTTCATCTTGGAGATAGAAAGGTAAGAGAAGTTGTAAAAAGAAAAAAGACGAATAAATCTAATCTTATAGGAGGGTCAAATGCAGAAATGGGGGAATTATTATAGATAAAATTTGATTTTTTAGTATCTTTGCAGATTAATCTCATAAACATGTTTGATATGATTAATACAAGATATATATTCGTTACTGGGGGTGTTACTTCCTCCTTAGGCAAGGGGATTATTGCTTCCTCTTTAGCTTTATTACTTAAATCAAGAGGCTATTCAGTCGCTATTCAAAAGCTTGACCCTTATATTAATGTTGACCCAGGAACTCTAAATCCTTACGAACATGGAGAATGTTACGTTACTGAGGATGGTGCTGAAACAGATTTAGACCTTGGACATTATGAAAGGTTTACTAATGTTAGGACTTCTCAGGCGAATAATGTTACTACTGGAAGGATTTACCAAACAGTTATTGAGAAAGAAAGAAAAGGGGATTATCTTGGAGGTACTGTTCAGGTTATTCCTCATATTACTGATGAAATTAAGAGAAGAATAAAAATTCTTGCAACTGAAAATAAATACGATTTCTTAATTACTGAAATAGGGGGAACAGTTGGGGATATTGAATCTCTTCCTTTTATTGAAACAGTAAGACAATTGAAATGGGAATTAGGTTCAAGTGCAATGGTTATCCATCTTACCTATATTCCATATCTTGCAGCAGCAGGGGAATTAAAAACAAAACCTACTCAACATTCTGTTAAATCGATGTTAGAGCAAGGAGTTCAGCCAGATATTATAGTTTGTAGAAGTGAAAGACCACTTACAGAGGCAATAAGAGATAAGATTGCTTTGTTCTGCAATGTGGATAGATTAAATGTAATTGAGTCAATTGATGCTTCAACAATCTATGATGTACCTATGCATATGCTTAAGGAAAAATTGGATATTCAGGTATTGAAGAGATTGGGAGTAAGCGTAAAGGGAGATCCTGTGCTTGATGATTGGAAGAGTTTTCTTTATAAACATAAGAATCCAAATAATGAAGTTATTATTGGACTTGTTGGGAAATACGTAGAGCTTAAGGATGCTTATAAGTCAATAGTTGAAGCCTTTATTCATGCTGGAGCTTCTTTACAATGCAAGGTAAAACTAAAGTGGATACATTCTGAGGATTTGGAAGAATGTGATGAAAGGGCCATTGAGGAATTATCAGGATTGCATGGAATACTTGTAGCACCAGGTTTTGGCTCAAGAGGAATAAATGGAAAGCTTTGTGCAATTAAGTTTGCAAGAGAAAATAATATACCTTTCCTTGGAATTTGCCTTGGAATGCAAATGGCGGTTGTGGAATTTGCAAGAAATGTTCTTGGATTTAAGGATGCTCATTCTGTGGAGATGTCTCCAAGTACTAAATTCCCAGTAATCGATATGATGGAGGAGCAAAAAGAAATAACAAATATGGGTGGAACTATGCGTTTAGGAGCTTATCCATGTAAATTAGAAAAGGGTTCTAAGATATTCGAGGTTTATAATAAGGAAGATATTTCTGAACGCCATAGACATCGTTATGAATTTAATAATAAGTATTTAAAGGAATTTGCAGATAAGGGAATGATAGCAACAGGGTTTAATCCTAATGCTAATTTGGTAGAGGTTGTTGAATTGAATAATCATCCATTCTTTATAGGGGTACAATTCCATCCAGAATATAAATCAACAGTAGAACAGCCACATCCTTTATTTATAAGCTTCGTTAAAGCTGCTATGAAAAAGTAAATGGATTTTGAATTAGTATCAGAATTTCAACCAACTGGAGACCAGCCCGAGGCAATTGACCAATTGGTAAGGGGAATTGAAGAGGGTAGTAGCTCCCAAGTTTTGGAGGGAGTGACAGGGAGTGGTAAGACCTTTACTGTAGCTAATGTTATTCAAAGAGTTCAAAAGCCAACCCTTATTATGAGCCATAATAAAACCTTGGCAGCTCAGCTCTATGGAGAGTTTAAACATTTCTTTCCAAACAATGCGGTTGAATATTTTGTATCATACTATGATTATTACCAGCCAGAGGCATATATAGCCCATACTAATACCTATATAGAAAAAGATTTACAAATCAATGATGAATTAGAGAAACTAAGACTAAGTGCAGCTTCATCTCTTCTTTCTGGGAGAAGAGATGTGATTGTGGTTAGCTCTGTTTCCTGTATTTATGGTATTGGTAATCCCGATGATTTTGAAAAAGGAACAATAACTCTAAAGATAGGAGAGAAGATAAATAGGAATGATTTTCTTTTAAAACTTGTTGATTCACTTTATTCGAGAAATGAGATAGAGTTTACAAGAGGAAAGTTTAGGGTTAAGGGAGATATAATAGATATTTTCCCAGCTTACTCTGATTATGCTTATAGAATTAGTTTTTGGGACGATGAGGTTGAAAGTCTTGAAAGCTTTAATCCTCTTGATGGTCGTCAAATAGAGAAAAAGAATGAGATTATAATCTATCCTGCAGGTAACTTTATAACAAATAAGAATACTTTGAATGCTGCAATGCTCGAGATTCAAAGAGATATGTTTAAGAGGAGGGATTATTTCCAAGAAATTGGACGTCCTTTGGAAGCAAAGAGGTTGGAGGATAGGGTGAATTATGATTTGGAAATGCTTAGGGAGCTTGGCTATTGTTCGGGGATTGAAAACTACTCAAGATATTTCGATGGAAGAAAAGAAGGCTCAAGACCTTTCTGTTTGATTGATTATTTCCCTGACGATTTTCTTTTAGTTATCGATGAGAGCCATGTAACAATTCCTCAGATTAGAGCAATGTATGGAGGAGACCGTTCAAGGAAGGAGTCTCTTGTTGAGTATGGTTTTAGATTACCTTCGGCAATAGATAATAGACCTTTGAAATTTGAAGAGTTCCAATCATTACAAAACCAAACTATTTATATTTCTGCAACTCCTTCTCCTTTTGAAATTGAGCAAGCCTCAGGAGTAGTTGTAGAACAGATTATCAGACCAACAGGACTTTTAGACCCAAGGATAGAGATTCATCCTGCTAAGAATCAAGTAGATGATTTATTAGAAGAGATAAGTATTGTTGTAGATAAGGGAGAGAGGGTTTTAGTTACAACACTTACAAAGAAAATGGCAGAGGAGCTAAGCCGATATCTAACTAATCTTGGAATAAGAAATAAGTATATCCATTCCGATGTTGAAACTTTGGAGAGAGTGGAAATTATGAGGGATTTACGCTTAGGAGTTTTTGATGTATTGATAGGTGTTAACCTTCTTAGAGAAGGATTAGATTTGCCAGAGGTTTCTTTGGTTGCAATACTTGATGCTGATAAGGAAGGTTTTCTTCGTTCCGATAAGAGTTTAATCCAAACAATTGGACGTGCAGCAAGAAATGCTAACTCCAAAGCTATTCTATATGCTGACAAAATAACTGGCTCTATGCAAAGAGCTATGGATGTTAATGAGAAGAACCGAAGAAAGCAAGCAAAATATAATAAAGATAATAATATTACTCCAACGCAAATTAAAAGAGAGGTCTCTGATATAATTGGTCAGGCAGCAGTTTTGGAAGAAGTTGAGAAAAACGCTAAGCTCCCACCAACTGATATTCGTTATTATGAAAGCGATATGGATGTAACTAAAGTAGGTGAGGGAGATATTATTTACAAAAATGAAAAAGATAAGCAAAAGGCTATAAAATCTCTAACTAAGAAGATGAAAGATGCAGCTATGGAATTGGATTTTAAGGCAGCTGCAAAGTATAGGGATGAGATTAATAAGCTAAAACAATAAAATCATAATAATTATGAACGATTTCGATACAATTTGTGCTTTGGCTACTCCTTATGGCAAGAGTGCAATTGCAGTTATAAGATTATCTGGACAAAACTCAATAGAAATTGCTAATTCAATTTTCTTTAATACTAAAGGCGAAAAGGTTTTGGATAATCCAAAGGCTAATAAAGCTTATTTTGGAAGAGTTATTTTTCAAGAGGAATTGATAGATGAATGTATTATAACTGTATTCAAATCTCCTTTTTCCTATACTGGAGAGGATAGTGTTGAAATTTCACTTCATGGTTCTAAGTATATTATTGATAAAACATTAAATGCATTAATTGCTAATGGCTCAAGGATGGCAACAGAGGGAGAATTTACAAAGAGAGCTTTTTTAAATGGCAAATTAGACCTTTCCCAAGCTGAGGCTGTTGCAGATATTATTAATTCTAATAGCGAAAAGGCTCATGATTTAGCTTTTAAACAGCTTCGAGGAGGATATAGCCAAACACTAAAAGAATTAAGAACGAGGCTTCTTAATCTTTCTTCATTATTAGAATTGGAATTAGATTTTTCGGAAGAAGATGTGGAGTTTGCAGATAGAGAAGAATTTAAAACTGCTTTGACTAATATTAAATCAGAGGTAAAGAATCTAATTGACTCTTTTGCTTTGGGTAATGCTTTTAAGAATGGAATTCCAATATCTATTATTGGAAAGCCAAATGTTGGTAAATCTACTCTTTTAAATGTGCTTTTAAATGAGGAAAGAGCAATTGTTTCGGATATTGCCGGTACAACAAGAGATACTATTGAGGAGAATATTATTATAAAAGGAATAGAATTTAGATTTATCGATACTGCTGGGATTAGACATAGCAATGATAGTATAGAGGCCAAGGGAATTGAAAGGACTTATCTTTCTGCCAATCAATCTAAGATAATTCTTTATATGATTGATATTACTAATACCAATTTGCAAGATATTAATAAGGAATTAGAAGACTTGGAAAAGAATGTAAACCTCCAAGATAAAGAGTTAATTCTAATAATTAATAAGTCAGATATTGAAGCTTTAGAAAAAGAGTTCCAAAAAAGTATTCATGGCTATAAACCTATATTTATTTCAGCAAAGAAAAGAGAGAATATTGATGAATTGGTAAATAAGATGTTGGAATTATCCCATATTGGAGATATAAGCAATAAGGTTATGCTTACAAATCAAAGACATTACCAAGAAATGCTAAGGATATTCGAAACAATAGAAATAATAGAAAAAGCATTTGAGAATAATCTCCCAAGCGACCTAATAGCAATAGACCTAAACACAGCTCTATATCATATAGGCACAATAACAGGAGAAGTAACAAACGAAGAAGTCCTTCACAATATCTTCTCTCAATTCTGCATTGGAAAATAAAATAAGTCTTATCTTTGATAAAAATAAATAGCTATTATGAGCGAATTCGATGAATATATACGCAATGGTGAGCCAGATAAGAAAGAAAAGGCTATATCTTGGAAAACAGCTATTGGGCTTCAAGCTGTAGATGGTTTACAGATTTCTGATTATCTAAAAGATACAGCGGTAAAACATATAGAAGGAGATATTAGTATTGATGAAGTAAAAGAACTTATTAATAGTTATTATCAATCTAAGACTGTTCGTACTCCGAATGATGAAGATACAGAAGAAGCGGATAAGGTTTCTGCTAATATTGCTCGAATATTAAATGAAAAGTCTTTTGCTTATTCAGTAACAGGATTCACTTCTATACATCGAAGACTATTTGAAGGTGTTTTTAAATTTGCTGGGAATATCAGAGATTATGATATAACAAAGAAAGAATGGGTTCTTTGTGGTGATACTGTATTATATGTTAATGCAGAAGATTTGCATAGGGCTATTGAGTATGATTTGGAACAAGAAAAGAATTTCTCATATAAAGGATTGTCTTTAGACGAGGTGGTTTTTCATATAGCTAAGTTTGTTTCAAAGCTTTGGCAGATACATCCTTTTGGAGAAGGAAACACAAGAACAACAGCTGTATTTATAATCAAATACTTGAGAAGCATTGGTTTTGATGTGAATAATGATTTATTTGCAGAACACTCTTGGTATTTCCGTAATGCTTTGGTTCGTGCCAATTACCGTAATGTTCGTAAGGGTGTTGAGCCTGATATTAGTTTTTTGATACTGTTTTTCAGAAATTTAATGATGAACGAAAGCAATGAATTAAAGAATCGGAATATGATTGTGAATACCACATCAGAAATAAAGAAAGAACAAAACCCGACAAGTACCCGACAAGTACCCGACAAGCTGCCGACAAGTTCAAATGAAGTACATTCATTAATTAAAATATTGGCAGAGCAACAACTCTCGATTAAAGAAATACTTGCCGCAATGAATTTGAAAGACCGAGAGAACTTTATGGTAAACTATCTGAATCCTGCTATGAAAGAGGGGGTTGTAGTTATGCTTTACCCTAATAGTCCTAAGCATCCTCGTCAGAAATATCTACTTACAGATAAAGGGTTAGTAATTTACAATTCAATATGAATATTGCAATAATAGGAGGGGGTGCGGCAGGTTTTTTCTTCGCAATAAATCTAAAGCAATTATCTCCGGATACAACTGTAACTATATTTGAAAAAAACAATAAGGTCTTAACCAAGGTATCGGTATCGGGAGGAGGAAGATGCAATCTTACAAATTCGTTTGCCGGTATAAATTCTTTGCATCAGGCTTATCCACGCGGCGATAAATTACTAAAAAGAGCCTTTAGAGTCTTCAATCATTTAGATACATACAAGTGGTTTGAAGATATGGGTGTAAAATTAGTTACACAGGAAGATGATTGTGTTTTCCCTCTCTCACAGAACTCAAACGAAATAATCGAATGTTTTCAAAGGCTATCCAAAGAATTAGGAATAATCGTCAAGACCTCTCATAACCTAAGCTCAATTACGTTTAATGATAAATACGCCCTTACCTTTAATCAAGATAATACAAGGGTTCAATACTTTGATGCAGTAGCAATAACCACAGGTGGAAGTCCAAAGGTAGAAGGGTTAAACTATTTAGAGGCTTTAGGGCATAAGATTATTCCACCTGTTCCATCTTTATTTACCTTCAATATACCAGAAGACCCTATAAGAGAGTTAATGGGAATAGTTGCAGAGAATACTATTGTGTCTCTACAAGGCACAAATATTAAAGCCTCCGGAGCTCTTCTTATTACGCATTGGGGAATGAGTGGACCAGCAATATTGAAATTATCATCCTATGGTGCAAGGATAGTAAACGATAAGCAGTATAGATTTAATATACTTATAAATTGGGTAAATGAAGTTAATTGCGATATTCTTACCGACTACCTTAACTCCATTGCTTGTAAGAATCCAAATATGAAGGTTTCAAACGTAAGACCCTATGATATATCATCAAGGTTATGGCATTTCTTACTTAATAAAGCTGAAATACCATTGGATAGAAAGTGGGGAGAACTTGGTAAAAAAGGCATAAACAAGATAATGAACAGGCTAAGTAATGATGAGTATTCTGTTCATGGCAAGGGTTCTTTCAGAGATGAATTTGTGACAAGTGGAGGAGTGAGCCTTGAGTCAATAAACTTTAACACTATGGAAAGCAAGAGTTGCAAAAAACTGTATTTTGCAGGCGAGGTATTGGATATAGACGGCATAACCGGAGGCTTTAACTTCCAAGCAGCATGGACAACAGCATATATAGCCGCCAAAGCAATAAGTCAACGACATAACAACTTTATTTATCTTTGATTTGTTATTATGTTTTAGAAAAATAATGTTTATCTTTGCTCCTACGAATGATAAACGGTTATGAATAGAGAAGAAAAATTATTAGAACTTATATCTCAATTCAAGGAATTGGAAATAGATAAGCAGATAGATTATGACAAATTCTATCTCTATTCACTTATTACTCATTCCACAGCAATTGAAGGCTCTACCGTTACTGAGATAGAGAATCAACTTTTATTTGACGAGGGTATAAGTGCTAAGGGACGTACAATGACTGAGCAGTTGATGAATCTTGATTTAAAGGCAGCTTATGAGCAAAGTATTATCTATGCAAAGAATCATGAAGATATTACAATTGATATGCTAAAGAAGCTATCTTCAATTGTTATGAAGAATACAGGGACGAGTTTTAGCACTGCATTAGGAGATTTTTCTTCTGCAAATGGAGGCCTTCGATTACTTAATGTTACGGCAGGGATAGGAGGTCGTTCTTATTTGAATTATTCAAAAGTACCAATAAGGTTGGAAGAATTATGCAAGAGTATAAATCATAAACGTAAGGAACTATCAAAACTTAGTATTTTTGAAGCATATCGTTTGAGTTTTTTTGCACACTTCCAATTAGTAACCATTCATCCTTGGGCAGATGGAAATGGGAGAATGTCTCGATTGCTTATGAATCAATTGCAATTTGAATTTAATATTATTCCTTCCAATATTAATAAAGATAGCAAGGCAGAGTATATAGAAACTCTTATTGCTACTCGTGAAAGAGGAGATATTGACTTGTTTTATAATTTTATGTTCGATGAGCATATAAAGAATTTAGAGCAAATGATTCATAATTTCCAAACCTCATTAGAAGATGATAATGTTTATTATATTGATAAGGCAAAAGAGGGTGATGGATTAAATGATGGATTAAATGATGGATTAAAATTATCGGAAAGATCGAAATCCATTATTTCTATTATTAAGGAAAAACCGTCGATTACTGTGGATGAAATTGCAAAGGAATTGAATTTAAGTAAGCCAACAACGGAAAGAGAATTAGCCTTATTAAAATCCCAAAACATTATTCAAAGACAAGGTTCCAAAAAGAAAGGTTATTGGGAGATAAATCCCTAAGAAGAATTGCGTAAAAACGTCATTGTATTGACGATTTTAATGTAAAATTTGTCAGTTGAGGGATTATTCTTAATTGAGGAAAGTTCTGACTCTTTGACTGCATTGGAATTCAAAATAGCTTTTCCATGAGGTTTGATTTAATAATATAATAGATGTTTACGAGAGAAGAGAAGAAGGCAATTAACAAAGCATTTTGGGATGGCTTCAAAACATATTGTCATAAAAAGAAGATTAAGCGTAAATGGTTGCTTTCAAAGATAAGCATTAAACATACTCAACTTAAGTTCTATGCAGACCATAAAAAGGCTTTAGTACTTTTCCAGATAGATAATAAGAGTGATGAGAAAAGGCTGGAAGTGTTTAGTTATTTCAATGCAATGAGGAAGTTATGGGACGAGGAGATTGGAGAGGGATTAATGTGGAGTGAAAGATTTAACGGAATTGATGATAATGAAATAAGTGCAATATATTTCCAATTAGATGAAGTAAATATATACAAAAAAGAAGACCATGAGAAGATTTACTCCTTCTTTGTAAAGAAAATGACAATCCTCGAAAATATCTACATAGAATACGGAGAAGTCCTCGCAGACCAAATCTCTCAATTAACGTAAAAATGAGTAAGATTATATTATTTGGTTTCCAATCAAATATGAAAAAATGTAAATTAGAATTGTAGATAATATAATTAAGACCATTGCTTTTTTCTCAAAACTTTTACTTTTATCAATATTGCAAGCTTTTGCGTATTCTATAAGGACTTTTTTAAATTTTTCGTAATCTAAGTCTTTAATATATTCTCTGTTTCTCAATCGTTTCTCTTCTATTCTATCAACTAAAAACATAATTACTATCATTAATGTAAATCCTATTGCAAATACATAGTGAAAATCTATTATTAGTTGTAGAATAAATGAAATCACAAATAATATTATAAACTGAATTATCGACAATTTTTGCTGCCTTTTGATGTAATCTATACATATTTTAGAAATTTGATCTATATTCATTTTTGATCCAATTATTTCCTTTACATTGTCATTCAATAAATCTTCAAATTCTCCAATGTTTCTTCCACTAAAATATTCGACAGATTTGATAATAGTTTCTTTATTAAAAGAGTAATCTGACATATCTATGTCTATAATTTTGTTTTTTGTTTCAATATAGAAGTAATTAATTGATCTTGCATCTTTTCCATAACTAGTTATTTCTTTTTTTATATATGCATAATTAATTATATTCCATTCTATTAGTTTGTCTTCTTTACAAAGTTTAATACCATTTTTATTGATGATAATTTTAGCCCTTCTATCAAATTGTCTTTTTAAAAATTTATGCATTCCATAAGTAACAATTCCAATACAAATAATAATATAGATAAATTCAATTTCAAACTCTATCATGAAGAACAAGAATATTAGGAAAAATATAATTAATAAAGATTCGCTTACAGTAATATTCTTATTTTTGATGATATATTCATCGGTTAATTTAAAATTCTGTTTCATATTCAATTATTGATTATAACTTTTTTATTAGTTTAAGCGTTTTAAGATCAAAAATTTGTATTTCGTTTTTATCAGTTTTGTCGTATTTATTGTTGTTATTAGTATCATAATGACCAGTTACAACAATCTTACCACTATTATTATTAACAATCCAATTCCTTACAAAGAATTTACTATCAGTAAGCTGAGTTCTTATCTTTCCATCTGTTGATAAAATAATAATTTGTCTTGGGTCGTTCCCGTCAATTCCGTTTTTACCATCTAAATCAATTGTCTTTCCTGAAATTAGAATTAAATTAATATTTAAACTGTCAATTTTTATTTGTTCAATATTATATATTCCTGCATCTGCGGAAAAATTCACTTGATTTGTATCACCTGTATTTGTATTTATAAACAAAAGATATTTATTCTTAGTAGTAAACATCTTACCCATATTTTCAATAGAAGCAATTACATATTCTGTTCCTGCTACTTCTGTTATTCTATTGAAGTGTATGTAATTGTATTTATCTTGCCCCAAAGAGTTTAAAGACAGGATTGTTAAAGCTATAAACAAAATCTTTTTCATATATGGTTATTTATTATTGATACATTTTAAATAACTGCAATTTAATATATTTATTGTTGATATTTATTACCAAAATATAATAGTAAAAAACAGACTTTGTACTCCATTAAAAAGGACTAAGTCCTTTTTTGAGTATTTTTATTCGTTGATTTACAATGATATAAAATTGTCCTTTTCTGATTTGATTTAAGTTTGTATTACTTAAATAGGTTATTGGTTTTAATCTGTTTTATTAGTATTTGATGAGCTTTGATAATATAATTTGTCTTCTTTTATTATTTTCCATTTTTTTAATAGTTTTGTGTTGAGTTCGGAGTCTTTGGGGTTATTGATTATTTCCCATGATAAGAGCTTGCAATTGTTGTCAATTCTTACTATTTTTTCTTTTGATTCTGCTATTCTTTGAATTGATTTTCTTTCGCAATCGTTTTTATCAAATTTTGCTTTGTCCGCATTTGTGAAAATAAATAGAACTAATATTATTAAAGGGGTATACCAGTATCTTTGCTTTATTGGATAATGTCTTAAAATGAAAATTGTGGTTTTGGCAAAGATAAATACAAGGCTAATTGTTATTGGTAGAATTGTATCATATCTAAGTATATTTGGTCTATAGTCTCTATATCCTCCGAAAGGAAGAAGTAGAATGTAAATCAAAGCAAAGAGACCAATCCATTTGAAAAGTTTCAATATGGTTTTACCCTCTGGAGTATTAATCTTATAACGAATAATTATTGAATTAATAGCTAATATTAAGAGTAAGATAGGGAAGCCTAATTTTTGGGTTAGAAGATAATAAATACCTATTGGCAGTCTTAAATACAAATCCCAAAGAGGCATTTCATTGCCAACATTTAGGGAATTATATTTTCCAAGTAATAATGAATACAAAGAAAAAACACATATAGGGATTAAATAAAACAAAACATACTTTGGAATCCTTTTAATCGGAAGTATTAGCTTAGTATATCTGTTTTTAATCTCTAAATTCTTATAAGTCTTGAAATAAATAAATATAAATACTAATAGACTTATTACTAAAGATATCCCAGGGTTTAAGGGTCCGCTCAAACTTGAGATTAAAGCTAAGGGAATCCATAAATACTTTAAATATTTCATTGCTTTAAATTCCACTCCATTAATATATTTAAAATAGAGAGGCATAAAATAAAGAATAACTAAGATTATAGGCATTGCATAGAAAAAAGTGTAGGTAGTGGAATGGTCGATTATTCCCATATATGTACTATAACCGTTTGTTTGGAATAAAGGTGTGATTAGAAATGCAGATAATAGGAAGTCAAATCTAAAAATCCGTCCAGAAATTAAAAAGGATAGCAGGAATATAATACTAATCTGTACTATTGTCTTAGCGATTGCACATGATAAATAAGCACTATCGATTGGGCTTGCGAAATTTTGAAGGTAAATAGGTAGGGTATTGAAATAATGATAAAAAGTCCAATGAGAGAAAAACCTATTAGGGTTGGGGTAGGTAGTGTGTTCTGTAAATATTTTTATCCCCAGAGGATTATCCAATATAGGTATAACATCATGATTAGGGACAATACCTCCAGACATATCTCCATCAAATGGAGTATTATAATGTTGGATAAACGAAAATCCAATATCCCCAAGTAATAAGGCTGATAATAATAAAATTAAAATCTTTTTAATCATATTCCT
Organism: Bacteroidota bacterium; assembly: GCA_023415495.1. Taxonomy (GTDB): domain Bacteria; phylum Bacteroidota; class Bacteroidia; order Bacteroidales; family P3; genus UBA10566. Next base: position 13,481 of record JAEZKK010000020.1, read on the forward strand.
TTTGTAAATTATGGCAAAGATACGTATAAAATATTTTTTCCCTCAAACAAAACTTACTCAAATTCGTTTATCCTATTAGTAAAATCAAATATACTAAAACTATTATGATGAAAATTGGTGATAAGGCTCCAGATTTATTGGGGCTAAATGAAGAGGGTAGGGAGGTAAGGCTCTCTGATTATAAGGATAAGAAGATTGCTCTTTATTTTTACCCAAAAGATAATACTTCGGGTTGCACTGCTCAGGCCTGCAGTTTGAGAGATTCTTATAATGATTTATTAGATAAGGGTTTTGAGGTGATTGGGGTTAGTGTAGATAATGAAAAATCTCATCAAAAGTTTAAAGAGAAAAATAATCTCCCATTTACTCTTATTGCAGATACTGATAAAGCTCTTGTAGTAAAGTTTGGGGTATGGCAGGAGAAGAAAATGTATGGTAAAGCCTATATGGGTACGGTTAGAACTACATTTATTATTAATCCAGAAGGGATAATTGAAGATATAATTTCAGGAAAAGAGGTTAAGACCAAAGAACATGGTTTCCAAATCCTCAATCTGTCAAAATTAAATCAAGAATAAATCTAATAGAATCAAAGAAAAAAGAATTTTTCCTTGATATAAATTCGAAACAACCGCATTGTTTGGTGGAAACAATGCCATTGTTTCCACCAAACAATGCGGTTGTTTTACCCAAACAATGCCATTGTTTGAGATTTTTATCAAGGGAAAAAAGTATAAAGTCTAATTAAATTGCTATAATACTTGATTTTATTCTATTGAATTGTTAAAGCAAATCTACTTAAAAAGGATATAAAAACTCTTTTTACTGAAGAATAAGTTTATTATTGTGATTGATGTTTGAGTTAAGAATATTAATTGAATAAACTCCCTTTCCAAATCCACTTAAATCAATATCTATTAAATTATTGCCTTGCTTTATCTCGTGTTTTTGTATAAGTCTTCCAAATATATCATAAATAAACATATCAGCATTAGAGTTTAAGCCTTCAACTTCTAATTTAGCCTTTCCATTTGTTGGATTCGGGTAAAGCTTTGTGGAAATAATATTATGAGAAACGCTTTCTAAGCTAACATCACATTGAATATTTATAAAATCATTCCACAGGGTATCGTCATTATAAGCATTAATCGAAGCACAAGGGACAAAAACAGGAATAGAATCATTAACCCTATTAAAAGTATTATAGTTTATTTCAGGAGGATTAACTGCTTTGCAAGTAAATGAGGTTAAGCCTGTGCAAATATAAAAGGCGTAATCTCCAATAAAGGTAACTGAACTTGGGATTATTATAGAGCTTAAGCTTGTACAAACAGAAAAAGCACTTCTACCAATAGAATCAATAGAATTTGGAATAATAACTGAGGTTAAACCCTCACATCCAGAAAAACAGGCTTGACTAATTGATGTAATTGAGCTTGGAATTTCGATTGAACTTAAACCAGAACAGCCATAAAAAGCATTTTCGCCAATAGAGGTAACAGAGTTTGGGATAATAACTGAGGTCAAATTAATACAATTAATAAAAGCATATTCACAAATATGATTAACTGAGTTGGGTATAATTAAATCTCCAGTCTTTCCAGTTGGGAAAGCAATTAAACTATCTTTGTTTTTATTAAATAGAATACCATCATCGGAGGAATAATACAAATTATCTTCACTTACATCTATCGTTAATAATTCTTTGCAATATATAAATGGTAAACGCCCAATTCTAATAACAGAGTTTGGGATTGTAATTGAACTTAATCCTCCACAATAACCAAAAGCTTGCTCCCCAATACTCGTAACAGTGTTTGGAATAGTTATTGAGCTTAAGTTTGGGCAATATGAAAAAGCGCATTTTCCAATAGTAGTTACAGTATTAGGAATGATAAACCCTACTGTTTTCCCTCCGGGATAAGCAAATATTGTATCTGCATTCTTGCTATATAAAACTCCATCCATAGAAGAAAAACGCAAATTTTCTTCATTGACTATTATATCTGTAAGACCTGAACAATTTTGAAAAGCAGTATAACCTATAGCAAATATAGTTTTTGGAATAGTGATTGAGCTTAAGCTTGGATTGTATGAAAATGCAGCATGACTTATGGATATTACTTTAAGATATACTCCATTATAAAGAACAGAATCAGGAATAGAGATATCTCCTGAGTATTCATTGCTCTTACATTCAGAACTATACCATCGATATGTTACTTCAGCACTATATGTTGAATCAAAATACAATAGATTATAATAAATACTATCTCCATTATTCAAAGCGATAAAATCATGTGCCTTGGCTTTTAGGCTTGAAGCTATTATAATAGCAAATAAAATTAATATTGATTTCTTCATGATGTATTGGTTTTGGTTAATTTCAAAGGCAAAGTTACTGCTTTTTTGTTGTATATTTGCACTCTGAATTTAAAAATTGATATAATGAGAACTTTAGTAAAGAATATAAAAGAATTAGTTCAAATTGAAGATACTCCTTGCCTTATGGTAAAGGGGAAGGATATGGAAAACGTTGAAACTATCAAGGATGCTTATCTTATTATTAAGGATGATAAGTTTGAGGATTATGGTAAGATGAAGGATTTAAAGGAGGGAGAGGAAGGTTTTGAAATTGTAGTTGATGCAAAGGATAGATTAGTATTGCCTTCTTTCTGCGATTCTCATACTCATTTGGTTTATGCTGGCAGTAGGGAGATAGAATATATAGATAAAATCAAAGGATTGTCTTACGAAGAGATTGCAAAGAGGGGTGGTGGGATATTAAATTCTGCTGAAAGATTAAAGAACAGTAGTGAGGAGGATTTATTTCAAGATGCTTTGAAACGCTTGGACGAAATTATTAGAATGGGTACTGGTGCTGTTGAAATAAAGTCTGGTTATGGGCTTAACACCGAGGCAGAGATTAAGATGCTTAGAGTAATTAAAAGATTGAAAGAAGTTTCACCACTTATGATTAAGTCAAACTTCTTAGGAGCTCATGCTTTCCCAATGGAATATCGTTCCAATCCTGATAAATATGTGGATTTGATAGTAGACGAAATGATACCTCTAATTGGAAAAGACGAATTAGCTGATTTTATTGATGTGTTTTGCGATAAAGGATTTTTTACTGTTGAACAAACAGATAGAATCTTAACTAAGGGTAGGGAGTATGGAATGATACCTAAGATACATGCAAATGAATTGGATTATTCAGGAGGAGTTGAGATAGCTGTTAAGCATGAGGCTCTTTCTTGCGACCATTTGGAATATGTAGGAGAGAAGGAAATTGAGGCTTTATTAGGTTCAAAGACAATGCCTACAGTATTGCCCGGAGCAGCTTTCTTCTTAAATATGGTATATTCACCAGTAAGAGAAATGATGAATGCAGGGCTTCCCGTAGCTTTAGCCTCTGACTTTAATCCTGGCTCTTCCCCAAGCGGAAATATGCAAATGATTTTGAGTTTTGCTTGTGTAAATTACAAAATGACGCCTCAGGAAGCAATAAATGCAACAACAATCAACTCTGCTTACGCTATGGGAATTTCAAATACTCATGGCTCTATTTCAAAAGGCAAAATAGCCAATTTCTATATTACTAAAGATATCCCAAATATTGAGTATATACCTTATTATTATGGTACAAATAAGGTTGATAGGGTATTCCTAAATGGGAAAGAATACAAATAGAATTGAATATAAAATAATATATTTCATATTAATACCTTGCTTGATAAGGAAGTTTAAAAAGTTTGCAGGTTCTAATTTTTTAGTATCTTTGCAAATTGTATAATAGGTCATAATTATTAACTAATTTAGAAACAATGAGTTTTAAAATCGTAGTTTTAGCAAAGCAAGTTCCTGACACAAGAAATGTGGGGAAGGATGCGATGAAAGCAGACGGAACCGTTAATCGAGCTGCTTTGCCTGCTATTTTTAACCCAGAAGATTTGAATGCTTTAGAAATGGCATTACATATCAAGGATAATCTTAAGGATGCAACAGTAACAATTATTACTATGGGTCCATCGCGTGCAGCGGAAATCGTTAGAGAATCTATGTATAGAGGAGCTGATAATGGTTTTGTAGTTTCTGATAGAAAGGTTGCAGGGTCAGATACCTTAGCTACATCTTACACTATTAGTCAAGCCATTAAAAAACTTGGAAAAGTTGATTTAGTTCTTGCAGGTCGTCAAGCAATTGATGGAGATACAGCTCAGGTTGGTCCTCAAACTGCAGAGAAATTAGAGATTCCTCAAATCACTTATGCAGAAGAAGTAGTTTCTGTGAATAATAAGAAGATTCAAATTAAAAGAAGATTAGAAAGAGGCGTTGAGATTGTAGAATCTTCTTACCCTTGCTTATTAACTGTACATGGTTCAGCAAAAGAATGTCGTTCTCGTAATGCAAAACGTTTAATGAAGTTTAAACTTGCTAAAAGTGGCTCAGAACTTCAAGAGCTTGGTCTTGACTATACTTCAATTTGGAATGAAAAACCATATCTAAAAATTGAAGAATGGTCTGCTGCAGATATTTTAGCAGAAGATGATAGATTAGGTTTAGGAGGTTCTCCTACTAAGGTAAAGAAGATTGAGAATGTTGTATTAACTCAGAAAGAATCAAAGGTTCTTACATCCACAGATGAAGATATCAATACTTTAATGAAGGAATTGATTTCATCACATATTTTGGGTTAGTCATTTATTTACTAATTAATTAAACGAGAAAAAAGAATATGAATAATATATTTGTATATTGCGAGGTTACCGAAGAAAGAACAATTGCAGACGTTAGTTTGGAATTATGTTCAAAAGGTAGAAAACTTGCAAACGAATTAGGAGTAAAATTAGAGGCTATAGTTTGTGGTGATGAAATTAAGAATTTGGAAGAAATGCTTTATCCTTATGGAGTTGATATTATCAATTACGCTAAGGATTCAAGACTTTTCCCATACCAAACTCTTCCTCATTTCTCTATAGTTACTAAATTATTTGAAGAAAAGAAACCAGAGATAGCATTATTTGGAGCAAGTTCTGTTGGTAGAGATTTAGCACCAAGAATTGCTTCTTATCTAAGAACAGGTCTTACTGCAGATTGTACAACTTTGGAAATAGGAGACCACACAGAAAACAAAACTGGAAAAGAATATAAAAACCTTTTATATCAAATTCGTCCAGCTTTTGGTGGTAATATTATTGCTACAATTATCAATCCTGATAATCGCCCTCAAATGGCAACAGTTAGAGAGGGAGTAATGAAGAAGGAAATTTACAACTCTAATCATAAAGGAAGTATTAATCTTTTGAAGGTTGAGAGTTATGTGAAGAATGATGATTTCTGTATTAAAGTATTAGATCGTCATATCGAATCTCAAAAGATTAATATAAAAGGAGCTCAAATAATTGTTTGTGGGGGTTACGGAATGGGTTCTAAAGAGAACTTCAAACTATTACATGAATTAGCAGCAGTAATTCAAGGAGAAGTTGGATGCACACGTGCAGCATCAGATGCTGATATGTGTGAACACGAACGCCAAATTGGTCAAACTGGAGTAACAGTAAGACCTAAGTTATATATTGCATTTGGAGTTTCTGGAGCAATCCAACATCGTGCAGGTATGCAAGAAAGCTCTAAGATTATCTCTGTAAATACTGACCCTAAAGCTCCAATCAATTCTATAGCTGATTACACTATTATTGGAGATGCTATGGAAGTATTACCAAAGATGATAAAGTATTACAAAGCTAATACTAAGTAATTATTTATTCACAAGTATAATAATAGATTATATATGGCAAATTTTTTCACAGATAATGAGAGTTTAAAATTCCATCTTAATCATGAGATGATGGAAGAAATCGTAAAGCTAAAGGAAAGAGATTATGCAGATGCAGGAAAATACGATTATGCTCCAGTAGACTATGAAGATGCAATTGATAGCTACGAAAAAGTTTTAGAAATAGTAGGGGAAATTACAGGAGAGGTTTTAGCACCAAATGCTGAACAAGTTGATAAAGAAGGTCCTCAGGTTATTAATAATGAAATTGTTTATGCAAAAGGAACTCAAGAAAATCATGAAGCCTTAAGAGATGCAGGTCTTTATGGTATGAGCCTTCCAAGAGAGTTTGGAGGTTTAAATTTCTCTTATGTTCCTTATGTTATGGCAGCAGAGATTGTTTCAAGAGGTGATTGTGGTTTTGCAAATATTTGGGGATTACAAGACTGTGCTGAAACAATTTACGAATTTGGTTCTGACGAAATCAAGAAAGAATTCCTTCCAAGAATTAATCTTGGAGATACATGTTCAATGGACTTAACAGAACCTGATGCAGGCTCAGACCTTCAAGCTGTTCAGCTTAAGGCAACTTGGGATGAAAAAGGAAATGTTTGGAGATTGAACGGAGTTAAGCGTTTTATTACCAATGGAGATGCTGATATCAAATTAGTACTTGCTCGTAGTGAGGAAGGAACTGCTGATGGTAGGGGTCTTTCTTATTTTGTTTATGATAGAGATGATAGTGCAGTTACTATTAGACGTATTGAGAACAAATTAGGTATTAAAGGTTCTCCAACAGCTGAATTAGTTTTCAATAACGCTCCTGCAAAACTTGTAGGAGACAGGAAATTAGGTCTTATAAAGTATGTAATGTCTCTAATGAACGGAGCTCGTTTGGGTGTAGGTGCTCAAAGCGTTGGTCTTTCTGAGGCAGCATATCGCGAAGCTTTGGCTTATGCTCATGATAGAGAACAATTTGGTAAGAGTATTATTAAATTCCCTGGAGTTTATGAAATGCTTGCAAATATGAGAGCCAAAACTGATGCAATACGTTCAATATTATATGAAACAGCTCGTTTTGTAGATATATATAAGGTATTGGAAGATATGGAAAAGACTCGCAAGCTTCTCCCAGAAGAAAAGCAAAAGCTTAAAGCTTACCAAAGACTTGCTGATATCTTCACTCCAATGCTTAAACTTTTCTCTTCAGAGTATGCTAACCAAATAACTTATGATGCAATTCAGGTACACGGTGGCTCGGGCTTTATGAAGGATTATGCAGTTGAGAGAATGTATAGAGATGCTCGTATCCTTACTATTTACGAAGGAACATCACAATTACAAGTTGTGGCTGCAATTCGTGGAGTAATCAATAATGGTTACTTAAATAGAATTAAGGAATATGAAGCTATGGAGGTTAAACCAGAATTCTCCACAATGAGAAGAGTTCTTTTAGAAATGAAAGAACGTTTTGAAGAAACTTTAGATAGGGCTCTTTACTATGGTTCTACATCAGAGTTTTTTGATTTCAATTCTCGTCGTCTTGTAGAGATGTGTGGATATATTATATTGGGACATTTACTTGTAATTGATGCAAATAAATGTGCAGCATTTACAAATTCCGCTGAGCTAATGATTCGTATGGGTCAGGCAAAGGTAGAAGAGGCAGCAACCTTTATACTAAATTTCGAAGAATCAGCAATCGCTAAATATAAGGTTAATCAAGAACAACCTTCTTGCGAAGAATAAGTTTATATTAATACTTAATCCAATAAAATATGCTTATAGGTTAATTCTTATAAGCATATTTTTTATAGATTTGGAAGGGTGAAGATAAATTTACTGCCTTCTCCTTCTTTGCTTTCCACCCATATCTTTCCTTCTTGTTTTATTACTAATTCGTAGCAAATTAATAATCCAAATCCTGTTCCTTTTTCTCCCATAGTACCATCTTTGCTTTGGATGTTGTTAGAGTGGAATATTTCTTCAACTTCTTTTTCACTCATACCTATTCCAAAGTCCTGAACTATTATTTTTGTTTCTTTCTTGTTCTGCTCAGAACTAATTATAATTTTACCTCCAACTAAGCTATATTTTATTGCGTTGGAAATAAGGTTGCGTATAATAGTCTTAGTCATATTTATGTCTAATTTGACTATTAAATCCAAAGGGACATTGTTTTCAATTTTTATTAATTTATCTTGAGCTGTAGTGGCTAATATTCTTGATATACTCTCGATTATTTGATAAAGCTCAACATCTATTGGGTTAGCTTTCAATTTGCCAGATTGTACTTTTAGCCAAAGTAGGATTTCTTCCATTAACTCATAAGTCTTTACTGAACTGTCATTGATAACCTTTATGTATTCATTAATTGTTTTAAGGTCTATATCATTGAAGTTATCAAGAATGAATTCGGAGAAGCCAATAATAGAGTTAAGAGGATTTTTAATATCTTGAGCGAGAATTCTTATGAAATTATCTTTATCAGTGTTCAATCTCTTAAGTTCTTGGTTATAGTTTAATAGCTTTTTCTCATTTTCTTTTCTATGAGTAATATCCATAAATGTTACAACACCACCAACAATCTTATTATCTATAATTTGAGGGTAAGAGAAAAACTCGACAGGGATATAAGTATTGTCTTTTTTCCAAAAGACATCATTTTCACTATGAATCCCTTTCCCTTCAGAAATAGCTAATCTAATCCTGCACATATCGTTAGGCATACGAGTTCCGTCTTCAAAAGAATGGTGTATAAGCCTGTGTGTATTCTTCCCTAAGAATTCTTCCTCATGGTTATACCCCAATATCCTTAGACAGGCATTATTTACAAAGGTGCAGTTCCCATCTAAGTCAATACCATAAATACCCTCAGCTGTTGAATTTAATAGGAGGTTAATCATATTGGTTTTGTTTTGGAGCTTATTCTTCTCTTCAAAAAACTCAGTAATATCTCTTGATATTCCAATAATTCCAACAATTTCATTTTGATGATTATGAATAGGCCATTTGCTTGTTTGAATATATGTGTCTTTTCCGTCAAATCCTGGATGTTTTTCTATTTTACCAATTATTGATTCCCCTTTTGCAAGGATATTATTATCATCATTAATATATTTCTCTGAATAGCCTTGAGGTATAAAATCAATAATATTTTGTCCAATCAATTTCCTCCAAGAGCTTTGTTGTGTTAGCTGAGCAAAACTTTGACTGCAGAATATTATTTTACCTTCTTTATCAACAAAATAAATATAATCAGTAATATGATTAAGGAAGGTTGAGAAATACCTATTGAATATTTGTATTTCCTCTGTTTTCTTCTTTTCCTGAGTTATATCATAGATAGTTAGATATACTCCATAACCTTTGATATTAAAGATTTCTGAATTTATATTAATCCATTTTATCCCCTCATTGCTCTCAAATCCTATTTCAATATTTCTATATGGAAGTCCTGTGTCAAGAGATTTTTTCCCAGGGCATTCGCTCTTTGGCATAGGGCTCATATCAGGGTAGAAATACTTAAAGTCCATAGTATGAAGGTTGATACTTAGGAAAAATTCTCTATTAAATCCAAATAATTTAATTGCAGCATCGTTGCAGTCAATAATATTTCCCTTATCATCACTTACTATAACAGCCTCTTCAAGAGATTGGAAAATACTTTTATACTTTTTCTCGCTATCCTCAATCTGTATTAAGACGTCTTTAAAAGCATGATTCAACGAATTCAACTCTTCGTTATTTGTATCTAATTTTTTGATTGTTAAGGTGAGGTAATCATGAACAATACTAATCGAAAGTATTAGTATATACGAAGTTAATACAAGGGTAAAGAATGCAGAAATCCAATTTTTAGTACTATCATTAAACAAATTGAAATCTATATTTCTTGTAATATATCCTTCCCAATATAGTAATTGAATAATAACAAAAGAGAGTGAAGCTATTATAGAATACATTATCCCGTATTTCTTTCCATAGAAAAGAGTTATTAGAGCAATACCTATAACACTTAGGAAATAACCACCTGATATTCCAAAGAAATAAACTCCAAGTATACCTGCTAATACATATAAAGATACAACGATTTGAGCCTTAATAAAGGAGTTGATTTTATGACGCAAAAGGAATAGTAAAAGAATAAATCCAAATTCAAAAAAGTGAAGGGATATTTTAAAATCTCCATTAATGAATTGTAGAACAGATAAAGCAAATATTGGAAATGCTAATATTAATAGTATTAGAATTGAATAGTTGATCAATCTATTTCTAACCTCTTTAATATCCTTTTTGATGTCAATCATAAAATATAGATTTTTGAATAAGGAGCAAAATTAGTCATTTTTTTAGTAACTCATATTAAATCTATGAAAACATTGTATACATTAAACAAAATCCATATTAATTAGTTCGAAAATGGAATAAAAAAAGCGGGTCTAATAAAAAACCCGCTTAAGTTGATTTAGAAATTATTCTTTATTTCTTTGAAAGTGCTGCTTGAGTTGCTGCAAGTCTTGCAACTGGAACTCTATAAGGAGAGCAAGAAACATAGTTCATTCCAGTATGGAAGAAGAACTCTACACTTGCAGGGTCTCCACCGTGTTCTCCACAAACTCCAACTTTTAAGTTAGCTTTAGTGGAACGTCCTTTTTCAACACCCATTGCAACTAATTTACCAACACCCTCTTGATCTAAGGTTTGGAATGGATCAGCTGGGATAATCTTTTGGTCCTTATATTCTCCGATAATTGCATTTACGTCATCTCTTGAGAACCCAAAAGTCATTTGAGTAAGGTCGTTAGTTCCAAATGAGAAGAAATCTGCAACTTGTGCAATTTCATCAGCAACAATAGTAGCTCTTGGAATTTCTATCATTGTGCCATAAAGGTAATCAATTTTAACTCCGTGACGTTTTTCAACTTCTAAAAGGACTGCATCTGCAATTTCTTTTTGGTGCTTAAGCTCAGTAACTGAAATAGTAAGTGGAACCATTATTTCAAGTTTAGGATTAAATCCTTCTTTCATTAGTTCTGCAGTTGCTTCGAATAAAGCATCGAATTGAGTAGCTGTAATTTCTGGGTAAACAATACCAAGTCTTACTCCACGAAGTCCCATCATTGGGTTAACCTCATGAAGTGCCTCTATACGTGAACGAGTTTCTTCAAAGCTAATTCCTAATTCATTTGCCAATTCCTTTTGTTTGTCTTCAGTATGAGGTACAAATTCATGAAGTGGTGGGTCGATTAGACGGAAGGTAACTGGTTTGCCATCCATAACCTTCATTGTGCCTTTAACAGCATCTTTAATATATGGATGTAATTCGTTTAATCTAAGTTTTCTTTCATCAGTATCTTTGGCAAGAATCATCTTTCTAAGTACCTTCAATGGAGCATCTGCATTCTTACCATAGAACATATGTTCTATTCTAAATAGACCAATACCCTCTGCCCCAAAAGCAATAGCGTTTGCTGCATCCTCAGGAGTGTCGGCATTTGTTCTAACACCCATTGTTCTGTGTTTGTCAACCAATTTCATAAAGTCTTGGAATAATGGATTCTCAGTAGCGTCTACCATAGCAACCTCTACATCATAAACAAATCCTTTTGTTCCGTTAAGACTTAATAAATCACCTTCTTTATATGTTTTATTATTTATTGTAATTGTCTTTTGGTCAAGATTAATCTTAATAGCATCACAACCTACTATACAACATTTTCCCCAACCTCTTGCAACAAGAGCTGCATGAGAAGTCATACCTCCACGAGCAGTTAGGATGCCATCAGCTGCACGCATTCCTTCTACATCTTCTGGATTTGTTTCCTCGCGAACTAAAATATTCTTAATTCCAAGTTTTTCTAATCTCATAGCTTCTTCAGAAGAAAGTGCAATTACTCCAACAGCTCCACCAGGACCAGCAGGAAGACCTTTTGCAATTACATTATGTTTTACTTCGTCTCTTGAGTCTAAGATAGGGTGAAGAAGTTCATCTAATTGTGCAGGAGTAACTCTAAGTATTGCTTCCTTCTCATCAATAAGACCTTCTTTAAGCATTTCCATTGCAAGAGTTAGAGCAGCAACACCTGTACGTTTTCCAACTCTACATTGTAACATATATAATTTACCATCTTGAATAGTAAACTCAATATCTAACATATCTCTATATGCTTTTTCAAGAATCATTCTGATTTCATCCAATTCAGCATAAGTCTTAGGCATGCTTTCTTGCATTGAATGTAAATGAGAGTTTTGGTCGTTCTTTGTATCGTCGTTCAAAGGATTTGGAGTACGAATACCTGCAACAACATCTTCTCCTTGAGCATTTACTAACCATTCTCCATAGAATTGATTTTCTCCAGTTGCTGGGTTACGAGTAAAGGCAACACCTGTAGCTGAACCTTCTCCCATATTACCAAATACCATAGCTTGAACGTTTACTGCTGTTCCCCAATCATCAGGAATGTTTTCAATTCTTCTATAAGAGATAGCTTTTTTTCCGTTCCATGATTTGAATACAGCCATAATACCACCTTCTAATTGCTTTTGTGCATCATCAGGGAATTCTTCTCCAAGGGTTTCTTTAACAGTCTTTTTAAAGTCTTCGCTGAGTTTTATCAAATCCTCAGTTGTAAGGTCAGTATCGGTAGTATATCCTTTTGAGTGTTTAAATTCATCTAACATTTCGTCAAGCAAACGACGAATACCAACACCTTTTGCTGGTTCTCTTCCTTCTGCTTTTTCCATTACAACGTCAGCATACATCATTATTAAACGACGATATGAGTCGTAAACAAAACGAGGGTTATTTGTTTTTTTGATTAGTCCTGGAATAGTAACTGAAGATAGACCAATATTTAATACTGTATCCATCATTCCTGGCATAGAGGCTCTTGCACCTGAGCGGCATGATAATAATAAGCAGTTTTCACTATCTCCATATTTTAATCCCATTGCATCTTCAACCTTTTTCATCCCTTGAGCAACCTCATCCATTAGTCCATCAGGAAGTTTTTCACCGTTTGCATAATAATCAGTACAGCACTCGGTTGTAATAGTTAGTCCAGCAGGAACCGGAAGTCCTAACATACACATTTCAGCCAAGTTTGCACCCTTTCCTCCTAATAAATTCTTCATCTCAGCCTTTCCTTCAGCGGTCTTGCCACCGAAGAAATACACATACTTTTTTGCCATTTTCTTTTTGATGTTTAAAATTATAAATTATATTATTTCGATTTTATCTTCTGTATTTCAATAAATCAAGAAGTTAATCAAAACTCAAAAAACTCTTTTTCAAGCATGCAAAGATACTCATAAATCTTCTTATACAGAAATCTCATAGTTTGAATTAATAATAAATTAATCTAAGAGCATTTGGATCATATAACACAAAACCCTTATTATATATAAGCAAATCATTGTTTCTTTAGGATTGTTTATTTGAATAATCATAAAGACAGAAGAAAGGAGAAAGTAGATCTAAGAGATAATTTTCTCCTGACTTTTTCAAAGATTCACCCTAATTGAGATTCCAAAATTTATCATCAAACAATTTTTCTATTGATTTTGGACATAGAGAAAGAGGATAAAGAATGATTTTAACATAAACAGCAAAAAACCTACATTTTGATAACATTATGCAGGTTTTGCTATTAAATATAGTTAACGAGATAAGCTCCTGAAATTTGCATATTCCAAACCCTCAGCCCAAGAGGAAAGATATAATAGTTAATTACTCATAATAAATTTCTAATATTTCGATGAAAAACCTCAACATTCGACCTTTTTCGAAATAAACCAAGTCTTTTTATTTTTTTCTTGATAAAAATTTATTTTTCCTTGATATCTTTTCGAAGAAATTCAATTTATTTTCAAGTAAATAGCCATTCTATCCCAATAGAATTTGATTCTACGAAAATAGAATCAAATTCCACCCGCGTAGAATTTGATTCCATAGCACCAAAACAAGGTTTTTTACGCCTAAGACTTGATTTATGTTTCTTAATATTAACAGTTCGTAAAAACATATATAAAATCTATTTGTTAAATAAATTATTTCAAAGTCAGGAAATAGATCTAAGAGATAGTTTTATTATGAGAAATGTTAATTAAGAAAAGATTATGGATAGTATGCTCTTAGTCTATTTTTTCTATTATTTCTTCCATATTAAAAGAGAAGGAGTGTGAAAATTCTTCTTTTCTGTATTGACAGTCTTTTATTCTGCACATATTGCATAGCTTTCCTTGGCATGAGTCGGTATGTATTGATATTTCTATTTCTTCGACTACTTTGCTAATTCGGTTTTGAAGTTCTTCAGCACATTGATGACCTTTATCGATTGTGTAATAGAATGGGAGGGTAAGGTCTAAGTCGATATGGAATATACTGCCGTATTTTATTACTCTTAGGTTGTGAATATTTATCCAATCGTCCTCTAAATTGGACTTTATTTCATTTGAAATTATTTTGATTTTCTCTTTATCATTTTCATCTACAAGGTTTCCAAATGTTTTTCTAAGTATATTTATTCCTGTAATAATTATTATCATCCCAAATATTAAGGCTAATATACTATCTAATATTATCCAGTTTGTGATTCTAACTAATATTAATCCCAAAACTAATCCTATTGTTGAATATGTATCACTTTGTAGATGCTTACCTCCAGCTATAAGTGCCATGGAATTTGTCTTTTTGCCTTTTCTTATGCTCCAAGTGCCAAGTATGTAATTTATTATTCCTGTTATTCCTACTATAATTATCCCTATATCAAGACTAAGTAATTCTGAGGGATAGAATATTCGTTTTATCCCTTCGTAAATAATAATTCCTCCAGCTATCATTATTAATAGAGCTTCTAATGACGCTGATAAAAATTCTACTTTTCCATGTCCAAAGGGATGGTTTCTGTCGGCTGGCTTTGCTGCCCAACGTAAAGAGAGAAGGCTAATACTGCCTGCTATTACATTTACAATGCTCTCCATAGCGTCAGAATAAACCCCAGCTGAGTTTGTAATAAAGAATGCAATAAATTTCCCAATTAGGAGGAGCACTGTAATCAATAGGATTATAACCTGAAACTTCCACTTTTCCATTCGATGTAATTTTTTGCAAAGATAAAAAAAAGGAGAGCGTTTTCAGCTCTCCTTGTTAATATTTATAATATGAATATTATTGTAAATTCTCAAGTCTTACTATGTATTTCTCAATATCGCGATACTCATAAGAGTTAGGAAACTCCTTCTTAATCCTCTTATAGCATTCCAAAGCTTTTTTATTGTCTTTATTTAATTCATAAGCAAGACCAAGCTTAAATAAATTAAATGGAGTAGTTAAATCATTAGCATTGTCAAGGGATTTATTATAGTTCTTAATTGCTTTGTCAATTTGATTCAATTCAATATTTGCATCCCCTAATAAAGAGAATTTTTGAGTACTAAGGAAAGCATCTTTTGATTTAAAATCCTCAAGATAATCAATAGCGTTTTGGTATTCTCCTTTATTTAAATAAATAGTCCCAGCATAAAATTTTGCAAGATTACCACTCTTAGTGTTACCGTATTTGTCGATAAAATCAATTAATCCTATAAACTTACCATCTCCTTTAAGTGCTTTTTCAAAATCATCGTTTTTATAGTATTGTTCAGCACCAAAAAGTTCTCCTAATGCATTCTTTTCTCTTGGTTCAG
This sequence comes from Bacteroidota bacterium, assembly GCA_023415495.1. GTDB lineage: Bacteria > Bacteroidota > Bacteroidia > Bacteroidales > P3 > UBA10566. The sequence continues at coordinate 28,950 of JAEZKK010000020.1, forward strand.
CATATAACTTAACGTATGCAAAGTAACCTCCAATAATTACAAAAATAGCAGCAATTACAATTAGAATTATTCTTTGATTCTTTTCAATAAAATTTTCAGTGTTTGTAATTACTTCTCCTACACCAAGGTTTTTTTCATTTTGTGTTGTGTTTTTCTCTGTACTCATAATATTTTAATTCCTAGTTTTTGAATTTGCCTGCAAAGATACATTTTTCTTTGTAATATTGATATACACGAGTCAAAGTTTTTTTATTATTTTGATTTATTTAATCAAAATCCTTGCTTTTAATCTTTTTATTTTATAGTTTTGTACTTTCAAATATTACAAATATGAACATTAGTACTAAATTTATGGGTCTTGATATTAAGAGCCCAATTATTGTAGGGAGTTGTGATTTTACTTCCAATATCAATAGTCTTAAGAAGTTAGAAGAAGCAGGTGCAGGAGCTGTTATACTTAAGTCTTTGTTTGAAGAGCAGATAACTCAGGAAATGAATGTTAATGTAAAAGTATATAGTTCAAGTTTCAGTGGCTATCCTGAGGCTTACGATTATATTAAACAAAGCACAAAACATGAAAGTATAAGTAAATATTTGGAATTGATTAAGGAGGCAAAAAAGGAGCTTAATATTCCCGTTATTGCCAGTATTAATTGTATTACTGCTTCGGAATGGATGTCTTTTGTAAAAAAGATTGAAGATGCTGGTGCAGACGGAATAGAATTAAATATGTTTATACTTCCATCTGATGTTAATTTATCTCACGAAGATGTAGAAAGGCTTTATGAGGATGTAGTACAGATTATTAAAAGAGCTACTTCTTTGCCAATTTCCTTAAAGATTAGTAATTATTTCACATCTCTAACAAGATTCGTTCAAAAAATTTCTTGGCTTGGTATCTCCAATTTAAATATTTTCAATCGTTTTTATTCCTCAGATATAAATATTGATACTCTTGAAACATATTCAGTTGCAAAATTTAGTTCGCAATACGAATTCTTTAATATTTTAAGATGGACATCTATTATTTCTGAAGAAATTCGATGCGGATTAACTTCTGGAACGGGAGTTTATCGAACAGAAGACCCTATTAAGTTGTTACTTGCAGGAGCAGACACTGTTCAAGTTGTTTCGGCATTACACACAGAGGGAATAGACTTTATAACAAAGGCAAATGAAAGGTTAGTAGAATGGATGACCTCTAAAAATTATAAGTCAATTAATGATTTTAAGGGCAAGATGTCGGTGAAGAAGAGCAATCAAGCTTCATCCTTTCAAAGAGTACAATATATGAAGTATTTCTCTGAAATTGAATGATGAATAACAAATTTATAATATCATAATTTAATTGATGAACTAAAAAACTATTTTATGGAAGATCAAATCAAACAGCCAGTTTTATTTAAATTTGAAGATTTAAGGGTTTACCACAAGAGTCTTGACTATTTTACTTGGCTTTCAGAACAAACAAAAGGTGCTGACGATTATCAAAATGAGATAATAGTTAAACCGTTAATGAATTCTGCAATGACTATTGCAACAAATATTGCTGAAGGCTCTTCAAGACATAAACTTCAGTTTGTAAGTTTTCTAAAAGATGCAAAAACGGCAGTAAGAGAATGTGCTGTTTTTTCGAATATTGCATATAATTTAGGATTCTTTAGTGAGGAGCAGTTTATTAAGTCCAAAGAAATTCTTATCGAGATAACAAAGATGGTTGGGGCTATGATAGTATCTTTACAAAGGAGTTTAAATAAAGAATATAATACTCAAAAGCCAGATGCTTTACCCGGGTCAGAGATAGATTTTGAATATTAAGAGATAATCTATTTTTTACTTATTTAATTGCTAATTGAGATAATTGTCGTACATTTGTCTTTCAAATCTATTATGGAATAATAAAGGTATATGCGATTTTTATCTCTAATTGAACAAAGTGAAATAATAAACAAACTAATTAATATTGCAAAAGAAGGAAGGGTTAGTCATGCACAGTTATTCTCTGGGCAGGATTCCTCCAAAGCTTTTGCAATATGTATAGCATTTGCACAATACCTTAATTGTACCAATAAAATAAAATTTTCTCAAGAAAGCTCTATAATTGAGGACTCTTGTGGAGAATGCCCTTCATGTAAAAAGATTCAAAGTCTTAATCATCCTGACCTTCATTTTATATTTCCAAATACTACAACAAAACTAATTACCTCTAAAAACTCATCAAAACAATTAATTAAGGAATTCAAATCCTATGTATTGGAGAAAAATGCAGAGATAGATTTTAATTCTTGGTATGATTATATTGATGTTGGGAATAAGCAGGGAATGATAAACGTAAGAGATGCAAATGATATTCTTGCTGATTTGAGTGTTAAAAGTTATGAAGCAAAATATAAGATAATGATAATTTGGGGTATAGACAAATTGAATTATGATGCAGCTCCAAAGCTATTAAAGATAATTGAAGAGCCTTATGAAAATACACTCTTCTTTCTAATTACAAATAATAGAGAGAATATACTTCCAACAATACTTTCACGAACCCAATTAATAAAAATACCCGATATAAAGGGAGATAATAAAGCAGATGATTTATACCAATTAGAGATATTTGTCGATTGGATGAGAACATGCTTTAGGGTTAATTCCAAAATTGAAGATATAGTTTTAATAGTTGATAAAATTGTTTCGAGTGGGAGAGAAGAACAAAAGAAATTATTATTAAAAGCACTTGAAATCTTTGAGAAATCGTTTTTAATTAATCAAAAAATACCTATAACTAATCCTTTAATTGGAATAGAGGAGAGGTTTAGAGATAATTTCCCTAATTTTGTAAGTCAAAACAATATAGATAAAATATATAACGAGTTGAATAAAGCTATTTTACATATTGAAAGAAATGGAAATTCTAAACTAATTTTCCTTGATTTATCAATAAAAATAGGTTTTTTACTAAATAATAAATAGACAGAATAATAAATAATATGACAGATAATTTAGAGAATCAAGATAATAAATTAGACTCTTCTCAAATTGATAATTTAGAAAACGATGTAAAGATAAATTTTCAAAGCAGAGAAAAGATTAAAACAGACGAAGAAAAAGAACTTTTATATACAGAACAATTCATCCATCCATATTTTGAAGAAGACCCAAGTGTAGGTAAAAATAATTTTATACCTTCTGAGATGTTAACAAGAGGGGTTATAAATGTTCCACAAAGCTATGTTCCAATCGATACTGTTGAGATGGAGAGAAACTCTAAATTGCATGTACATAATTGGATGAAGAATGTAAAGCCACCTGTTAATGTTCAATGGTTTGATTGTGTAGAAGTGAGGTTTAAAAATACAAGAAAAGAATTTTTCCGTTTGCCCGAAGGTTTAGAAATTGTTGAGGGCGATGTTGTAGCTGTAGAAGGGTCCCCAGGACATGATATTGGAATAGTTACTCTTGTAGGAGAACTATGCAGGGTTCAAATGAGAAGAAAAAAGGTTAATCCAAACTCTGATAATATTAGAAAATTATATCGTAGAGCTAAGGCAGGAGATATTGAAAAATGGGTATTGTCGATTGAGAGAGAGGAAAAATCAATCTTTAGAACAAGAGCAATAGTGAATGATTGTAAGCTTGATATGAAGATTAATGATATAGAATTTCAAGGCGATAATTCAAAAGCAATATTCTATTATACTGCAGACGACAGAGTAGATTTTCGACAATTAATCCGTGCACTTGCAGATGAATTCAAAGTAAGAATTGAGATGAAACAAATTGGTGCAAGACAAGAGGCTTCTCGTTTAGGAGGAATAGGGACATGTGGAAGAGAGCTTTGTTGTAGTACTTGGCTTAATACTTTTAATTCTGTTTCAACTCAGGCAGCAAGGGTTCAACAACTATTTCCTAACCCTCAAAAACTTGCAGGACAATGTGGAAAGCTTAAATGTTGTTTGAATTTTGAATATGACGTTTATCTTGATGCTTTAAAAACATTCCCTGAAATAGGAGTAACGCTTCATACTAAAAAGGGGAGAGCTAATTATATTAAAACCGATGTATTCAAGAGATTAATGTGGTATATTTACGAAGAAACTCATGAGATAATTATGCTGTCTGCCGATTCAGTTCAAGAAATAATAAGCAGAAATCGTAGTAGTAAAAGTGTAGAGTGTTTGGAGGATTACCAAATTAAAATAGAACCCAAAAGTAAACTTGATAATGTGTAATTATTTATTAAAGGATGAAAAATAGATTAATAATTCTTTTTGCTTTAATTCTTTCTTTGTCAATAATCTCTTGCAATAATAATATTGTATATGATGAGAATATTAAGATAAATGAGAATGGTTGGAATAAATCAGAAATTGCAGAATTTGAAGTTGAGATAAATGATACATTAAGATTATATAATTTTGCAATCAACCTTCGAAATACAATAGATTACCCAAAATCTAATATTTATTTATTTGTAAAAACAATTTATCCTGATGGTTCTCTTACTCGAAGAGATACTATAGAGTGTATAATTGCATATCCTGATGGGAAATGGACAGGAAAAGGGAGTGGAAGAATTAAAGATAATAGGTTTTGGTTTACTCAAAATGTTGTATTTCCTCTTAAAGGGAAATATCGATTTGAAATAGAGCAAGCAACAAGAGATACTTCATTAATTGGAATTATAAATATTGGATTACATATTGAATATAGAAAAACTATATAGTTATGGCTCAAAATCGTAATAAGACTAAAAAAACTAATGAGTTTAGTTTTTATATCAAAAGACTATGGAAGCTTTATTTTGTTTTTTTAGGTTTGCTTACTATCTTCTTTTTCTTCCTAAGTCTTGGATGGTTGGGATTTATGCCTTCTTTCGAAGAGTTAGAAAACCCTCATTCTAATCAAGCATCAGAGGTCTATTCCGCAGATGGTCAAATTCTCGGATATATCGGTATTCAAAATCGTAGCAATATAAGTTATGGTGAATTGCCAGAGAATTTAATTCAAGCACTTATCGCAACAGAGGATATAAGATTCTATAAACATTCTGGAGTAGATATGAGAAGTCTTTTCAGAGTATTGAGTAAAACAATAATTGGCAGGAAGAAAAGCTCAGGAGGAGGTTCAACCTTAAGTCAACAATTAGCTAAAAACCTTTTCCCAAGAGAAAGACAATCTAAAATTGGAGTAATATATTCCAAACTAAAGGAATGGGTGGTTGCTATTAAATTAGAAAGAAACTATACAAAGGATGAAATCCTTACTATGTATCTTAATACTGTGGATTTTGGGTCTAATGCTTTCGGAATTAAAACTGCAGCAAAAACGTTTTTCGATAAAACTCCAAAGGAATTAAAAACACATGAGTCTGCAGTGTTGGTTGGAATGTTAAAAGCACCAACAGCCTATTCTCCAGTTAGAAGGACTGAACGCTCACAAGAAAGAAGAAATACAGTGCTTGCTCAAATGAATAAATATGAGTTTATAAGCGACGAAGAGTTTGAAAAACTATCCAAATTACCATTAGATATTTCTAAATATAATCCACAAACTCACGACGAAGGAATTGCAACATATTTCCGTGAGTATATACGTAATTATATTAAGGAATGGAGTAAGAAACACCTTAAACCAAATGGTGAACCATACGATGTACATAAGGATGGATTGAGAATATATACAACTATCGACTTTAATATGCAAAAATATGCAGAGGAGGCAGTTGAAGAACATTTTAAAACACTCCAAGATCAGTTTTTTGCTCACTCTAAAGGATATAAAGATGCTCCTTTTACTGGTATTTCTAAGCAGGATATTGAAAAGAACATGATTCAGGCAATGAAAAATTCCGATAGATATAGAAGCTTAAAGAACGAAGGGTATAACGAATCGGAGATTAAGGCTGAATTTATGAAGAAAACAGAGATGAGAGTATTTACTTGGCAAGGAGATAGAGATACTATAATGAGTCCTTGGGATTCTTTGCGTTATTATAAATTTTTCCTCAATACTGGAGTAGTCTCAATTGAACCACAGTCAGGGCATGTAAAGGTATATATTGGAGGAATAAACTATAAGTATTTTAAATTCGATAACGCATCATTAGGAAGAAGACAAGTCGGCTCAACATTTAAACCTTTTGTTTACGCAGCAGCAATGAGAGATAGTCAATTATCTCCTTGTTTCTCTATACCTAATCAGCCGGTGGTTTTTGAAGACTTTGATAATTGGTCTCCAAAGAATTCTAATGCCGCAAGAGAGGGAGAGATGGTTACTCTTAAATGGGCATTGGCTAATTCGGTAAACTTTATTTCTGCAAGGCTTATAAAAGACTATACAACTCCAAGTTCAGTAGTTAATCTTGTAAGAAGTATGGGTATACGTTCGCCAATATCTAATTATCCATCGATTTGTCTTGGTACTCCTGACCTTTCGGTAATTGAAATGGCAGCATCTATGGCAAGTTTTGCAAATAAGGGAAATCATATTGAGCCAATAATGATTACTAAGATATGTGACAATAAGGGAATGGTTATAGAAAGTTTCGTTGCAAAGAGTAATACAGCTTTAGATGCTCAAACGGCTTATCTTGTTTTAGATTTAATGAAAGGAGTGGTAGAAAGTGGTACAGGGGGAAGACTAAGATATAGATATAACCTAAAAAGTGTGATTGCAGGTAAGACAGGGACAACTGATAATAATTCAGATGGTTGGTTTATTGGAATTAATCCAAAACTTTCCACTGCAGTATGGGTAGGAGGTGAGGTTCGCTCAATTCATTTCCGCTCAACAGCTCTTGGACAGGGAGCATCGATGGCATTACCTATATATGGTTTGTTTTTACAGAAATGTGAAAAGAATCCAAAGCTAAATTTCTATAAGGGAGACTTTGCTAAGCCTGATAATATTGAGATAGAAATGGATTGTTCTCAATACCAGATGGAATTGATGAATGAAAAGAACGTTAGTAGTGAGACTTCGAGTGAGTATAAGAAGGATTGGTAAGAAATAATTCAAGAATATGGAAATTATACATATAAATAATAATAAAGATGGTGAATTTAGGGCTATGGACAATGAGTTTGTTGCTGGAAAGATTACTTATAATTGGATAAATGAGAATTGCTTTGAAATAGACCATACGATTGTTGATGAGAATTACTCTGGAAAGGGGATAGGTAAAAGACTTGTTGTTGCTGCAGTTGAATATGCAAGAGAGAATAATAAGAAAATAAAACCACTTTGTCCATTTGTTATAGCCTTATTTGAAAAAATCAAGGAGTTTGAGGATATTAGATGCAAGGTTAACTAATAGAATCCAATAACTCTATCTCTGGATAAATAAATTCTTTAATTATTTCACCTGAATTGAAGCTTTGATTCTTTTCAATACTTGAAAAATTTACTGTGAAAGCGTCCATATCCCCTTCTTTATAAGCATTAAGCAAGTTTTTCACCTTTTCAATATCCTCTTTTGGGTTAATCCAATTCTCAATATCCTTTTTGTCTAATATTAAAGGCATTCGCTTCTTGGTATTATGTATTTTCTCCATAAGTATATTAGCAGGAGTTGTAATAATTGAAAAGCTATCAATAATTTCTCCACTTTCGTTGTTGCCCCATGAATTATAAATACATCCTAAATAAAACACAGAGCCGTTTTTAGGGAAAATATAATAAGGGTACTTTGCCTTATTATAATGTCGCCATTCATAAAATCCATCTAATACCAAAATACCTCTTTTATCTTTAATAGAATTTTTAAAGGAAGGCTTTTCAAATATTGTATCACTACGAGAATTTAAAGTCATCTTTTGAAAATCTCTGTAATTCTCTTCTTTAGCAAAACTTGGAATTAATCCCCAAGACATAGAGTCTATGCTTGAGTGCTTGATAATTGGTAAAAGGGGATGGGAAAACCCATTAATTTTAGGATAGTTTAAATCTAATTCTGTGTTTATTTTTACACCCTTTTTCTTAGAGCTATATTCCTTAAGCTCTTCAGATGATTTTTTCCCAAAATGAACAGTAAAACACATAGACTTAAAATTTGAATGACGATTATTAAGAGCAAAATTACCAAAACTTCTCTTACTCACAAAATAATCAAGTTTTAATCCCTCTAAATCAAAGAAAAAAGTTAAAAGTTTGATTAATTTAGTTCTTATCTTGATATTATTAGTTTTATAGGCTCAGATGAATTATTTGGGGATTAGTGTTACTATTGCATAATAAAAGAGAATTGGGAAAAGCACTAATTGGTTGTTTTTTACCGGATGGATTACTTGAGAATTTTAAGATAACAAATGTTGAAGAGCTAGGAGAAGTATCCACAAAAAGAATGGTCTTTCAATTAGAATTAGAGGAGATAAATATTATACCCAAAGGTTATGATCCCTCTTTATATGAATCTAAAGGCTTCTATTCCATAACCATTGTTCAAGATTTTCCTATACGAGGGAAGGCAGTTTATTTAGCTATCAAACGAAGAAGATGGCGTCATAAAGAACATAAGAGGGAAATCATTCATAACGATTACACTCTTATATCGGAAGGTTCAAGAATAACACAAGAACAAAGAGCCAAGCTAATATTTAAACAGTAATTTTCACTCAGATTTCAATTATTTTTCTTATCTTTGCATATACAAGGGAATGAGTTCGTTAATCCCTTCCAAAATCACCAAATTTTGAAAACTACATTATGGTACCTACCATAATGGTCTTGTGGTAGGTACCATAACACCCTTGTGGTAGGTACCATAATCCTGTTGTGGTAGGTACCATCCTGATATTTAAATCAAAGAAAAAAACTTTTTTTCTAAGGAAAAATTCTTTTTTATTAAGGAAAAATTCTTTTAAACTTGACTTAATTAAAACTTATCTTGATAAAATATTTGAATCCATAAACATTCAATCTGATTTATTATTTGTACCTTTGTATTCTTAGAATTTATAAGGCTTAGAGTAGTTTTTTGATTGTAAAATTAATTATCTAATAGAATGCATATATTAATTGTAAACAATACAGTTGTTCCTGTTAAGTTGTATGGGGGAACAGAGAGAGTTATTTGGTATTTGGGTAAAGAATTAGTGAAATTAGGTCATAAGGTTAGCTTTTTGGTAAAACAAGGTTCTTATTCCGATTTTGCAAGGGTTATCTTTATAGATGAAACAAAACCAATTATTGAACAAATCCCTGATGATGTGGATATAGTTCATTTCAATTTTGCACCAGTTGGAATTGAAAAAATTAAAAAGCCTTATATTATCACTATGCATGGGAATTTGAATGATAAGAGAGATTTAGATAAGAATACTGTTTTTGTTTCAAAAAACCATGCTGAAAGATTCGGGAGTGAGGAATTTGTGCATAATGGATTAGATTGGGACGACTATTCAAAGCCAGTGTTGGATAATAAAAGAAATTACTTCCATTTTTTGGGTAATGCAGCGTGGAGGATTAAAAATGTTAAGGGAAGTATAGATATAATTAAATCTTCGAAAAGAGAACATCTTAAAGTATTAGGAGGAAAGAGATTTAATTTCAAAATGGGCATGCGTTTTACTTTTTCTCCAAAGGTGAATTTCTATGGAATGGTAGGAGGAGAGAAGAAAGATAAATTACTAAATGGTTCTAAGGGATTAATATTTCCTGTTCATTGGCATGAACCATTTGGATTAGCAATAATTGAGAGCTTGTACTTTGGATGCCCTGTTTTTGGCACTCCTTATGGTTCTTTACCTGAATTAGTTCCACCAGAGGTTGGAGTTTTATCAAATAATAAGAATACACTTATTGAAGCAATAAAAAACTCTCAGGACTTTTCTCCAATTGCTTGTCATAACTATGCTGTTAAGAAGTTTAATAGCAAGAAAATGGCTTTGTCTTATATTGATAAATACGAAAGAGTAATATCTGGAGAAACCTTAAACAAAACAAACCCCCAATTAAAAGAAATACAAACTGAGAAATTCTTACCATGGGAAGATTAAATCAAACTCTAATCCCATTCTTCGGTATAGATGTTTTGGGCTTTATGGTTTTGGAGTTGGGTTTTAAAAGTTTTGGTAAATTCTTCTCCTCCGCATATATAGATATGAGCCTTTGTTAAGTCTAAGTTTAGGTTTAAAATATCTTGGATATCTATTCTCCTATTCTTTGCAAAGGGGAGGGCTTCTCTTGTGGAGTATAGGAAGAGATTTTCTCTCTTTGTGTTCTCAATAAGACTATCTATTCCTACCATTAGTTTGGTGTTTTTAAAACTATGGAAAACATAAAGTCGGTTTTCTTCTCCTTTTTGTTTTAAATCTTCGCAAAAGGAAAGTATTGGGGCTATTCCTGTGCCTGAACTTATGGTTATTATTGGATTTGTTCTGTCGAAAAAAGGTAGAAGGAAGTCTCCAAGGTCGTATTTGACTAATACCTCTTTGTTAAGAGAAAGTTCTGAGAATAGTTTGTTGGTATAATAACCAACGTTTTTGATAATTAGTTTGATTATTCCTTCTTTGTTATAAGCATTGCATATACTGAAATTGCGAAATTCATTGAATTTATTATCGAGGCTTAGAAGTAAAAATCCTCCACAAGAGTAAGGGTAGTTCTTTTCTAATTTTAGTTGATATTCTCTAACGCTATTGTCATAATCCTTTACACTGATTACCCAAGCTTTTGATATTATACTCATAGTTTTTTAAAGAATTGGTCAAATACTTCAATTATATAATCCATCTTTTCTTTATCAATACCAGGATATACACCAATAAAAATTGTATTCTCCATTATATAATCGGTATTTCTTAGCTCTCCGACAATTCTATACTCAATTTCATTGTCTATATAGGCTGGTTGCTTTGTTAGATTGCCTGCAAATAGCCCTCTTGTAAGTATTTTGTTTTCTTCAAGATATTCAGCAAGCTCTCTCCTTGTAAATAATTTGTTGTTCCTTACATTGAAAGGGAATCCAAACCAAGAAGGGTCTGAATTAGGAGTTGGCTTTGGTAGGATTAGAAACTCTTCATATTTCTTTAATGCATTATAAAGAATCTTAAAGTTCTCTTTTCTTTTTTCGATAAATAAAGGTAGCTTTTCGAGTTGTGCTACTCCAATTGCTGCCTGCATATCTGTTAGCTTTAAGTTATAGCCTCTATGAGAATAGACATATTTATGGTCATATTCCTTTGGTAGCTGACCGTATTGTCCCTTAAATCTTCTTCCGCAAGTATTATCAAAACCAGAGTCGCAATAACAATCCCTTCCCCAATCTCTAATTGATGTTGCTATACGTTTGAAAAGAGGATTTGAGGTTAAAACACTTCCTCCTTCACCCATAGTAATATGATGAGCAGGGTAGAAACTTGTTGTTGCTAAATCGCCAAAGGTTCCAACCATTTTCCCCTCGTATTTTGAGCCAACTGCATCACAACAATCCTCAACTAAGAAAAGATTATTCTCTTTACAGAAGTTTTGAATATATCCTAAATCGAAAGGATTGCCAAGAGTGTGAGCTAATACAATTGCACGTGTTTTATTGCTTAGGGCTTTTTCTAATTGTGTAATATCGACATTAAATGTTTCCAAGTCGACATCAACAAATACTGGAATTAGACCATTTTGAATAATTGGATTAACCGTTGTTGGAAATCCTGCTGCAACAGTAATAACCTCATCTCCTTTCTTTAATCGATTGGATTTTAAAAGAGGTGAGGTTAGACTTGTTACTGCTACTAAATTTGCTGAAGAGCCAGAATTTACAAGCATACAAGATGTTTGTTCCATAAACTCTGCAAATTTAGTTTCGAATTCTTGAGCATATCTTCCAGAGGTTAACCAAAAGTCCAAGGAGGCATCTACAAGGTTTACCATTTCCATTTCATCGAAAATCCTTCCTGCAAAAGGAATTTTAGTTTCACCTGGGATGAATTTTTGCTGTGATAAATTCTCTCTATAGTATTCTTTGATATGCTCAAGCAATTCTTCTCTTTTCATTTATTTATCTGTCATTAAAAACCTGGAACTTGCATTCCTTGGTTATTAGCTTGCATATATTGGTTTACAGCTTGATTAAGAGCTGGAGTAGATTGGATTTTCTGAATCACACTTTGCAATTGTAATTGAGATGCGTTAGAGTAGATGTACATAATCAATTCTGAAGAATGTTGAATCAATTCCATAGATTTATTAGATGTAATTATATTATTTACACCATCCAAAACAGAATTAATCATATTTTCAGCTTCAGCCTTATTGCCTTTCTTAGCTAAATCAAATCCAATATTTATATTCCCCACCATTTCATTATAACTACTTTGCATTGCTTGCTCAGAGATAATCTCTTGGATTTCTGGAATAGTTTTAAGCTTATTATTTAATTTATCAAGTTTGAAGTCAATAGAGCTTTGGTAAACTATTGAAAGGAATTGAAGAGCTTCGTTTTTAGTACTTGCAACACTTCTTGCCTTCTTACCTCTAAAGCGTTTTAGGTAATTTACTTCATTAATATAAAGGTCGGCAATTTTATTAAGCATCTCTTCACCCTTTTTCAAATCTCCAGTTTGGCAGTATTGGTTAGCATAAGAAATATCATACTTGTCAAAAGGAATCTTTGAGTTAGGAAATTCTTCAATACCCTTATCCAAGGCTTTAATTGCCATATCTTTCTTGCCTTCTTTTGTAAGTTGAGCTGCCAAAATCATATATTGTTGACGTATATTTCTGGAGTTATTAATACTTACAGCATTTTCTAAATAAGTATTTTCATCCTTAACTCCACCCCAATTGAATTTATTCATCATTAGGTCGTATGATTTCTTGGTATTCATTTCTCCATTTGCTCTATAAGGAACTAATTTGTATAATAAACCTTCTTGAACTGAATACTCGCTAATACTTGGGAAAAGATTAGACATATATCGTGGGTCCATAATATATATAGGACGTTCAAACTTATTTGTTGCTAAAATATCTAAAAACATTAATTCGTTTCTAACCAATTGCTTCATCCCATTTCTGTCGACAGGTAGTGTCCAAGAAATAACTGTTGAATCGTTAAGTGTTATCTTGAAATTATTTGCAGGTATAACCTTAACTGAATCTCCTCCTTGAGTCATCCTTGTTGTAGAAGGGTCGGTCATTAATCTTTTTAAAACATCACTAAATTCAAGGGTTTCATTAGTCTCTGGTACTACTAATGTAACATCAGAACTAAGTCCATAATAGTTTTTAGTAAGAGTAAAAGGACATTTTTCTGAATCATATACCTTATTATATAATTGTTCTACATACCAATGCATTCCAGAAAGTGTGAAGTTTAAAATTCTAATATCAGGTCTAACACCTTCAACTTCCTGAATATACCAAAGAGGGAAGGTGTCATTATCTCCAAAGGTTATTAAAATTGCATTTTTCTCACAACTTTCGAGATAGTTTCTTGCAAATTCTCTTGCCATATATCTACCACTACGGTCATGGTCATCCCAATTCTCAGTAGCCATAAGAACAGGTACTGCAACCAAGCAAACAGCGGTTACTCCAATAGCTTTTATGTTTTCTTGAATCTTAATCTTTTTCAACCATTCATAAATTCCAAGCACTCCAAGACCAATCCAAATAGAGAATGCATAGAATGAGCCAGCATAAGCATAATCTCTTTCTCTTGGCTGTTGTGGAGGTTGGTTAAGATAAAGCACAATTGCAAGTCCTGTCATAAAGAAGAGCAGGAATACTATAAATGCATCTTTTTTGTCTTTCTTATAGTGGTAAATCAAACCTATTATCCCTAATAATAATGGCAATAAATAATAAGTATTTCTTCCTTTGTTATTTGCCAAATGTGCTGGTAAATCGCTTTGTGGTCCTAAACGCATAGCATCAATAAATCCTATACCTGTTATCCAGTTACCATTTAATAAATCCTTTGTACCATTTGATTCTTGATCGAGAGGAGAGTGGTTAAGTCCAAAACCTTGAATATCGTTTTGTCTTCCAGAGAAATTCCACATAAAATATCTCCAATACATATGATTAACTTGGTAACGGAAGAAGTATTTTAAGTTTTCTGCAAATGTAGGTTTTCTATCTCCACCTACTCCCGACCAGTACTTATAATAGGTAATATGCTTTCTTCCCTCATCAGGTGAGTACATTCTTGGAAATATAGTAGTATGATTTGGATCATATACCAACTTTCCACCACTTTTAACTGCTATATATTGATTATTTACAGTGTCCTTAATATATTTAGGACTGCCGTCTTTTTGTTCAATTGCTTGAGCAGTATAGTATTGTCCACTGAGTAAAGGTGTATCTCCATATTGCTCTCTATTCAAATATGTCAATAAAGCAACTGCATCCTTTGGAGCATTTTCGTTAATAGGAGTATTACTATTTGCTCTAATAACTAAGATAATAAATGTTGAATACCCTATTAATAAGAAAAGGAAACATAGAATAACAGTATTAAAAATTGGTTTTCCTTTTTTTCTTGTCCAATTCAAACCCCAAGCTATAAATCCAATAACAAGTATAAAGAATATAATTGTTCCAGAATTAAAAGGGAGTCCTATACTATTAACAAAGAATACTTCAAATTTACCAGCAAGGTTTACAATCATAGGTACTACGAAATAAAGTACAAAACCTACAATTACAAAAGATAATAATCCAGCTGTGATAAAACCTTTCTTTGTAGTTTTTGGATATTTCTTAAAATACCAAACATAGGCCATTGCAGGAATTGCAAGTAAGTTAAGTAAATGGACACCAATTGAAATACCTATTAAAAATGCAATTAATACAATCCAGCGAAGGTTATGAGTGTCGTCTGAATTTGCTTCCCATTTCAAAATAACCCAGAAAACCAAGGCTGTAAAGCAAGAACTCATTGCATAAACTTCACCTTCAACTGCTGAATACCAAAATGTATCTGAAAAAGTATAGGCAAGAGCACCTATAAGTCCACTTCCAAGAATTGCTATTGATTGAGCTGTAGTTATTTCACTTGTTTTAGCAATAGCTTTCTTAGCTAACATTGTAATTGTCCAGAATAGGAATAAGATGGTAAAAGCGGAGCAAATTGCACTTAGAGCATTTACCATATAAGCTACTTTAGTTACGTCTCCACCAGCAAATAACGAGAATATCCTGCCTAAGAGTTGGAAGGTAGGGGCTCCAGGAGGGTGACCTACTTGTAGTTTGTAAGCAGTTGCGATATACTCACCGCAATCCCACCAAGAAGCAGTCGGTTCTGCAGTAATTAAATAGACAATACTTGCGATTAGGAATACTACCCAACCCATAATATTGTTAATTAATGAATACTTTTTCATTGATTTCTATTATTTAGTTTATAAATTCTATCTCTAATTTACGATTTTACAAATTTATCATGCTACCAATCAACAGGTTTTCTTCTAATTGGCATTGTCATACATCTTGCACCACCTCCACCTCTTGGCAATTCCGCAGCTTCCAAAGTAACTACAAATTTCTTATTTTTGTCTAATACAACCTTATCCGAACAAACATCTTTTGAGTTAATTAATTCAAATCCATTATTATTCAATGTTTCGATTGTATAGCGATTCCTTTCATATCCGATAATCTGTCCTGGTCCCATTGCAAAGAAATTAGCACCTGAGTGCCATTGTTCCCTGTCTTGGAAAAGAGGGTCATCTCCTCCACATTTCAATGGATTAAGGTCAAAGTCAAGATATTTTAAGCCTTCCATAAAAGAATCCATTTCCTTAACGCTAATATGTCCATTATCAATATCTATAAGATAAGAATTATATTGAGTATTTTTCTTTGAAATCAAAGGTTCATATACCATACACATATCCTTATCCAACATAGTAAATACCATATCTAAGTGAATAAAGGATTCTGGTTTGTCTGGTAGAGTTTGGATTAATATACTTTGTTTTTGTTTTCTTGCAGCAAAATACTTTACTAAAAAGTCAATTCCGTCTTTGTTTGTCCTTGAGCCTTGACCTATTAAGAGTACATCTTCTCTTGCAACCAAAATATCACCCCCTTCGGTATTTGCAGTATTAGATAGTATTTTTGGATTAATAGTTTCGGTATTAAAAAATTCTTTGAAAATAACTTCCATTATCAGACTTTCTCTATCCCTTACCTCATACTGCATTGAATTAATCAAAACCTGATTATAGATAGAGGATGATGCATCTCTTGTGAAAAAGAAATTATAAAGAGGAGTAAGGATATATTTCCTCTTTTTATATTCTTTAGGGTGTAAATCATTTTGAAATAAATAACCTTCAATTAAGAATTTTGCTAATATGTCAGGAGGGTATATAATAAGTTCTGCAAAAAGAAAGGTTTTACCTTCTTGTTTTAGAATTTGGTTTAATAGATTGATTTTCTTTCCCTCATCTTTCAAAACCTCTGTTAAAAGACTTAAAACTTGGTAGGTTTTTGTCCATTTAGATAATACTCCCTCAAAGCATTTATACTCTTTTTGAGCAATATTGAGGTTTAGTAAATCACTATAAAGCGATTCTTTAATAGTTGATGGGGTCATTTTTTCTATCTCAGCCCCTGGTGTGTGTAGTATTACTCCTTCTAAATGTCCAATTTCAGATTTTACATCTATACTAAGCATAAATTATTATATTTGTTCAACATAGCTATAAGTTCAAAACTTCATAGCATTAGCAGTTTGCAAATATACTCATTTTATGCGAAAAAATAATAATTCTAACTGAATTATAGATTGGATATTTTTCTTCTTTGAATTTCTTTGGAAATTAATTTTAATTCTCTTGAAGTTTGTCCCTTTATTGAGGAGTTTTCTTCAGCTCTTCTAAACAAATAAGGCATCATTGTTTTAACCTCTCCATAAGGAACGTATTTCACTACATTATAGCCTTTTTCAGCAAGATTATTAGAGATATGGTCGCTCATGCCGTATAGTTGAGAAAAGTAAATAGAGGGGTGTTTTTTGTCAATATTTCTTTCTTCAATTAGTTTTGCAAGCAATAGCGAACTTTCTTCGTTATGTGTTGCAACCATAAAATCTATACTCTCTACATTATCGATTAAGTATTCGATTGCTAAATTAAAATCTCTATCTGTTGATTCTTTGTCTTTTTGAATAGGAGAGGGGTAGTTCATTTCTTGGGCTCTCTTTCTTTCTATTTCCATATATGCCCCTCTTACAATTTTCAATCCCAAACGAAAACCCTCTTCTTTTGCTAATTTATGGTGATTTTTTATTCTTTCAAGACTATCATGGCGATACATTTGATAGGTATTTTGAACAATAGCTTTTTCTTTATTATATATCCTCATATACTTTAAAACCAAATTATCCAACATTGGTTGAATCCAAGAATGTTCAGCATCTACAAGTATTGGGATTCCAAACTCATATCCTTTTTCAAAAATAGTTTTTACCCTATTTTCTACTCTTTCAAATTCTTTTTCCTCCTCTGGGCTAAGAGTTTCGTTATTACTCACTTTTACAAATAAATCAAACCTTCCCAAGCCAGTAATCTTAAAAACGCTGAAAGGAATATTATTATTCTTATATGCAAATTCAATTGTTTTGATAACTTCGTTTAGTGTATTATCGAAAAAATCTTCTTCCTCTTCTCCCTCTGCAGCATAATCTAAGATAGTGCCAATATTTCTCTTCTTAAGACTTTCTATCGACTTAGCTGTATCATTAATATTCCTTCCCCCAACAAAGTATTTATAGATAGTATTTCTAATAATACCTTCAATAGGAAGATGAATTGAAAAAGCAAATCTTACTAATACCTTCCCAAGACTTACCATAAAAGGATTATTCATAACTTTAAAAAGGAGATATGCCTCTTTTAACTCGTTCTTAGTTCTATTTCTAAATGAGATTTCTGAATTATTGAAATCTAATATTTCTTGATTTATATTTGTAGTTGTATTCATTTCCATGCAATTTTAGGTAATTATTTTGGCAAAATTAAAAAAGTTTATTTGATTAATCGTGAAATTCTTGTATCAAAAAATTCTATAAAGGTATAGAATTTATTAGTTGACGTGTATATTGAGTTTGAGGATTATTATAAATACTGTCTGCCTCAGCCTCTTCCACAATATTCCCCTTTTGCATAACAATGATTCTATCACTCATATATTTTACAACAGAAAGGTCGTGGGATATGAAAATGCAGGTAAATCCAAAGTCTCTTTTTAAATCGTTAATTAGGTTTAAAACCTGAGCTTGCACAGAAACATCCAAAGCAGAAACCGATTCATCACAGATTATTATTTCAGGATCTAATGCCAATGCTCTTGCAATACCTATTCTCTGACGTTGACCCCCTGAAAACTCATGTGGATATCTATTATAATGACTTCTTTCAAGCCCCACTTTTTCTAATAGCTCCATTACTCTTTCTTTTCTCTTTTCATTATTTTCATAAAGTGAATTAACTATCATTGGCTCTTGAATAGCATGACCAATAGTGATTTTTGAATTAAGCGAGGAATAAGGGTCTTGGAATATAATCTGAATTTTCTTTCTGTATTCTCTCATTTTGTTTTTGCTTAATTCCAAAAGATTTACACCAAATAGCTCGACCTTTCCACTTTTGGCATCAATTAAATTCAGAATTCCTCTCCCAACAGTTGTTTTACCACATCCACTTTCTCCAACAAGCCCAAGAGTTTCTCCCTTAAATACATCGAAACTTACGTTATTTACTGCTTTTACAGATTTTCGAATCCTCCCAAATATGGTTTTCTTGGTAATAAACTCAATATCCAAAGAATCAACCCTTAGAATTGGAGCTTGACTATAAATTTCTTTATGAATTAATTCTCTTTCCTTTTCTGTAATAATTTCTAAATCCTTTTTCTCTTCCTTTAGAAAATCATTCACAGTTAATAATCTCTTAGGTCTGATATCAATAGGAGGTCTGCAAGCTATTAAACCTTGGGTATATGGGTGGTTGGGTTTATTGAATATATCTTTAGCTAAGCCCTGCTCCACAATCTCTCCCTTATAAAGCACTGCAACCCTATTGGCAATTTGTTTAATTACTCCAAGGTCGTGAGTGATAAATAAAATCCCAATATTATATTTATTCTGAATGGATTTAAGTAGGTCTAATATTGTTTTTTGAACAGTTACATCCAAAGCTGTTGTAGGTTCATCTGCAATAAGCAAATCAGGATTGCAGCTAATAGCCATTGCAATCATTACTCTTTGTTTTTGCCCTCCAGAAAGCTCGTGAGGATAGGCACGAAATGCTCGTTCAATATCCGGTAACTTTACCTCTTGAAATAATTCTAATACCCTTTTTTTAGCCTCTTTCTTGCTTATTGAATTATTATGAATAATCATCTCCATAACCTGATTGCCACAACGCACAACAGGGTTTAATGCAGTCATAGGTTCTTGGAAAATCATTGCAATCTTTTTCCCTCTAAGCTTTCTATGCTCTTTATTTGTTATATTACATAGATCAATATTATTAAATAGAATAGAACCTGAGAGGATTTTTGATTTTCTCTCAGGTAAAAGCCCCATAATTGCTAAAGAAGAAACGCTTTTCCCAGAACCACTCTCACCCACAAGCCCGAGAATTTCGCCCTTATCTATGCTAAAGCTAATATTCTTAACAACTTTATTCCAAGAGTCTTCTCTTTCAAAACCTATACTTAAATCTTTTATTTCAATAAGATTATTCATAATGCAAATCTAAGCATAAAATTCATTATATCTATTATTTTGCATATTTTTGCACCGCCTTTTGGCGTTTTGAGTATTATAATTTAATTGATTGTGTAAATAAAAAATGTGAATTAATGAAGAAAAGAAGATTTAATGTGCTTGGTTACGTCGAAAAGGTGGGTAATGCTCTGCCTCATCCCGCTGCATTATTTGGAATATTTGCCTTGTCAACACTAATACTATCTTTTATAGGATATTATTTTCAATGGGAGGGGATAAACCCTGGAAATGGAGAAACAGTTAGGGTTGTGAATTTATTATCTCGTGATGGACTCCATAAGATATTACTCGAAATGGTTGATAGCTATACTGGGTTTGCGCCTTTGGGTATTGTTATGGTTGCTATGCTTGGAATTGGGATTGCTGAAAGTAGTGGATTGATTCGTTCATCTATTAATCTATTACTATTAAAAGCTCCAAAATATCTGATTACATTTATTATTGTACTAACAGGTATTCTTTCGAATATGGCTTCTGATTTAGGTTATATATTGATTATCCCTTTAGCTGGAGTGATTTTCCATTCTTTAGGAAGACACCCGATTGCCGGTATGGCAGCAGCTTTTGCTGGGGTAAGTGGAGGTTTTAGTGCAAATTTATTTATTGGAACTATTGACCCACTTTTGGCAGGTCTTTCAACCGAAGCTGCAAGAATATTAGATCCAGATTACTATGTAATGCCTACTGCTAATTATTATTTTATGGCTGTTTCCACATTTTTAATAGCTGGTGTTGGCACTTGGATAACTAATGCAGTAGTTGAACCTCGTTTGGGAAAATACTCTGGAGATGTAAAACAAGAGGAGATAAAAACCTTAAGTAAAAAAGAGAGAAAAGGTTTGAAATGGGCTGGATTGGTTATGTTGTTTTTCTTAGGGTTAATTATTGCTGGACTTATTCCTGAGAATGGGATATTAAGGGCTGATGATAATTCAATTCTTCACTCTCCTGTATTAAAAGGTTTTATTGCAGTATTGTTTTTAGTAGCAGGATCTTGCGGTGTGGTTTATGGTTATATTAGTGGAACATTCACTAATCATAAGGATGTAGTAAATGGAATGAATACAAGCTATAAGAGTTTGATTTCATTCTTAGTATTAGTGTTTTTTGCTTCCCAATTTGTTGCATGGTTTAAGTGGAGTAATTTAGGTATATTGACTGCAGTAAAAGGTGCTGCCTTTTTACAAACTACCGATATGGGACTAATTCCTTTGGTTATTCTCTTTATAATTATTTCTGGGATAATTAATATGTTTATGGGTTCTGCTTCGGCAAAATGGGCAATTATGGGTCCTGTATTTATACCTATGTTTATGCTATTAGGATATTCTCCAGAATTATCTCAGGCAGTTTTTAGAATTGGGGATAGTGTTACAAATCTAATCTCTCCAATGATGAGTTTCTTTGCCTTGATTATTGTTTATTTTGAAAAATATGACTCTAAATCAGGGATTGGTTCAATAATAGCTACAATGCTACCGTATTCCATTGCCTTTTTTGTAGCATGGACTTTATTGATAATTGTCTGGATATGGTTAGGACTTCCACTGGGTCCAGAGGCAGGGCTTTATTATAATTAAAGCCCTCCATAGATTAATCCCGAGATTGTTGCCATAATAATTACGAGGATTACAAATACTATGGTTTTTTGAGTTCCCATAACTCCTCTAATTACTAACATATTTGGAAGAGAAAGAGAAGGGCCTGCTAATAATAATGCAAGAGCTGGTCCTTTTCCCATTCCAGAGGCTAATAGTCCTTGAATAATTGGAACTTCAGTAAGTGTTGCAAAATACATAAATGCTCCAATAATACTTGCAAAGAAATTAGATAATAATGAATTTCCACCAACAGCCCATTCTACCCAAGTATTAGGGATTACTCCAGCAATTGATGTCTCTCCATGAGTTGAACCTAATAGGAAACCCGCTGTAATAACTCCTATTGCCAATAGTGGCATAATTTGTTTTGCAAATCCCCATGCCGACAGAGTCCACTCTTTATTATCCTCGTCTCTCTTATCATAAAGTGTAATAATACTTAGGGCAGCAATAGCTACAACCATTGGAATAAGAGGAATAAACACAGGATTAGTTACAAATATATTTGCAAGAATTGCTGAAACTCCTACTGAAATTCCTGCTAATAACACCCATTGCCATTTAATTTTTAGTATTTTAATAAGATTATAAGCAAGCAAAAATCCTAAAGCTGATGTTATATACCATTTATAAGTAAATATATAATACCAAAGACTATTTGTATCATCCTGAGCTGGGGAACCCCAATTAGCAAAAACTAAGATTGCAACAAGCGTAAAGAAATGTAAAGAGGTTTGGCTTATAGGACGTTTTTCTTCTCCCTTTGGGAAATTCATTTGCTCTTCTTTCTTAGCCTTTTCTTCTTTTCTATATATAATACTCATAATTGAACCAATAATTATAGAGAAACTTATCGCTCCAATTGTCCTTGCAATACCCATCTCTATTCCAAGAATCCTTGCTGTTAGGATAATTGAAAGAATACTTATTGCAGGTCCTGAATAAAGAAATGCTATTGCAGGTCCTAAGCCAGCTCCTCGTTTGTAAATACTCGAGAATAAGGGGAGGATTGTACAAGAACATACTGCAAGGATTGCTCCAGAAACGGATGCAACAGTATATGCTAACCATTTCTTTGCATTTGCTCCAAAGTATTTTAATACTGCTCCCTGACTTACAAATACAGAAATTACTCCGGCTATGAAAAAAGCTGGCAAAAGACAAAGTATTACATGCTCCTGTGCATACCATTTCGAAAGGTCGAGGGTTGCATCAATTGCTGTTTTGAATACTTGATTATTTACCGGCAAAAAGAATACACCAGCAAAAACAATTATTATCCAAAACAGGATTTTGATTTCTTTTTTAGTTTCCATTTTTTTATTTTATTCCAAGTATTTCTTTAACTTGTTTTTCATTAGGAACTTGACCTTTAAGCTTTACTACCTCGTCAACTACAATAGCAGGAGTTGAAAGGATATTATACTTCATAATTTCCATAATATCGTCGATTTTTATAACCTTGATATCCATTCCACTTTCATTTACTACTCTTTCTACAAGTGCTTGTGTAGTCTTACATTTTGCACATCCTGTGCCTAATACTTTTACTTCCATTTTTTATTTAGATTTTATATGTTAATAATTATATAATACGTTCCTACAATAATAAATATTCCTGCAATTATGCGTTTAAACCATCTCTCGAAACTCTTCATCTTAGAATAGAATTTGCCGATATTCCCAATGCTATAAGCAATTAGCCATGCAATAATAATTACTGGTAATCCTGTTGCTATGGAGAAAATTGGGGGGAGAAGCAGTCCAGAGGCAGAGGCTATAGTCATTGGAATTAATGCTCCGAAATACAATACTCCACTAAAAGGACAAAAAGCTAAGGCAAAGACTACTCCCAAAAGGAAGGAATTTAGGTAATTATTCTTTTTCTTATCCTCATTTACCTTTGGTTTGAACTTGTCAAAAAGAGGAATATTAAATTTAATAATATCCAACATTAATATTCCAATAATCAAAAGTCCAACTCCTAACCAAATACCTCCTAAGGATTGTAATAGTCTTGATACTTTGAACTGGCTTGCTCCAAAATAGAATATTACTCCAAGAGAAGTATAGCTAAACATACGACCTAAGGTATAGAATATTCCATTTAATAATACCTTAAGTTTATTATCTATATTCTTGCTAAGATATGCTGTTGCTGTAATATTTGTAGCAAGTGGGCAGGGACTTATTGCCGTCATTAAACCCAAAGCAAAGGCCGCAAGCAAGGGTAAATCATATCTATAAGCATCTACTAATTCTTGTAATAATTCCATATCAATATTACTTTATACTTAATAAACAATTAGTTTTTATATCTATCTACTGTTTCGATAATGATTTTTTCCAATTCCTTAGGGCTGTTTACTGCCAGAGCAAAAGCTTGTTCTGTTAAATCTTCAGAGTTTTCTCCCTTTTCTATTATTAAAGCATTCCAGCTAACCTCATATTTTTCAACTAAGGCTTCGTTTTCTTTTTTGCTTGTGTTTACTTCGATAAATCTAACCTCGGTGTTTGGATAGGTTTTCTCAATAGTAGCCTTAGTTAAATCTTGAACTGCAATACAGGTCTTGCACCTTTGGTTGCCATGGAAATAATAAACATTTACTCCTGAGTTTTGCTCCTGAGTTATTTCCATATTCTCTTTCTCAGACTTTTTAGAGTCCTTATCTCCACATGATACTAATACAAGTAGAGAAAATGATAACAATACTAATTTTTTCATTTTAATTTATAGGTTTTCTTTAACAAAGTTTTTTGAATACTCTTTAATCATATCCCTTACTCTTTGAAATTCCTGCATGATTTCTTCCTCGCTTCCTTTTGCTTTTGCTGGGTCAGGGAAATTATGGTGGAATTTCTTTGCCTTGGTTGGGAAATAGGGGCAGGTTTCCTTAGCATTATCGCATACAGTAATTAGGAAATCGAACTCCATATCCATATACTCATTTATATTATTTGAGCTGTGAGAAGATATATCAATTCCATCCTCCATCATTGTTTTAATTGCTCTTGGATTTACTCCATGTGTTTCAACTCCCGCACTATAAACCTCCGTACCTAAGGGAGAGAAATTACGAATATAACCCTCTGCAATCTGGCTTCTACAACTATTACCTGTACATATTATTAATACTCTTTTGTTCATATTACAATCTTCTTTATTATTTATTTCAGTAAAAACTGATTCAAACAATTGCTTTGCTTTTTGCCAATTCTCTTGATTTATGCAGTATTTTATTGTTGGGGGAGTAAATGTGCCTTGAATTAATCCTGCATCCTTTAATTCTTTTAGATGTTGGCTAAGGGTGCTTTTTGCCACTGGCAATATCTCCGACATATCGCCATGATAGCAACAAGACTCCTTTGATAGCATTTCTAATATCTTCACCCTAATTGGATGACCTATAGCCTTTGCATATCTTGCAATTTGTTTTTCTCTAAGGGTTAAATCTACTTTACTCATATTGATTAATAATTTCAGTTCGCAAAATTACGAATTAAAATTAAACCACCAAATTTCTTAGAAAAAAAATCTTTACCCTTTACCTTTTCACTTATTACATTTAGTCTTAATTTTTCTAACTCTTAATTCTACGCCAATGGAATTAGATTCTGTTTTGAATCTTATTGTTTTTGTGTAATTATTTGATAATAAGGTAATCGACATAAGTAGTTTTGTAATATATTGGAAGTAAGACAATCGACACACTTACACCCTCCTTAGTATAGTGAAAGTATGTAAGTAGTTTAATAGGTTCAGACTTGCACTAAGACAAGAGTACTTAGTGCCAAGTCTAAACCTTTATTTATTAAAAAATCTATGAGAATATAACTATGATAATCAAGAGCTAATAACTACTTAATAGATTGGGCGTTACACCTAAGTCTTCGTATATATCAGAATATCAGTTTCCATACACTATTACACCCCTCTTAGAAGAGTGTAATGATGTAACAAGTTTAATAGGTTCAGACTTGCACTAAGACAAGAGTACTTAGTGCCAAGTCTAAACCCTGGATTATTAAAAATCTTAATGGGATTTAAAGTTTGTTGCAATTAGACAAGTTTGCTTAGTGCAGAACTCTTCAACTATGTTGTTTAAATTTCTTTTGTATGGGGAATGTTTTGCGTAAAAGGTAAAAGAAAAACGCTAACCTTTTATTTGTTAAAGATTAGCGTTTTATTTGTGTTATCCCGCCAGGACTCGAACCTGGAACGTATGAACCAAAATCACATGTGTTACCATTACACCACGGGACATTTTGTCTTGATTTGAGGATGCAAAAATATAATAATTTTCTTTACTACCAAAGTTTTTACTGACTTTTTTTGACCTCTAAGTTATAAAATTTTGATTCTCTGTTATTATTTGAATCTTTTTCTTTGATAAATATCTATTGCATAAATACATATTCTATAAGATTTGAACCCATTCTAAGGGCTTTTAATCTTATTTCATAAGGATCATTATGCACATCCTCGTCCTCCCAACCATCACCAAGGTCGCTCTCATAGCTGAAAAAACATATTAATCTTCCTTCCCAAAATAGTCCATAGCCTTTTGGAGCTTTATTATCATGCTCGTGAATCTTTGGTAATCCATTAGGGAAAATATAGGTTTGATTATAGATTGGGTGGGATGTGGGCAATTCTACAAATTCCAATTCTGGAAAAACCTTCTTCATTTGAGGCTCTATAAACTTACGTAATCCATAATTATCGTCTATATGGAGGAATCCTCCACCTATTAGATATTTCCTCAAATTAGAGGCTTCCTGGCTGTTTAAAACGATATTTCCATGCCCTGTTAAGTGCAAAAAAGGATAGAGGAATATCTCTGAACTGCCAATATCAATTGTAGGATGGTTCTCAACTAAATTAGTGCCTATATTTTCATTTGCAAATCTAATTAGATTGCGAATTGAGGTTGGGTTGGCATACCAATCTCCTCCACCATTATATTTCAAAAGGGCTATGCTTTGCCTTGTTTGGGAAAAGATAGATGTGGAAAAAAGTATAATTAAAACAAAAACTAATCTAATGATTTTCATTGGTTATAAATATCAAAGGTTGATTGAATGAATATTGCAAAGAGCAAAAAGTGCTGCAGTCTCAGTTCTTAACCTCGATGTACCCATATTTATTATCTTAAAGCCATTTTCCTTTGCTATTTCAATCTCAGAAGGGGAGAAATCTCCCTCAGGTCCTATTAGAATTAATACATCCTCTGTTTTTTTAT
Organism: Bacteroidota bacterium; assembly: GCA_023415495.1. Lineage (GTDB taxonomy): Bacteria > Bacteroidota > Bacteroidia > Bacteroidales > P3 > UBA10566. Next base: position 55,529 of record JAEZKK010000020.1, read on the forward strand.
ATGCCTCTGCAATTAAATATCTGGTTTCATTATTGTCGCAATAGCCAATTAGTTTCTTTTCTTGATTGGCAGAGGATATTATTTCAGAAAACTCTCTTGGAGGGTTTAGCTTGGGTTTATATGCTTTTAGGGATTGTTTCATTGCAGAGATAATTATCTTCTCTAATCTCTCTGTCTTCATATAAACTCTTTCGGAATGTTCTGTTATCATTGGACTAATCTCATCAATTCCCATCTCTGTAGCCTTCTCAACAAACCATTCTATTCGAGATAGGTTTTTGGTAGGAGCTATGGCAATATGTAGATAGAAGTTGCGTTTCTGGTATTCGTACTCAGTCTCAATTACCTTAACACCACAGCTTTTAGTATTGGCAATAAGGATTTGAGCTTTATATATATTCCCAATTCCGTCAGTAAGATATATTTCGTCCCCTTCCTTAAGTCTTAGAACCTTTACACAATGATTAGATTCTTCTTGCTCAAGAAAATAAACTTCCAAAGGGTTTATGTCTGGAGTATAGAATAATTGCATTATAAATTATAGGGAATAAGCAACACCAATCGAAGCAGAAAGGTTTAAAAGACCTGATGCAGTCATATGTCCTCTAAATTCTATTGGGGTAAGTACTCCGTTTTCATTCACTTCCCATTCCTCTCTAAATCCATCAAATTCGTAACCCATAATATAATCAACCCCTACTTTTGCTTTTAATCTAAAGTTGGTACTTAATTCGTATGAGTAACCAAGATAACCACTGAAACTTGGTAAGAAACGTGTTATCTCCAAAGCATTCAATTCGCTATCGTGGAATGAAACATAGTTACCCTCTTTATTATCTCTCTCTCTAATCATCATATTCACCCCTGCATCTATGCCAATAATAAAGTGAGATAGACCTGTTGTAATAAAGAGATTATATGTTGCCATTATTGGCATATAGTTATATGAGTTGAATTTATCGAAACGAATAGGGTTATAAGCTCCAATTGCTTCTTGTGTAATTACTAATCCAGGGAAATAACTTAAACCTAAATGACCTCCAACTCCATGTGCTACACTAACTAACATATCCTTTGGTCTCCCTGTTTTGTAAAGATATTCAAGTGTAAAACCATATCCCCAAGGGTTTAGCATGGCGTTATCACCCATTACCATCTTCGCATGAGTATTAACACTAACTAAGTATTCTGGTACTGTGTGAAGGTATCTTCCCTTTCTCCAATCCTGAGACATTAGGTTAAGAGCTAAGATAGAAACAGATAAGAAAATAAAGATTTTTTTCATAATAATTATGGTTTAAATTTATAATATCAAGGTTCAAAATTACAAATAAATTCGGAATGTGCAAGTTTTTTGTACTATCTTTGCGTTATTAAACTTAGAATCATTAAAAATATTAATTGAGATGAAGAATAGAATAACGGAATTATTGAATATCGAATACCCGGTTATATCGGGCGGAATGGTTTGGTGTAGCGGTTGGGAATTAGCCTCTTCGGTAAGTAATCAAGGGGGATTAGGACTTATAGGAGCTGGGAGTATGAGCCCCGAAGTCTTGAAAGTGCATATCGATAAGGCAAGAAAAAATACCGATAAACCTTTTGGTGTGAATATCCCTCTTATGAATTCTAACAGCCAAAAGCATATTGAAACGGTCATAGAAGCTAAGGTCCCTGTGGTTTTTACCTCGGCTGGGAACCCTTCTCTCTTCACTTCTTTGCTCAAATCACACGGGATAAAGGTCGTGCATGTGGTCTCTAACGTTAAGTTTGCCCAGAAGGCAGAGGCTTGTGGAGCTGATGCAATTGTTGCGGAAGGCTTTGAAGCAGGCGGGCATAACGGGAAAGAAGAGACCTCAACCCTCGTCTTGGTAAACCAAGTCGTGAGAGAAGTGGCTCTACCAGTTATTGCTGCAGGTGGGATAAGCTCGGGTAAGCAGTGGTTAGCCATGGAGGCATTGGGTGCAGAAGGGGTGCAAATAGGCTCTTTATTTGCCATTAGCACTGAGAGCTCGGCTCATATCAACTTCAAAAACGCAGTATTAAACGCTAAGGAAGGGGATACTAAGCTCTTCTTTAGGAAGCTTTCCCCAACAAGACTCCTCAAAGGGGGGTTCTTTAACCTTGTTCAAGAGGCTGAGAGCAGGGGGGCAAGCAAGGAGGAACTCTTGGAATTAATAGGGTTTGGAAGAACTAAGAAAGGTATTTTTGAGGGGGATTTAGAGGAGGGAGAGTTGGAGATAGGACAGGTTTCCTCAAGTATTAATGCTCTGCTATCGGTGAAAGAAATCTTCCAAAACCTCTTAGAAGAACGCTCTTTATCAAGGCAAAGGCTTCTAAATATGTCGTATTAATGCTCTTTACCCTTAATTTTAATAAATGTTTTCCTTGCTTTAAAGGCAATTAATCCCTGTTTTTATAAAATCATATACAAGATATTGGCAAAGCTCACATCTAAGGTCTTTGCCAATATATTTTGGTCTTAAATAGCGTAATACGAGGTTTGTAAGCTCTTATAACGGCGTTTCAAGGGCTTCAAAACGGCGTTTACTGCCCTATTAAACGCCGTTATAAGGGTCTTAAAGTGCCGTTATCAAGCCTTATAAACGCCGTTTAATAGGTCTTAAAACTTGGTTTTTGGATTAATAACACTTGGTTTTAATACTAAACAAAGGAAATCTTAATGCAAAACAAAGGAATTATTATGAGTAATTAACCTTTCTTTGACAGCCCCTTAATACTCCTCTTCAAATATTCAATCCTTAGGGCTTAATCCTTTAATAAGAATTAACTCGAATCCTTATACAATGTTATGGGAATACTAAGTCTTGGTTATTTTAGTTAAAATCCCAGATAAAACAAATCTAAAAAGAAAAATATATATATCTTTGCTCGAGATATTTCACATCATAATCATTTATTTAAACATTAATAAGACCATGAAAAAGGAAACGAAAAAGCAGTTATTACATGATTTATTTATTGTTTTTCAGACTATATTATACACGTCTTTAATCTTCACACACCTTTATTATAAGAATGATAATAGAAGGTTACAGGAGATTAATCACTACAAAAACAACTATGTAGAAACAATTATAATAGAAGATAAATCAGCTGGTTTTGATAGTATAGTTACGAGAAGAGATACTACATATTATTTTAAAAATGACACTTTAGTTACTCGTAGTGTTAGAAAAACAAAGTAAGCAAAGCTATAATATAAGGGATAACATTTAATATATCTTAGTGAAAACAATTCTGCTTTTGGATTGTTGAAGTGTTTAATGCTGGGATTAACATCTCAACAACTCAACAACTCAACAACTAAACAATGATTTTAATATGAATATAGACTTTTTATTTGAGGTAAGCTGGGAGGTATGTAATAAGGTAGGAGGAATTCATACAGTGGTTTCTACCAAGGCAAAGACCCTTGTAGAGCGGTTTTCAGAGAATTATATCCTTATTGGTCCGGATATTTTAAGGGAATCTAAAGACAATCCAGAGTTCGAGGAAGATGTCTTTATCCTTAAGACTTGGAGAGAGTATGCCCAGAGTAAAGGGCTTAGATTCAGGATTGGAAGGTGGAAAATCGCCGGAGAACCAATAGTTATACTTGTTGATTTCACTCAGTATATCTCGGATAAGGACTCCTTATTCAAGGAATATTGGGAGAGATTCTCTTTGGATAGCATCACTGGAGAGTGGGATTATATCGAGCCTTTCTTGTTTGGATATGCTTCTGCAAAGGTTATTGAGAGCTATTATGAGTACTATCTCTCCTCGCATGAGGGGATTATAAGCCATTGGCATGAGTGGATGACGGGCTCGGGACTCTTGTATATTAAGCAGAATTGTCCCCAGATAGCAACCGTATTCACAACTCATGCAACCTCTATAGGCAGGAGTATTGCGGGGAATAACCTCCCACTTTACTCTGAATTAAGAAGTTTTGATGCTAATAATATTGCTGATGAGTTCAATTTAAGGGCGAAATTCTCATTAGAAAACCTTGCTGTTCAAAGTGCGGATGTCTTTACAACGGTCAGTGAAATCACCGATTTAGAGTGCCAACAATTCTTTAAAAAGGGTGTGGATATCATTACTCCAAACGGTTTTGAGCTGGATTTTGTGCCGAAAAACGAGGAATTTGAACTTAAAAGAGCAGGTGCAAGGAGGAGGATAATTGACCTTGCAAGGGCATTAACTAACCAACCAATAGACGATGAAGCTTTTTTAATTATCAATAGTGGGCGGTATGAGTATAAGAATAAGGGGATAGACCTATTTATAAAAGCAATGGGAGAGCTTAATAATAAGAAGTTAAACAAGCAGATAATTGCCGTTATAGCAGTCCCAGCCCATACTACCGATATTTATAAAAGCTTGGCTAAGAGGATAGGAAACGAGGATTTAGAAGCTCCAACAACAAATCATTTCCTTACACATCACTTGTATAACCCAGAGCAAGACCCAATATTAAGGGAGATAAGAAGCAGTGGATTAAGCAATTCTACGGAGGATAATGTGAAGATAATCTTTGTTCCAGCATATCTAAATGGAGGGGATGGGATTGTTAATATCAAGTATTTCGACTTCTTAATAGGCTTTGATATGAGTGTATTCCCTTCTTATTACGAGCCTTGGGGCTACACTCCGATGGAGTCAATGTCCTTTTCCATACCTTCAATAACAACTAATTTAGCAGGTTTTGGGCTGTGGATTAAGGATAAATTGGAGGGAAATAATGCAGGAAGTAAGGTTATTGAGAGGAATGATTTCAGGACTCAGGAGACCATAGATGAGATTATAAGGATAATAGAAAGCACTATTGGATTAGAAGAGGCGGAGATAAAGGAGCTAAGAGAGCAGGCATTTGAGATAGCACAATCAACACTTTGGAGTAATTTAATCAAGTATTACTACCAAGCATTCGAGATAGGGATAGCTAAAACAGAAAGGAGAATAGAGCAGTACTCGCACAAAAGCCCCCTTAGTCACAAGCTTTCATCAGTAAAAAATAAAAAGGAAGAACCCATTTGGAGGAAGTTTTTTGTGAAGCCAAACTACCCTAAACGACTCGAAGGACTTATTAGACTAAGTCAAAATCTTTGGTGGTCATGGAACTGGGATGCCAAAGAAGTCTTTGAGATGATTGATTCAAAGAGGTTTTATCAGTACTCTCAAAACCCGATAAGGCTATTAGAGAGTCTTTCAAATACAGAGATTAACTCCTTAATGCAGAGCGTTGAATTCCTTGAAAAGCTCGATAAAGTAGTTGAGAAATTTGATAATTACATGAGTGTAGAGAAGGATAAGGACTCGATAGCCTACTTTTCGATGGAGTTTGGAGTTCATGATTCACTGAAGATATTCTCGGGAGGATTGGGCATATTGGCGGGAGATTACCTCAAACAAGCCTCTGATTCGAATAAGAATATCATAGGAATAGGGCTCTTATACCGCTATGGATACTTCAAACAAGGGCTTACTAAGGATGGGGAGCAGGTATCTCAGATGTATCCACAGAAGTTTACCCACCTTCCAGCACAAGCTGTTAGAGACTCTAATGGGGAGTGGAAGAGGGTATCAATAGAGTTTCCAGGCAGGACAGTACAAGCTAAGATATGGCAGATAAACGTAGGAAGGATACCTCTATACCTTTTAGATACGGATATAGAAGAGAACCAATCGGAGGATAGAGAGATAACATATCAGCTCTATGGAGGCAATTGGGAGAATAGATTAAAGCAGGAAATCCTCCTTGGAATAGGGGGAGTAAGGATGTTAAGAGTTCTTGGTATTAATCCTAATATTTACCATGCAAACGAGGGACATTCGGCCTTTAATTCAATAGAAAGAGTTAATATGATGATGAATGAGAGGAAATACTCATACGCACAAAGCAGGGAGATAGTCAGGGCATCAACTCTTTTCACCACACATACTCCAGTTCCGGCGGGACATGATGTCTTTAGTGAGGATTTAATAAGAATGTATCTAAGTAGTTATACCGAAAGATTAGCAATTTCTTGGGAAGACTTTATGGCTCTTGGAAGGATGAATCCAGAGGATAATGAAGAGAAATTCTCAATGAGTATACTTGCTCTTAATTTCTCTTCAGAGGTAAATGGAGTGAGTAAAATCCACAGAGATGTATCGAGAAAGATGTTTGCTCCGATGTATAAGGGTTACTTTCCGAGGGAGAGTCATATAGGATATGTAACCAATGGAGTTCATAGACCGACGTGGACAAGCAAGATTTGGGAGGACTTATACCAGGATATATTCCCTAAAGAATTTGATTTATTAGATAGTACAGATTACTGGAAGAATATTAATTTAGTTGATGATAAAAGGATTTGGGACTTGCATCAAAGGTCAAAAGAGTTGCTTGGAGAGTATTTAGCACAAAGATTAGAAAGGGAATATCGCTCAAGAGCCGAGGATCCTAAACTAATTATTAAGACCAAGGAAAGCTTCTCACCCAAGGCATTAACAATAGGTTTTGCAAGGCGTTTTGCAACATATAAAAGGGCTCATTTGCTCTTTACAGATATTGATAGATTAGATTCCATAGTAAATCATCCTGAATATCCAGTTCAGTTTATCTTTGCAGGCAAGGCGCATCCAGCAGATAAAGCAGGGAGAGATCTCATTAAAAAGATAGTAGAAATATCCAAACAAGAGAGGTTTATAGGAAAGATTCTATTCGTTGAGAACTACGATATCAATCTTGCTAAACACTTAATCTCTGGAGTAGATGTTTGGTTAAATACGCCAACAAGACCTATGGAAGCATCAGGTACTTCGGGGGAGAAAGCTCTTATGAATGGGGTAGTGAATTTCTCTGTATTAGATGGTTGGTGGGCAGAAGGCTATATTGAAGGTGGAGGATGGGCATTAGATGAGGAGCAGGTTTACGAAAGAGAGGATTATCAAAACTCATTAGATGCTGAGACAATCTACAAAATTATCGAAAATCTTATAGCTCCATATTATTATTGTCAAAACCAAGAAGGTGTAAGTCAGGAATGGGTATCTATAATAAAGAAGTCTATCTCTCAAATTGCTCCTCGTTTTACAATGAAAAGGCAGGTAGATGACTATTTCGATAAGTTCTATAATAAACAATTTCAAAGAGCTAAACTACTTAGTAATGATGAGGGAAAATTGGCAAGAGAAATTGCAGCATGGAAGAATAGAATAAGCAGATTATGGTCTTCTATTGAACTTGTAGATATTAATACTAATGATTTGGAAAAACTATCTCTTAATTTGGAGGAGAATTTTAAATTGGATTTATGTGTTTACATTGATGGAATAGCTCCTGAAGATATAGGTGCAGAAATAGTTTTAGCGAGAAAAGAGAATGATATTATTGATGATTTCTATAAGATTGTACCTTTAGAAATGGTTAGTTATCAAAATCAAAAGGCTAATTTTAGCATAGATGAAAATCTTAATTTAGTAGGTGTTTTCGATTATTCAATTAGGATATATCCTAAAAATGATTTACTCCCATATAGGATGGATTTCGATTTAGTTAAGTGGTTATAGAGTTTAAATGTATTTGTAATATATGAATGATTATTATATAAACCTTATAGATGCTTTGAATAGTGTTGAAGTTACTCCAACGACAGCAACTCTAAAAATATTTATTAGCTTCCTTTTAGGTGCAATTATAGGTCTTGAAAGACAAAGCAGAAGGCAGAGTGCAGGTATGAGAACTATTTCTCTGATTTGTATTGCCTCAACTGCTGCAATGTTGGTTTCGATATGGATTCCTCAGACCTATCCTAATGCTTTGAATGGAGACCCAAGCCGTATTGCAGCTCAGGTTCTTTCAGGTGTTGGATTCTTGGGAGCTGGAGCAATTATTCAAAGTCGTGGGAGTGTAAAAGGTCTTACAACTGCTGCCACAATTTGGATAGTATCTATTATTGGACTTTGCGTTGGTGCTGGATTGTATATTGCTGGAGTGGTATTGACTGTCTTTTCAATTTTTGTTCTATTTATTATGGATAAATATGAACAAAGGAAATTGCTTTCAGGAGATATAAGGCTATTAAAAATCAAATTTCCACTTATCGACCCTAAAATTGATGATTTGATTAATAAACTTAAGTCACACAAGATTTTTATTTATGATGTTTCAATAGAAAAAGATTACGAAACATCTACTTCAACCTTAGGCTTAAGAATACATATTTCTCCAAAGGAAACATTAGAAGTTTTGTTTAAAGAGATACAATCAATCGAAAAAATCTCCTCGATTTCCCTGAATTCATTGTAAATATTATTATATTTGCAATACTGTAAACCAAAGAATCAAATATGCAATTAATAACTCTTTCAACTGATTGGGGATATACTGACCACTATATTGGGGCTGTAAAAGCAAGGCTTTATTCTACAATTGAAAATTGTCAGGTAATTGATATTACTCATAATATAAATAAATTTGATTATTCAGCAGCTGGTTTTGTGATAAGTAATTCATGTTTGAATTTCCCAAAAGGGACTATTCATATAATCGACGTTGATTGTATGGATGATAGTGGGAAGCAACATATCTTGGTTGAGTGGAACGAGCAATATTTTATTTGCACAGATAATGGAATTCCATATTTGGTTTTTTCTGAGTTTGAGGATTATAAGATTTATGGTTTGGAAGTTCTTTATGATTCTAATTACTATACTTTTACAGCTTTGAATTTCTTTTGCCAGGTTGCTTTGGACTTATCTATGAAAAGACCTATTGAAGAGATTAGTTTTCCATTAAAGGATTTTGAAAATAAGTATAAGAGATTCAAACCTATTTTAAATATTGGTTATCTTTCTTGTACGGTTTTTTATGTTGATAGTTATGGGAATGCTTTTTTAAATATTAAATGCAATGAGTTCTTAGAAAAGGTGGGTAATAAGACTTTTAGCTTGGAAATTGATAAAACAAAAATAAATAAACTAAGCTTCTCCTATAAAGATGTTCATGAGAATAGACCGCTTTTAACTGTCTCTTCTACTGGATACTTACAAATAGCTATATCAAAAGGAAATGCAGCACAGCTATTAAGCTTAGATATAGGAACATCAGTTAAATTTGAGATTAGAGATAAATAAATCTAAAGAATTAATCGTATATTTGCCATTTGGATTAGTTAATTTGAAATGAATCAAGAAACAGAAAATAAGAATAATACACAAATTACTGAGGAATTTCTCTCATTAGAAAAAATACTTGCTTCTAAAAACAAGTCTCTTGTAAAGTTTATGCCTAAGTTTCTACTTAATAGATTTAAAAAACTTGTTCATTTAGATGAAATCAATTCTGCAATTTATGAGTATAGGTTTAATGATGGAACTGAATTTGCAACTAAGATAATTGAAAATTATTTTAAAGCAAAGATTGAGATTGTTAATCCCGAGAATATTCCCCCTTCTGGGAGGCAGTTATTAATTGCGAATCATCCATTAGGAGGCGCAGATGGATTAGCTCTTATGTCGGCAATAGGCGGAATTAGAAAAGATGTATTGTTTCCTGTAAACGATATACTTAGTAATATACCAGCCTTAAACACCGTTTTTATTCCTATAAATAAATATGGAAGTAATACTGAAAACCATAAGATTTTCGACAAGGCTTTTGAAGGAGAAAAATGTATATTATTCTTTCCAGCAGGGATGGTTTCAAGAAAGAAAAAAGGTGTTATTAGTGATTTGGTTTGGCATAAGACTTTCTTGAAAAAATCGATTAAACATAAAAGAGATATTGTTCCAATATTTGTTGATGCAATTAATTCAAAAAGATTCTATAGATGGGCAAACTTTAGGGAAAAATTAGGAATTAAATTCAATATAGAGTTAATCCTTTTACCTGATGAAATGTTTAAACAAAAAGGTAAAACAATTACACTTATCTTTGGTAAACCAATACCTTATACCATTTTCGATAAGTCTCGTTCAATGGATGAATGGGTAAAATTAATTAGAGAACATGTTTATAAGCTCAAATATTCACCAAATGAAGAATTTGAGATAAAAAACTAAAATAAATATATTATGGATACTTCGTACGTTATACCACCAATTGAAAAAGATATTTTACTTGAAGAATTAAGGAAAGCAGAATTTCTTAGGAAAACTAATAGTGGAAACAGAGAGATTTATATTACTAATGCTCATATTACTCCAAATATTATGAGAGAGATTGGTCGATTGAGAGAACTGAGTTTTGGAGCTGAGGGAGGTGGTAGTGGTAAGGATTGCGATATTGATGAATACGATGTATTAGAGTATCCTCATTACTATACACAACTCTTTGTTTGGGATCAAAATGAAAATGAAATTGTAGGTGGATATAGATATATTTCAGGTAAAGATATTTTAGAAAAAGATGGGATAATGTATAGTGCAACAGCTGGTTTATTTCATTTTACTCCTTTATTTAAAAGCAAATATCTAAACTATACTTTAGAGCTTGGAAGAAGTTTTGTATCTCCTCAATACCAACCCTCAGTAAACCTTAGAAAAGGTATGTTTTCATTAGATAATCTTTGGGATGGATTGGGAGCTTTGGCTAAGAACAATCCTGAAATTAAGTATTTTTTTGGGAAGATAACAATGTATCCTTCTATGGATGTTAAGGCAAGAGATTATATTCAGTATTTCTTTAAAAAACATTTCCCAGATAATGAAGGAATGATTTATCCAATTGAACCAGTAGAAATTATTACAGATTATAATGAATTAGCAAAACTCTTTAATGGTTTAAATTACAAGGAAGATCATCAAATACTTATAAAAGCAGTAAAGGAGAGAAACGAATTTATCCCACCTCTTTTCAATGCTTATATGAATTTATCTTCAACCATGAAGACCTTTGGAACAGCGATAAATAAGCATTTTAGTAATGTTGAAGAAACTGGTATATTGGTTACAATTGCCGATATTTATCCTGAAAAACAAAACCGATATATGAATTATTAATTATGATAATAAAGAGTGCAGAGTTTTTAATGAGTAATTCTACCCATAATAAATGTCCAGAGCCAATAAAACCTGAGTTTGCTTTTATTGGACGAAGCAATGTTGGAAAGAGTTCATTAATAAATATGCTGGTAAATAGAAAAAGTTTAGCAAAAACAAGTTCAAAACCAGGGAAGACACAATTGATTAATCATTTTGAAATTAATCAAAGTTGGTATTTGGTCGATTTACCTGGATATGGTTATGCAAAAGCATCAATAAAGAATAGGGAAATTTGGGGGAAGATGATTACAAACTATCTCTTAGAAAGAGAAAACCTTATGTTGGTTTTTGTTTTAATAGATTCCAGACTATCCCCACAAAAAATTGATATTGAATTTTTAGAATTTCTTGGAGAAAATCAAATTCCTTTTGAAATTGTTTTTACTAAAATAGACAAACAAGGACCTAAGGTAACGCAAGATAATGTGAGTTTGTTTGAAGAGAAAATGTTTGAAACTTGGGAAGAGCTACCTAAATACTTTCTTTCTTCAGCTATTTATGCTCAGGGTAGGGAAGAGATTTTGGATGAAATTGAAAGTATTATTCCTATGTTTAATCCTCAATCCAACAATAAAGAAATAGAATAAAAAAAGAACAAGGATGAAAAGAGTTTTGGTTTTAACCGGTGGGGGAGATTGTCCTGGATTAAATGCGGTAATTAGAGCTATAGTTAAGAGGGCATCTCAGGAAAAGGATTGGGAGGTTATTGGCTCTATTAATAGCTTTGATGGAATATTAAAAGAGCCTACTGAAATCGAAGTCTTAGATTCAAAATGTGTTTCAGGTATTTTAGTTAAAGGTGGTACAATATTGGGTACAACCAATAAGGGAGGTCCTTTTGCATGGCCAATTAAAAATAATGATGGGACATATTCAAGCGTTGATCGTTCGGATGAAATGATACGTAAGATTAGGATATTGGGAGTTGAAGCAGTAATTAATATTGGAGGAGACGGCTCTCAAAGAATATCCCAAAAACTTTATAAACAAGGTTTAAATATTATTGGGGTACCAAAAACAATAGATAACGACCTTGCCGCAACAGATTTTACTTTCGGATTTCAAACCGCAGTACAGACTGTTACAGAGGCAATAGATAAATTAGTTACAACTGCTTCTAGTCATAATAGAGTATTTATTATAGAGGTAATGGGTAGGGATGCAGGTTGGATTGCCCTTTATAGCTCAATTGCTGGAGGTGCTGATGTTTGTATTATCCCTGAAATGCCTTATGATATTAATAAGATTAAGGAAAAAATAGAAACAAGATATACCAATAATAAAGGATTTTGCATAATTGTAATTGCTGAAGGTGCAATATCTCAAAGCAAAGGTAGGGTAGGTAGAGTGTCTAACGAGCTTGGTTATGAGAATTTCAAATTAGGAGGAGTTGGATATGCACTTAAAGAAGAGCTTGAAGAGGCAGGAGTGGAGAATGATATTAGGGTAACTCTTTTAGGACACGTACAAAGAGGAGGGACTCCAATTGCTTATGATAGGGTTTTGGCATCTGAGTTTGGAGTCAAAGCCTTCGAAATGGTGTTAGAGGAGAGATATGGAGAAATGGTAGCATATCGTCATCCCGAAATTATTAGCGTTAGCTTTGAAAAAGCACTAGTTAAACCAAATTTAGTTTCACCTAAATCGAGGTTGGTCAAAACTGCAAAAGGATTAGGTATTGAGTTTGGAAACTAATTAGTTATAGAGTATTAAAAGACAGAAAATAAATTAAACAAAAAATGAAAAAGATAAAATCAGCATTGATTTCAGTATTTCACAAAGAAGGTTTAGAGGAGATAATTAGAAAATTAGATTCCCTGAATGTTGAAATTTATTCAACAGGTGGTACATTGGAATTTATCGAAGAATTGGGAATAAATGCAAAATCAGTAGAATCATTAACAGGTTATCCTTCAATATTTGGTGGAAGAGTAAAGACTCTTCATCCAAAGGTAATGGGAGGAATACTTAATCGTAGAAATAATGATAATGATAATTTGGAGTGTGAAAAATACGAAATACCTCAAATAGATTTAGTAATTGTTGACCTATATCCTTTTGAGAAAACAGTAAGTAGTAATGCCTCAGAGGAAGAAATAATCGAAAAGATTGATATTGGAGGAATTAGTCTAATTAGAGCAGCAGCTAAGAATTTTGAAGATGTTTTAATTGTTCCAAGTATGGACAATTACCCTGAATTATTAGAAATACTAAATAGGGATGAGGCTAAAACTGATTTAGAAACACGTAGAAGGTTTATGACCTATGCTTTTATGGTTTCTTCTCACTACGATACAGCGATATTTAAGTATTTTAATCAAAAAACAATGCTTCCAGTGTTTAAACAAAGCTACCTTGAGCCAAGAGTGCTTCGTTATGGAGAAAATCCTCATCAAAAAGGAATGTTTTTTGGAGATTTCAAATCGGTATTTACTCAATTAAATGGTAAGGAGATTTCATATAATAATATCTTAGATATAGATGCAGCATGCTCATTGATAGATGATTTCCAAGAAACAACCTTTGCAATTATCAAACATAATAATGCTTGTGGCATTGCAAGTAGAGAAGGGGTAAAACAAGCTTATCTTTCAGCTTTGCAAGCAGATCCTATTTCAGCATTTGGAGGGGTTTTAGTTACAAATAGAGCAATTGATTTAGATACAGCAGAAGAAATAAATAAACTCTTTATGGAGATATTGATTGCAGAGGATTATACCTCAGAAGCTTTGGAATTATTAAAGAGTAAAAAGAATAGAATAATTCTAAAACGTAATCCACGGAAAGATACTAAATTCCAGTATCGTTCAGCTCTTGGAGGTGTTTTAGTTCAAGAGAGGGATTCGGTAGTTGAGGATAGTTCAAGTTTTAAAAGTGTAACATCAGTAGAGCTTGATAAGAATATTATTAGAGATTTGGCATTTGCTAATAAAATAGTGAAACACACTAAGTCAAATGCGATTGTTCTTGTAAAAGATTCAATGTTATTGGCAAGTGGAACAGGACAAACCTCAAGAGTAGATGCTCTTAACCAAGCAATTCATAAGGCAAAGGCTTTTGGCTTTGAATTAAAGGGTAGTGTGATGGCTTCAGATGCATTCTTTCCTTTCCCAGACTGTGTAGAAATAGCTCATAATGCTGGAGTAATATCAGTAATTCACCCTGGAGGTAGCATTAATGATGATAAGTCTATAGAATATTGTCAAAAAAATAATATGTCTATGGTAATTACTGGTTATCGTCACTTTAAACACTAATGAAAAGAATATAAATTAATAAATGAAACTGTTTTAATGAGGTTTCGTAAAAAGTAAACGATAATAAAACAAAGTAAAATCAAATAATAAATATGGGCTTATTTTCATTCTTAACAAGGGAAGTTGCAATAGACTTAGGAACAGCAAACTCGATTATTATATGTGGCGATAAAGTAGTTGTAGATGAGCCTTCCATAGTAGCTGTAGACAGAAGAACAAATAAGATAATTGCAGTGGGTAAACGTGCTATGATGATGCATGGTAAGACTCATGAAGAGATAAAAACTATCAGACCTTTAAGAGATGGTGTTATTGCTGATTTTGAGATGGCAAACCAAATGATTAGAGAGTTGATTAAAATGATTAACCTTAGAAGTAGTATTATTCCACCAGCATTGAAAATGGTTATTTGTATTCCATCGGGGATTACAAATGTTGAAGAAAGAGCTGTTAGAGATTCTGCTGAACAAGCAGGAGCAAAGGAAGTAAGACTGATTCATGAGCCTATGGCAGCAGCAATCGGTATTGGAATAGATGTTCTGGAACCAATTGGCAATATGATAGTGGATATTGGTGGAGGAACAAGTGAGATTGCCGTTATTGCTTTAGGTGGAATTGTTTGTAATAAATCAATTAGAATAGCCGGAGATGAGTTTAACTCAGATATAATTGAGTATATGCGTAAACAGCATAATATTAATATTGGAGAGAGAATGGCTGAGAGAATAAAGATAGAGGTTGGAGCAGCTATTCCAGACTTAGAAACACCTCCAAACGATTTTGCAGTTCAAGGTAGAGATGTTCTTACTGGAATTCCAAAGGAAATCTCTGTAAACTACAAAGAAATCGCTCACGCATTAGATAAAAGTATTGCAAAGATTGAATCGGCAGTTTTAGAAGCTCTTGCACTAACCCCACCAGAACTTGCTTCCGATATTTATCATACAGGTATATATCTTGCCGGAGGAGGTTCATTATTAAGAGGATTAGATAAGAGAATATCAGCAAAGACTAAACTCTCTGTACATGTAGCAGATGACCCATTAAGGGCAGTTGCAAGAGGAACAGGTATAGCATTAAAGAACTATGATAAGTTTACCTTCCTTATTAAGTAAAAGAATTTGTTGATTTCAAATATTAGAAGTGGTGATAACAAATAGTTATTACCACTTCTTTTGTTAATACAATTGGAAGTTGAGGGATTAGGCAATGAAGCCGATGTTCTGGTTTATGATTTGGTTGGCAGGGTTATTCTAAAGCATAAGATAAGTAGGGGTGAGAATGAATTAGAAATTGATTTAAGATGATATGCTAAGGATATTTATTATGTAAGAATCTTAAATGATAAAATAAAGATAAGTAGGAATGTAGTCAAATATTAAACTTAGAACAATAAGACAGAAATTAAATCAAGGAAAAATGTCTATTTAGTAGGTATCATAAATTACTGTTTTTTTCATTAATCTTGAACTATTATATTGCTGATTTGTTTAAGTAGATACTGATGTTTAAAATGAATTTATTATGAAGATTTTTCGTTGGATACTGATTTTTATTATATCTGTAGTTGTTGGTTTCTTTATTATTGGTTTATTCCTTAAGAAGGATTACGAGGTAAAGACTAATATTGTTATCAATCAACCTAAGAATATTGTTTTCGATTATATTAAGTGTTTGAAGAATCAGGAGATTTATAGTGTTTGGTATAAGGCGGATTCTAAACTAAGGAAGTACTATAGAGGAGAAGATGCTAAGGTAGGGTTTGTTACTGGTTGGGAAAGCGATATTAAGGATGTTGGTAAGGGAGAGCAGGAGATTAAGAAAATTATCAATGGCGATAGAATTGATTACGAACTTAGGTTTTTTGAGCCTTTTGAAGCTACTGAGTCATGCTATATGAGAACAAAGTCTATTACAGATGAAAAGACTTTAGTCGAGTGGGCAATGAAGGGTAGTATGCCTTATCCAACCAATCTTTGGCTTATATTTATGGATATTGAAGAAATGTTATTAAAAGATTTAAATCAAGGATTAATCAATCTTAAAAAGGAATTAGAAAACACTGTTGAATAATTTAGAAAACATAATTATTAATCAAATTGAAGTTTGATACATAGTTTTTCTAATTCAAATTTTGCTTCTTCTTTTGAGTTTGCATACTTTAAAGTTAGCAATGGTTTGGAGTGTTTGTATAATACTATTTTATAGATAGTAGATTTAAGCTTGAGGGATCTATTTAAACGAACAAAATACTGCAATTGATTAAAATCCTTAGTTATTCCCAACTCCATACTATTATCAATATTAATCCATTTTCCAGTAGTTATAATTCCAAATAATGTATGAGAATATTTAACTCTAAGTCTTGATGTATCGAGAAATATTTCAGATTTTGAGAAGCCTACAAATGCATTTACTAATACGAAAAATAGTAAAACAATTATATTCATACCATATCGAAAAGCCATAAAAATTATCATTAACATGATAAACTTTGCAGCCTCAGCCCCAACCTCTCCAAATGAATATTCTAATTTATATCTTTCAATCATTTTGTATTATTCACACAACTTGTAAGCTTCTTAATTGTATCCCTAACAGTTACTATTCAATAGGGATAAGAATTTCGGTGCGTAGTTTTTTTGGCTCGACTTTTTGGGGGTTATTTAAGTATTTCTCAATCATAGGTGCATTACGGAGTTTGATATCCTTATCTTTTAGATAATCGTTATAAATAAATTCATATACTTCTCTGAATTTCTCATATTCTCCTGTGTAGTGGAACATTAAATAGTTGCCCTCTGGAGTTTCTCTTACCTTCACTTCCTCTGCATCTGGAGATTTCTTATTAATTGTAATACATGCCTCAAAGCGAGTTTCACTCTCAGGAGTAATTGTAGGGTCATCGTGATAAATCCCAAGGAACTCCATTCGCATAGAGAAAAGTCTATGCTCTTGAATATATGCCCAAAGCTTTTGCCAACAAGAAGAATAATCAACTTGGTGATAATTACCTTTAATTATCAATGACGCTGCTAATTTTGCTTTGCGATTAATGATTTTTGGAGCCCTTATGTCTAAATCTTTATGGATTCTTTCTTTTTTAAACAACATTTTACTTAGATTTTTATATTAGAGAAAACAAAATTCCAATAATTGATACAATTGTGAAATATCCAACATCAATTAATGCAAGAGTAACAAATCTCTTCCAATCGCTGATTTGGAATTTAAGGTTCGATTTCATCCAAGAAGCTATTGCAATTACAACTAAAATTGAAAGCCATAGATGAATAGGGGTTAGGACAAAGAAAACTAATACAACTAATGCAGTAGAAATTAGTTGAAATATCATTGTAGGTAAAAATGATTTTTTGCTACAAGAGCATTTTTCTCCATTAATTACATCTGCTCCACACTCGCATTCGTATCTAATTGCTTTCATCCAAGTTTTTGGAAACAAAAGTCCATACCACAAGGCACCCATTAAAAAACTAATAGCTACAGCTACGAAATACCATAAAAGGGATATTGCTTCTATTTCAGGGATTAAACAGTCCATAATTGAAAATGATTTAATTATTTAATAAGATGCAAAGTAAATAATAATTTTGGTAATAAGTAACTATTTATCTAATAAATTTAGCACATTAAGTGTTATAGTGCTGATATTCAAAATAAAAAAGAGTCTCAACTTGATAATTAAGTTAAGACTCTTTTGAAAATCTGTGCGGAAAGTGAGGGATTCGAACCCCCGGACCTGTTACAGTCAACGGTTTTCAAGACCGCCGCATTCGACCACTCTGCCAACTTTCCGTGTGCAAAGGTACAACAATTTTTATTTCTACCAAGTCTTGTTATGTTTTTTTTATCGCATAATATGCTTACACATTCTTATGATTTTGTTTTTCAGAAAAGTAATTTTACATTTATTTTTATATTTTGTTTACTCACTTCTTTTTTTTACAGCATTTCTAATCAAATTCTAATAAAAAATAGTATCTTTGCAAAGAAATTTAAAGTTGAAACAACAAGTAAAAATATAAAATATGGAAAAGAAAGAATTATTAAAAGATGTTGTAAAGCATATCGACATTAAAAAGATAAACACAACAGAGCTTATTGATGCGATGAGAGACATGTCTTTTTCATCTCGCGATACAGCAGTAGCTGCTGATATTTATGATATGATGATTAAAGATAAGGAATGTTCTATTATTTTGACTTTAGCAGGAAGCACATCAGCTGCAGGTTGTATGCAGGTTTATGTTGATATGGTAAAGAATAAGATGGTTGATTGTATTGTAGCAACAGGAGCATCAATTATTGATATGGACTTTTTCGAAGCATTAGGATTCAAACATTATAAAGGAACACCATTTATTGATGATAAATTCTTAAGAAGTAATTATATTGACAGAATTTATGATACATATATTGATGAAGAGGAATTACAAAACTGCGATGGAACTATTAAATTAATTGCTGATAGTTTGGAAAAACGTCCTTATTCTTCAAGAGAATTTATCTGGGAAATAGGTAAATGGTTAGCTGCAGGTAATGCTAAGAAAACAGATTCATTGATTCAAGCATGTTATGAGAATAATGTGCCAATCTTCTGCCCAGCATTTAGTGACTGTTCAGCAGGTTTTGGCTTAGTTTTACATCAAGTTGAAAACCCAGAAGCTCATTTAACTATCGATTCAGTAAGAGATTTTAGAGAATTGACAGATATTAAGATAGAGGCTGGCACTACAGGTTTGTTTATGATAGGAGGAGGAGTTCCTAAGAATTTTGTTCAAGACACAGTAGTATGTGCTGAAATACTTGGTCACGAAGATGTAGAAATGCATAAATATGCAGTTCAAATAACAGTTGCAGATTCAAGAGATGGAGCATGTTCAAGCTCTACTCTTAAAGAAGCAAGCTCATGGGGTAAGGTTGACACAACCTACGAACAAATGGTTTATGCAGAAGCGACAACAATAGTTCCTGCAATAGCATCATATATCTACCATAAAGGAGATTGGAGAAACAGAGAGCCAAGAAACTTTGCTAAGATGTTTTAATTTATAAGATAAAATACGAATTAATCGATAAATGTCTATTGGATATTCTTTGGAATTTCAGTAGACATTTCTTGTTATAAAAGAATTATTATATGAGTAATTTAATTGATTTTTTCTCTGGTGGAGATATTGGTTATTCGATTATGCTATTGGCAATCACTATTACCTTAGGTATTCAACTAGGTAAGATAAAGATTGCAAATATATCATTAGGAATAACTTGGATATTATTTGTCGGTATTGCAATTAGCCATTCTGGTTTTATTGTCGATGCTCACCTTCTGCATTTTGCTAAAGAATTTGGATTAATACTATTTGTTTATTCTATTGGATTGCAGGTAGGGCCAGGATTCTTTTCTTCCTTAAAAAAAGGGGGTATGCAATTAAATATTATGGCAATGATGATAGTCGTTTTAGGATGTGTAACAACCTATATCATACATTTAGTTACAAATACAGAAATGTCCACAATGGTTGGAGTGCTTTCAGGAGCAGTAACAAATACTCCAGGGCTTGGAGCAGCACAGCAAACCTATACTGATATCACAGGAGAATCCAATCCATATATTTCCTTAGGTTACGCACTTGCATATCCATTAGGAGTAATTGGGATAATAATATCTCCTATGATAATCAAATGGATATTAAGAATCAAACCAGAGGAAGAAAATATCCAAAATGATAAACAATCAGAAAACCTATCACAAGCAATATCAATAAAAATAACCAACCAAAACCTTTTCAACAAAAGCATAGCGGAAATTGCTAAAATCTATGATAAACCATTAGTATTTTCAAGAGTTCTAACCCAAGACAACCAAGTAATAAGATCAAATAACGACACAATAGTTCATCAAGGAGATATAATAAGAGTTGTAGTAGAAAATCAAAATATTGATTCAATTATTGCATTTTTGGGGGAAAGAGTTGAAATTAGTGAAAAAGATTGGGAAGGAGAAAATGAGAAATTAATTTCAAGAAGAATAGTAGTTACACAAGCCAATGTTCACGGAAAGAAAATAGGCTCTTTAAATATTAGATCTCTATATAAAGTAAATATCACAAGGATACATCGTTCTGGTATAGAACTATTAGCAACTAATAATTTGCAACTTTTCTTGGGAGATAGAGTATCCGTTGTAGGTAAAGAAGAGGATATAAACAAGGTAGCAGAAATATTAGGCAACTCGATGAAAAGACTTGACCATCCGAATTTAATACCAATTTTCTTAGGAGTATTCTTAGGAATAATTCTTGGCTCGATACCAATTGCATTCCCAGGACTACCTCAACCAGTTAAATTAGGACTTGCTGGAGGTCCATTAATTGTGGCAATACTAATAGCACGCTTTGGACCATATTATAAACTAATAACCTTTACAACTACAAGTGCTAATATGATGATTCGAGAGATTGGTATATCCATGTTTTTAGCCGCAGTAGGGCTTGGAGCAGGAGAGAAATTTCTCGATGCATTATTAAGTGGAGGATATCTTTGGGTAGTATATGGATTGCTAATAACCATACTACCACTATTAATAGTAGGAATATTTGCACGATTAAGATATAAATTAGACTATTATACCTTGCTTGGACTACTCTCTGGTTCAATGACCGACCCACCAGCACTTGCATTTGCAAACTCAGTTTCGCCAAACGATGTCCCAGCAGTAGCATACGCAACAGTATACCCACTAACAATGTTCCTAAGAGTCCTAACCGCACAAATACTAATAATTATCAGTATATAAGCACAAAAACAAAAATAAAACCAAAGGCTTAGTCCAAAAGGGTAGAGGATAACCCCCAAACGGACTAAGCCTTTTTTTGTGTAAAATAGTGCAGTTTAACAAGCAAAGAATAGCTTTCTACAAAATGTAAAACGCTTATCAATTAAAAAATTAAAGCATACAATTAAAAATCAACAAAAAAACACCAGAGGTGCGACATTATGGTAGCAACAAGCAAATAACCCCCACACCACTACCCGATCCCGTAGGGTGTCGCAAGTTTGTAGCAAAAAGAATGTATATTATCCAATTCGACTCCCAAAGGAGTCGAATCATACGAGGGTTAATAAAATAAATCTATAAACATTATTCCCCTAATGGGGTGAAGCTTTGAGGTCACAATTTGTGACCTCATTAATACTAATAATTATATTACCTTTTTTATTTCCAATTAAGAATAAGGAATCGCATTTTGCGATAGGAGGCTATTCTTTGTATATATATCCATTCTTTTTAGAAAGATTTAGCCAATAATCCGATTCTATTAAATTGGTATCTGTACCTATACCATGTAAATAACACATACTTAACCAATATTGACTTACAGAATCATTCAAATAAGCACCAGTTTTAATATATTCAAAACTCTTAAATAAATCCTTTTTAACACCTTTCCCATAATAATACATCATACCAAAATTATAGAAAGCAAACTTATTACTATCCATACAAGCAAGTTGATAATATTTTAAAGCAGAATCAAATTTCAATTCCTTTGAGTAATAAACACCACGATGATAATTATCTAAATTAGATAAGTTTATTTTTAATAATTCGTTCTCCGCATGTTTACCATCTTGATAAGACATAAACAAAATAATAGCCATTGTAATGATAAAGGCTATGGAATAGAATAAAAGTTTTTTTGTTTTCATAGTTTTTTAATGAAATATCAGATTACTTATCGGTTTACCGCTTGCCCTAAGCAAGAAATCCTTATAGTAATATAGTGCGGGAGTCGGACTCATCGACTTTGTCGCTTTGCTCGCAAAGAATCCCGCACGACGGGAAATTGTCTCCTAATTTATTAGTACGATTAGATGAAGGAAAAGCTCTGTAAATATATATTAAGAATATGTAATAGTTGTCCCTGATGCAACACAAGAACCATTATTATTAATCTCTACATTAGTTCCTTTATCTTGGATTTTCTTCCCTTTTAATTCCTTATCAAAGAATTCAATTTCGGATAAGAGAACACCATTAAACAAATCCAAGGCGTTAGTGTAATATTTTTCATAATATAAAGATAAACTTTGGTATTTTAATGAATTAAAGCACTCGTTGTCCCAAATCCATGTGTCATCATTATGAATACAAGCGGCACTAAACCATTCAAGATTTTTAGGTACACAATATTTTTTATTTATTATCTTTGTAAGAGGTTTAATGTTGTGAGCCAAAACATTTCGAAACATTTTAAAATCATCAAATTTACTTGTTGAATTAGTATTATCTCCTATTTGTTTCTTTATCTTCTCTACAATTTCAATTATATTATAAAATAAATGTGTAACTAATATAAAATCCATTTCAATATGAATTTGTATATCTATGTTATTTACAATATTCGGCGATGCAGATTTATCGTTTTTTTCTTTTATCTGTTTAATTTGAAAAAATTTCTGAGCAAAGTGTAGTTCCATTGAGCAACCATCAATCTTTTTTTATTTTGTTCTTCTGAAATTCCATCTATCTTGATTGGCTTCCCATTAATGTTTCCAACATACTTAGACCAAAACTCATTATAATTTTTTATTTTTGAACGAATCAATTCCTTACACTTTTTTTCAAGTGGATCTCCATCATCTTTTATATTCCAATTCATACTAATTTTTATTTTATTCTTTTTTTAGGCTATTTTCTTATATATCTAGAGGGGTTTTAGGCTTGTCATTTAAGGTTAAGGTTAATATCAATATAAGATTTATAAATTTATTCTCTTGTCTTAGGAGTATTATCTTCAAACTCGTATATTTCTTTATTATTAAAGAGGTTTATTAAGCCTAAAGATAGTATTATGATGCCTAAAAGAATATTAGTGTAAGACAAAGTTTTACTTACTAAAGCTCCACTTATCTCTCCACCCTTAATTCCTCCTTCAATTATATAATTATAAGCATCTCCTCCAACATATTTTGTAGGTTCTTCAATAAACTTATTTGGAATTGATATTTTTATATATTGTGATATTCCATTGATAATAAATATTATTCCTACGATTGAAACAATAATACAAATCACTTTTTTAATTTTACTTCCTTTGATAATGTATTTCTTCATAATGAATTGTTTATTTAATTATTTATTTTATCACTAAAGAATATCTGTGTCTAAAAAATATTCGTTACTGCTACTCGTTTTAGGTAGTGAAATCCATCGTTCTACTAATTTTTTTTGAGTGTTTTGGGTGTCTTTTGTAATTGTAAAAATGATATTATTATCAAGTATTACTTCTATTTTGTGAATAGCTACGTTTAAAGTAATTATTCGTTGTATTTCTGGCAGATCTTTAGGTAAAGTTATTGTTTCTCTTTTTGTCCTTTCTTCAAACTCAACATTTAAATCTGCCAGAGAAAAATATATTTCATATTTAAAAAAAAATTCTTTTTTTGCTATATCAACTTCACAAGGAAAAGAATAAAGTTTATTATATTCACTATTTTTTGACTCTTTAAAAAACTTATTTTTTACATTAAATACATAGAATGAATTCATTTTTGTGCCTTCTTTATAATAATGGACTCCTAAATCATCATAATTCCTTATTAAACTTGGTAAAAAGAAAAAAGTTTTAGTTTCAACATCATAACCAGTAGTAAAAGTTAAATTATTAACTACCATATCGAAAGTATCTGTTAGCATTTTTTTATATTCCATAGAGTTTTTAATGCTATCAATTTTTTTCTCGTACTCTGCTTTTGTTTCATATATTGATTTTTCAGGTATATCAAAATATTCAATATGAGAAACTAATTTTGTAATATCCGTTTTCCATTCAGGTTCTTTTCCATCAACTTTTGTCGTACTTGTATCTGTTAATTTATACTCGTTTTTCCCACCACAAGATAACAGCCCCAAGCTAACAGCTAAAACTAATAATACTTTTTTCATTTTTTCCTCCTTGTTCTAAGGTTTGTAAATAAATTATTTTCAGCAAAAAGAAAGTAGTGTATGCTAAGATGTCTTGGGAAGTACTTTTGATTAGAAAAGTAAAGCGTGGGACACTCACAGTATCTGCTGAAAGGTACGACCAAGCACCTGAAGCCAAATAAAGCAACGCCCACGCATATCGTGAGCATTTTCCTTATTGTTTTTTGGCTTCTATAAATTGGTCGTTTTATCAGCAAAAACAATAGCAAAACGCTATAATTCTTTTTTAATTAAACTTACTCGTTTAATATGCCTGCAAAAATATTACAATTAATTGAATAAACAAGTTTATTTTCAAGTTATTTTCTATAAATGCTGTTTTTACTATAATGAAATCATATTATTTATTGATTATTTTCTGGTATAGAAGAGATTACATCTAAAAAAAATAATAGTTATAAAACATAGTAAATACAATGGTTTGAGTTGTTTTATAACATTTGTTGTTGAAAACTTAAATAGTTTTTCATATAATTTATATGCTTGAAAATAAATTAAGTAGTAATTTAGCAAACTAATTTAGAATTATTGATTATGAGTTACAGATATATTACGGAAGAAGAAGAAAACTATATAAAAATGTTATTTGAAATATCGAATGACAATTCAAAATATGAGTTGTATAATGAAAAAATAGATGCTTTTAATACAAAGTTTATTCAACTTTTTTTTGACCGTATTGACACGATAAATAAAGAAAAAATTATAACAAATAGTAATAATAGAGTAGAAAATATGGTGCTTTATTTAAATTGTGATAGAGAAAAAGCTCAAAAATATTGCTTACTTCAAGAAATCAATAGTTATTTAACTCCAAACAGAGGTAATGAAGAGAAAACATTTTTTAATTATGTTATTGAATTAGTTGGATTACGTAATTTCTTTGCTAATGGTTTCTTTTTCAATCTTATTTCCTTTAAGATGTTATTTTTTAATAAAGAAAAAAATTCTGAATGCGAAGTTTATAATGAAAATGATTTTTGTAATGATATCATATCTTTATCTTGTTATCTTGATAATGATATAGATTATATACTTGATATGCATAATTTGTTTTATAATGATGTTGTTTTAAGTGATAAAAATAAAAAAAAGTGGGAAAAGGAATCAGATGATGCTAAATATGAACAAATATATCAAGACTTAAAGCCATTCATATATGGTGCTTCAGCAGATATTTATTGTTCTATTATAAAAGATAAAAAACTACCTAAAAATACTGATACAATTACTATGCTTTCAGGAAATAAACCAGATATTATACGTTTTGGAGATTGTTTTGGTATAGAACCTGCACAATTAAGTGAAATATTTGGGGTAAAAGTACTACCAAGTGATAGGAATAAAACATCAATAAACGATTTACTAAGGACTTTAAAGAAATATAATAGAAATTTATATTGTAAAAGCTCTAAATAAATTCGTTTTAAAATAAAATATTTTCGATATTCTTTTCGATATTCCTTTCGATACTCTTTTCGATATTTCATTTTTATTCTAAATGTATGATATATTGCTTATTACATTTTTAATATTTGTCTTTTTTCGATATTCTTTTCTACATAAATTTCAATACATATCAATCTTTAAGCATTGATAATAAGCTTGTTATGCTAAATAATTGAAGTATCTTTGCAAAACGAAACCCTTAATAACTTAATGCGCATAGGTTGGAGATGGTTTAGATTTTCTAATATTAATTTAATAATACTTTTTAGTATGAAAAATAATTCAAATGGTCTTAATGACATGGAAATTGCTTTTTCAAAAATTGATAATGTTAAAGTAATTGACAGCGTTAATGTAATTGAATCTTCATTAGACAATAATGAAGTTCAGAGTTTAGAATCAACTAATTGTTTAGCTACACCATTATTTAATGATGAAGTGGAAAATGATAAGATTGATAATATTGAAGCTGAAAAAGTTGAAAGAAAATTACAGAAAGAGAAATATGGAGCTTGCATAAACACTATTCATACTCTCTTAGAAACAGAGGAATGCAATATTTCTTATGTTATTGATAAACTTAAGCCAAAGGGCGAGCTGAGCATGATATATGGAGGTAGTGGCGAAGGAAAATCAATGCTTGAGCGTTGTTTTTTATTTGCTATTGCCTATGGTCTTACTGAATACTTAGGTTTTAGGATTGACCTCCGAGAATGTGACAGAAAGGTGTGCTTAATAATTACAGAGGATACAGAAAAGAGTATAAGAACCTTTATTAAGCGGCAAGCTAAGTATTTCGAACCACTTAGAACTATTGAAAATCCTGTTTTTGATATTATCTCAAGCGTTGAGGCTAATATATCTGATGTACTTAAAAAGAGATTGGAAGAGGTTAATTATTCTTTTGTTGTTATCGACACGCCTCAAGACGATATTGAAGGCTCTATGAATGATAATAATGTAATAAGGCAATATTTAAAAAACATTTGTAATCTTGCCGAAGAATATGATTTTGCACTAACAATCATCCATCATAAGAGGAAGTACACATCAGATAAAGAGCCCTCAAAAGAGGATTTATCAGGGTCTCAAGCTTTGAATGCTAAACCAAGATGTATCTACGAGCTAAGAGCAAATGTGAATAATCCTAACTATCGTAATCTAACTCCTGTAAAAGCTAATTATGAAAGTAATGAGTTTCTTAAAACCTCTATTGTAATTGAGATGAACCCTGATACTCTTACGTTTACAGATACGGGCATAAGAGTACCAACCGATCAAGTGCATATCACAGCACAAAAGTCTGAATTGAATGAAAAAATGATTGAAAAAATCAGGGATTATGTATCTATAAACCATAGAATTACACAAAAGGATATTGCTGAACTATTAAGAGATGAATTTCCAGGGACAAAAGTAAGTCAATCAACTGTGAGTAGATTAATGAAGCAAATGTAGTGAATAATCATTATTCAATGCGAAAATACGTAATATTCCCCAACCACCAAGGTTGGGGTAATATTCGTTAGTAAATAATTATTCATTCATTCATAAGGTATAGGTTTGAATAAATGAATATGAATAAAATTGATATTTTAAATTATAAATTATATGGAAGAGAATTTATTACCAAAGTATACGCTTAAAGATGTTTTGAATATTTTGCAAATATCTCAAACCACATTGTATAAGCTTAGAAAAGAAAACGGACTATTAACCAAGAAAGTAAAACGCCGTTATTGTGCAAAAGAGATAGAGGAATTAGGAAGATT
Organism: Bacteroidota bacterium; assembly: GCA_023415495.1. Classification (GTDB taxonomy): domain Bacteria; phylum Bacteroidota; class Bacteroidia; order Bacteroidales; family P3; genus UBA10566. Next base: position 83,056 of record JAEZKK010000020.1, read on the forward strand.
AATCCTAAAACAATACGAAGTCCCTCCATAGGAAATGGAATCAAATCCCACGCTTTTAGAATCAAATTACAAAAAAATTAGAATCAAATTACAGAAAAATAGAATCAAATTCCAGAAAAATAGAATCAAATTACAATTATTACCCCTGACCCTGAAGGGGTCAAAGGTTTATAGAAATATAATGATTTGTTTCATTGTTCGACCCCGACGGGGTCGTAGATTGGTCGTGTGATATTTCTCGTTTTCTATAAACCTTTCACCCCTTCGGGGTAATTGATTGGTTGAAATGATATTTTCGAAATTAATTTATTCGAGGGTAATTGATTGATAAGATAAATTTAAACAAAACTATTCAAAGTTTTATCAAACAAAATGCAATACAATCAAATCTAATCATCTAAAACACTTGCACATGTCAAATATTTTACGTATCTTTGTAAAGTTAAATTAAGGGGAAAAGGATGAAGCTTATTTTAGTGAAGAAATCCGGAGTTCTAATCAAAAAGAAGGTTGAGTCTGAATATCCTTAATTATACAATTTAATTATTTATTAACCCATTAAATTTTATTATTATGGCAATTGAGTATGTAAGAGTAAAGAAAACTATTCACACTGGTTTTAATCCAGGAGAGAAGTATTTAGCTCGAATTTTTAGAAGTGGAGATGTTAGTATGGATGAGTTATGCACAGAAATAACACAATCCACAACCGTTTCTTATCCCGATGTGTTAGCTTGTTTGAAGGCGTTGGAAATTAATGTTTCCAGACATATTCTTGCAGGCAGAGCAGTTAAGTTCAACCTCTTAGGTTCGTTTATTCCTGGCTTAAAAGCTAAGGCAATGGAGACTTTGGAGGAAGTAGATGCAAGTACAATAGTAAGGGCAAAGTGCAGGTTTTATC
>JAEZKK010000023.1 GCA_023415495.1 Bacteroidota bacterium
AAATTGGTAATAGGTATTAGGCTCTACAACTACATCTTGCTTGTAGAAATATGTATTTTGTGTTATTGCTCCATCTGCTGCCATATAATTTCCACCATTATTACATGAGACAAAACCAGGATTTAATATACTTGCATTTGTTACGATATTATAATTGGCATAAGCAAATGTAGGATAAGTATTTATTGTATAATCAGTCTGAAATCCAACATTACCCAATTCAAAATCTCCATTAAATACTAAATTTGAATCTATTAGATAATATGCCTCAACTTTATAATTCATATCCGTAATTACATTAAGAATTGGATTAGGAATTGTTGTATCTGAAAGCCCTAACGATGGACTCCATTTGTAAAATATAGCATTTGTATCAGACAAACTCAGTGGAATTTGAGAATCTTGTATTGCTAATATTACATCTCCTTGAATTATACTAACAGAACAAGTATCTGATTCAAAAAACTGAATACTACTACTATAACTCTTTACAGAATGCAAAATCATTAAAAAAACAAATACCCAAAATACTTTTTTCATTAAATTAGAGTCAATAAATACTGATATGCAAATATATAAATTATATTTTAATTTCCCCAAAAAAGGATATAAACAATGAAATTGGTGATTTAATAAGATATGAATTTAGAAGAAACATTATCAAGCTTATTTAGAATCAATTTAAGTCGTTCTTCCGAGGTTTCATAATATAAATTTCCAATAATTGCTTCCTGAAATATACTTGAATTTTTAATTTCTAATAGTTTTTCAATTAAATACGATTTCACCTCAAAATCATTTTCATTAATTAATATATCATCCCAATCTGTTCTATTATCTAAAATATAAGTAATATCCTCAAAATCATGACTTATTCTTGGATCTTTCTCTCCCCTATCTTCAAAAGCAGTAAATTTACTTGCAAGGAAGAAAGTTAATGGCATAATTTTAATTTCTACATTGTCAATATTTATCTTTTGAGCATTAATAAAACCTTTATTAAACCACCTATTTGCAGGAGCCCACGCAATATTTTCTGTTGCCATAACATCAACCAAAATATCTTCATATTTAAATCGACAAATAACATCTAAATCAGAAGACTGCTTAAAACCTTTCTTATTTAATTCAACTCTAATATTTTCTAATTCAGTATAAGTTGCAACTTTAACAGTTAAATCAATATCTTTTGTTGGTCTCACATCATCAGCAGCAGGATCATTTACATACATACTAATAGTAGCTCCACCAACAAAAATAATCTTCTCATTTAATTCACCTAATGCAGAAGCAATCTTTTTAATAATTTCTATATTAATTATAGTATTCTTCATTTTGTACCAATCTGATTTTTAATTCTTCTAATGCAAATTTAATTTCTCTTTTATTACCTATTCTAATCGCATCTATCAGTACCAATAATTCATACAGATTATTATCTGCTTTACAGGCCTTTGGGAGATTTGGATAGAGTGGTTCAATCGAAAAGCCCTTTGTATCACCATCTAAACATGGCCAAACATACACATCTTCACTTAAAATCAAATCAGACAAAGGAGGTGCACTATGAGCAGTTCTCATACCTCTAACGAATGAACTTGGCTTAACAGGATAGACATATTTTAGACCATAAACTAAAAAATCAAATAAAGAGGATCTAAGGACCCTTTTCCTATTATTAGAAATTAAACCTGCAATTAAACTTCTATTAAGAGATTCACTTACCTCACTTTGACTTATATATAACTCATTAGCAAGATCTTTAATCAACCAATCATCACCTTTAATAGTAATTACTTTCAATAAGACAACAATGTCATGAGGACGCATTCCTCTATGTTTTTTCATAATCTATATATTTAATATCGCGATTTGCGATTTGCAAATATATAAAAAAATAAACGACCTGAAAAATAAATCCTCAATTAATAAAATCAAAAATCTTATCCGATTCTATTATTGATATAGTAATTAACCCTAAAATAATAGAATGCAAATTGGATAAGGTTTAGGATAATTAAGGCTATGGATATTCCCATAATACTCATAATCATTCCCATATAATCGAAAAGGAAGTAGCCAATAATACTTAGAATTGCTCCAACAAAAACCTGGATATATGTTTTCTCGAAATAGGTCATAAAATTCATCATAAGTAAATTCAAAGATGAAAGTATCTGACTAATAAGCAATAGAGGTAAAATAGGCAGAATATCAGAATAATTCTCAGGGAAAACCCCTAACCATAGCAAGAAATAAACCCCTAAGCAAATCAAAGTACCTAATCCAGAGAAGCCAATAAGAATAATAAGAATATAGCGATTAGTTTTACGTCTAAGTACAATTAAATCTTTCTCTTTCATAAACAAAGGATTCCAAATAAAATTAAAACTCTGGTAAATAATCAGCAAGATACTTGAAATAAGAAAAGCAAGATAGTAAATCGACATTCCAACCTCACCTGAATATTTAAAAACAAAATACTTATCCCCAAAGCTCAAAACAGCATACATAAGAGCCGCAACCATAACAGGAAGTCCAATCTTTAACCCTTTTTTTAAGAAATACAAGGAAAACTTATATCTAAACTCCCTTATAATCATGAAATAAAACCCAATACAAAGAATAATTTCAATTAAATAAGTATAAGCAAGACGTTGGAAAACAGCATCCCCATCCGAGAAATAAATCACTCCAATAGCCACTAAATTAGTTAGGAAAAACCTTAGCAAATTAAACCCCTGTAAAGAAGAAATTTTCTCAGAAGAGACCAAAAAGAAAGAAAGATAGTTGGCAATAACCATTGAGAAAATAGCTACAAAAACCCAAATTCTATACGTTGCATAAGAGTTAATATCTGTACTTTGAGAAGAATTTAAAAAAGAAAAGAAATCCTTATCAATACCCGAAACCAAAATTATAAAAATGGATAAAATCAGCAAAAAGAACATAGAACTCGTAAGAGTAAAGAGCATAGAGCCTTTTAAAGTAGAATCCTTATGAGTATCAGCATAAAGCTTAGTAAGAGAAACATATAGCCCAAAACCCAAAATCTGAGTCATAGTCATAGCAAAAGAATAGAGATACCCATAGAGACCATACTCTTCTTGGGTCATAATATAAAGAAATACAGGAATTAACAAGAAATTAGCACCCCTAACCAACACATCAACCGAAAACACCCTCACAAACCGAGAAACAATAATATTATCCCTAAAATATTTATCAAACAAAGCCGAAAAACGATTCATAAATCAAAAAATAAGTTTTGGCAAAAATACAAAAAAGAAAAGAATTTCAACCCATATAGATATAAACCTACGACCCTTTCAGGGTCGGATAATAATTAATCGTATTACACCTTATTTAATATAAATATTATTTAATCCGGAATCTTTTACTCTTTCTTGGATTTTTTTTAATAGGTCGGTTCTTACCATCATTAGCTCGTTTTTAAGGCTTGGGGAGTTTACTTGGACGTAGAGGCAGGAGTTTTGAACATAGATTTTTGTGGTCATCTTTTCTATATATGCTCCTGTTATATCTCTCCATGCTTGGATAATATCTCCTTCTTTTATGGTGATAGGGATATTATAGTAGTTTAGGAAGAAATCCAAGAGTTCGGATATCTTCATCTCGTTGGTTTCTCGTTTTTTAGTATGTGTTTTATATAGGTAGTTACCACGTTTGCTCATAATTGTAAATCTTATGTTCTATGTCTATTTTCTTAAATATATCCTCTATTCTGCCTATCTGTGTATCAGTCAGAAACACCTGCCCAAAGCGTTCACTCCCTACTAAATTGATTAATTGCTCTATCCTTGTTAGGTCCAATTTATCGAATATATCGTCTAAAAGCAGAATTGGTCTTTGTCCATTTTGTTTGTAAAGGTACTCAAATTGTGCGAGTTTAAGGGCTAAGAGAAAGGTTTTTTGTTGCCCTTGGGATGCATATTTCTTAATATTTACTCCGTCTAAGCCAAGGAATATATCATCCTTATGTGGTCCTTGGCTGGTGTAATTTAGTATTCTATCTTTTTGTCTATTTTCTATTAATATATTATTAAATTCATTCTCATAGTCCATAGTGATATAGTCTATGGATATCTCTTCCTTATTGGAGGATATTAGCTTATAATAATAAGTAAAGGGTTGAGAGAAATCCTCAATAAATTCTTTTCTTTTCTTATATATCTCTTTCCCATAACGAATTAGCTGTTCATCCCAAAGAGATAGGGAAACCTCATCGAAGTGTTGGGTTTGAGAGAAATATTTAAGCAGACGGTTTCTTTGCTCTAATGCCTTATTGTATTGAATTAGAGAGTCAAGGTATAGTATATCTGCTTGGGAGATTACAAGGTCGATGAATTTACGCCTAATCTCGCTTCCCCCAAGTATTAACTCCTGATCCGATGGGGTTATCATAACTAAGGGGATCTTTCCTATATGCTCTGAGAATTTGCTGTATTCTTTATCCTGACATTTAAATTGTTTCCTTGCTCCTTTGACTAATGAACACGAATATTTCTCCTCTTCCTTGTTTTCAAAATTATAATAACCATGTATGGAGAAAAACTCCTCGTTATTTCTAATATTTAAATTATCCTGAGTATTAAAATAACTCTTGCAAAAAGACAGGTAGTATATTGCATCCAAGATATTTGTCTTCCCAACTCCATTTTCTCCTACAAAACAGTTCACATTAGGACAAAACTCCATATCCAAACTCTCTATATTACGAAAATTATTTACCTTTAAATGTTTTAAATGCATTTTTTATTTTTTACCTTTTCACTAATCTCCTCCATTAACCACATTGGGGTTGAGGTTGCTCCTGTAATTCCTACCTTATTTGCGGTTTCTAACCACTCTTTTTTAATTTCTTCTATTTCGGATATAAAATATGTATTTGGGTTTGCTTCTTTGCAAAGATTATAAAGATATTGTCCGTTTGAGCTTTTCTTACCACTTACAAATAATACTACATCCATTTCTTTTGCAAACGCTTTTAAATCAACTGTCCTTGAACATACTCTTTTGCATATTGAGTTCTTTATATTTAACTCATTAATATAATTAGGGTTATTCTCTTTGGCTCTTTGGGTTATAGTTTGAGAGATTATTTCAAATTTTTCTTTCGACATTGTGGTTTGGGAGAACAGGTTAATTGGTTTTGAGTAATCTACATCGTCCAAATCCTTTTCATTGCTAATAACTATTGCATTTCCATCGCATTGCCCTACCAGGCCAATAACCTCTGCATGTCCTTTCTTGCCAAAGATAAGGATTTGACCATTATTATCCTTTGCTTCTAAATATGCTTTATGTACATCTTTTTGGAGTTTAAGAACTATTGGGCAGGTTGCATCGATTATCTCAATATTATTCCTCTTAGCTAATTGATAGGTTGAGGGTGGTTCTCCATGGGCTCTTATCATAACCTTAGTATCTCTTAGCTCTTGCATATCCTCAATACTAATAGTTTTCAAGCCCATTTTCTCCAATCTCTCTACCTCCATATCGTTATGCACTATCTCTCCCAAACAATAGAGAGAGGATGAAGTTAACAATTCTTTTTCAACCAAATCAATTGCGGATACTACTCCAAAACAAAACCCTGAGGACTTTTCTATTATTACTTCCATATTTTTGACTTTAAAATATTAAGACAAACTTTGATTTTCCTTGCTTGCCAATTCTAATACCTCTTCGTATTCCTCTGCACTTAAATCGTTGAAGAAGAACATTACAGGGTTTACCGCTCTATTGTTTTGATGTACTTCGTAATGAAGATGGGGAGTTTGGCTTAACCCTGTTGAACCTACATATCCAATTATATCTCCTCTTTTAACCTTTTTGCCTTTTGTGGTATTGAATTTAGACAGATGAGCATAGAGTGTCTTAAAACCATACCCATGGTCTATTGTAACTAAATTACCATATCCCGAGCTTCTATCCGATTCTACTACTACTCCATCGGCTGTGGCATATACGGCAGTTCCTGTCTTTGCAGTGAAATCTATTCCTGTATGCATTCTTTTTATTTGCAATATTGGGTGGAATCTATATCCAAATCCTGAGCTTAATTTTGATTTCTTTTTATCTAATGGCAGAATAGCTGGTATTGATAATGCTCTTTCTTTCTTATTCTTAGCCATCTCAAAGACTTGGTTAATAGAAATACTTTGAGCATATAGTCTTTGGGTTAATTCATCTACCTGCTTAGTTGTATTTATTATTAAATCACTATTTGAAGAGGTGAATAATTCCTCATACTGAGTATTTCTATTTAATAGCTGATTTCTCTTTTCCTTGGAAAATGGTTCTGACATAAATACCATCCTATATACATTATCATCCCTATCCTCAATATCTTCTAACACCTCACTCATTTGCTTTACTCTTGAATTGAGTTGTTTGTATTGCATTTCATAGGTATTTAGCTGTCTTTTAAGGATTTTTTCCTCAGGCGAATCGATAAACATATAGAATAGAACAATAAAAACAGATGCCATAACCAATCCAAACCCAACGGAAAATGATATATTCTTAATCCTATCTTTAAGAGAGTGTTTCTTAATCTTAAAGGTAAGAGAGTTGTGGTCAAATACGTATTTTATCTTCTTCGACATAGGTTGCAAAGATAAAAAAAAGTAGAGACATAAACCCTATGCCCCTACTTTTTATCTTAATAATTTATAAATCTATAATTAGAATTTCAATGAGATTCCTCCTCCAACTGTCGTTACTCCATAACCACCTTCAAGGAATAATCCAAAATTATCAACTATATAATATTTAAGACCTAAAACAGATGAAGGAAATACTCCACTGACTGCAAGACTAATTCCAGGGAAGCCGTCCTCTGAAAAACCATCTGCATCCTCACCAGTAAGTTCCGTAGAAACACTTCTATAACCAACTATTAATGACCAATATGCTTCAAATTTTGAAGAAAAATTATAATGCAAACTACCTTTTGCACCTATTAATAAATTCTTGTTTACAAATTTAACATCAGGAGCGGTTGATCCTGCTCCACCTGCACCTGGAATACCAGAAAATGCAGCAAATGGATCATATGATGAAGCTGTATATCCACCATAAACTCCTATACCAAAAGCCCAAGAAGTTCCATTCCATACTCCATATTCAAAACCAACAAATATAGCTGGAAATTCTGATTCGTATCCAGTAGTCATAAATGGCATACCAGCACCAATATCAATTGCCATCTTTCCTTTTTCAAATGCAAGGTCGCTTCCACCTCTTCTTCCTCCTTTTCTTCTTTTTGACTTCCTTCTCTTAGGTGCCATAACCGAGCTTGCTTCGTCATATTGACTAAATACTGCATTTGCTCCATAGTTTGGATTCTTGCCAAAGTGATTGGCATTCAGCAATAATGAATTTGGATTTTCCTCAGCCTCTGCAGATACAAAACTTGTTGCCATTAAACATGCAACCAAAATAGTAATAATGTAATTCTTCTTCATAATTAAACTTTATTTTTAATGAATTATTAGTTTACAACGCTGCAAATATAAGAAAATAATTTAAAACCAAGAATTTTGCTGATAAAAAATTAATTATTATTTTTGTTGAGGAGTTGATGGGCAATAAAAAACACAGAAAATAAGTTATTAAACCCTATAAAAAGAATTAAATAAAAAATATATATGCTAAACTTTAAGAGAATTACACCAGAGGATAGAGAAATCTTTGAGTCATTTTACCCTTATAAAACCATACAAAACTGTGAGACATCATTTGCAAATCTTTGTGGATGGAGTTTTTTGTTTAATGGAGAATATGCAATAATTAATGGAGCACTTATAACAAGGGTGCATTACGAATTGAATAAGGATATTTGCTACCACTGCCCTATTGGACAAACCGATAAGGTCGAATTAGTAAAACTCCTTATCCAAGATTCAATAGAAAATAATTATACTATGAGGTTTATCTTGGATTGTAAGGAAGTTATCCAAGTGCATTTCAAAGATGAGTTTGAGGTAGAGGATAAAAGAGAATACTATGATTATCTTTATCTTAGAGAAAATCTTGCAAGCCTAAGCGGGAAGAAACTCCAAGCCAAAAGAAACCATTGTAATAAATTTGAAAAGCTTTATAACTACGAATATAGAGAGATTAAGGCTGAGAATATGGAGGAATGTATTAGCTTTACAAAACGTTGGCTAAATTATAAGGCAGATATAAATGAGAATCCAGACCTTGAAGGATATAGAAATGAATTAAAAGTAATTGAGTATTTTGCAGAGCATTTTGATAGTCTTGGTTTGATTGGAGGTGGGCTGTATGTAGAGGGAGATTTAGTTGCCTTTACCCTTGGCTCTAAGATAAATAATAACACCCTTAATACCCATATAGAAAAGGCGAATATGGAGGATTACGAAGGAGTTTATGCGATGATTAACCGCGAATTTGCAAGACATATTCCAGAGGAATTTATTTATATTAATCGTGAGGAAGATTTGGGGGTTGAGGGACTTAGAAAAGCGAAACTAAGCTATCATCCTGTGAAACTCATAGAAAAACAAATAGCAACCCTAATAAAATAAAACTATGGAAAACTCAGAATTATTGGCAAAAAGGTTTTGGAATCAGATATTTGGCGATGATTTTGAATTTCTCGACTCTTATTTCAAAACATATTATGAAAAAGAAAACCTAATAATAGATATTGATAAGGAGAATAATGAGGTAAGGTATATGAGCCTAATTGTTCCTTACGATTATAATTATTATGGAAAGACAATAAAGATAGCCTATATCACAGCAATTTCCACTAATCCAAAATATAGGGGGATGGGGATGATGAAAAAGAATATGGAAGAGGTTGAAAAGCGATTGAAAGAAAAAGAAATAATAATTTCATGCCTAATCCCAGCTAATGAGACTCTAAGGCAAACCTATCTAAGATATGGTTATGTAGAATGTTTTACCAAAACAAAACCTTTGGATAATAATAAGAGTATAATCCACAACGAAAAAACCTTTTCTCTCTATAATGAGCTTGGATATGATATTGAGAAATTAGAAAACCATAATAAGGGAATGATAAAGATTATTAACCCAGAGATGGCAATAGAATTATATCTAAACCATAATAAAGAAAAGGTCAAACTAAGAGAAGAAAAACTAAAAGAACTAAGCCAAGAGCAATTAACCAAAGAGATATTTGAAAATAGCTTTATGAACCTTATGTTCGATGTATAAATAAAAAATTAAAATTAAAAATTTAAAACTAAATGAAGGGGTTTGTGTCCTTATTAATACTATGTCTAATTACTGCTGGTAGTTTTGCTCAGAGTGCTAAGACTAAGAAATACAGGGTTAGTGGTTATGTTTATGACCAAGAATCGAAAGAAAGTCTTATTGGGGCTAATGTTTATAATCTAAATAATACAGTAGGGACTACCACTAATAATTTTGGGTTCTTCTCCCTGCTTATTCCTCAGGATGAGAGTTTAATTTACATTTCCTATGTTGGGTATGAGAGACAAATAATTAATCTCACAGGCTCTAAGGATACTTCTATTACTGTTTATCTTAAACAAAGCAATCTCTTGGATGAGGTTGTTATTACAGATAAGAGCGAGGATAAAAAATTTGTTGAGGAGGCTATTCCTGGTAAGATTGTGATTAATCCCCAGACTATTTCTGCTCTTCCCTCGCTTACTGGTGAGAGCGACCTTTTAAAGTCCTTACAATTGCTTCCAGGGGTTAAGAGTGGCACTGAGGGTACTACTGGACTATATGTTAGAGGTGGAAATATTGACCAAAACCTATACCTAATTGATGGGGTTCCTATTTATAATCCTAACCATCTCTTGGGTTTTATCTCTACCTTTAATACCGATGCTATTAAGAATATTGAATTTTATAAGGGGAGTTTTCCTGCTCGCTATGGTCAGAGAGCCTCTTCGGTTGTGGATGTAAGGATGAAGGACGGGAATTTAGATAAGATTAGAGGGGATGTTAGCATTGGCATTATCTCTGCTAAGTTGAATTTAGAAGGACCTATTATTAAGGATAAGACCAGCTTTAATATTTCGGCTCGTAGAACCTATATGGATATGATTTTAAAACCCTTTATTGCTTATGAGAATAGGAGAATGGATGGAGGGGATGTGGACTTTGGATATTTCTTTACTGATGTGAATTTTAAGATAAATCATATTATCAACCCTAAGAATAGGATAATGGCAAGTGTTTATTGGGGTGAGGATAATTATAATTTCTCCTATGAAAACAACGACGAGTATAAGGATAATAGTAATAATACTTATAAGAATGAGAACAAAACCGATATGGATGTTCGTTGGGGTAATCTTATTGGGAATATTGGTTGGGCACATCAAATAAATGATCAAGTTTTCACAAATCTTACACTTAGTTATAATCGTTATCGCTCTAATATAACTACCGAAATGATTTCCAAGACCATTAGTCCTTTTTCTACAATTGAGAACCAATTTGAGGTTAATTTCTATTCAGGTATTGAGGATTATAGCCTTAGAAACGATTTTAATCACTATCTAAATGGCTGGAATAAATTAAACTATGGATATTCCTATACTCGTCATCATTTCTCTCCTGAGGTCAGCAATGTAAGCGGTAAGGAGAATAATATTAGTGAGGATTTTTATAGAAATAGAAATACTGTTGATGGAAATGAGGTTATTGTTTTTATTGAGGATGAGATGGATTTTACAGAGAAATTCAGCATGAATCCTGGTCTTCATCTTAATATTTTCAATGTTGGAGAAAAGACCTATACCTCATTGCAACCTCGCTTTGGGTTTAGGTATTCTATTTTGAAGAATCTTTCTATTAAGGGTGGTTATTCTTTGATGAACCAAAATATCCACCTACTTGCTAATGGGATTATAAGCATGCCTACCGACCTTTGGGTGCCGGTAACCCAAAGGGTTAAGCCCATCTATTCTCATCAGTTTAGTGCAGGTGCTTTCTATAATTTAGAGAAGATTGCTAATTTCTCTATCGAGGGATATTATAAGAAACTAAATAATGTGATTGACTATAAGGATGGGGTTTCATCTTTTAATACGAGTGAGGATTGGGAGGAGAAGATTGCCCAAGGTTATGGAGAGGCTTATGGAGTGGAATTACTTGCTCAAAGAACTAAGGGAAATACTACTGGTTGGATATCCTATACCCTTTCTTGGGCATTTAGAGAGTTCCCTTCGGGAGAAATTAATGGAGGGAAGAAGTATTATGATAGGTATGATTCGAGAAATCAGGTAAATATTACTCTTTTACATAAGTTCAATAATAATTACGATATTGCTCTTTCTTGGGTGTTTAATACTGGTTCAAGACTTTCAATCCCAACTGCAAGCTATTATGAACCAATTGATAATGACTATTACCCACAGGTAATTAATATGTATGGGGAGAAGAATAATTTTAGGATGCCTAATTATCACCGTATGGATATTAGCTTTAATAAGCATAAGAAACTAAAATATGGTATAAGCACATGGAGTTTTAATATCTATAATCTATATAATAGGAAAAACCCTATGTTTATTAATCCTGGCTCATCCTCTACTACCCTAACTGCATATAGTATTATGCCATTAATCCCTACTATTTCATACACCTTTAAGTTTAATTAATAAGTTATTTACCATGAAAAAAGCTATATATTTAATTCTAATATTCCTAATCTCAATAAGTATTACATCTTGTGAATTTGAGATAGATTTCAACGATAAGCTACCTAAGGATAAGCTTGTTGTAACCTCATTTATAGAGGCAGACTCTACAATAGTTTTAAAAATCAGCAAATCGGCACGTCCTGGAACATATAATTATGATTATGACATTACTAATAGTTATGTACTAAATGCAAAAGCTGAACTATTTATTAACGATGTTTTGATTGAAACTACAAATACTCCTTGCGATAATAATTTATATAAATTCAACTATATTCCTACTCAGAATGATAGGATTGAAATTAGAATTTCTTATATGGATTTCGATACAGTTATTGGTTATGCTAATCCAAACATAACTCCTCCAATAGTCAATTCCCAAAATATATTTATCAGGAAAGATAGTACAGAGTTTGGAATTTATCCTAATATTTATTTGGAAGTAGAGATACAAGGAGGTGAAAATGATGAGTATTACAGGATGGATGGAGATTTTGTTTTGAAGTATAAGGAGAATAATATTTGGTTTGAAGAGGAAGTGAAAATTGAAGGACTATCCTTGGAATGGGAAAACACCCCTGGGGTTTATTATTCTAAGGAAGCAAGCAGTACAAATCCTTCTGATGGGGAGAATAATTATAGGGTATTTTCAAATAAACTTTTTAAGAATAAGACCTATAAGGCAAGATTTAAAGTAAATAGTCAAAGTATTTATCTTAATGAATATATAGAATCTGAGAGCTTTAAGGGAGAATTGAAAATTTCTAAAATCGAAAAACAAATATTTGATTATCTTTACACCCTTAATAAGGTTAGTTCTGGCTTCTCATTCTCTGCCGAACCTGTAATAATTATCAATGGAGTTGAGAATGGTTTTGGCTTTATAGGAGGCAAGAAGACTAATAGAATTGTAATTGATACAAGTAATTAAAATTTATAAGCTTATGAGAAGAATATTATCTGGTTTTATACTGTCAATACTATTTTTAAATATTTCTCTTTCTGGGTTTTCTCAGACGAAATTTGATTGGATATTTGTCGAAGGTGGTAGCTTCGTTATGGGCTGCGACCAAACAGATAAGGACTGCTATCCTGATGAAATGCCAAAGCATAGTGTTAATCTAAATAGTTTTTTTATTAGCAAGTATGAGATAACTGTTAAGCAATATAAGGAGTATTGTAAGGCTAAGAATAAGGAATTACCACAAGAGCCTATTTGGGGCTGGATAGACTCCCACCCTATTGTAAATATCACATGGCAAGAGGCAAGAGATTTTGCTGCTTGGGCAGGTGGACGATTGCCAACAGAAGCTGAATGGGAGTATGCTGCAAGAGGGGGTAAATTATCTCAGAACTATGAATATTCGGGTAGTAATAATTACGATGAGGTAGGTTGGAGCTATGAGAACTCAGGCGTTAAAACCAATCCTGTTGGGCAGAAAAAACCTAATGAATTAGGGATTTACGATATGAGTGGAAATGTTTGGGAATGGGTAAATGATAATTATGAGATATTCTATTATAAGGATAGCCCAGTAGACAATCCACAAGGACCAAAGAAAGGAATTGGCAAGGGAAATAGAGGTGGATGTTATAATTTCGATTACAAACTTATGAGGGTAAGTCATAGAAGAGGGTCTGCACAGGATGCCAGTGGATATTGCACAGGATTTAGAATTATAAAAGATTTATAACAATTACCGATTTTAATTGTTATATTTGCAGTCTTAATACAAATAATTATTAATCTTATAAAACAAAACGATTATGAAAATTATTCAAGAGTTCAAAGCATTTGCTATGCGTGGCAATGTTATCGACATGGCAGTGGGTATCATTATTGGAGGAGCTTTCGGGAAGATAGTTTCTTCTATTGTAAATGATATTATTATGCCTCCAATAGGTCTTTTGGTAGGTGGAGTTAATTTTACAGATTTAAAATTCGTAATGAAAGATGCTGTTGGAGATATTCCAGCAGTAACACTAAACTATGGAAATTTCTTACAAGTACTATTTGACTTTCTAATTATTGCTTTCTCTATCTTTATGGTTATTAAAGTTATGAATGCAGCAAAGAAGAAAGAAGAAGCACCAGTTGAAGAGCCAAAAGCACCAGAGCCAACCAACGAAGAAAAACTATTAACCGAAATCCGTGATTTATTAAAAAACAAGTAAGAAAAAACTAAAATTATTTTCATTTGTTTCTAAGAGGTTAACAGTGCGGAGTCAGCACTTTAAACTCTGACAAATTTCTTATGAAAACAAATGTATTAGTTTTTGTATTTTCTCTTATTTTAGTAACCCTTGTCCCTTATAGTTTAAAAGCACAAGAATTTCCTGTAACCTCTTCAACTAATATTTCTATGCTTGGAGAGGTTAGTTTTGATGGGACAAACTATCTCTTTGGCTTTGCCGAGGATAGTACAAGTATGGTTACAGCTCAATTTGTTTCAACCTCAGGAGCATTGGTTGGAGCTAATATTTCATTAGGTTATAGAGGAGGAGCTCCTCTTTTAGAATTTGATGGAACTAACTATTTATTCTTATGGAGTGGTGCAAAACAAGTTTTTAATCCAGATAAAACCATGGGAGATACTGTTTTTGGGCAGTTTTTAAGCCCAAGTGGAACATTGGTTGGCAATAGGTTTATTGTTGCTATAAATGCCTCAATAAGCAGCCCTAAGGGAGGTTGTCTTGACTTTAATAATGGCGTGTATATGGTTGTTTTCAAACAAAACGATCTCAATTACGCTCTAACCATTAGCCCCTCAGGCATAATCTCCACTCCTATCCAATTAAGCTCTATTACTGCGGGAGATAATTCAATGGCATTCGATGGGACGAATTACTTGGTTACATGGTGGTCAAGAGGTCTTAATAGCTATGATTACGAGCAAGATATCTATGGTCAGTTTATTAGCTCCACAGGTTCGCTGGTTGGAAGTACTTTTATGATTGATGATGATAATACTCATAGCGATAATCCTCTTTCTATGGCTTTTGACGGCACAAAGTATATGGTAACCTTCCATGTAAGTGAGGCAGGAACAAATGATTGGAATTTGTATTCTCGTTTTGTTTCAACCTTAGGTGTTGTTGATGATAGGATAATTCTAAGAGATTACTCTTATAAGCCAAGCTTTGGCTATACTTCTTTTGATGGAACAAACTATTTAGTAACTTGGGCAGATAGTGCTTTTTCGTTAGAATCAGTAATTAAAGGCAGATTTTATAGCAAAGCAGGTCTTCCTCATGACTCTATCTTTACTATTTTCACTTCTTTAAATGGCGATGTTCCTATGTATGCAGGACATTTCTTTACAAATAATAAATTCTTAGTAGTTACATTTAGAATGGATACAAGCAATTTCCAATATGGAGATATTTATGGTGCTTTTATCCCAGCCTCTACCTCATCCCTATTGCCAATTAGTGCCGAAAATCAAGCATTTTCAATCTACCCTAACCCAGCAAAAGACGAAATAAATATAGAAATATCAGATAAAAACAATTTATCTATTAATATTTATAATACAATGGGAATAAAGCTAATAAATCATATAACAAATCACCAAAAAAATTCCAAACTAAATATTTCAACCCTAAGAAATGGAGTTTATTTAATTGAAATAGACTATGGATATAAGAAAATGGTAAATAAGTTAATTGTCAATAGATAAACAAATAAATAATTAAAATGGGGTGTATTAAAATATGCCCCTATTTTAATTAGAAAATCGTTTATAATTAATGATTTTCAATAGGTCTTGGAATTGGGAATTATCTCTAATTTCAATTATTAGGGGTTTGCTTTTACCTACGGGTTTTGTGGTTTCAAAGCTTTGGATTATGGATTCATCAAGCTCTAAATCATATAATCCTTTGTAATTCTTTTCATTGAAATAGAAGGTTATCTTAAAGCCTCCTTCCCAAATTGACAGCCAAAATACTGTTTTTTTCTTAAATTGTACTTTGCAAAGCCATGCTTTTCCGTCGTTATAATAGTTCCAAATATACACCAAATCCAATGTTTTTAGTGTATTCTCCAATTCCTCGTAAGAATTATAAACATCACATAATAAATTAAATAACACAACATTATTAGGTGATACTTCTTTTTCTCTTAATAACATCTTTTCCATAACATTATATTATTTATTTAGTTTCTTAATATTGTTTTCCAAGATTTTCAAATCAACCGAATCCTCTATTACGATTTGTTTAAGTCTATATTTATCATATTCAGCCTCTGCAAGTTCTTTTGCCATTTCTGACGATATTTTGCCTGCATGGTTTAGTATTTCTCTGTCATTAAGAGTAAGAAAATCATTTAGCTTTTTTATCCAATCTTTCATATACATTGGCTTCCTTTGTCGTGCTTGTAATTCTGCAAAAGATAAATACTGATCAACTATTAAATTTAATTCTTTTAATTCATCCTCAGAAAGATAGTTCTTTGCAAATGTTACGTCTGATTTTCTAATTTTGCCATAAGGTGAGTTCTTCCATGAGGTTAATCCCATATTTTCTACATTTGAATTTACTCTTTGGTAAATTATTTCTGCAGCTGTATGTTTATGAATAGCCCAATGCATCATATTTTGTACTTTCTTAAAAAATTCTATACTCATTGGACTATTCTTATCATAATCATAAGATGTAGAATAAATATCCTTTATTTTTGCATAAAATATCTTTTCAGAACTTCGAATATCCCTTATTCTTTCAAAAAGTTCTTCAAAATACTGATTGGTAATTCCTGGTTCTTTTAATCTTTCATCATTTAATACAAAACCTTTAATAATGTACTCTTTTAATTGTTGGGTTGCCCATATACGGAACTGAGTACCTCTATGCGATTTAACACGGTAACCAACTGAAATTATTACATCGAGATTATAATACTTAGTCTTGTATTTTTTACCATCAGAGGCAGTTGTCAAGTATTCCTTGACAACTGAAATTTCTTTTAGTTCACCTTCCTTGTAAATATTATTTATATGCAAACTTACATTCTGCTTTGTAGTTTGGAACAACTCTGACATCTGCATTTGAGTAAGCCATACAGTTTCATTTTCTAAACGTACTTCAATTTTTGATTTACCATCTTCTGATGAATAAAATAAAATCTCTGATGATGTAAATTTATTTTCCATAACATCTATGAGTTTTCAAAATTATTAAATAGGTCTTTTATATCCTGTGGTATTGGGGCTGAGAGGTTGGTTTGAGGGTCAAAGCCACTCATTATTGTTTCGCAGGTGGATTTTATTTCGCCCGTTTTCTTATCTCTAATTTGTTGTAAGGTCTTCATACTCTTATTGCCAAAACTCTTTAACTTGGTCTGCACCTCTATTTCATCTGTGATAAATATTGGGGAAAAGAAATTAGTATTTAGGTTTACTATCACCACCCCTACCGAGCTCCACATCAAATCCTCTCCCAATACCTGTTTTAAATAGTTTATACGCCCAACATCGTAGTATTGAGCTATTATACTATTATTCACATGATTCAATGGGTCTATATCGCTAAATCTAATTTGAAGGTCTATTTTATGTTTGAATTTTTCTTCTTGCATTTTCTGTGTTTTAAATTATTCCATTGGCAAAAATAGGAATTTTATTTATACCTTTGTATGAATTTTTTTATTTGACTATTATGGGTGTATTGATTTTGGACGATGAGTATTTTATGGGAGAAGCTTTGAAAGAGGCTAATTGTGCTAAGGATTTGGATGAGGTGCCTATTGGTGCAGTTATTGTGTTGAACGATAGGATAATTTCCAGAGCTTATAACCTTACTCAAAAGCTAAATGATGTTACTGCACATGCTGAAATGCAGGCTATTACTTCTGCCTCTGAGGCTATTGGTGGGAAGTATCTAAGAGATTGCACTCTTTATGTAACAATTGAACCCTGCCCTATGTGTGCTTCGGCACTTTATTGGGCTCAAATTGGCAGGGTTGTATTTGGTGCTAAGGACGAGAAGAGAGGTGCTGGTTTATTTGAAAAAAATCTATATCACCCAAGAACTAAAATAACCCATGGAGTGTTAGAAGATAAATGTTCAGAGCTGGTTGTGGAATATTTTAGAGAGAAAAGAAAGAAATATTAATAATTAAGACTTAGGGAAAAATACTATTATATGTATATCGTTGATGAGAAATTAGAGAGAAAAGAAATTCTTAGTAGGTATAAACATTTAATCCGACTTGTTTCTAATACTGCTACCAGAGAACAAAAAAAGCTAATTCGCAAAGCTTTTGTTGTAGCTATGAAGGCTCACTCTGGGGTAAGACGCAAGACGGGTGAGCCATATATCTACCACCCTATCGAGGTTGCAAGGATAGCTGCTGAGGATTTGAGTTTGGGACCCACTGCAATTATCTGTGCTCTTTTGCACGATGTTGTAGAGGATACGGAATATACATTGGAGGATATTAAGACTATTTTTGATGAGAAGGTAGCACAGATTATCGATGGACTTACTAAGATTGAGGGTGTTTTCGACTATGCTACTAATTCAATCCAGAGCGAGAATTTTAAGAAGCTATTGATTGCCATGGGCGATGATGTTAGGGTTATTCTTCTAAAACTCTGCGACAGACTTCATAATATGAGAACCTTGGACTCTATGAAGCCGGATAAACAATTGAAGATAGCCTCCGAAACCCAAATGCTATATGTTCCACTTGCTCACCGACTTGGGCTTTACCAAATCAAAAGCGAGCTGGAAGATATCTCTACAATGTATATCAACCCTAAGGGATATCAAGATATAATTGATAGGCTGAAAGATAGCGAAGAGGAAAGAGAAAGATTTATAGATTTATTTGCCCAACCAATCAAGGAGAAGCTAAACGAAATAGGATATAAATACACCTGTACAGGCAGGGTAAAATCCATAACCTCCATACTTGGGAAAATTGAGAACAAGGGAGTTGCATTCGATGAGATTTATGATATATTTGCTATAAGAATAATCCTCGACGTACCATTTGAAAGCGAAAAAACGGAATGTTTTGCGGTCTATTCCATAATCAATTCAATGTATAGGGAGCAGAAATTTGACCGATTTAGAGATTGGCTAACAAGACCTAAAAGCAATGGATACGAAGCCCTTCACTTTACCGTACAGGCAAATAATGGGAAATGGGTAGAGGTGCAGATACGTTCCCAAAGAATGGACGAAATAGCCGAAAAAGGACTTGCAGCACACTATAAATACAAAGAAGTTGAAGAAGGAGGCTTGGATGGGAATTTAGATAACTGGCTATCCAGAGTTAGAGAATTATTAGATAACCAAAGCTCCTCGGCAATAGATTTTGTAAATGATTTCAAGCTAAACCTTGCCACAGATGAGATTACTACCTTTACTCCTAAGGGAAAGATAATCACCCTTCCAAAAGGCTCAACAGTATTGGACTTCGCCTTTAATGTGCATACCCAATTGGGGATAAACTGTATGGGAGCAAAGGTAAACTATAAGGTTAGGACTATTGACTATGAGTTAAGAACCTCCGACCAAGTAGAGATAATCACCTCCAAAACCTCCTACCCTAAGGAAGAATACCTTAAATTTGTCAAGACTACAAAAGCTATTCAAGGTATTAAGAATTATATTAGAGACTATCGCAAAGGATATATGGACGAAGGCTCAATTATGCTTAAAAAACAAATGGCAGAGCTTAACATAGAGTATAATGATGTGAATATTGAGAAAATACGACAATACACAGGCAATAGCTCCAATATCGATTTTTACTATAAGATATACAAAGGAGAAATCAATTCCAACCATATAAGGCAATGTTTTAATAAGAAAAAGAAGTCATCTTCTTGGATGTTTTTCTACAAACCATTTCTTCAAAAGACAACTCAAAAGAAAACTCTTAAAGAAGAGATTCAACAACAGATTCAAACCAACCCAGAACAATTATTAATCCAGGGAGGGATTGAAAATATCCAATATATCACATCCTCTTGCTGCAACCCAGTCCCAGGCGACGATATAGTAGGCTTTATGGGTGAGGATAATAAGATAACAGTACATAGGACAAACTGCAGAAAAGCCGTGGATACCATGAGCCAATATGGGCATAGGATAATCAAAGCAAAGTGGAGGGAGAACGAGAAAATCACCTTCTTAGCAGGGATAAAGATAAAAGGATTTGACCGTAAAGGACTATTACAAGAGCTAACAGGAGCAATCTCCGAGGGCTGGAACATCAATATCAGAGCCCTTGCCATGGAAAGCAGCGAAGGACTATTTGAAGGCACAATAATGGTCTATATCTACGACGTCGACCAACTCAACAAACTAATAAAAACAATAGAATCCATCGACGGCATTGAAAGTGTTAAGAGGATATAATTTATCTATTTAAAGCGGGAGAAGTACTTATCTATTTCTCCTCTTAGTTCTATTCCTGCACTCTCAAAACACTCTAATAATTCATCGTAAGCTCCATCTCCTCCTAAAAAATTCCAAAACCTTTCTGCTACCATCAATTCTTCTTCTAAATCGAGCATTCCTGCCAATGTCCAAAACTGATATGGTTCTGGATGATATGGATTATAAGGTATAGCTATAAGTGAATGGACTTTTACATCTTTATCATTTGTATAGGCAATTCCTGCCCACTCTAATAATGTTTGCTTGTACTTTTGGAAATCACCCTTATTTGGTTTAGCTGTTTTAAGGTCGAAAAAATATTGCTCCCCTGTTTCAGTCTCCAAAAACAAATCTACTTTCATAGGTTTAAGACTATTTATATCCCCTCTTAATGAGTTATTTAATCGACTTAATTCATTAATTTTATTTGGTTTAGCCTGTATAGTTAATTCATTAATTATGGTTTGCACACATTGTTGGCATTGACTATAAATAGTATTACCCACTACATACTGAGTTTCTACACGAGCAAATTTAGTTTTGGCTAATGCTGCTGCAACTGGTTCAAAAATAGAAGTTCCAAAAGTAGTCAGCAAGGACTGCATAAAAGAATACAATGCCATCCTATCCTTACCTAATAATCTAAAATGAAATGGCATATAATTATTTTGAGGAACATAGTTTTTAAATTTATTTCTCAAACAATTAGAAATAACATTTTTGATTTCTTCTCTTTGCTCATTTGTAAGTGCCATTTTATTTTTCTTTTAAGTGAAATATTATTTCGGAGTAAGCGCCTTTGTCTTTTTCTGTTCTGTTTAGTACTGGGCGTTTGAATTGGTTTACTATTTTCATTCCTGAACGCTCAGCTATTTTGGGGTATAGTTTATGTTTATCGTTTGCTACTAAGAAAATATTATAATCCTCTGCTAAGTACTTCTTGCAATTGATTAATACATCAGATATTCCTTCTGCATAGCTTTCTCTTGCGGCTAATCCATTTCCCTTATATAAGGGTCCTATCTCTAATTCATCTTTTCTTTCAAAGCCAAATAAATCATAAGAATAAGCATGTTGCTCATGATAGTCAATTAATCCTACATAGGGAGGAGAAGAAAATATGCCATTGATTTTTCTTTCCTTAATAATATCTGCAAATTCTTTATCCCTCTTCTCTACTTTTGAAATAATATCTGCCTGACGACTATCCCCAGTAATGCAAATCTGCTTAGTATCTGTCCTTAATGAGTCAAATTCCTTGAATCTCTTAATTGTATCTTTACTATATTGCTCCCACCATTTAAGAACAGAAAACAATGGTTTGCAAATCTTTCCATGCTTAGAACAATAATAGGTCGAAATTACAGGGTCTATTAATGTAGCTAAATCCGCATGAGTAGTTGCCCTACAAGAACGCATTGTCCTGCTTAGAATTATGGTTAAAATCTTCTTAGTGTTTTCATCTTCAACCTTCTTAATCTCTTGGAATACAAAATCAATCTCTCTTCTGATATGTTTTATATACCATTTCTCAAGAAAACTATTATTATTTGGTTGAAGCAATTCAATATTATACTTTTCAACTAATTGATAATAAATCGGCAAAAACTCTTTTTCCTTCTCTTCACCATATTTTTTCCCATCTATCAATTTCAGTTGAACCTTGCGTTTAAATTCAGGCACAGGAAAGTATTTATTATTGAAAGCAGAAAGTTCTGCTAATAATTCTTGTTCAAAATCGAGGGTATGTGTAGATGAAATAAATTGATATAAAAGTTTGGTAATCCTTTTAATTTCAATCTCCAATTTATGTAAATCATGTTTAGAAACCTTTGTATTGGAAATAAGAGTATTAAAAACCGAAACATCTATACCAATAGCATTAATACCTAATTCATTAGACTCAACCAATGTAGTGCCACTACCACAGAAAGGATCTAAGACAATATCTCCTTTTTTGAAATAAACCTCTTTCTTAAAACCATCTGTATGAGAATCCAAGAAATATTCAACTAATTGAGGGATAAACTTTCCCTTATATGGGTGAAGTCTATTAACATGCTTAGTAGTTTCAGATTCTTTTAACTCTTCGAAGGATAAAGCCCAATTCAAATCATCGCCCAATTTCTCTTTCCACGAGCTTTCCCTATCCGACTTATACTTACTATAATACTCAACCAATTCTTCCTTAACAACCTGAGTACTCCCATTCTCTCCCACCTTCGACACCTTCCCATAATTGACCAAATAAGATATATTAGCAGGAGTAACATTCTTACCCAAATACTCACTCGCCCAAAGGCTTGCATCCTTAATACTTAATAACTCCAAATTCTCTTTCATGATATTGCAAAGATAAGAATATTAATTGCAATAATTAATCTCTAAAGCTGAAAATACTTTAGATATAATAATTATACTCACCACTTGTAAGTAAATTAAACAAATCTTCGTGAGCTCCCCAACCTATAAGATAATATGCAAAATAATCTTTTACGCATTTATCTAAGTGGCTTCCATCTTTAAGATAATCTTCAAAAACAAAACCTATTAGATATGTAGCTAAATGTGAAGTCTCATTAACAACCCTCTGCCTTGGGGAATCATATTCAATTGGAGCTATGTCATCTATGACAATATTTGCATCAATATTTGCACCTTTATCTATTAACCCCTTAACTTTTTCTATATTAAAGCAACAAGTATAGAAATAAAGATTCAAATCAATATCCCGCACTCCATGCCTTAAATTTCTCTCTTTATCTTCCTGGTAAAACATCCCACCAAATTCATCATCACAATAAATCTTCTCTGAGTATTTATTAAAATAATCAGGCTTTTTCAATCTTTCAACTCCAAAGTAATTTTTCCAGACTTCTAACGCTTTATTTGCTCTTTCTCTATAAATCAAAACTAATGGCATGGTTTCTTCTCTCCAACCATCTTGATTCCAAGCAATAACACTACAAATTGAAATATCCTTAGCAAGTTCAATAATATCATTATCAATCTCCTTTATTTTCTCCCTATCATTAAGAATACTCCTAAGATTATCAGCTTCGCAAAAGTAAGAATAATTAAGAATTTCCAAATCAGAATCCTTTTCCATAACTTATATTTTTCAATCTCCAAAACTACAAATAAAATCCCAATTAATCTTCAATTTTTAATTCAATCTGCTTAATAATTCCACTATCAATCCTTCCTCTTCCATTTTGGTAAACGAAAAACATTTCTTTCCTAAATCTTTTAATGAAGCTCCAATAGTATAAAGTTCTGTATTATCGATAATTAAATATCTATCATGTACTTTTGTTGTCCTATTATCTTTCAGTGTTGGATATTGGTTATTAAATCTTTTAATATCTGTTTTATTGATATTTGCGTTGGGTAAAGTGTATAAAATTACATTTACATTGGTCTGTTTTTTTGAAAGCATATCCAAAACCTCATTATCAATATAACCATCAATCAGAATAATCTCTTTTTCTGCTTTTCTTATCAAATCAATTACAAAACTATAAGCATCATAGATTTGACCATCGAAGAAAATACCCTGTGTTTTTATTTTTTCTTTATTATCAAGAGCATCGAATATTTTTTCAAACTTATGCAGTTTGACTCTTTAAAACAGATGAAAGCATAGCCACTCCTTGTTCTGTAAAAACATAGGGAATATATCTTCTCCCTCCTCTTTCTATATTTGAGGTCGCAAATTGCGACCTCAAATTATTCCATTCATTTTCAGTTAATTTAAAACAGATTTTTTTGCCATAATTAGATACGTTTTATATCTCTTGTAATCATCTTTTTCAATCTCCAAAACTACAAATAAAATCTCAATTTATACTCTTTTCTTTATCCAAAAAAAAACTCAAGGCATTTTCTCTTAGTGTTCGTAGTGCGGGATTTCCGAATCCCACACGGTGTTATTATTAGGATATGTTATCCTTATTAATGAAACAAATATCGGATTAAAAATCCTTATAGAATAATTGAGTGGCATTATAAATACCACACGACAAAAAGCGTTGAATCGCTTATGCGTTCATCTAAAACCAAATCTGAATTAAAGGGTCTTGCCATTTACTTTACTATTAGATTAAGCTGCTTTACTTCTGCACAACCTGAACACTGCCTGAACGATATACTCAATGATTCCGCCTGAGCTTACATAAGGACCTTCAATCAATCTTTCGTCCCAGTTGTGGTCAAGGTAGTAATTGATAATTCGTTGCTTTAATGTGTTTCGGTATGCTTCTAAAAACAGTCTGTTGTCAATATTATTAATGATTAGCGTTACTATGCCATCATCTTGCATCACGTTTTCAATCACTTCGTTAATGAGCAAGGCTTCTTCATCTGTAATTTGAAAAACATTCCGCAAGTCGTCCATTACTTCGGGAATACTGGCTCTTGGTGGTTCTGTTCGTCCTCCGCCTGTTCCTCCTCTTGGTGGTGGCGGTGGTTCGTTTACGGTTGTGCTTGTTATTATACCTCTGTAACGAACAGTGCTCTTTTCAACCAACAAGTTTTTCAAATGGTCTTTCAATGAAGATGCTGAACCTTTTTTGAAAAGTTTGCCTGCAATCACTTCAGCAAACAAAGCGAAGCGAATAATCTTAGTCGGTAGTTGAAAGAAAAGAGTAGTAAAATAAAAATCACTCACATATCGGTTAAGGAAATTCACAATGTCTTTTTGTGCTTCTTTCTCGGATATCAGTTCACGGAATTTGTTTCGGTAATCATTTGAAAGTGCCATCAAGTCTGCATCTTTTGCAGGGTCGGTGGTAGCTTCCTTGATTAATTCTGTGTAACGAATTATTTCGCCTTCATCGAATAGGTTGAAACTCAAAAACTCATTGTAACGGTCTTCTAATGTTTGCGGATTGGGTTCTTGGGGTTGAAAGCGGCTGCCAGTTCTGTATCTTCTGAAAGCGTCAAATATGTTCTGAACCGAATTAGTAAAGTCCACTACCATTGTTGTGTCTTTGCCGTAGGTCTTGCGGTTGAGCCTTGAAAGTGTCTGAACTGCATTTACACCTCTTACTGGTTTGTCCAAAAACATTGAAACCAATTTGGGTTGATTGAAACCTGTTTGAAATTTATTGGCAACTACAATGATGCGGTAATCATCATTTTCATCAAACACATCTTCAATCTTTTTGCCTGCGTGGGTTGTCGTTAGTTCATTCAGCGTTTCCTCTTTTATTTCATTACCTTTTTCATCTGTAAAATCCGAAAAGGCAAACAACACTTTATAAGGTAAATTCCGCTTTGCAATTTTTTCTTTCAATGCTTCAAAATAAAGTAAGCCGGCAGGTCTTGATGAAGTTACTACCATTGCTTTTCCTCTGCCATTCAAAGTATCTTTTACTTTGTCCTCAAAGTATTTCAGAATTACTTCGCTTTTGTATTGTATCAATTCGGGGTCACGAAAAGCAACTTCTCTCAATGCTTTGTGCACCACACCCGCAGGATACATTTCATCATCGGGAATGATGGTTTTGCTTTTTAGGTGATACAAAGTTTGGTAGCTGATGATGTTGTTTGCCACATCTAAAATGTAGCCTTCTTTGATGGCTTCATCTTCGGTGTATTCATCAAGCGGTTGCCCGAAATAATCAACTGTCGTTTGAATGGGTGTTGCCGTAAACGCTATTAAAACTTGATTGGTGATATTTACTTTTTTAGCTTCATTGATGATTTCATCTTCATCGGTTGGCAATTCTTCATTGTCGGGTTGTTCAGGATTAGTGAATATGGCTTTTACATTGCTTGCCATTTTTCCGTCCTGACTTCTGTGTGCTTCGTCTATGATAAAAGCAATTCGTAATTGTTTCAACCCTTCATCTTCTTGTATGATTTCCTGAATGTAGCTGAATTTTTGAATGGTAGAAACCACAATGCTTTTTCGTTGACGGATAAAGTTTTTTAGTTTATCGCTGTCTTTGGCTAAACCTATTTTATTGGTCAGGTGAACAAAGTTTGCTAACTCGTCTTTGATGTTTTTATCCAAACTCTTGCGGTCGGTCAACACAATCACCATATCAAATATTTTGTGATTGTTTGCTGAATACAAACTGTCCAAACGGTCTGTAAGCCAACTAATAGTTAGTGTTTTACCCGAACCAGCAGAATGATTGATAAGATATTTTAATCCTAAAGTGTTTTCAGTTTCAAAATGGCTTGAAATGCTGTAAGCCAATTTATGATTGCTTCGCAACTGATGAAACCGTGGAAAAATGGTTCTTTCGGGTTCTACCAGCAAAATTCCATCATCAGTTATCTTCTGGTCGGCAGGAATGTAAAGCAAAAAGAAACTAATGTATTCCAACACCCAATCTTTGCTCAACACATCTTTGTATAAAAATTCAATCGGGTATTCGCCTTGGTTTTCTTCCTTGTTGGTCAAGCCTTGATTGAATGGAATAAAATTATGCTCCGAAAACGGATTGGTGGCGATTTTTACTTCACTGGTGTCGGCAGCAATATGCAGAAATGGCAAAGTGAAGATTTGATTTTCCTGTGGACGAATGTTGTATTGCTCTACTGCATCATGCACATTTTGTCCTTCGTCTTCGTGCTTTAGTTCTATTGTAATAATTGGCAATCCGTTCAAAAACAAAACCAAATCAATGCTTTGTGATGTGTCACTGCTGAAATGATATTGCTGCTTAACCGAAAATATGTTTTTACTGTAATTGTCAAACGAAGTTTGGCTGTTGCTGCTTCGTGGCTTAGGATAATACAAATCAAAGGCAATGCTTCTTACTGGCAAACTGTTTCGGATAATTACCCAAAGCGGTTTGCGTTCCAGCTCTGTTTTGAGTGCTTCCAGAATTTCACGGTCTGCATCAGCTCCATAATTCTCTTGTAGTTTTTCGTATTTAGCTAATTGAGTGTCCTTTATGAAATCCAACAAATGAGAAGCGATAAAATGAAAATCAGTATCGGTGCAATCGGCAGCCGATAGGGCAGTATAGCGGTGCTTATCCTTTAGGTAAGTCGCTATGTGATTTTCAAATATTTTTTCTTTATCGCTTTTCATTATGCTGTTTGCATTTGCTGTTTTTCTTCAATCAAACCGTATACTTGTTTCCTGCCTGTAACTGTCTCATTAATAAGGGCCGATTTATATTTTCTAAGCATATTTACCTCTGAGTCACTTTCATTGTCATCAAACTTTATTTTACCAACTTTTAGGTTAATAATTAAATCAATGTCAGCACAAACTTTATCCAAATAATTGGCTATTTGAGTTTGTTCATCCTTCGGTGGAACGAGTATCTTAAAATGCCTAAAGACTTTCATATTTAACGATGGGACTGTACCTGGTTTTTCAAATTCTGCAAAATCAATATCCTTAAATAGCCAATTAAAATATCTAATATCACATTCCCATTCATTTCTGATTATTAATGCCATTAAGTTGTTATCTATCAAACAATCAACAGTATTAATCTTTCTGTGATTCTTCTTCATAGCCTCTCCAATTTTTGCAGTAAGTATGCTGTTCTTTGGGATTATCTTCCATCCCATTTCTTTGACAAGTGGTTCATTGACATAATTAACACCTATTGTTACGGTTTCGCCAGCGTGGTTGATATCGCTGGCTTTTAAAAATGGGAAATCCCCATCTTCATTTCCTTGAAGCTCTAAAGGAAATCCATTACCTCCTTCATCATTAAAAATGTCTTTAACTCTTTTTATCTTCCAATGAGTTGGTTTGAAATCAACCCATTCAATACCTGATTCTTCGTATTTATATTTTGCCATTATCTATATTGAATTAGGATTTTTTCTGTTTGTCTTTCGAGTGCTAAATAACTATTTAGAATGTCGATACTGTCTTTATGTATCTTTTTGTTGAAGAAATATTTTATCAACTGGATTTCATAACCAAGTATTTCAGTCTCTCCATTCATTTCTGCATATTCCCATCGAATAATGGGTTTTTTAATTTCATTGCTTATGTAACTCGAAATCTCACTGCCAAATGGGACATATTCAGAATCTTCAATGTAGTGTCTGTGAAAAAAAACGGCAGTAAGTTCACAAGTTTTGAGCCAAGCAGTAAACTCTCTGGCTGCAAGGTCTTTCAATGTTTTATTATTTATTGAAAGCTGCTTTTTTACAAGTGTGTCAAAGGTGTTTTCGCCATCAAATTTGAATTTCAATTGTTGTTCCTTGCCATTGGGTTCTTTTACCGTTATAGTCATTTCAAAATCCCCATATAGATCAAATTTCTTTTTCACGTTGCTGTTGTTCAATTGAACTGTAAAAGGTTCGTCAATCCACATTGGCTTTTCGTTCTCGTCAGTTTGCCAAAACAGCACTTTCACTTTATGGTAGCTGAAATCTTCTTTGCTAAACATTTTACAAAATTCGTTTGGTTTCCAGTTGTCGTATTGTTCCAATATCCATTTTCGGTTTGTTTCTGTGATACGGTTACGTTTGTTGCCAAAACTCTTAGGTTCTTTTTCAAACTGCTGTCTTGCATTTATGATAAGCACCTTGCCTTGTTTTTGGTTTTCCTTTTTGTTGTTCAGCAACCAGATGTATGTGTAAATACCCGTTTGATAAAACATTTGGTCAGGAAGCATCACAATGCAATCGAGTAAATCTCTTTCCAGAATATATCTGCGTATTTCGCTTTCAGCACCTCCACAATCGCCATTGCTCAATGGTGAGCCGTTAAATAGAATGGCTATTTTACTTCCACCATCTTTAGGCTGTTTCATTTTCTCAATCATTGAAAGTAGAAAAAGTAAAGCCCCGTCATTACTTGGTGGTGTTCCTGCTTTGTAGCGTGTAGTTTCAAACTTTTCTACATCTGCTTTATATTCACTCCAATCCACACCAAAAGGCGGATTGGAAATCATATAGTCAAACTGCCTACCGTAATGTTTGTCGCCAGGTTCTTTACTGCTTTCAATATCAGGTATCAGCGAATTTCCTTTTGTTATGTTGTCTTTGTTGCTGCCGTCAAGGTCACCACGTAAAAGCAAGTCTGTTTTACAAACAGCATAATTCTGTCCCAAATATTCCTGTCCGAAAAGTTGCACCAAAGTTTGCACATTTTGTTGCTCTGCTTCGGTTTTGGCTTTGTCCATCAAATGCTCTTTGGCGGTGCTCAACATACCGCCTGTTCCACAAGCAGGGTCGTAAATACTGATGGCTTTTGCTGTTTTGGGGTTAAAGTCAATTTCCATTAACTCAACCATTATGCGAATTATTTCACGGGGCGTAAAGTGTTCGCCTGTGTCTTTTGCATCGTCTTGTGTAAAGCGTTGCAACAATTCTTCATATACATAACCCATTTCAATGTTGCTCAGTCGCTGTGTGCTAAAATCTTCATCGTCAACAAGGTCAATAATGCTGTCAAGGCGGTTAGCCTTCACCATTTTGCTAATGGTTTCACGGTAATTGAATTCGTCAATAATTTCGTTGATGATGTCTGAAAAACCAGTCAGGTATTGACGGAAATGCGTTTCAACCTGCGTTGCATCGTCTTTCAGAATTTTGGTCAGTGTCCAGTCAGTTTTGTTGTAATAAGAAACGGTCAGAATTTCACGTTGCTTCACTTTCTTTTTAAGCTCAGCGTCTGTGATGCTTGGATTGGCTTTCTTGAGTTCGTCTTCTATTTCCTTTCTCTTTTGGATAAGCATACATTCAATCCTGCGAATCATTATCATTGGCAGTATTACAGCCTGATACTCGTATGCCTTAAACTTACCACGAAGTTTTTTGGCTCCTTTCCAGAGTTCTCCTGCAAGATTGTTTAGTTTTTCTTTATTCAGCATTTAATTTCCCTTATCTAATTATGTTTCAAAAATACACTTTAAGTTTCAACAAAGCTCTTGGTGTGTCGGCAAAATTGCAGCTCTTTTGCAAGCTTTGGTTTTGAGCGTCGGCTCGTGGGGCTTGCAAATGTGCTGCAATGTGGGTGGGGTTTCCTTCTTCTTTTTTTGCGGGGGGAAGAAAAAAACAAAATAAATTTCCATCAAATTTGCACTGTCCTGTCAAAAAGCTAAATCCTTTCTATTTTCAGTTTATCACTATCGTATCTGTCTGGTCGTATGTCTTTTTACACTTGTTGCCAACATTTGTATATACGCAACACAATTGTGTATATATTTCATATATCCACCGTCCTTGTTTTACTAATTCATATAATACTAATACATTATAAATAATTTGTGTATTTTAATGCAATTGCGTATACAGTCTTTTTATGTGGCAGTTAAGGTTGCTGCAACTCGGAAACCTATGTTTCTCATCAGTACCAGGATTATAGATGCAAAACTAAATACTACTTCATCTTTAAATGATAAAAAGTTCTTTATTTTTATTTCGTGTATCATTTTCTTCTATTTTCTATTTTTACATTTTCTCTGCAATTATACAACATTTAATTCATATATCAAGTATTTTATTTTTCCGTCGTGCGGGATATGCTATCCCACACGTTGTTAATATTAGGATATGCTATCCGAAAGATTATTCTTGAAAATGAAATAACGGATTGAAAATCCTTATAGTAATATAGTGCGTGATTACAAATCCCAAATAATACTCTTTTCTAAATCTTAGGGAAAAAGTTTCAAGGGGTTTTCTTAGTGTTTTCAAGGGGTTGGAGGGATTGTTGATAAGTTTTTTGGGATTTTAGTGGTTTGTATTGGTTTTTATTTGTAATTTTATGGTCGGTTTTAATTATATTTGTTTGCTTAATTTTTTAATTTATTACCCTATGGAAGATGTTGATAATACGTATTATAAGCTTTATGTTAGCCTCTTGAACGAAGATGAAAATGAGGTTAAGAGGATTTGGATGAAAAATTCTTGTGAGAAAATCTACCATAAGAAAAAGTTTGTTAAGGAGTATTGCCAAAGGGTAAAATGCGATTTTATGATTGCTCTCTATGCTATTCGTCAAACCATGATTGAAGAGGGGGATTATGCTGAGGCTGAGATGAATGATATTACTAATAATATTATCTCCTTGGCTAAAAAAAGGCAGAACAACCCTAAGGAATATATCGAGGATGGATTGATTATCCCTTGCAAGAAAGAGAATATCAACTCTCTGCCTTATTTCCAAAGGCTTTTCTATCTGCCTATTGCTAAGGTTAAGGGTATTGAGAACAAAGATATTAAGCAAAAGAATTACAAGAGAAAAGAAATTATAAATCCTCAACTCTTAGTCGAAAATTCTATCGAAAACCCTCTAAGCAAGAAAACTGTAAAAATGATATTTATAGGGCTTTTTGCTTTGGATTGCGTTGGTATTGAGAGCGAAGAGGATTTTCTTGCCTTTTTTGGGCATTATAGGGGTAAGAAAAGTATTAATCCTAAGGTGAAATGGCGTA
Source organism: Bacteroidota bacterium (assembly GCA_023415495.1). Taxonomy (GTDB): domain Bacteria; phylum Bacteroidota; class Bacteroidia; order Bacteroidales; family P3; genus UBA10566. The sequence goes on from JAEZKK010000023.1 coordinate 31,475, forward strand.
AGACCAAGAGTTTATGTGCGTATTTTGTAGATTCTCTATCCCATAATTTGCTAAAAAAAGACAGAACACAGTGGAAAGCATTTGAAAATCTGTTCGATACAAAAGGGCTTGCAAGTGCTAAAAACGATTTTCTCAAAACTGGAAATCCCCCAAAAGGGCATAGAGAAATTGCAGCACTTATCGATAAATCCTTATCAAAATAGAGTTTTATACCCCATAATTTTACCCACCCTATATTTTCCAAAATCTAACCCTATTATAGGTACGATTATAGGTACGATATAGGGTTGTTTTTTTGTCTTTTTGTTGGAATTTTGCCTGTGAAATCAAAGCGATTTTATGAATTGGCCAATTCATCTTTTTTAATAACTAATTATTTTTTAAGATGAAAAATTCTAAGAAAGTGTCAGACAAGACCTTAAAACAAATTATTAAGCCTAAAGCAAAGCCAAAAGCTAAAGCCAAAGCAAAAGAAAAAGACCCTGTAAAGGATTATAAGAAGAAGGTTACCAACATTATGGAGAAGGAGTTTGAGAAACTTGAGAAAGGCGTTGTGAAGGAAAATGAGGCAAAGGATATTTCTATTCCAAATGTGAATGGTTTGGAGCTGTTGAGCGATAGTTTGGAGGAGATTCCAAAGCTGGTAGAGCCTATATTTCACAGAGTTGGACTTGCAGCACTTATTGGCTCATCCGATACTGGGAAGTCGTCCTTGCTTAGGGAGCTTTGCGTATCGGTCGTTACAGGTAGGAAGTTCTTGAATTGGGAGGTTAAGCCCCTGCATAAGAGGGCGTACTATGTTTCTACTGAGGATGATAAGATGGCTATCTCCTATCTTCTAAAGAAGCAAAACAAGGATTATAAGCTAAAGCCTAAGGAGTTAGAGAATTTGGTTTATATCTTTGAGACAGAAAATCTTATCGGCAGGATTGAGAGCGAGCTAAGCCAAAAGCCTGCAGACTTGGTAGTTATAGATGCCTTTGCAGATGTATTCACAGGGCAACTATATGAAACCAACCGTGTTAGAGCTTTCCTTAACGATTTCTCCCAGCTATCTCAGAAATACGGCTGCCTTGTACTATTTCTACATCATACCAATAAAAGAAGCGATAACCTCGAGCCGAGCAAGCATAACGCACTTGGTTCACAAGGATTTGAAGCAAAGATGAGGCTGATGATAGAGCTAAAAAGCGATATGCAATCTGTCAATAAGAAACATTTCTGTATAGTCAAAGGGAACTACCTTTCTCACCAATACAAGACCCATTCCTTCGAGGTACAATTCACAGACAACCTGACCTTTAACAACCTCGAAACCCGCACTCACTACGAACTCCTAACCCAGAAAAAGGAAAGAAGAGAGACAATAGAATCGGAGTATAACGAGATAATGGGATTAAAGGAACAGGGACTTACGCACAAGGAAATAGGCTTGGAACTTGGAATTGTTGAATCTTCTGTTGGCAGAAAACTATCAAGATATAAAAAACTACTTGCATTAGAGAGTAATAATCCAAAATAATTTTAATAAATAAAGGGACGGACTTCTGCACTAAGCATCCTTGACTTAGTGCAAGTCTGTACCTATTAAACAACTTGCGTGCACTCACTCTTCTAAGGGGTATGCAAGTGTGCAAGTTGCTTAATTATTAGAATATTAGCAATATTAAGTGTGCAAGTTTATTAATTATCAAGCAATTAAATTAAATTAACTGGATTGCTTCGCCTTCGGCTCGCAATGACGTGATACAAAGACTAATTTAAAAATTAAAATTTAAAATTTAAAACTAAAACAAGATGATAATTTTAGAAAAATATAAGGGGGCGGCAACGAGATATACATGCCCAAAATGTGGACGAAAAAGATGTTTCACAAGGTATATCAACACTGATAATAATCAGTATATCAATAATAATGTGGGGATTTGTAACCATATTCAGAGTTGTGGTTATCATTTCTCTCCTAAGGAGTTTTTTGGGGAGAATAAGGAGTTTAAGGTCTTTAATGTCTTTAAGGACATTAAACTCCCTAAAGAACTTAAACCTATTCATAAGATTGACAAGAAGATAATGCTCGCTACTCTTGGGAATGATTCTTATTTTATGGAGTTTCTAAGGAGTAGGTTTCCAGAGCAATGGGTGGATAGGGTAAGGAACGATTATATGATTTGCGGAGATAAGAATAAAAGAGTAATATTCTGGCAAATAGACGAATACCTAAGATTAAGAACAGGTAAGATTATGGCATACGACCCAATCACCGGCAAGAGATTGAAAGAAGATAATTTAAAAATTGAAAATTACAATTTAAAAATTCAGCCCCTAACTTGGGTTCATTCAGAGCTTAAGAAGGCGGAGATTTTGGATAAGGATTGGCAATTGACCCAGTGTTTGTTTGGGCTACATTTGATTAGGAAATATCCCGAAAAACCTGTGTTTGTGGTTGAGAGTGAGAAAACTGCCGTTATTATGTCCATCCTAAAACCAAAGTACTTATGGTTAGCTACTGGGGGTTTATCTCTGCTTAGCTGGGAGAAGATTTGGGCTATTAGAGATAGGCAAATTAGGCTGTTTCCCGACCTTGGATGCTTTGAGAAATGGGAGAGCAAGGCAGAGGAGATTGAGCAGAAAATAGGGGTTAAAATGGTTGTGGATGACTTTGTGGAGAGGTATCAGCACCATTATAATCTAAAACAGGGCGATGACCTTGCGGATATTTTTAAGTTTTAAATTTTAAGTTTTAAATTATGAGACAAGATAGGTTACCAAAATACACATTGAAGGAGGTTTGTAATATTTTAAAAATCTCTCAAACAACTCTTTATAGAATTAGAAAAGAGAATGGTTTATTGACAAAGGTGGTGAAACGCAGGTATTGTGAGCAGGAAATTGAGGAGTTGGGCAGGATTATACTTGATAGATATAATCAAGATCCGTAGCAATAGAATTTAATTCCAATCTTTGGAAGTCAAACGAGGTCTAACGAGGTCTATATGGCTAATATGCAGAGATATATGCGTATCTTTGCAATATGAATTACGGGAAGAGGTGCACATCTTCTAAAATTAGTATTAACTATTTAAAAACAAAAAGATTATGGCAATCAATTATGTAAGAGTAAAGCGTTTTATCCATACTGGATTTTCTCCAGGAGAGAAATACCTTGCTCAAATTTTCAGAAATTCGGATGTAACCATGGATGAGTTATGCAAGGAGATATCCCAAAGCACAACCGTTTCTTACCCAGATGTTTTAGCCTGCTTAAAGGCTTTGGAGATAAATGTTTCCAGACATATTTTAGCAGGGCGTGCAGTGAAATTCAACCTTTTAGGTTCGTTTATCCCTGGCATAAAAGCTAAGGCAATGGACACCTTGGACGAGGTAGATGTAACGACCATAAAGAGAGCGAAATGCAGGTTCTACCCATCGCCAACCTTTATGAGCGACCTTTCCAAGACCACATTTGTCTTAAAAGACCTTGAGGTAAAGGGTTACCAACCAGAGACTCCAACCCCTTAACTTTTAAATTTTAAGTTTTAAATTTTAAATTGGGGTGAGACCTTCACTTATTTTAAGGAGCTTAGGGTTATAAAAGACTTTAAGCTCCTTAATCTCTTTTAGTTTTGTAAGTAATCCGATAATTCCCATGCTCTTATAAATGCAAATTTTAAGACAATGTAAATTTATCGTCCATAGACGAAGATTATGGTCATTAATGCATTTTTTTCGTCTATAAACGAAAATTTTTCATTCTTTGTGTTTTTTGTCAATGTTATTATTGGGTAAGGGTAAAACATCTCACTACTTTTTTTAGGATTATAATGTAGAAAATCTGTATCTTTGCTGATTGTAAATATTGGATTTTTATTGGTGGGAGGTTTTGGTTTTTGTTGGTTTTCTGATTTTTATCCTTTATTTTCACTTTTATTATTATGTATTTTATCAAGTAATTTATTTATTAATTTAATATTGAGATTTAAACTATATGGGAAGAGCATTTGAGTACAGAAAAGCCACTAAACTAAAACGTTGGGGCAATATGGCAAGGGTTTTTACTCGCTTGGGTAGAGAAATAGAAATGGCGGTTAAGGCTGGTGGTGGAGATCCGGATAGCAACCCAAGGCTTAGGCTATTGATGAGGACTGCTAAGACGGAAAACATGCCTAAGGACAATGTTGAGCGTGCTATTAAAAGGGCTATTTCAAAGGACACTACCGATTATAAGGAATTGGTTTACGAGGGGTATGCTCCTCATGGTATCGCTATTGTAATTGAGACTGCTACCGATAATCCTACTCGTACTGTGGCTAATGTTAGAAGCTATTTCAATAAATATGGTGGCTCGCTGGGAACTACTGGTATGTGCGATTTTCTTTTCGAGAGAAAGTGTAATTTTACCTTGGTTGCTAAAGAGGGCGTAGATATTGAGGAATTGGAGCTTGAATTGATTGATTATGGTGTGGAGGAATGCGTTTTGGACGGGGAAGAGATTATTATCTATGCTGAGTTTGCAAGCTTTGGTCCTATCCAAAAACATCTTGAGGAGAATAATTTTGAAATCAAGACTTTTAAGTTCGAGAGAATACCTAATGAGGTTAAGAAACTAAGCGAAGAGCAAGTTAAGGAGGTTGAGAAACTTCTTGAGAAATTGGATGAGGATGACGATGTTACCAATGTTTTCCATAATATGGAACACTAAGATATTAACCTGAAATACATATATTATGTACACTTTGTTTTTAAAGGAAATTAATAGCTTTCTATCCTCATTGATTGGGTATATTACTATTATTGTTTTCCTTGCAGTTATTGGGCTTTTCCTATGGGTTTTCCCTATGGAGTTCAATGTTTTGGACTTCGGTTTTGCGGGGATTGACGGGCTTTTTATATTGGCTCCTTGGGTGTTTTTGTTTCTTATTCCTGCAATTACGATGAAGATGTTTGCAGAGGAGAAGAAAAACGGCACTATCGAGCTTTTGCTTACCAAGCCTATCAATGATTTATCCATTATTCTTGCCAAATTCTTTGCAGGAACTGTTTTAGTGATTTTCTCAATCCTGCCTACTCTTATCTATATAATTGCTGTTTATCAGCTTGGCTCTCCTAAGGGGAATTTGGATTTGGGAGGTATAGCTGGCTCATATATTGGGCTGATGTTCCTTGGCGGGGTATTTGTGGCTATTGGGATTTTCTCTTCCTCAATTACTAATAATCAGATTATTGCTTTTATTATCTCCGTACTCCTGTCTGCCTTTTTCTATATAGGCTTCGATATTATTACTGGGCTTGGGATTTTTGGCAATGCAGATTTGATTATCAAGAGTTTTGGGATTAATTCTCACTATGTTTCTATGGCAAGAGGGGTGATTGATACAAGGGATGTGATTTATTATTTAAGTGCAATTCTTTTCTTTGTGCTTTTGACCAAGATTAGTCTTGAGAGTAGGAATTGGAAGAAGTAATCATTTTAAAATCGAAGTAATAATGATAAAGAAATTATTTAAAAAACCTGATGCAAAGGCAAATGTGAAAAGGACTCACCTTTTGCAATTGGTTTTAGGTCTGGTTCTTATCCTGTTTTTTAATATTGTTGGATACTATATATTCGCAAGATTGGATTTGACCTCCGAGAAGAGATATACCCTTTCGAAATCGACTAAGAAAATGCTTAAATCAGTTGATGATGTGGTGTTTATACGTTGTTATTTGGAGGGAGAGATTCCAGCAGATTATAAGAGATTAAGGAATGAGACCAAGGAGATGATTAACCAGTTCCGTTCTTATAATCCTAATATTGAGTTTGAGTTTAGGAATCCTAACGACTTTAAGGACAAGAAAGAGCAGGCAGAGTTTTACCAAAGACTTTTCGAGATGGGTTTCCAACCTATTTTGAAAACTTCTCAACAAAAGGATGGTCAGGTTCGTCAGTATATGTTCCCTTATTTGGAGATTACTCATAAGGGTGAGAAAAAGATTGTTTCATTGATTAGCACCAAGGGAACGGGTGAGGAATCTATTATCAATAGTTCGGTGCAAAACCTTGAGTACAACATATATAATGGGATTAGAAGTCTTATGACTACTTCCAAGGATAGGGTTGCAATTATTCGAGGACATGGAGAATGGGAATTAGCCTCAATCTGGGATTTTATCACAGGGATTAATGAGTTTTATGCTGTTGATACTCTTACTATTAATGAACGAATTAATGCACTTACCGAAAGGCAGTATGATAGTGTAAAGAATAATGTTACTATGAGAAATAAGTATAAGGCATTGGTTATTGCCAAACCTCTTTCTGTTTTCTCTTACAAGGACCTATACATCCTCGACCAATTTGTAATGCATGGTGGTAGGATACTTTGGTTGGTAGACCCTCTTCTATGCTCTATGGATAGTTTGCAGGCAAATCCAGAGACCTTTGCAGTAACTAATTATACTGGAGTTGAAGACCCTTTATTCAAGTATGGAGTCAGGTTAAACACCAATTTGGTTATGGATATGCAAGCAGCAAAGGTTCCAATCGTAACAGGGGTTTATGGAGATAATACTCCTCAATTCTCCTTCTTCCCTTGGAATTTCTTTCCTGTTGTAAGTCCTAATCCAAATCATATTATCACAAGCAAGGTTAATCCTGTTAAGCTCGAATTTGTTTCCAGCATAGATACTATTCAAAATAATATTACCAAAACTCCGTTATTAGTAAGTTCTGCTAATTCGAGGATAATGAATACACCAGCTATTATTTCCCTTGAAATGCTAAAGCAAAAACAAGACCCAAGGCTGTTTAATATGCCTAATTTGAATCTTGCTATGTTATTGGAAGGGAAGTTTACCTCTGCCTTTAAGAACAGACTATCGCCAGAGATGGAGACCAACCAAGAGATAGCTTTTAAGGACGAGTGCGACACGATAAACGCTATGATAGTTGTGGCTGATGGGGATATTATTCGCAATGATTTTACCTCAGGACAGATGCTCCCACTTGGTTATGATAAATACACTAAGGAAATGTTTGGAAACAAAGAGTTTTTGATTAATGCCTTAAACTATTTGACCGATGACCACGATATGATTCCTCTTCGTTCTCGTGAGGTTCTTATGCGTAAATTAGACCAAGCAAGGGTGGAGAGAGAAAAACTGAATTGGCAGGTTGTGAATGTGGGGATTCCTATAATATTTATTATGGTTATTGGGGTAATTATCAGCTTTATAAGAAAAAGAAAATACGTAAAATAAAAGATATCTAAGAGAATGAAATTAAATCGCAAGCAAAAGAACCTTATCGGATTACTTAGTATTATTATATTGATTACTATTAGTTTGGTAGTGGTTTTCTCTCAAAAATCTTCTACAATTGAACAAAACTTCCATATTAAGGATACTAATAAGATTACTAAAATAGTAATTGAGGACAGGGAGAAGAATATCTCCAAGGTTGTTAAGCAAGATAGTATTTGGATGGTAAACGATAAGTTCCAAGCCTCTCCCCTAATGGTTTCTACCATGCTTGAAACTCTTAGAGAGATGAGGATTAGAGAGCCTGTTGCAAAAGCTGCTCATGAGAATATTATCAAGCAATTATCTGCCAGAAATACTCGTATAGATGTTTATACCGAGTCTTATTTCATAAATCTTGGGTTTATAAAACTATTTAAGAGAGAAAAGCTTGAGAAGAGCATTTATATAGGGAATGAAACCATGGATAATACCGGTACTTTTATGCTGATTAAAGGCACTAAGGACCCTTGTGTTATTCATATTCCTAATTTCAGAGGTTATCTTTCTTCGAGGTTTACTGCCGTTGAGAATGATTGGAAAATGCATACTATATTTAAGTATAAACCTCAGGATATAGCCTCTATCAAGGTGGAAATTCCTGATTATCCACAAGAGGGTTTTGAGCTATATGCCGAGGAAAATACTTTTCATATTAAGAGATTAGCAGATGGAGAGCTATTAAAGGATTTCGATACCCTAAAAGTTACTGCCTTTATATCCTCTTTCTTTGAACTAAACTTCGAGAATATAGCAACTAATATTCCTCAAATCCATAAGGATACTATTTTCTCAAAGAATCCAAGCTTTGTGTTTACCGTTAAGGATAAGGCTGGGAAAGAGAAGAAACTAAAGACATTTATAAAGATGAATGAGGGTACTTGGGTTAGCGAAAACGATAAGACTAATTTCTACGAGATTTTTGATATTAATCGTATGTATGGTCTTATGGATGGAAGCAGTGATACACTAATTCTCCAATACTTCGCCTTCGACAATATAATTAAGCCTGTAAGTTATTTTTACGATGCGAATTAGGCTATTGTCCATAAATTGTTAATAAGTTCTTTTATCACTAAGAAATTATTAAATAGATTAAATGTATATTTGCAGTATAGAAACAAATAAAAAATAATAAATATGAAATTCATTGTTCACGGAGGTACATTATCACGTTCCTTACAATCAATTATTAGTGTGATTACTACTAATAATGCATTCCCTATTTTGGAGAATTTCCTATTCGAATTGAATGGTAATATCCTTAGTATTACTGCTTCTGACCTTGAGACCACAGCTATTGTGAAATTAGATCTTAACGATGCTGAGGATGATGGGTTGAATAAGATTGCTGTAAATGCAAAGAAACTATTGGATATAGTAAAAACCTTAGAGAATGCTCCCTTAACCTTTAATATCGAAGAGGAGGATTATGCAATAGAGATTACCTCTGGTGAGGGTAGGTATAAGATTACAGGAACATCTTCCGATGAGTTTCCAAATCCAAAGGCAATTGAGAATCCTCAAAGCTCTATACTCCCATCCACATTATTGGTTAATGCTATCTCTAAAACTGTTTTAGCTGCTGGTGTTGATGAGTTACGTCCTCAAATGACAGGAGTATTTTGTGAGCAAACCCTCGATAGTATCACCTTTGTAGCAACGGATGCTCATAAATTGGTTCGTTATAGGAAAACTAATTTTAATAACGAAAACGAATCGAACTTTATCCTCCCGAAGAAACCTCTTAATTTGATTAAGAATATCCTTACCTCTTACAAGGATGAGGTTGATGTATTAATGGAGTATAATATTACTAATGTTAGCTTTACGTTCGAAAACTATCATATTGTATGTAGATTAATAGAAGGGAAATATCCTAATTACGATGCTGCAATTCCTAAGGAAAATCCTAATAAGCTTATTATTGAAAGAAATGTATTACTAAGCTCGGTTAGACGTATTGCGATATTTGCAAGCCAAAGCACCAACCAAATCATCCTCAAATTCAATGGCAATGATTTAATTATATCTGCCGAAGATGTGGATTTCTCAAATGCTGCTAAGGAGAAACTTTCTTGTAATTATACTGGAGAAGATTTAACCATAGGCTTTAATGCAAAATACCTTATTGAAATGATTAATAACGTTGAGACAGAATATCTTTCATTAGAAATGTCTCAACCTAATAGGGCTGGTATTATTTATCCATTTGAGGAAAATCCAGAGCCAAACACTGAGAGTATCTTAATGTTGGTTATGCCTGTAATGCTTGTAAATTAATTAAATAAATAAACATGAAAAGAATTATTTTAACGCTTGCTATTGGTCTATTAGTAAGCTTTGGGGCTCTTGCTCAAAAAAATAAAAAAGACGTAAAGGTAGAGGAAAAAGGATATAAATTTACAATTGTAAAGGAAAATCCAGCCTCAGCAGTTAAGGATCAATCTCGTTCTGGTACTTGTTGGAGTTTTGCAGGAATTGGACTTTTAGAGTCTGAACTTCTAAAGAATGGTAAGGGTGAGCATGATTTATCTGAAATGTGGATAGTTAGAAATGCTTATATGGAAAAGGCTGAGAGATATATCCGTTTCCATGGCAATATAACCTTTGCAGCTGGTGGTGGTTTCCATGATGTTACTGAAATGATTAAGAAATATGGTATTGTTCCTGAGGAAGTTTATAATGGTTTAAACTATGGAATGGACAAGCATAATCATGGAGAAATTGATAAGGTATTAGAGGCTTTCTGTAAGGCACTTATCTCTCAAAAAAGTCTAACTCCTGCTTGGAAAACTGCTTTCAATGCTATCTTAGATTCATATTTTGGAGTTATGCCAAAGGACTTTACTCATAATGGAGTTAGCTATACTCCAATGTCTTATGCTAAGTCTCTTGGGTTAGATATGAACGATTATATAGAAATAGGTTCATTTACCCATGTTCCTTTCTATGAGCCTTTTATTCTTGATGTTCCAGACAATTGGATGTTGGGAACTATTCATAATGTTAAGCTTGACGAAATGATGGAAGTTATTGATTATGCAATTAATAATGGATATACAGTTGGTTGGGGAGCTGATGTTAGCGAAAAGGGATTCTCTTGGAAAAACGGTGTTGCAATAGTTCCTGATGAAGAAAAATCTGATTTAGGCGGAACTGAAAGAGATCGTTGGGAAAAGCTTACTGCTGCTGAAAAAGCTGCTGCTATGTATAGCTTTGACGGAACAGCAAAGGAGAAAACCATTACTCAGGAAATGCGTCAAAAAGGATATGATGATTATTCAACTACTGACGACCATGGAATGGTAATCACAGGTATTGCTAAGGATGCTAATGGAACAAAGTTCTACAAGGTTAAAAACTCTTGGGCAAGCGAAGGTAAATACCAAGGATATTTCTATGCCTCAGAGGCTTTCGTAAGATACAAGACAATAGATATTATGGTAAACAAAAACGCAGTACCATCAAATATCAAATCAAAAATAGGTTTATAATCCTATAAAATCACAAAGAAAAACAAAGGATAGACTTTTTTGGTCTATCCTTTTTTTATACATGAATTGATTTCTCGAATGAAATAAAAATATCAATTATATAATATAAAAAGATTACTTTTGTAGAACGAAATCAAAACAAAATAATTTCGAGCATGACAATTAAAGAGATATGATTATGCAATTTGAAATACCTTTACTTCCAATAAAAAAAGAATTAGAAACAAAATTAGTTCTTAAGCAACTTGCACAAACTCATCGGAATTTAGCATTATTGAATGGGAAGTGCGACACTATTCCAAACGAAAATATTTTAATAAATACATTATCTTTACAAGAAGCTAAAGAGAGTAGCGCTATTGAAAATATTATTACCACTCATGATGAATTATACAGAGCAGAGATATCTGAAAATATTATTAATAATGCTGCTACAAAAGAAGTTAGTCGATATGCAAATGCACTAAAAAATAGCTTTTATAAGGTACGTGATACTAAAATCATTACTAATAGAGATATTAAAAATATTCAGCAAGAATTAGTAGGAAACGATGCTGGATATAGAAGAAATATAGGTACAGTGTTAAAAAATGAAAAAACTAATGAAATAGTTTATACTCCTCCACAAGATTTCGATAGCATTGAAAAACTAATGAATAATTTAATTGATTTTATTAATGATGAAAGCCTTAGTGATTTGGATCCAATAGTGAAAATGGCAATTATTCATCATCGTTTTGAAACTATTCATCCTTTTTATGATGGTAATGGAAGAACTGGTCGAATAATCAATATACTGTATTTAGTTAAAGAAGATTTATTAGAACTTCCAATTTTATATTTAAGCCGATATATTATCCAATACAAAAAAGAATATTATCAATTACTCCAAGATGTTAGAGAGAAAGAAAATTGGGAGTCTTGGATATTATTTATTTTAAAGGGAGTTGAAGAAACAAGCAAACAAACACTTTATTTAATTGAAGGGATACAAAAACTTATGTTGGATTATAAACATAGAATCAGAAAAGAATGTAAAAATATATACTCTCAAGATTTGATAAATAATCTATTTAAGCACCCATATACAAAAATTGAATTCATTGAAAAAGACTTAGGTATCAATAGGCAAACAGCAAGTAAATATTTAAAGCAATTAGATAATGCTGGGTTTTTAAAGAAAATTAAAATTGGAAAAAGTAATTATTATATTAATGAACCCCTTTATAATCTGTTTCTTTCAGGAGTACCTAAAGCAGAAACCTATGATAATATAGTAACAGAACATAATATTATTTATAACCATTAATAACATGTCGAAGAATGTCGAAATATTCGACACGTTTTATTTTCATGTCGAAGAAATCGCAAATATTCGACACGTTAAATTAATTTATTGTTAAAAGAAAAGATGGCAATATGTCTTTTACCCTCTCCCCCCATTCTATAAAACAATAATTACCTCTATAGATATATTCCTCAAATCCTATATCAAAGGCTTGGGATGGTTTGTCTATTCAGTAAGCATAATCTAATTCTGTTCGAAGTCAATTAATGAATAATTACTGTATTTACCATTGATTCGAAAAGATGTTCTGTTAAAGAAAAATCTCTTTCTGTTGTGATAAGAGAGAAAGTATATATATAACCTTTATGATTTACAAAATAGAATTTGTTTTTTAAGGTTACTCCTTCTAATTTGTTTGTAAATATCATTCCTCTTGCTTGTTTTTGATTGACTTTGCTTTCAAATGATCTTAAAGCAAAAAAATCATTTCCTCTCCATCAGAGGCATCAACCCAATCGTGAATTGGAATAAAAGAAATACTACTGTCGAAATTAAAAACCCTATTCTGAGTAAAAGCGAGATTTGAAATAACGATTAAGCCAATAAATATTAAATACTTTTTCATAATGCAAATATAGAAAATATTTATTTATCAATAAAGTATATAATACTATCTTGTCAATCTTGTGATAATTGCTTTGTGTTGGGGATATTCTTTTATTAAATCCTCTCTTTTAGCTAATTGAAAATGATTAAAAGAAAATTCTGGTACTACAGTGCAACTGACTAAAGAATATCCTTTCATTGAGGGTATATCGGCTGCAAACCATGTATTTGGTTCAATAAGCAATTGGAGATTATCTTTTAAATTACAAGAAAGAGTAGAAATCTTTAGCTCCCCATTAGGTGCAATTTGATAAATATTTATCGGCTCTCCAGAGTGAAAAAACCATAATTCGGTTGAATCGAGAGAGTGAAAAGCAGAAAACCCCTCTCCTTCTAATAGATAATGTATTGAGCTAATTAGTTTTCTTCCCTCTGAATGATTCTCTTGTGAAGTATAAATCCGTCTATAATAACCTCCCTCTGGATGAGGAGAAAGCTCTAAGGAGTCTATTAATTCCTTTGCATTCATTATTCTTTAGAGTGAATTCGAGTGGTTATCTGTCTTTGCTTATCTTGTAATTCATTTATCTCTATTATCACGTATTTATTTGGCAATAGATCTTTTACCCTCTCCCCCCATTCTATAAAACAATAATTACCACTATAGATATATTCCTCAAATCCTATATCAAAGGCTTGGGATGGCTTGTCTATTCGGTAAAAATCAAAATGATAAATCTCTCCGTAATCTCCAATATATTCATTTACTATGGAAAAGGTTGGAGAAGTTATATTATCCTTTGAACCAAGGGCATTGCATAGGGATTTTGTTAAAGTAGTTTTTCCAGCTCCCATAACTCCTTCTAATAGAAAGATTCTTTGGAATGGATTATCTTGAATGATTTTCCCAGCAATTAAATCTAAATCCTCAAGTTTTTCAGCAATATAAGTCGTTGACATTTTATTATTTATTTCTAAGTGTTATAAATGGAACCATAATCTCCTCCATAGAAATACCCCCATGCTGGAAGGTATTCATATAGTATTGAACATATTGGTTATAGTTGTTGGGGTAGGCAAAGAAATCATTGCTTTTTGCAAAGATATATGGAGAAGTTATGCTAAGCTTTGGGAGGAAAATCTTTGTACAATCCTTAACCTCAAATACATCCTTCGGATTATACTCCATAAGCCTACCCACCTTATATCGAAGATTTGTAGATATATCCTTATCCCCTTTCACTCTTATTGGTCTATCAATCTTAACCGAACCATGATCGGTAGTTATTAGTATATTTACCTTCTTATCACTTAGATATTTCAACACCTCAATTAGAGGGGAATGTTCCAACCAAGTCTGAGTTACTGAACGATAAGCCTTCTCATCATCTGCCAATTCCCTTACAATATCGCTCTCAGTCCTTGCATGGGAAAGCATATCTATAAAATTATATACTATAACATTCAAATCATTTTGCATCATATTGGATAAATTATCAATCATCCTCTTGCCATAGGTTGCATTTAGTACCTTATGATAAGTTGTCTTGATATTTATTCCATAACGCTTTAGTTGATTATCTAATAATTGGTGTTCGTTTTGGTTTTTATTTCCTGGCACATCCTCATTTACCCAAAGATTAGGGTATTTCTTCTCAATCTCAGCAGGCATTAGCCCTGAGAACATTGCATTTCTTGCATATTGGGTTGTACTTGGAATTATACTATAATATATATCCTCTTTCTCTGTACGATAATACTCCTCAACCATTGGCTGTATTGCCTTCCATTGGTCGAAACGAAGATTATCTATAACTATTAAGAATGTAGATACATGTTGAGGATTCTTAGCCTTTAATAATGGAAATAGTTTATCTCTTAGAACTGTATGGGAGAGCAATGGTCTATCATCATCTGTTGTTAGCCAATCTATATAGTTTCTTTCGTAGAATTTGCAGAATAGGTTATTTGCCTCATCCTTTTGTTGTTTAAGGATTTCAAAGATTTGCTCATCTTGGGATTCCGATAATTCTAATTCCCAATATACAAGTTTCTTATATACTTCTATCCATTCGCTTGGAGACAGTCTATCCATTAATCTCATGGATATCTCCCTGAATTGTTGTTGGTAGTTATGGGTTGAGGTCTGAGAAACAAGTCTTTTAATATCAAGGTGTTTCTTTAAGGCAAGGAGGATTTGGTTTGGATTAACAGGCTTAATAAGGTAATCCGATATTCTTGAACCAATTGCTTGCTCCATTATCCTTTCTTCCTCATTTTTTGTAATCATTATCACGGGAATATTAGGAATCTTATCTTTTATAAGTCCAAGAGTATCCAAGCCAGAGAGTCCTGGCATATTCTCATCAAGAAATACTATATCAAAAGATATCTCGTCTATTAAATCCAAGGCTTCGTTCCCGTCTGTTGCAGGTGTTACCTCGTATCCCTTTGCTGATAGGAATAGTATATGAGGTTTTAGTAAGTCAATCTCATCATCGACCCAAAGTATTTTTACCATAATCAAAGAAAAATTATAAGGTTATAAATCAGTGCAATTAATATTATACTGATTTCCGTCATTTAATTGAGGAATATCGCTTTGTGAGATACTATTACAGGTATTCCCCCAATCGTAAACGGGATAGGTTGTTTGAGCAGAATTAACTGCTGCCTTTTTGGATTCAGTTGCTGTACAAAGGCAATCGTTTTGCTCTGAACATGAGACAAATCCAAAGGCAAACAAAATACTTAAACTAAAAATTACTTTTTTCATATTTCCTCCTTATTTAAAAAAACTCACCTATATAACGCTCATTTAGGGTAGTTAGTTTATATGTTTTAATAATTTCTCCATTTTCTAAGAGAATAATAACTGGCTGACGATTTTTTGTTGCATCAAGAAATATGCCAGGAGATATAAAGGCATAGGATATATCCTTATTCTTGTGCACCTTATCAACACTATCTGGATTCCCCCAATAGAGCTCAAAAATACTATTAGAACTAATATTATTTCTTTGCCTTATCACATCAATCTTCCTTGCAGCAGAGGAGCAGTATTTGCAATGTGTACTATAAAAACAAAGCATCTTCCTCCCCTTTCTAATTTCAAAACTCTTGACTTCCTCTAAATCAAAAACCTCTTGCATAGCCTTATGGTTTATCTCTATCCCTCTATTATATATCTTATTAGAAATAATATCAGGAGGCTTTACAATAAACACAGTAAGACCTACTGAAATTATTGATAGAATTAGAATTAGCTTTGATTTCCTTAATTTCTTCGGTCTGTATTTTACAAGTAAGAGACTTAGTAATAATAGAATTATATTCTTATAAATAGTTTGCTTATCGTTCAAAGCAATTATCTCTCCAAAGCAATAGCAATTCTCCTGACTAAGAGTAAAAATATAGGGTTTAGCGAATATATAAATAGTAAAGAGGACGAGGAATAGCTGACTTATATATAAACCTATCTTGGGATAAACTCCAAAGACAAGCATTAAGCCCAAAACGGCTTCTATGCAGATTAATAACCTTGAGAATAATGTAGTAAGTGTCCAATTAAAGACCCTATGTTCATAGAAAAACAAGTCTACACTCTCAAGTGAAAATAGTTTGAGAGAGGCGGAGAGAATAAAGACTAATCCGATAAAAATGGCAATAATCTTAGTGTAAACCTTTGACTTGCCCATTATTTAATACGATTATTCTTCAACACATTCCAAGGTGTATTCTCCAGTAAGATTCATATCCTTCCACTCATCAGGAAGCTCACTCCAAGGCATTTCCTCACATTTACTATCAGTATCCTTTACGCTGATATTATCCTTAAAGGTCTCACCCCCTGTTGTTTTAATAGTACAGATGCAATTATTAGAAGTATCGCAACTAATAAATCCAAAAACTGGAATTAAACAAATTAATAAAACTATCTTTTTCATAGAAATTGAAATTAAGTTTCTTTTATCTTATTATTTTCTCGACAAAGATAATAAAAAATACAACTCTTGTCAATTATTTTAATCTTATTTCTTTTGACATTGATAAAAAAAGTGTAATTTTGTCAATTGAAATTAATTAATTCGAACACATTAAAAAGGAAACAACATGAACATTCCAGAAAATTTAAAGTATTCTAAAGACCATGAATGGTTGAGAATTGAAGGTGATGAAGCATATATCGGGATTACTGATTTTGCTCAAAACGAATTAGGTGATATAGTATTCGTAGATGTATTCTCTGAAGGAGAAACATTGGATATGGACGAAACTTTTGGCTCTATCGAAGCTGTAAAAACTGTTTCTGACCTTATGTTACCTGTTTCAGGAGAAATTATCGAATTCAATTCAGCATTGGAAGATAATGCAGCTTCTATCAATTCTGATCCTTATGGTGAGGGTTGGATTGTAAAAGTTAAGATGACTAATCCTTCTGAAGCAAATGATTTAATGGACGCTAAGGCTTACTCAGCTTTTATCGGTCTTTAATCGAAGTATCAAAAAAGTATTAATGCTCGAATACACTTCGAGCATTTTTTTTAGATTATGTATCAAAAGATAAGGCATATACTATTTACTACTTGGGTAGTGTTTATACTATTCTCTGTACTAATACCCTCATCGCTAATTGAGAAGGATATTAGTTTCTTTAGCTTTCTCCCCTATTTCGATAAGGTAGTGCATGGGATTCTATTCTTTGGATTTGCATTTTTGCTAATTCCAATACTTAGAGAAAGATATAGCCTTAAGAAATCAATAAATATCAATTTTATTATCTCAATTCTTTTTGCTATTCTTACAGAGGTATTTCAATTCTTATCAAATAAATACACATCTCGAAGTTTTGATATTATGGATATTGCCTCCGATATTATAGGAATCTTAATTGCTAATTTGACTTATATTATCCTGAGAAAATTACTAAGAAAACGAGAGATTAAACTAATAAATAAGATTTTTTTCAACTAAATTGCGTGAGATATAAAATAAATTCATATCTTTGCAAACTCAATAATAAAGAATTTTTTAGAGGAACATTATAATATAGTATTAAAGGATATGTATTTAACAAAAGAAAAGAAACAAGAGTTTTTTGAACAATATGGTAAAGGTGCTAACGATACTGGTTCAACTGAAGGTCAAATAGCAATGTTTACTTTTAGAATTCAACACCTTACTCAACACGTTCGCAATCAAAAAAACGATAAGTTCACAGAACGTTCACTTGTAAGATTAGTTGGTAAGAGAAGACGTTTGTTAGATTATTTAAAAGATAAAGATATTGAAAAATACCGTACAATAATTAAACAATTAGGTATTAGAAAATAATCTAAATAAAATCTTTATAAGACCAAAAGGCAATTAGCTTCTAATTGCCTTTTTTTGTATTTGAAATAGAAGAGGTAAAAAAGAAAATAATAAGATGCAAGAAATTAAAAAAATCTTCACACTTGAAGATGGAAGAAACATTGAAATCTCAACAGGTAAATTAGCTAAACAAGCTGATGGCTCTGTTGTTGTAAGAATGGGCGACACTATGCTACTGGCAACAGTTGTAGCCAAAAAAACTGCTGGAGAAAATGTGGACTTTATGCCACTAACAGTAGATTATCAAGAAAAATATGCCTCAGTAGGTCGTTTCCCTGGTGGATTCTTTAAAAGAGAAGCAAGACCTTCTGAGTATGAAATACTAATAGCTCGTTTAGTTGATAGAGCTCTAAGACCACTATTTCCTGAGGACTTCCACGCAGAGGTGCAGGTTCAAATCACTTTAATATCAGGAGATCAAAATACTCCACCAGATGCATTGGCAGCTCTTGCAGCTTCAAGTGCTTTGGCAGTATCGGATATTCCTTTCAATGGACCTGTTTCTGAGGTAAGGATTATTTATGTTGATGGGGTATTTAAAATCAATCCTTCTCTTAAAGAGCTTGAAAATGCTGAATTAGACCTAATTGTTGCTGCAACCAAGGATAATATTATGATGGTTGAGGGAGAAATGAAGGAAACATCGGAAGAATTAATGCTTGAGGCTTTGAAATTAGCTCATAATGCTATCAAAACCCAATGTAATGCTATTAGCGAATTAGAACAAGAGGCTGGAAAAACTCAAAAAAGAGAATACTGCCACGAGAATAATAACGAGGAATTAAGAGAAAATATCCATAATTCTGTTTACCAAAAATGTTATGATTTCGCAAAACAAGGTATTGCCAATAAAACTCTAAGAAGCGAAGGTTTTGCAGCAATCAAGGAAGAATTTATCTCAACCTTAAGCGAAGAAGTAGCGGCAGAAAATGCATTCCTTATCGACAAATACTTCCACGATACTGAGAAGGAAGCGATGAGAGATATGGTATTGAACGAAAGAGTTAGGCTTGATGGAAGAAAATTAAATGAAATCCGTCCAATATGGGCTGAGGTTGATTATTTGCCAACAACTCATGGCTCTGCAATATTTACAAGAGGTGAAACACAATCTCTTACTACATGTACATTAGGAACTAAACTTGATGAACAAATAATTGATGGGGCAATGATTGAGGGTAAGAATAATTTCATCCTTCATTATAATTTCCCAGGATTTTCAACAGGTGAGGTAAAACCAAATCGCGGAACCTCAAGAAGAGAAATTGGTCACGGTAACCTTGCAATGAGGGCTTTGAAACAAGTTCTTCCAAGTGCTGAGGAATGTCCTTATACTATAAGAATTGTTTCAGATATCTTAGAATCAAACGGCTCGTCTTCAATGGCAACTGTTTGTGCAGGATGTTTAGCACTTATGGATGCAGGGGTTAAGATTCGCAAACCAGTTTCTGGAATTGCTATGGGACTTATTGCTAAGGGTGATAAATGGGCTGTACTTTCAGATATTTTAGGAGATGAGGACCATTTAGGAGATATGGACTTTAAGGTAACTGGTACAAGAGACGGTATCACTGCTTGTCAAATGGATATTAAATGCGATGGACTTTCTTACGACATATTAGCCAAAGCTTTAGCACAGGCAAATGAAGGAAGAATGCATATTTTAAATATTATAGAAGAAACTCTACCTCAACCAAGAGAAGATTATAAACCATTTGTTCCAAGAGTTGTGAAGATGACTATTCCTAAGGAATTTATAGGAGCAGTAATTGGACCTGGAGGAAAAATTATTCAGGAAATGCAAAAAGAAACTGGTGCAGTAATAGTTATTGAGGAAAAGGGAGATGTTGGAGTTATTGATATAGTTGCTGTAAACAAGGATTCAATTGATGCAGTTATCGCTAAAATCAATGGAATCACTGCTATTCCTGAAGTTGGTAAAGAGTACGAAGGAGTTGTTAAGAACCTTCAAACCTTTGGAGCCTTTGTAGAATTCCTTCCTGGAAAAGACGGACTTTTACATGTTTCGGAAATATCTTGGGCAAGGGTTGATAATGTTGAAGATGTTTACAAGGTTGGAGACAAGGTTAATGTAAAACTTATTGAAATTGACAAGAAAACAGGTAAGTTTAAACTTTCTCACAAGGCACTTCTACCAAAACCTGAAGGTTATGTAGAAAGAGCTCCAAGAACTGAGAATAACCGTCCAAGTGGGCATAGACCTAGCATTAATAAGAATAATGATAATAATTAATTAGATTATTTTTAATACAAAAAAAAGCTGTCTTAGATTATTAAGGCAGCTTTTTTTATCTATTAGAATTATTTAATCAATATAAGGATTATAGAGTTTTTCATGCCCTATTGTGGTATTAGGTCCATGTCCGCAAATACATTTTGTATTATCATCCAAAGTAAATAATTTTTGCTTTACACTTTGTTTTAACTTATCGAAATCTCCTGTTGGCAAATCGCATCTTCCAACATTTTCTAAGAAAAGAACATCTCCCACAACGGCAGTTTCTTCGCTTGGGAAATAATAGGAAAGACTACCATCGCAATGTCCTGGGGTTGATAAAACTTCTATTTTACTTTCTCCAAAACTCAAATCCTCTCCCTCATCGATATATAATTTATTTAGATTTTCAATTCCTTTTACATCGAATCCCATTAACTCTGCTTGAGCCTCTGCTGTGCGAAGAATCCTATCCCCATCCTTACTCATCATTACTGGGAGATTGAAATAAGAGCTAACCCAAAGAGCTCCGCAAATATGATCTATATGTGGGTGTGTAAGGAGTATATGCTTGATTTCTATCTTATTTTCATTTATAAAGCTAAGAAATTCATCTATCTCAGCCTTGGTCTGTGCTGAGAAGTCAATTATTACCCCAGAGAGGGTATTATCGTAAACCAAGGTGGAGTTTACTTGAAAGTGATTATGTACAAATATCTTAATCATAGTGTTTTATTCTAATTTATTTTCTTTTTTGTATTTTGTTTTGAAAGAGCAAAGATAGTAAAAAAACCTCTTACTAATAAAAGGCTTGCTTATACTGGGTCAACATCAATTGATATTCTGATTTTAGGATATAGTTTTAAGAACTCCTCGCAAATCTTCCATAATTCTGCCTTTGCAGATGTATGACTCTGGCTTTTATCTAATTTTAGAAGGAAATTCTTGCAGTACATATTTCTAATTCTTGGAATAGGTGGATATTCCGGTCCAAGTATTCTTTGACCAAATAGCTTATTTACCTCTAATTTAAAGTCCTGACAAATAATATCCAAAACCTTTGAATCCACATGTTTTATGCTTATCTGAATTAATCTGCAATAAGGAGGATAATTGAAGAATTTCCTGTCCATTATTTGTGAGGAGTACATATTATCGAAGTCATAATTCAAAGAATACTTTATTACGGGGTGGTTAGGGCTAAAGGTTTGGATAATTACCAGTCCTTGTTTCTGGCTTCTTCCTGCTCTTCCCGATACCTGGGTTATCATTTGAAAGGCTTTTTCTATGGAACGGAAATCTGGATAATAAAGTAGGGAATCTGCATTTAATATTCCGACCAAAGCTACATTTCCAAAGTCCAGCCCCTTGGTTATCATCTGGGTTCCAACTAAAATATCAATCTCTCTTTTCTCGAAGCGGCCAATAATTTCTTCATAAGAGTTCTTTGTGCGTGTTGTATCGAGGTCTAATCTTGCAATTTTGGCTTGGGGAAAGAATATTTCGATTTCCTGCTCCACCTTTTGAGTTCCAAAGCCCATCATATCTATCTTTTGAGAGCCACACTCATTGCAAAGTGAAGTAATTGGCTGACTATAGGAGCAATAATGGCATTTCAAAAGTTCTGAACTCTTGTGATAGGTCAATGCTACATCGCAATTCTTACAATGTGGCACTGCTCCACAGGTTTGACACTTGATTTCCAAAGCAAATCCCCTTCTATTCTGGAATAATAATACCTGATTCTTATTTTTTAGAGCAATATTTATCTCTTCAATTAGCTCACTTGTAAAATGAGAATGAACCCTTTTCTCCTTTTTAGCTAATTTAAAATCACTAACTTGAATCTTTGGCAATTTAGTTCCAAGATATCTATTGTGGATTTCAAGCAATTCATAACGCCCTTGCTTAGCATTGAAATAGGTTTCAACACTTGGAGTTGCAGAACCAAGAATTGTCTTAGCATTAAAGAGTTTAGCAAGAATTAGGGCTGAATCTCTTGCATTATATCTTGGAGATGGGTCGTATTGTTTATAAGAGGTGTCGTGCTCTTCATCAACTATAATCAAACCAAGATTATAAAAGGGTAAAAATATGCTGGAACGAGCCCCTAAGATTATATCATAACTCTTATTATCATCTTCATTAACATAATTATAGACCTCAGAAACCTGAGAATTTACCTTATAGTATATCTCCTCTTGTTCCTCGCGTGAGAATCTCGAATGGAAAACACCTACCCTTGCACCAAAATATCTTGAAAGGCGATGGATTAGATGTGAGGTAAGAGCAATTTCCGGCAAAAGGTAGAGAACCTGCTTACCGCTGGCAATTACTTTCTCTATTAGCTTAATATATATTTCGGTCTTACCACTTCCTGTTACCCCATGAATAAGACTAACCGGGAACTTATCCCAATTCTCTATTATCTTATTATAAACCCCCAACTGTTCTGGATTTAGATGTAAGGATTCCAAACTATGGGTTGCCTCTCTCTGGATTAATCGTGATTTATCTTTTACCTCCATACTAAATATACCCTTGCTAAGCATGGTATTGAAGGAATTGGAATTGAACATATTATCATTATCCAAATCCACCTTTCTTATTTCCGAATCTCTGGCAAGGGTTTTCGACAAGAAGGCAATTAGGGTATAGTATTGCTTTTCGTAGGTTTTCTTACTCTCTAAAATAGTGAATAACTCCTTTAATTTATCCTCGTTTTGGTATTCCTTACTTAACCTTACCCAATTCTCCTTTTTTACAGGACGCTTATCCTTAAACTGCTCCTGACTTATAAGTATCTTTTCCTTAGTAAGTTTATTTACAATATTAAAAGTCTTATTATTCTTGGTTTTTTTCTGTATTTCTTCTATACTTTGAATTGTATTTTCAAGAATTAAATCAAAGATTTCTTGTTCATTTTCGTTCAAAGAGGAAATATCTCTTTCAAACTCGGGATGGATTTGGATTATTGACTGACTTTTTAATCTTAGATTGGCTGGGATTGCCGCTATCATAACCTCCCCAATCGATGCCATATAATAATTAGATATCCATTTCCAGAATTTAAGGTGATTTTGGGTAATTATGGGCTTGTGATCTATTATTGAAAGTATGTATTTTATACTTTTTAAATTAGGAGCCTGATAATGAACCTTAGATACCAAACCACTGTATATCCTTGTATTGCCTAAGTTTACAGCAACTCTAATCCCAATTTGAATATCATCCTCCCATCCCTTGGGAACCCTATAGGTATAGGTAGAATTCAAATTAAGGGGAAGGATTACATCGACAAATAATGTAGAGTCTTGAATTTCATTTTCAATTATTTCCAATTCAAAACCTCCTTTTTAGTTTTCTAATTCATTCTTCTTGGCAATATTCCAAATCTCGTCCATCTCCTCTAATCCAACCTCATGAATATTCTTATTCTGCTCTTTAAGAGTTGTTTCTATATACTTAAACCTTCTGATAAACTTTAGATTTGTTTTCTCAAGAGCAAGCTCAGGGTCTATATCATTATATCGAGCATAGTTTACAAGTGCAAATAATAAGTCACCAAACTCCTGAGTGATTTTCTCCTTATCTGGATTCTCCGAATTTACTTCCTTAAAAAACTCCTCCTTCTCTTCCTCTACCTTTTCCCAAACATCTTTCTTATTATCCCACTGGAAACCCACTCCCTTAGCCTTATCCTGAATCCTAAAGGCTTTTATCAATGCTGGGAGCGAGGCTGGAACCCCTGATAGAACAGATTTCTGCCCCTCCTTTTGTTTAATCTTTTCCCAATTCTCCTTAACCGCATTAGAGTCCTCTGCCTTAGTATCGGAATAGATATGCGGATGGCGACGAATCAGTTTTTTATTAAGTGAATCAATTACATCGGCTATATCAAACTTATCCTCTTGACTTGTAATCTTAGAATAAAATACAATATGCAAAAGTAAATCTCCCAATTCTTTTTTAATCTCGGAGTAATCTTCCTCAAGTAATGCCTGATTCAATTCATAAGCCTCTTCAATAGTTAGATTTCTAAGCGTAAGCAAGGTCTGAGCCCTATCCCAGGGACATTTCTCTCTTAAATCATCCATTATTGATAATAATTCATCAAATCTTTCTAAGGCTTTTTTGTATTTTGATTCTGACATTTCTTTTGTTTGTTAGTTATTACCAAGCGTTTGCAATTTCTGCTATCTTTTCAGTATTATGATTTAGCATACATTTAAAATCATTCTTAGGACATTTATCATATCCAATTCTTGAGCAAGGTCTGCAGTTTAAATTCTCAACCTCAAAAGAATATATCTTTTTATCTTCAATCTCTGGCATATAAGGATAAAGACCAAACTCTGGAATTGTATTTCCCCAAACTATTATAATTGGTTTCTTCCTTGCTGAGGCAATATGCATTAGACCAGTATCGGAAGTAATTACACCCAAAGACTTATCTATTAGTGCTGCACTTTGATTAAGGTTATATACTCCACAACCATTGAAAACCCTTGTGCCTACTTTTTTTTCTATACTCTCTGCCTTTATTCTATCATTAGAATCTCCTAATAATAGTATTGGCTTTTGAATCTTATTACAAATATCTATTAGAATATCTGTTGGAATCTGTTTTGTAAAATGTTTTGCTCCAACCACAACAGCTATATATCCATCTTGGAAATTCAATGGCAGGGCATCGGGAGCTATATAATCCTCCTCACTCAGAAAATAATCCAAGCCCAAATTATCATTTACTACTCCAAGATGTTTTACTGTATCGAGATGTAAATCTACTATGTGTTTTTTACTTAGCAAATTGATTCTAAACTTTACTAATAACATCTTCTTAAAAGATTCCTTTCTAATATGTACCCTTGGTCTAAGAAGCCTTAGGGAAAGCATAATTGAGCGTAATTTCCTATGGGAATCTATTACAAGAGAATATTTCTCAGCCTTTAACTGTTTAAATGTAGCTGGAAAGGTTCCTGAGTATGAAATAACCTTATCAATATAAGGATTATTCTCAAGTATTATCGTATTACTTTGATTTGTTAAGTAATGTATTTGAGAATTAGGGAACCTTTTCTTAATACATCTAACCATTGGTGTTGTAAGAATTATATCCCCAATAGAGCTAAATCTAATTATAAGGATTTTCGGACTTTCCGTACAACTATAGGGGTCAGGTTCCGGATTTGAGGGCTGATTTAGATTATCACTTTTATCCATTTTATGATTCTAATCGTATTTTATTTGTTTTTATTATTTATTAATCTGATTATTAACCAACACTTCCTTCCAAACTAATTGAAAGAAGCTTTTGAGCCTCAGCAGCAAACTCCATTGGAAGATGGTTTAGAACTTCCTTAGCATATCCATTTACAATCAATCCCACTGCTCCCTCTTGACTAATCCCTCTTTGACGTGCATAGAATAATTGATCTTCTGATATCTTTGAGGTTGTAGCCTCATGCTCTACTATTGAGGTTTGGTTATCGTTCTTAATGTATGGATATGTATGAGCTCCACATTTATCACCTAAAAGAAGGGAATCGCATTGAGAGAAGTTTCTTGCTCCTGTTGCACTCTTAGTCATTCTAACAAGCCCTCTATATGAGTTTTGGCTCTCTCCAGCAGATATACCCTTGCTGATAATAGTACTCTTGGTATTTTGACCAATATGTATCATCTTTGTTCCAGTATCTGCCTGTTGGTGATTATTTGTAACTGCAACTGAATAAAACTCCCCTACACTATTATCTCCCTTTAATATACAAGAAGGATATTTCCAAGTTACTGCCGAGCCTGTTTCTACCTGTGTCCAAGAAAGCTTTGCATTACTCCCCTTGCATATTCCTCGTTTGGTAACAAAATTATAAATACCACCACTACCGTCTTTATCTCCTGGATACCAATTCTGAACTGTTGAGTATTTTACCTCAGCATCCTTCATAACAATAATCTCTACAATTGCTGCGTGTAACTGATTCTCATCTCTTTTAGGAGCTGTACATCCTTCCATATAAGATACATAGGCCCCCTCATCAGCTATAATTAAAGTCCTTTCAAACTGACCAGTATTGGAAGCATTTATTCTAAAATAAGTTGATAGTTCGATAGGGCAACGTACTCCTTTTGGAACATAACAGAAACTTCCATCACTAAAAACTGCAGAGTTTAGAGCTGCAAAGAAATTATCAGAAGAAGGAACTACCGAAGACATATATTGCTTAACTAATTCGGGATGGTTTTGCACTGCTTCACTAAAAGAACAGAATATTATTCCAAGTTCGGATAATTGTTTTGAGAATGTAGTCTTAACCGAAACGCTATCCATAACTGCATCCACAGCAACATTTGCCAATTTTTCCTTATCATTCAAATCAACTCCTAATCTTGAGAAGGTATCCATTAGCTCTGCATCCAATTCCTCTGAGTTTTCATTATCAGAATTTGTTTTTGGAGCAGCATAATAGATTATATCCTGATAATTTATCTCTGGAATATCTAAATGAGCCCAAGTGGGCATCTTCATATTTAACCATTTCCTATATGCATCCAAACGATATTGCGTCAACCACTCTGGTTCGTTCTTCATTTTTGATATATATCTAATCACATCCTCATTAAGTCCTTTTTCAATAGTATGTGTTTCGATATTAGTTACAAAACCATATTTATACTCGTTATTTGTAACCTCATCAATTATATAATCCGAAGAGTTTTCTATCTTCTCCTCATTTGTATTTTCTTTATCTATTTTCATCTCTTTCTTCAATAATTAGTTTGCAAATTTACGATTTAATTCCATGCAAATTATAATTCTACTAAAATCTATATCCCAAAGTAAAACTCATATAATTATGATATTGTCCATTTCTTTCATAGAATTGAAGATTATAAAAACTCAAATCTCCTTCTCTTATGCTAATAATAGAATAATTATAGGTCCAAACAAGGTTAATTCTCTCAGAAATCTTATATTCTAATCCGGTAGTAAAGCCCAAGGAGAAAGGTCTAAAGGCAGGAGGGTCAATAGGCTCTAAACCATTTAAGTTTTTCTCACTTGCATATATTGTAGCTCCAGGTGTAATACCTATTCTTAGATTGAAATCTTTTCCTGCTTTGAAAACATAGAGTAAATTTAAATCAATATAGTTTGCACTTACCTGCTGAATACTGGCATCCCTACTCTTAGGACTAATTCGTGAACCCTTCATAGAATAAACTAATTCCCCTTGGAAGCGACTCATCTTGCCATAATCTCTATAAACAAATAATCCTCCGGTAAATCCGACTTTATAATAGCCTCCTACCCTATCTCCATCAACTTGAGAAGGTGTAATACCCAATAATACTCCTGCTTTAAACTCTTGTGAGTATGCTTTATTATTGGAAATAAAAGCAAAGGAGAAAATCAGGATTAATCCTATTAGGGGTTTTGATATATAATTTGCTTTCATAAATCTCATTTTTTAAATTCTAAAACATAGCAAAGATAAAGAAAAAACTAAAACATTTGTATCTTTGCCAAAGAAAAAAGATTAATACAGATAATAATTAAAATGGAAAGAGAAAAGATTAAATCCCTATTGGAAAGAAGAACTATTAGGAAGTATAGCGATAAAGATATTAGTAAAGAGACACTTGATTTGGTTTTAGAGGCAGGAATAAGAGCTTCAAACTGTGGAAATATGCAAGCTTATTCTATTATTGTTACGAGAGATATTGAGATGAAGAAAAGAATGTTACCTCTTCATTTTGGACAAAAGATGGCAGTTGAGGCTCCCGTTACTCTAACAATCTGTGCTGATATGAATCGCTTTCATAAATGGTGTCTTCAAAGAGGAACTACCGTAGAATATGACAATTTCCTTTGGTTAAATATTGCAACAATCGACGCTTCTATTCTTTCTCAATCTATTTCCACAGCTGCTGAAGAATTAGGATTGGGAATTTGTTATTTAGGCACTGTAAACTATAATGCAAAGGAAATTTCTGAGGTATTGGAATTGCCTAATCATGTAGTACCTATCGCTTGTATTACCATGGGATATCCTAATGAGAATCCACCTCTAACAGAACGCCTTCCGCTTGACACCTTTGTACATTATGAAACATATAAGGATTATACAGAGGAAGATATTGAGAAGTATTATAAGGAATTTGAAGAATTGGAGCAAAGCAAAAAATACTGTAAAGAAAGCAATAAGGAAAACCTTGCGAAAGTCTTTACTGAATCGAGATATAAAGGAGATGATTCAAGGCATTTCTCAAGAAAATATCTTGAATTCATTACCAAGAAAGGCTTTATGCGAAACGAATAAATAAATATTTTATGAGGCTATTTAAAAAGTTGTTTAAACACGACAGAAAGGCTTTTCGAAACAATTTTGAGATTTTTAAATATATTGGTCCTGGGCTTTTAGTAACTGTTGGGTTTATCGATCCTGGCAATTGGGCGTCGAATATTGCAGCTGGTAGTATGTTTGGTTATTCCTTGCTTTGGGTAATCACTCTTTCAACCATTATGCTTATTATTCTTCAACATAATGCAGCCCACTTAGGTATAGTTACTGGGAAATGTATGAGCGAGGCAGCAAAGGAATACCTACCTAAGAAAATCCATGTCCCTGTTTTAATTTCAGCAATGATAGCCTCAATCTCAACTTCTCTTGCAGAAATCCTTGGAGGAGCAATAGCCCTTTTAATGCTCTTTGATATACCCCTTGTTTTTGGAGCTATAATTATATTTATTTCCTCTGTTCTCCTTTTATTTACTAATTCATATTCAAGGATAGAAAAGGGTATTGTTTTCTTTGTTTCAATTATTGGATTTAGCTTTGTTTATGAGCTTTATTTAGTAGATGTGGATTGGCCTTTGGCAATAAAATCTTGGGTAGTACCTACAATTCCTGACGGCTCCATGCTTTTTATTATGAGTGTTTTGGGAGCTGTTGTAATGCCTCATAATCTCTTTCTTCACTCTGAGGTTATCCAAAGCAGACAATGGAATTTGGAAGATGAAAAGGTTATTAAAAGACAATTGAAATACGAATATATCGAAACTCTCTTTTCAATGGGAATAGGCTGGGCAATCAACTCTGCAATGATAATACTTGCAGCTGCAGTATTCTTTAAGAATAATGTTGTAGTAACCGAACTCCAGCAAGCAAAGGATATGCTCGTACCCCTTTTAAGCGAATCGGCATCAAATATTTTTGCCATTGCCTTATTGTTTGCAAGTATTTCTTCCACGATAACCTCAGGTATTGCAGGAGGCTCTATCTTTGCAGGGATGTTTAAGGAGGAATACAATATCAAAGACCCTCATAGTAAATTAGGTGTTTTGATTTCTTTCGGGATAGCATTAATAATACTATTTTTTGTAAAAGATCCTTTTATGGGATTAATTTATAGCCAAACCCTATTAAGTATCCAACTCCCAATTACCATTATCCTACTAATCTACCTTACATCTTCAAAAAAGATTATGGGCAAGTATGCAAATAATATACGTCAGAAGATTGTGCTTTGGACAATAGCCGTAGTACTAATTATTTTAAATCTAATACTTGTAACTGGAATAGCGTAAGAATAAGACTTATTCAAAATTAAATCAAGAAAGAATCTAACGAAATCAAATAAAAAAGAATTTTTCCTTGATTTAAAAGTATTTTTCTTTGATTTAAATCTCATTATGGTAGCTATGACACGACCATTATGGTACCTACCACAAGGCTCTTATGGTACCTACCACACGGGTGTTATGGTAGGTACCATAATGTACTTTTATAAAATTGGATGATTCGTCAGGAAATAAAGAACTCTTTTCCTTGTATTTGCAAAGATAATAAAAATAAATGAATTATCAATCAAAAAACAGGTAATTCTTCCGAATTTTCATCCTTTTTTTATTGAAGAATAATCTTACTTATATGGGCTTTATCCTTATTTGAGAAATGAATAAAATAAATACCTTTTTCTAAATTAGAAACATCTATTCTATTTGTATTAGTATTAGTTTTAATCACCTCTCTTCCATAGATATCCATAATTTTTATATTATAGAAATCCTGGGATTCAATATTCAAAACATCTTTTGCTGGATTTGGATAAACCTTTATTCTATTATCTAAAGTAATAATATCTTTTATTCCTATTAATTGAATTGCTCTTTCAACAGCACTGTAAGCATCTACCTTACCCCAACCCCATGTATTGTTTGGAAGAGAGCTCCCTGTGTATTCATCACTACGGGCAGTCTCTTTCAGTATTTCTTTTATCTGGCTTGGAGATAATTCTGGATTTGCCTCAAGCATTAGGGCAACAACTCCCGCTACCATTGGGCTTGACATTGATGTCCCTGAAAGAGGATAAAACTTATAAGTCTTATTATTAAATTCAACGGTATAGGTATTTGGGAAACCATCGATATCTGTTGCAAATGAATTTATAGAAGAAATAACTCCAACACCAGGAGCTGAAACCTCTGGTCTTATTGCCTCATCAATTCTTGGTCCTTTGCTTGCGAAAACAGCTCTTGCTCCTCCATCAAAACCATTTTTAACTCTTGCTTGATGAGCAGAAATAGAAATTACATCATCACATACAGCAGGCTCACCAACTCCGTAATTATTATCCCCAAAAAGATAATTAACCCCCTTGCTTTCAAATTTATTTCCCCAGTTCCCTACTCCTGTTACTAAATTAGCAACATTCCATGCATGGATATTTGCATTATCAGACTTCATTGCTAAAACTACTTTTATTCCTGAAAGAGGATTAGAAATTCTTATTTCCCATTCCTGAACACCTCTTTTACTTATTGGGGTAAAATCAGTACTACTTAGTCTAAAAATCACAGAATCACCATTAATTAACTTATATGAATTTGAGATTACGTCATTATCAGATGTATTAGTCCAAGAGCTTGAATCTAATAGTTGCATAGTTGAGCTATATATTTCAAGTCTTGATGAAAAAGAATTATTGCTATCTCCAATTATTAAAACCGATTGTCCCCAATAATTTGGATTAGTATTAAAATCAAATTCTATTCCTGTGCGTTTAATCTCATTATTAGTAAGATTTGTATTTATATGAAAGAAAGCATCCCCATTATTGCCACCACTTGAAACAAATACAACACCACTATTTGAAAGGGAAGAAATTGCTTGATCAAAGAGAGAGGTTCCATCTAATATTCCAAAATTATAAAGACCCCAGCTACCATTAATTACTAATCTTTTGCTTCTTTGTTCTGCCATATCATTCATCCATGAATAGGCATCAAGCAATGCTGCCTCATCAATTAGGAAAGTTGCAAATAAAAGTTGGGCATTTGGTGCTACTCCACGATAAATACTACCTCCTCCACCTCCAGAGGCAATTCCTGCAACATGGGTTCCATGATATCCAACATTATAAATATTATTTGTATCGCTTCCTGCTGCTATAAGTTCATTTTCTCCAATAAATACTCTTCCATAACTATAATTATTATTACTTGATGAGTATTCTCTAAATTGATCCCAAGCTCCTATTATTCTGTATTGAGTTAAGCTCGTATCATAGAAATTAGGATGAGTGTAATCGAATCCCCAATCAGTTACACCAATAATTACATCCTTCCCATCAAAACCTCTTGGAAGGTTATAGCCCTCATTTACCCAATCTGCATTAAGGTCATCTACTCCTTTCTTTACATTAGGGTTGGTAATCTTTCTTGATATTTCTATTTCTAATATACCCTTGGTATTAATCACCTCTTCAACCCTATCTAAAGGGATGTAAAGAGTGTAAATATTACCAATCTTTGAGCCAATCAAACATCCTTTTGAAAGAATATGACTCTCTGAAAAACTATCATTTGCTTTGATTAAAGCAGGTAAATAACTTTCGTTATTAATCACTCTTATTGGATAACGTTGAGAAAAAAACAATTCCTGATTTTTAGATTTAGTATTAGAAATATAACCCCTAAGACCAGGGCCAATCTCTTGGCTAATAAGATTAAAAGAAAATAAAAAACTAAATAAAAAAAATATAATTCTTTTCATAGTGGTAATTTTATAAATAAAAAAACAAAAGCGTTCTGCATAACACAAAACGCTTAAATAATTAATTAATACTCATCTTCATGAAAAAAGAAATCTTCTTTTGTTGGGTAGTCTGTCCATATTTCTTCAATACTTTCATAAATCTCCCCCTCATCTTCAATTTCTGATAGATTCTCAATAACCTCAGCTGGAGCTCCGCTTCTTATTGCATAATCGATAAGCTCCTCCTTTGTTGCTGGCCATGGAGCATCTTCAAGTTTTGATGCTAATTCTAATGTCCAATACATTTTAACAATATTTTAGATTATGTCCTTTGATTTGCAAAAGTAACATTATTTTCTAAACTACCAAACTTTCTGTAAGTTTTTTTCGTTTACAATGGTTTGTAATAAACTTCTTTCCTCCCTAAATCCTTGATAATCTTTCTTGATAATACAAATAAATAATCTGACATTCTATTTATATAAATCAATATATTTTTATCAATTTCGCCTTCTTCATCGTTTAATCTATAAAGAATCCTCTCAGTTCGTCTTGTAATAGTCCTTGAAATATGAATATTAGAATAAACAATATCTCCAATAGGTAATACAAAGCCATCAAAACCTCCAATAATTGATGTTATTTCATCAATCCAGTTTTCAATTTCTTCTATTTGTGAAGATTCAATAATAGGTAGGGATTTTAATATCTCAGAATTTTCACATGATATAATTGATTGAAAACTAAAAATAGTGTTAATTATCTTTTTTAAATTGTCAATATCCTTCTTATCTTTCAATTCACCATTATCATATTTTGAAACTAAAATATCATAAGTATTCCCAAGAAAAGCATTTAACTCATCAAGACTTCCATAAGCCTC
The DNA here is from genome assembly GCA_023415495.1 of Bacteroidota bacterium. Taxonomy (GTDB): domain Bacteria; phylum Bacteroidota; class Bacteroidia; order Bacteroidales; family P3; genus UBA10566. The sequence continues at coordinate 64,677 of JAEZKK010000023.1, forward strand.
TACTCTAATGGAATATTTTTTTACTCTTGTTCCACCCAAAAGAGAGGTTAATCCTTTATCTCCTGTCTTTGTGTAAATCATTATATCCTTTCTACTCCTTTTATTTCTGGTAAAGCATCTATAACCGCTGCCTCTACTCCGTTTTTCAAAGTCATTAAACTATATGGACATGCTCCACAACGACCTTGCAATTCAACATATACTACCTTATCATCTGTCATATGATCAAATCTTAGATCTCCACCATCTCTTTGAAGATAAGGTCTTACTTGATCTAATACATTTTTTACCTTTGTTTCTAATTCTTGTTTTTCAATTGCTGTCATTTCTATTTTTTATTAAGTTTGTCAATTATCTTATCTGCTAAATTCATAAAAGCCTCTGCTTCTAACGATGAAAAGTCTAAACTTATTGGATTTCCTGTATCGTTTCTTTCAGAAAGGTCTTGTGAAATTGGAATTTGAGAGAGAAAATCTATTTCTAATTCTTCAGACAATTTCTTTCCTCCATCCTTACCAAAAATATAGTATTTATTATCAGGCAGCTCCTTAGGAGTAAAGTATGCCATATTCTCAACTAATCCTAAAACAGGGATATTAATATCCTTGTCTCTAAACATATTAACTGCTCTTCTTACATCGTCAACTGCCAATTCCTGAGGTGTTGTTACAAAAACAGAACCTGAAACTTTAAAAAGTTGTGCAAGTGTCAGTTGAACATCTCCAGTTCCTGGAGGCATATCAAGAATTAAAAAGTCTAACTCACCCCAAAGCGTTTCACTAAGCAATTGAATTAATGTGTTTGATGCCATAGGGCCTCTCCACATTAAAGCCTTTGTAGTATCTACAAAGAAACCTACTGACATAAGTTTAATTCCGAATTTTTCAAAAGGGATAATGTAAGACACACCATCAATTTCCCTTCCCATTACATCTTCATTCTTTATATTAAAAAGGGTTGGAATCGAGGGTCCGTATATATCACTATCGGCTAAGCCTACTGCATAACCTTTTTTTGCTAAGGAAAGAGCTAAGTTTACTGCGACAGTGCTTTTCCCAACCCCTCCTTTACCACTTCCAACAGCAATAATATGCTTTACCCCTTTCATAGCTTTTTCAATCTTTAAATCTCTTTGTCTTTGTTGTTCAAATATATTCATTTCGTTTAATCTTTAAATACTCTTAATACATCCTATAAAATAATTTGTATTCGAGCCACAAAGATATTAAAAAAATTGAGTATTTCTTAAGTTGATTATTTTTTTACTATCTTTGTCAGTTGTTATTCAAAAAAATAGAATATTATTATTTCAAGTATTGAATTAAATGAGAATTAAAGAAATTGCCCAGTTTATTGATGCCAAGGTATTAACCTGCCCAGAAAAGATTGAAGGAGAGGTAAAATATGGATTTGCTTCAGATTTAATGAGTGATGTATTAACCTTAAGAGAAGATGAAGTTATGCTAATCACAGGTCTATGTAATCTCCAAACAATTAGGACAGCCGAAATGGCTGATATTAGCGTAATACTTTTAGTTAGAGACAAAAAACCTAATGAAGAAATGATTGAATTAGCTATTGATAATAATTTAATTATTCTTCAAACAAAACATTCTATGTTTAGAACTGTAGGTATTTTATACAAAAATGGACTAAACCCAGTATACTAAATTAATAGAACTTATTATGCATTTTGAATATAATGTTATTGAAGGAGATTTTGCAAATGCTGGGAAAGCTTCAAGTGAAATAAAAAAAACAATGAAGCAATTAAATATCGATTCTCAGAAAATAAAAAGAATGGTAGTTGCAGTTTATGAAGCTGAAGTAAATGCAATAGCACATGCCTATGGGGGAAATATTTATGTTGATATTGATTCTGAAAAAATCTCAGTTATTATTAAGGACACTGGACCGGGAATTAAGGATATTGAATTAGCAATGCAACAAGGTTACTCTACTGCATCTGCAAAAGTTAGAGAAATGGGATTTGGAGCAGGAATGGGGCTACCAAATATTAAAAATAATGTTGACCATTTAGATATAAAATCAGAGATAGGAGTTGGTACTGAGATAAAAATGGTTGTGAACTTTACCTAATAAATATTGATTATGAAAGATAGTTTCTTTTATCATGCTTTAAAAATTGACCAAGATAGATGTTTTGGATGTTCATTATGCATGCGAAAATGTCCAACTGAAGCAATTAGAGTAAGAAATGGAAAAGCACAAATATATGGGAATAGATGTATTGACTGTGGAGATTGTTTTAAGGTATGTCCATCAGGAGCTGTTTACGTTGCTCAGGACGATTTTGAAAACATCTATAATTACTCTACAAGAGTAGTCCTAATGCCTTCTGTATTCCCAGGTCAATTTGCCGAAAATTTCAGTGCATCCTTAATCCATTCTGTTTTGCTTGATATAGGATTTACTAATGTTATTGAAGTAGAGGCTTCAGCAATGATTCACAGCCAATTGACAAGTCAATATATTGAAGAACGAAATGACAAAAAACCTTTAATTTCAACTTTCTGCCCAGCAATTGTCAGATTAATTCAAGTAAAATTTCCAGCTCTTGTTGATAACCTTATCCCTATCAAAGCTCCAGTAGATTTAACTGCAAATTATATAAGAAAAAAACTAATTGATTCAGGAATTCATGAAGAAGAAATTGGCATATTCTATATAACCCCTTGTGCTGCAAAAATTGCTGCAACAAAGAGTCCTGTTGGAGAAGAAAAATCAAGTGTGGATGGAGTATTAAATATGGATACTATGTATAATAAGGTTTTGATGAAACTAAAAAATACAGATAAGGATTATAAACTAAAGACCATAGCTAATGATTTGAATTCAGATTGTGTAATTTTCTCAATGACAAATGGTGAGAAGAGATTAAATAATTGCAAAAAATCATTTGCAATAGACGAAATTCATAACGTTATTGAATTTTTAGACAGGGTTGAAAACGATGAAATTGAAGACCTTGACTTCTTAGAACTTAGAGCATGTGATCAAGGTTGCCCAGGTGGTGTTCTCACTATTGGGAATCGTTTTGTGATAAATGACAGAGTTATGTTAAGAGCCAAAAAAATTGCTGAAAGAGAAAGAAGAGGTGAAACCACTCGAAGAAAAGAAATATATGAATACGAAGAGGAATTATTAAACAACTCAAAGGTAGGGAAAATCCTTCCTCGTTCTATGATGGTCTTGGATAATGATATTTCAATAGCATTTCAAAAGCTAACTAAGATTAAAGAACTTGAGGCAAAATTGCCTCAAATTGATTGTAGTGTATGTGGAGCTCCATCTTGTAGAGCATTAGCTGAGGATATTGCTTGTGAAAAAGCCTCATTGGTCGATTGTGTGTTTATCCAGAGAAATTTAGAAAATAGAGAATCCATGTCTAATAATGAATCAATTGAAATAATGAAAAAGATTTGGGGAGGAGAAATTCTTGACGATTATATTCTTAATAAATAGTAAAACCAATTTAAACTTCAATGAAATTATCTATTAAAATACTTTTTCTATTTTTTCTATCCTGCAATTTGAGTTTTATTTCAAATTTGAATTGTCAAAATATTAGAATATCTGGTGTTGGAGAGAATATTGAAGGAAAAGAAATCAGATTATTACAAACTCTTGATTTACTTACAAAATACGAGAAAGAAATTGATTCGTATTTTATTAAAGACTCTAGTTTTAGTTTTGAACTTTCATTAGAAGAATCAAAAATTATTTCCCTTAGAATTGAAGCATATAACTTTAGGTTTATTGCCCAACCAGGTAAAAATTATAGATTAAGAATATTACCTTTCAACTATAATTTAAGTGATTCGATTAATACACTTTTCTATGAGGTCAATCTCCCTATAATTATTGAAAACGAAAATGATTTAAATAAAGAATTATATATTTTTGATTCAGTGATTAATAATTATCTAATTGAAAATAGCAGAGAGATTCTTGTCCTAAGAAATAAAAAATTAATTGACTCCCTTTTCAAAACAATTGAATATTTGAAATCAAAGACTAATGATGAATATTTAAAAAATTATATAGATTATTCAAGTGCTGTGCTGTTATATTCTTCAAGATTAAAAAGCAAAGAACAAATTAAAAGAGATTTATTTTACAACAAACCTATTCTTTACGATAATCTCGGATATATGAACTGTTTCGAAACTATATATGGAAATTACTTTTCTAAAGGCAATAAAAACATTAGTACAAACAAATTAGACTTTTGGTTAGCTAAAAAAGATTATTTCTCAATTATAGACACATTAGGTATTGATACTTTATTAAGAAATGAAATATTTAGGGAATTGGTTTTATTGCAAGGGATGAAAGAAGCCTATTTTTCAAAAAACTATATTAATTACGAAGTAATTGAGATGATAAAAAAACTCTCTTTTGAAACAAAATTTATAGAACACAGAAGGATTTCTGAAAACCTAATAAATTATTTATTAAGTAAATCATTCAAAGGAACTAAGGCTAAAGATTTTACTTTAACCACTATCGAAGGGAAAGAAATCTCATTAAATAAACTACCTAACAAGCCAAGTATTATTTCATTTGTCAAATTAAGCGAGATACCTTCACTTAAAGAATTAAACATACTTCACAATTTAATCGATTCTCTAAAAGACAATTATAATATTATCACAATCACTTGTGATAGAAATATGGAAACAACATATAATTTTAAGGTTAATTCGAAAATAGGTTCAAAATACAAGTGGGACTTTATACATTTTGATAATAAATGGAGTTTATTAGAGGCTTATAATATTAGAGTCTTTCCAACATTTATACTTGTAAATAATCAAGGAGAAATACTCCAAAATCCTATGAAAAATCCTTCAGAAGGTGGTTTATACCAACTAATACCTAAAAAAGTAGAGTAAATCACTTTTATTCTATGAATTACTTAATGGATTTAAAAATGTTTGTTTAAAAAAATCATGTATATTTGCAAATGAAAAATAAATAAGAAGAATTATGAGCGACAGTATAGTAATTATTCCAACATATAACGAAAAAGAAAACATTGAGAATATAATACGTAAGGTCTTTTCCTTAGAAAAAGATTTTAATGTTCTTATTATTGAAGATAATTCTCCGGATGGCACTGCTGATATAGTTAAAAGACTAATTGATGAGTTCCCTCAAAGACTTTTTATCGAAGAAAGAAAAGGTAAATTAGGACTTGGCACAGCATATATTCATGGTTTTAAATGGGCATTAGCTAATAATTATGATTATATATTTGAAATGGATGCTGATTTTTCTCATAATCCTGATGATTTACTCCGACTATATGATGCTTGCTCTAAGGGGGCTGATATGTCAATAGGTTCAAGATATGTAGATGGAAAAATCTCTGTTGTAAATTGGCCAATTGGTAGAGTTATTATGTCTTATTATGCCTCGTCTTATGTTAGGATGATAACAGGGATGGATGTTATGGATGCAACTGCAGGATTTGCATGTTATAAAAAATCTTTATTAGAAAAAATCAATTTAGATAAGGTTAAATTTGTAGGATATGCCTTTCAAATTGAGATGAAATATACTGCATTCAAATTAAACTCAATTATCGTTGAAATTCCAATAATATTCACAGATAGAGTCCTAGGACAATCAAAGATGAGCATGAAAATATTTAAAGAAGCTTTCTTTGGAGTTTGGAACCTAAGATTTAGAAATTGGAAGAAATACAAATAAACATATATTAAAGAAAATAAAAGATGAAAAGATTTTTAGTTAGTACATTATTAATTGTTAGTAGTTTACTATTATCACTAAACCTATTCTCACAAGATAGACTATTTAAACTTGAGGATGTTCAAAATCCAAAATTTTATCCAAAAAGAGCTTATGATTTTAAGTTTATAGGAAATACAGACTATTACACATTTACTAAGGATGGAAAATCTCTATTAAAGGGCGGAGCCAAGGAAGAAGCTAAGGAGTTTTTAAAATTAGAAGATTTAAAGCCAAATATACCTAACTCCTTTATTGGAATCAAATATATTAGTGATAATGAATTTGTTTATATATCCACCAATGATAATCTCTGTGTATATGACTTTAATAAAAAGACTTCTAAGATTATTTCAAAAACAGATAAAGAGTGGTCTAATTCTGAAATAAATTACAATAATGGAAACATTGCTTTTAAGAAGGATAATAATTTATATATCCTAAAAGACAATAAAACAACTCAAATCACATTCGATGGCACTAATGATTTAGTTTATGGTGAGGTAGTTCATAGAAACGAGTTTGGCATAGACAAAGGATTGTATTGGAGTAATGATGGAGAAAAGCTTGCTTTCTATAAGATGGACCAATCCATGGTTACTGATTATCCTCTTGTAAATACAGGTGAAAGAATTGCAAAAAACACTCCAGTAAAATATCCTATGGCAGGGATGAAATCTCATGAGGTATTAGTTGGAATATATGATATTAATACAAACAAGACAATATATCTTAAATCAAGAAAGGATGAAAGCGTAGAAGAGAGAGAAATGTATTTGACTAATATTGTTTTCTCTCCTGATAGTAAAAGAATTTACATCCAAAAACTAAATAGACTTCAAAACCATTTAAAATTAGAAGCATATAATTCAACTACAGGTGAGTTAGAAAAAGTATTATTTGAAGAAAAATCTAATAAATACGTTGAGCCAGAAGCTCCAATTGTGTTTTTACCAAATAATCCAAATCAGTTCCTATTTTTAAGCGAAAGAGACAATTGGAATCATATTTATCTTTATGATATCAATGGTAATATGATTAAAAAGCTTGCCGAAGGAAAATGGATGGTTAATTCTATTGAAGGCTTTAATTCCAAAGGAGATGAAGTGTTTTTCTATGCTACAAAAGACTCTCCACTTGATAGAAATTTCTATGGTGTAAATATTAAATCTGGAAAGATTAAAAGATATTCAATCGATAATGGTACTCATACAATAGCATTTAATTCTAAGGGGAATTTATTTATTGACTCCTATTCAAATTACACAAATACGCCTTTTGCATCCGTTCTATTAGATTCTAAAGGCAAAAAATTGTATTCAATATTCAATAGCGAAGACCCATTAAAGAATATTGATATGCCAAAAATTGAAGTTGGAACAATTAAATCAAAGGATAATACTGATTTATATTATAGAATGTATAAGCCTCATAATTTCGATCCAAACCACAAATACCCTGTTTTGGTTTATGTTTATGGTGGTCCACATGCACAATTAATAACTAATAGCTGGTTAGCAGGAGGTAATAATTTCTTTTTATTCTTAGCTCAACAAGGTTTTATTGTTTGGACTCTTGATTCCAGAGGTAGTGCTAATAGAGGGTTTGAATTTGAATCTTCAATATGGCATAATCTTGGAGTAATTGAGGTTAGCGACCAAATGGATGGGGTTGAATACTTAAAAAAACTTCCTTATGTAGATGCAAACAGAATTGGTGTAGATGGTTGGAGCTATGGTGGTTTTATGACTATTTCATTGAAATTGAAAAATCCAGGAGTATTTAAAACTGCAACTGCAGGAGGTCCTGTTATTGATTGGAAATGGTATGAGATTATGTATGGAGAAAGGTATATGGGAAATCCTGAAAATAATCTAAAGGGGTATAAAGAGGCAAGCTTATTAAACCATGTAGATAAACTTGAGGGCAAATTAATGATAATCCAAGGAGCACAAGATAATGTTGTTGTACCTCAACACGCAATTGAGTTTATTAATAAATGTATTAAAAACCAAAAACAAGTTGACTTCTTCCTTTATCCAGACCATGAACATAATGTTAGAGGAAAGGATAGAATTCATTTATACAGAAAAATTTACCAATATCACAAAGAGAATTTATAAAAGAAAATAATTATGTTTACAGGAATTATAGAAAATACATCGAAAGTAGTAAAGATAGAACAAGAAAATACAAACTACCATTTTACACTTCAAAATCCTCTTGCAAAGGAATTGAAAATAGATCAAAGTTTTGCACATGACGGATGCTGTTTAACTATTGTAAATATTGATAAGGAAAGGGAAGAATACGTAGTAACTGCAATGAAGGAAACCATGGATAAAACAAATCTATCATCATGGGAAGTTGGCTCAGAGATAAATGTAGAGCGTTCTATGAAGATGGATGGGAGGTTTGATGGTCATATTGTTCAAGGACATGTGGATCAAACAGCAACATGTGTTAAGGTTGTCGATGAAAACGGTTCATGGAGATATTTCTTTGAATATGACAATACTAAAAACAATTTTACAGTTCCAAAAGGCTCAATATCTGTAAATGGAGTTAGCCTAACAGTAGTTGATTCTCAACCTGGATTATTCTCAGTTTCAATTATCCCTTACACTTACCAATTGACCAATTTCCATAATTTCAAACCAGGTACAATTGTAAATATTGAATTTGATGTATTTGGAAAATATGTTCAAACCTTATTGGAACAGTATTTTGAAGCAAAGAAATAGATGATAGAAACAAGACAAGACCCCGATAGAGCTGTGATGGTTGGGATTTCAACCTATGAATCCCCTATTGAAAAAACTCACGAATATCTTGATGAATTAGCTTTTTTAATCGAGACCTCTGGAGGTGTTGCGGAAAAAAGATTTGTTCAAAGACTTCAATTTAAAGACCCTCGAACCTACATTGGGAGCGGGAAGCTTGAGGAGGTTAGGGAATATCTCGAAGCCTCAGGAATTGAATTTGTAGTATTTGACGATGAGTTAAGCCCTGCTCAAACAAGGAATATAGAAAATGTTCTAAAGTGTAATGTTATGGATAGGACGGCTCTTATTTTGAATATCTTTGCTCAACGTGCTCGAACATCACATGCAAGAACTCAGGTCGAACTTGCACAATATCAATATCTACTCCCAAGATTAAAAAGAATGTGGACCCACTTAGATAGACAAAGAGGTGGAGGAGGATTGAATATGAGAGGTCCTGGGGAAACACAGATAGAAACGGATAGGAGAATTGTGCTTGATAAGATTTCCTTACTAAAGGAGAAGCTAAAGGAAATTGACAAGCAAAAAATTGTTCAAAGAAAGAATAGAGATAGTTTGATTAGGGTTGCCCTTGTTGGATATACCAATGTTGGGAAATCTACAATAATGAATCTATTAGCTAAGAGTGAAGTTTTTGCTGAAAATAAACTTTTTGCAACCTTGGATACCACTGTTAGAAAAGTAGTAATTGATAATCTTCCTTTCCTGCTTACTGATACAGTTGGATTTATTCGCAAACTTCCTCATGGGCTTGTGGAATCCTTTAAATCAACCCTCGACGAAGTAAGAGAAGCTGATGTATTAATACATGTGGTAGATATCTCTCATTCAGGATTTGAAGAACAAATAGAGGTTGTTAATCAGACTCTACAAGAGATTAAGGCTCATGACAAACCAATAATAATGGTATTTAATAAGATTGATGCCTATACTTATATAAAGAAGGATGAGGACGATATGACTCCAATACTTAGAGAGAATTGGAGCTTAGAGGATCTAAAAGCTACATGGCTTGCAAAAGGAAAATATCCTTCATTCTTTATTTCTGCAAAGGAGAAAGAGAATATTGAGGAATTCAAATCTGCAATTTACAATACAATAAAACATTTACATGCAGTTAAGTATCCATACAATAATTTTCTTTACTAAATAATAAATCTAAATTCAAAATAATAAATCTAAATTCAAAAATCATGCAAGACGAAATTCAAGGATTAAACTCTCAAACATGGGACTTTATAAAAGAAAAAGGCTTAGAATTAATAATGGATTTTGGCCCGAAACTATTAATAGCCTTAATTATACTTATTGTAGGCTGGAAGCTTATTAGCATATTAAAAAACGGATTAAATAAAGTATTTATTAAAAGAGACTTAGATCCATCCCTAAGACCTTTTTTTATTTCTATAGTATCTGTCGGTCTTAAAATTCTTTTAATACTAAGTGTTGTTGGCACGGTAGGAATACCTATGACCTCATTTATTGCACTAATTGGTGCTGCAGGTCTCGCAATTGGTATGGCGTTTTCGGGGACATTAAGCAACGTTGCAGGGGGAATTATTTTACTAATTATTCGTCCTTTCAAAGTTGGAGACTATATAGCTACACAAGGTTATGAAGGGACTGTAAAATCAATTTTAATATTCAACACTATTCTTACAACTGTTGATAATAAAGTTGTTATTATCCCTAACGGAGCATTAGCAACTGGAAATATCATTAATTATTCTGCTATGGAAGACAGGAGATTAGATATCGTAGTAAGTGTTGAGCACGGAGTTGATATAATGCCTATTCAAGAGAACTTTTTAAAAATCATAAAGGAAGATAAAAGAATATTTTCTGACCCTGAACCCAAAACTATAATCTCTATCTCAGACACATCAGTTGTTATTACAATAAGATTCTGGGTAAAAGGTTCTGACTATTGGGATGTAAATGGAGTAATGCATGAAAAAGTTTATAATTACCTAAGAGATAATAATATTGGAATTCCTTACCAAAAAGTAAACTTATTGAATAATAAATAATACGTAACGAATTTTAATCTATGAGTAAAAATAGCCCCCTCAAACTCTTTACATTTAAGCGAATATTAATTCCTATTTTAATCGGTTTGGGGGTAGCTATTTTTATGGTTTACCAAGATATCAACGAACCAATAATTACGGAAACTGCCCTTGGACAAGGGACACATTATTGGTTTGACTCTAATAATGATGAAATTGTTCAAATCAATGAATTATTAGAGGTAGAAGGGAATAATAAGGGAAACTATAAAATTGAGAAGCAGACAAATATTATAAAGTCAATAATTAAAAACTGGACTTGGGCTTCAACTCTTTGCTTATTTATTGCATTATTATTTACTGCCATGAGAGACCTAATGTATATGTATCGAATTAGGTTATTATCTGATAAACAGCTTTCATGGAGGCAAAGTTTTGAAATAATTATGCTATGGGAGTTTGGCTCAGCAATAACTCCTTCAATTGTTGGAGGTTCAGCATTAGCTTTTTTTATAGTTTCATTAGAAGGAATACCACCTGGGAGAAGCACAGCTATTGTAATGATTACTGCTCTTTTAGATGAATTATTTTATATAGTTATCGCACCAATTACTATTTTAATAATAGGCTCGAATCTCGCCTTTGTAAATGATTTTGATTTCAATCTCTTTGGCAATACCTATGGAGTTTTCTCAGTATTTCTTATGGGCTATGGTGTAATGTGCTTTTTGACCTTAGTAATTCTATTAGCAATATTTATCTCACCTAAGGGCTTTAAATACATATTATTAAAACTCTCAAGAAAAAGACTATTTAAGAAGATATCCAAGGGGATGGAGAAAATGGGGAATGATGTAGTAATGTCATCAAAAGAATTTAGGGGTAAATCTTTTTGGTTTTGGACAAAAGCGTATTTAAGCACAGTGATCTCCTGGTCAAGCAGATTCTTAGCTGTTAACTTCCTTATTCTTGCCTTTACCCCTATTGGGAATCATTTATTGATTTTTGTTCGACAATTAGTTATGTGGATAATCCTTTTAATAAGTCCAACACCAGGTAGCAGTGGAGTTGCTGAATTTGCATTTCCAATATTCTTAGGCGAATTTCTCCCAATAGGCACTTCCACAACTCTATCAGTCCTTTGGCGAACATACACCTATTACCCATACATAGTATTAGGACTAATAGTACTACCAATATGGACAAGCAGAATAATTAAAAGAAAAAGAGAAAGGCATTTAGATTAATTGATTTGCAAGTTCATCGAAGTTTATTCCATCAAAATTGCCGGAGCTCATCATTAATAGGTTTTTGTTCTCCCATTTTATTGTTTTGATATAATCTATTACCTCTGAGCTTTTGTTACAAATTATTATATCTTCTCTGTCGAATGCTGAGAATACTTGCTCCTTTGTTATTTCTTGCAATCCTTTATGTTCTATTGTTTTTGGATTGAAATATACTATTGGCAAATCAGCCATATCCATAGCACCTTTATATTGTAATAGGAATTCTGAGGTTAGAGAGCTAAAAGTGTGTAATTCCATTGCTGCGACTAATTTCCTATCTGGGAATTGATTTTTAAGTGCCGAAATAGTAGCTTTTAGCTTGGATGGCGAGTGTGCAAAGTCCTTATATATAGCTACATTATCATTTTCTTTTACTAATTCTAAGCGTTTCGAAGCTCCTGAGAAACTTTGTATTGCTTTGAGAAAATCATTATTGCTTATTCCTATCTCTTGGCATGCTAACATTGCCCCATAGATATTCATAAGGTTATGTTCTCCAAACACTTTTAATATATATTCCTTACCCTCCCACTCTATTATTGTCTTACCTTTTTCTATCCTATTTGGTATAATTCCATAAGGGAGTTTTTTAATTTCTTTTCTTGCTGAATTTACTATTTCCCTTACATTCTTATCCTCATTGCAGTAAATTAGCGACCCTTCTTTCTCTATCTTTTCACAGAAGATACTAAACTGCTCCTGATATATATCAAAGGTAGGGAATACATTAATATGATCCCATGCTATTCCACTTATTAAAGCAATATTAGGATTATATAAATGAAACTTAGGTCTTAAATCTATTGGGGAGGTAAGATACTCATCCCCTTCTAAAACCATATATTTGGCATTATCAGTTAGCTTTACCATTACCTCAAACCCCGAAAGCTGAGCTCCTACCATAAAATCTGCTTCTACTCCACAATGGTTTAGAGCATGGAGTATCATTGCTGTAATACTTGTTTTACCATGGCTGCCTCCTATTACTATTCTTATTTTTTCTTTAGACATCTCATACAGAAACTCTGGATAGGAATAGATTTTTAATCCCAGAGCTTGTGCCTTTAAGAGTTCAGGATTATCTTTTTTAGCATGCATCCCCAATACAATTGCATCCAAATCACTATTTATATTTTCCTCACTCCAACCAATACTCTTAGGTAATAATCCATACTTCTCTAATCTCGATTTAGCAGGGTCGAAAATCTCATCATCAGAACCTGTTATAAAATAACCTTTTTGTTTTAAGGCAATTGCAAGATTATGCATTGCACTTCCACCTATAGCAATAAAATGTAATTTCATGAATATTTGAATTTTAGTACAGCAAAATTAGTAATTTTCCGTCAGGAAAATGAAAAAAAAGACAAAAAAAGTTGCAATGAATAATAAGATGTAGTATATTTGCAAGTTGGAAAAACATAATTAAGAACAAAAATAGTTTAACGAAAACAATTTAATCATGAAAAGAACACTATTATTAGTTGCTGCTCTAATTCTTGGAGCAACAAGTGCAAATGCACAAAGATTCGTTTCAGCTGATGGTAAAACACCAGTTAAAGCGACTGCAACCAAAGTAAACATTGAGAATGCTAAGGTTAACAAAATCAACAACAAATCAAATGCAAAAACAGCTGCTTTAACTGTTGATTTCGATATTTCTACTGAATATTCTGCAAAAGCATTAGCTGGTCATACAGCTGGAGCTAAAGGTACTTTTGCTCGTTTTGATACAGTAACAACTAATGCAGCATGGTTTGCAACTAATTACCCAATTGTTAACAATTGGTTTGGAATGGCAAACAATGGATTCTATTACTTTACAACTGCAATTGGTGCAGGTATTGGAAATGGATTTATGTTAGTATCTCCTCGCGACCAATTTTCTGCAGATGGAAACCAAAACAATTCTGTAACTAACACAGCTGTTGAACTAACTACTCCTGTTACTACAACTGGTTGGAATGTTGTTGACGTTGAATTCAACCAATACACTCAACGTTTCAATGCTGATAAGTATTTTATCGATTGGAGTACTTCTCCAACATTTGCTACTTACGATTCAATCGAGTTTAACGTAAGAGGAGTTGAATTAAACTCTAATGAAGCTACAAGAGGAAGAAAAAGAGTAACCCTACCTAAGACTTCTACTATTGATCAAACACAACTTTATATTCGTTTACGTTATTCAGAATACAATGCAACTACAGCACAACCTTCTGGATACTTATGGATTTTAGATAGCGTAACAGTTGACAATGGACCAGAGGCTCGTTTAGATGTTGTTGCTTCTAATCACGGTTATAATGCATACCACGTTGTACCTATGGGTTACCCTCTTGATACTATGTTATTCTTTGCAACAGTAAGTAATACTGGTGGTGATACATTAACAAATGTATTTGCTCAAGAAAGAATTCATTCTATTGATGATATAACTGCTACTCCTTATACATATACATTTATTAAGGAAAACAGAAATAATCCAGGTTGGTTTAATATTCATTGGATTGAAGATACTAACTATATTATGGATCCTATTACTTTAGCTCCTGGACAATCAAATGTTGAAGTTGCTGCTGTTTCTACAAATTTATATAGTGCTACTGCTGGATGGAATATGGTTTCTACAGGTGTAAACTATGCTCATAATGGAGTTGATGCTCTTCAAGCAATTGATACTATTTTCTATGAAGTACAAGATGTAGATCCATTACATATTGATTATGGTTCTAAACGTTGGGCTGCTGACTACAATATGTTATTTGAAGGTGTTTCTGCTTCTTATGGTAAAATCCTAGAAGGTTCTACTAAATATATTACTGATGACTCTCCATTAAAATTCACTACTGGATTTGAAGTTTGTACTCGTTTCATCCCTTCAAAAGACCTTAGCACTAAAGGCTGGTTCTTCAAAGGTATCGAAGTTGTACCTGCAGTTGACTCTTGTGAAGCTGGAATTAGAATTCAAGGTTCATTAAAGAAAATTGATTGGGCAAACTTCCCTGGTTGGGATAATGCACTTCAAACAATTGCTATAACTAATCCTCATACACTTTCTAATGGCGAATTAAATAATGGTTTATTTACTGACGCTACCACTATTTACGAAAGAACAAGAAACTTCAATACAATATTCTTACCTCTAACTACTCCTAATATTATGGTTGATACTAACGCATGGTATTATGCTTGTTATAAATTATTAGATGATGGCATGTTCTTAGTAGGTAATGATTCAAGAGATAGAGCTTATACTTTCAATCCAGAAGATTACTATTCAGTAGTTGTTAATACTCCTGGTTTAGCTAATTATGCTTGGGGTGATTTATTCGGAAGCTGGTTAAGCAATAACTCTTATCCAATGGTTAGAACATTTGTTTCAAACAATGGTGCTTCTATCAACGAAGTATCTTCTTCTGTATTTAACGTAAATGCATATCCTAACCCTGCTCAAAACGAAACAAGTATTGAGTACACTTTAGGAACAAGCGGAAACGTTGTTATCACTATTAATGATATCACAGGTAGAGAAGTTATTAGAATGGAACAAGGAAATCAAACTGCAAACTCTTCAAAGAGAGTTTCTATCAACACTTCTAACCTTTCTAATGGAGCTTATTTCTATAACGTAATTGTTAACGGAGTTAAGCAAACTAACAAACTTATTATCAACAAATAATCGATTGTAAAAATAATTTTATAATTCTTATTTTAAAAGAGTCTGCTATCTATAGCAGGCTCTTTTTGTTTTATTTGCAATAAATATTATTGTGTTTTCGTATATTATATGTAATTTTGTTGCTTGTTTTTTGTCTAAACAAGGATAAGCGAATATATAAAAGAATATAATTAATAACGAATGAAGAGATTGAATCTAAAATTTATTGCAGTGATTGCATTAATGGTATTTATAAGCATTAATAGCTTTGCAATACCGGCTTTACAAAAGAAACAAACCATTAAACAAATAAATGGAAAAGAATTAACCTTTACCATAAAAGGAGATGAAAGCATTAATTGGGCTATTTCCATAGATAATTATACACTTATTCATAATAGAGAAGGAAATTTCGTTTACGCACAATTATCAGAAAACGGAGATTTAATTCCTTCTAATTTCCTTGCAGTAAATCCAGAATACAGAACAGAACAAGAAAAAACTTTTCTAAGTACTCTACCATATAATTTATTCTTTAGTGAGAATCAAATTAAGGAAATGAAAGAGAACTTTAAGCTATCAGCTAATGGTAGTAATACAGATAAGTTTCCTACAGTTGGTCAAACAAAGTTGTTAGTAATACTTGTAGAGTTTAGCGATAAAGCCTTTACTTTCCCTCAAACTAATTTTGATAATATGTGTAACCAAATTGGTTATAATTATAATGGTGCTACTGGTAGTGCTAAGGAATATTTCTTTGACAATTCATCAGGCAGAATGGATGCTGAGTTCGATGTTGTAGGACCAGTAACTCTTCCTAATACATCTCTTTACTATGCAGGAAATAGCATGCAGAACATGTCTGCATTTGTAAACACAGCAATTACTCTTGCTGACCCTCTTGTCAATTATGCCGATTACGATAATGATAATGACGGAGTAGTGGATAATGTGCATTTTATTTTTGCAGGCACTCCAAAATCCTCAACAGGTAATAATGATGAGATTTGGCCACATGCATCAAGGTTCTATCAAGCTGGGCTTAAAGACCAAAGACAATTTAGAAGATATTCTTGCTCAGCTGAAAAACGTTCCTCAGTCTCAATGGACGGGATTGGCACTCTTTGTCATGAAACCTCTCATATTTTTGGTCTTCCAGATTTCTACGATACAGACTATCAAGGCACAAATGGAGAAATGGTACATCCAGAAACTTGGGATATAATGGCTTCAGGTGGTTATAATAATAATTCAAATACTCCTCCTTACTACCATGCCTATGAAAGGGAATTAGTTAATTGGGGCTCACCTATTACACTAAATGCTAATACAGACTGTATCCTTCCTGCATTAAAAGATACTATGGTTGCATATAAGATTTACTTAAGTGCTAATGAGTTTCTAATGTTGGAACATAGAAAGAAAGAAAAATGGGATGCTTATGTACCTACTCAGGGATTATTAATTATACATGCTGACCAAAACAGATTAGACCTTTGGCCTGGAGGTAATAATATTAATGTAGATCCTTATGATAAGGGTTTATTTATCAAAACAGCTACTGGAAATGCTTCTGACAACCAAACTGCAAATGCTGTTTTCCCAGGCAATGTGAATAATACATTAATCACTGCATATACCAATCCTGCAATATCGCTTAAAAACGGAACAATAGTAAATAATAAGCCAATATCTCATATTAGATATATTAATGATTCAACAATGAGCTTTAAATTTATGTCCGATATACCACAGACAAAGAATAACGGAGTAATTTCAAGTTCAATTAATGCAATTAGTGCCGATGTTAAGGGAGCTATTATTTATGGTGGAGCATCCGCAACTATTATTGAAAAAGGGTTTTACTACCATACTTCCGCAGATAGCGTAAATGAAACCTATGGTATAAAGGTATTAGCAACCTCTAATGATTCGCTTATCAATACTACCTTGACTTCTCTTTCCCCAAGTACAATGTATTTCTACAG
The DNA here is from genome assembly GCA_023415495.1 of Bacteroidota bacterium. GTDB lineage: Bacteria > Bacteroidota > Bacteroidia > Bacteroidales > P3 > UBA10566. The sequence goes on from JAEZKK010000023.1 coordinate 82,188, forward strand.
ACCTTTTGCAAGCACCCAATCAGGTACTGACCTTGGTGAGATAATGAACTTAACAACTACAGATGGTTTAGGAGTAATCATTACAGGTCTTACTTCAAATATTGGAAACACACAAGCAGATATTTCAGGAACATTAATCAGTAAGGGAGATGGAACTTTTATTGAAAAAGGTATTGTATTAACTTCAAGTGCTACTGATTTACCAACAATAAACGATATTAAAGTTATTATAAATGATAGCTCAACTGGGGTATTTAACGTAACTGCTCAAGGACTTACAGAACAAACTACTTATTATTATAGAGCCTTTGTAACCTCAAGCTACGGAACAAGATATGGTACAAGAAGAAATTTCACAACTACTTTCCCAGAAATCTTTGATAACATTATTTCTTCAACCCAAGACTTTTGCGAAATAGGAACTCCTACGCAAATAACAGGACTATTACCAACAGGAGGAAGAGGGAATTTCACCTATCTTTGGGAAGAAAAGAAATTAAATACAGATTGGACTGCAGCAAGTCAGACCAATAACACTCAAAACTATCAACCAGAAACTCTTAACGACTCTACTTTCTATAGAAGAATAGTATTCTCCGATGGAACTCTAAAAGATACTTCTAATATTATTTCGGTTAATATTAATCGCACTTGGGCTGGAGAGCTTATAGGTTCAAGAGATACAATAATCGAAAATACTCCAACGGGAACAATTAGGTTGATGAACTATAAAGGTTCGATTATCAATTGGGAAAGAAAAAAGGATAATGAGGATTGGACAGTAATTTCCCATACCGGAGTTACTTATAACGATACTCCAACCTCTGAGGGAGAATACCGTTATAGGGTTAATGTTCAATTAGGAACTTGTCAGTCTAAATACTCTTCTGAAAAGATAATCGAAGTTCTTAATTCTTCTTCTATCGATGATATTAGCTTAGATATCAACCTAAGTATTTATCCTAATCCTAATAATGGTAGTTTTAGAATTACCTCTAACGAAGAGAACACAGTAAATCTTCAAATCATTAACTCTCTTGGTCAAGTTGTTTTAAACGAAAATACTAAGATTGATAATAAAGAGATAAATATTCAAGGATTAAATAATGGAACTTATTTTCTAAGAATTCTTTCAAATAATAAGACTATAAACAAGAAACTCATTATTAATAAATAAAATAAATAGAATATGAACAAGGTAATTAACACTGAAAAAGCTCCAAAGGCAATTGGTCCTTATAGCCAAGCTATCCAAACTGATAATGGTTTCTTATATATCTCTGGGCAAACGCCTATCGACCCTAAGACTGGAAAACTTGTTGAAGGAGGAATAATAGAGCAAACTAAACAGGTATTTGAGAATATTAAAGCGATATTAGAAGAGGCTGGTTATAGCTTTAATGATGTTGTAAAGATGAATTGCTTATTAGACTCCATGGATGATTTCGCAGCAATGAACAGTATCTATTCACAATACTACACGGATATTCTCCCAGCAAGAGCAGCTTATGCAGTTGAGAAACTTCCTTTAGGATGTATGGTAGAAATAGAAACAATTGCTTACAAATCTATTTAGTATTTAAGCAATACAATTCATAAAACACTATTTAAAAGGCGTCTAAAGTAATTTAGATGCCTTTTTCTTTGAATTTAAAGTCGAGAAATTAGACTTTAATATAACTAAGTCTTGTTTTGAACTTTTTTTATAGGACTTCGATCTCGGATTCATGGCATGATAATGTGCAATTCATGGCATGATTTCCTCCAATTCATGCCATGATTCTTTCCATTTCATGGCATGATTTCGAGTGATTCATGCCATGATGTTGAGAACTTCATGCCATGATATTCACATCTAAATTAAGATTAAATAGTTACAAACTTGATTTAATTATTTTTTTCTTTGATTTAATTGGATAAAAATCTAAGAAAACTATTGGTAATTAATATTAGGTTATAGGAGTTAATTAATTGGTATAGTAAATCTAAAAGTTGAACCTTTCCCTATTTCACTCTCAACCCATATCTCTCCCTTATGTAAGTCGATAAATTCTTTACATAAGATAAGACCTAAACCGCTTCCCTCCTCTTGTTCTGTTCCTTGCTTTGTGTATTTTTCTGTTATACTAAAGATTTTTGAAAAGTCTTCAGTCTTTATCCCAACACCATTATCATTAACTGATACATGAAGCTTATTATTAATAATATTTGAACTTATTGAAATCATACCTCGTTTTGGAGTATACTTAATAGCATTTGTTACTAAATTACGCATAACAGTTGCAAACATAAATCTGTCTACTTTAGTTATTATATCCATAGAAGAAATCACATTAATCTCAATATTCTTTATTTCTGCCATTGTACTCAATTGAGATAAAGTTTCATTTATAATTTCTGTGATACTAACTTCTTCTATATTACATTTCATTTGTCCAAGCTGAATTTGAGACCATAGAAGTAGGTTTTCGAGTAGTTTATAAGTATTTTTGGAACTTTGAATTATAATTCCCAAAAACTCTTCCCTCTCCTCAATATTAAATTGAGAATATTCATCTAATAATAGCTTGGCAAAACCTTCAATTGTTAAGAAAGGGTTCTTTAAATCATGAGCAATAATAGAGAAGAATTTATTCTTTGATGCAATTAGCTCTTCCAATTCTTTTTCCCTAACTTTTAACTCATTTTGCAGTTTCTTCTCATTAGTAATATCTTCAATGGTAACTAATACAAACTTCAAATCAGAGATTTCAAGCAATGAAGTTGAAATTAGTAAATTTAGGTTATAAACCCTATCACTTAAGTTTATTTCCAAATCTCCTGCTACCTTATAAAGATTATTCCCAGTTTTGTATGTTGTTTCTATACTGTTTCTTAATGGGCAATTGGCACATTCCTTAGTTTCCCCACATACAACATTTTCATTAATAAAGGCATGGACACATTTAAAAGCCTCTCCTGGTAATTTGCCATTAACATCCACTATACCTTGCCCAAAAAACTCTTCTCCAACCTTATTAATGCGTTTTATTCTTACATCTTTATTTACAAGTATTAATGCAACAGCAGCGTTTTCAAATATTTGGTTTAATTCTTCATTTAATATTTCTCCCATTAAACGATTGTATTATTTATAAGTAACTCTGTGTATTTAATAGCTTACTCAATCAACTTAAGCAATTCGTTTACTTTTGGCGTTAGGATAATCTCTGTTCTTCTATTCTTTGCTCTTCCCTCAGCACTTGCATTTGTCATAATTGGGCTAAACTCTCCCCTACCCGATGGGATAATTCTCTCTGGGGCAATTATAGCCGAATTTAGTAGTATCTTAGTTATTGCCGTTGCTCTCATTACGCTTAAATCCCAATTATCCTTAACCTGTTGATTTCCTCTAAGTGGAACATTGTCGGTATGTCCTTCAACCATAACAGTTATATCTGGATTTTCTTCCAATACTAAAGCAATCTCCTTTAGAGCTGCAATACCATCCTGCCCTACCTGCCAACTTCCACTCTTAAACAAAAGCTTCTCATCCATAGAAACATAAACTCTACCATCCTTATTAGTAATCTCCAAACCCTTATCTCTAAAGCCCAATAAAGCATTTGAAATCATAGTCTGGATATTATTAACCTCGCCTTGTTTAGCTTCTAAAGCCTTTTCTAATTCCTTTAATCTATCCTCTTTCTTAGCAAACTCCCTCTTCAATTCTTCAAATTTCTCTTCCTTATCTGCTAATTCCTGAGCTCTTTTATTCAAAGTCGACCGTGCATTTAACAAATCTTGAGACAACTTGTCCAAATCCTGACTCTTCGAAGCCATAGCCTCTCTATTTCTTCTATTACACTCCTCTATATCTCTCTGCAAATTATCAATATCCTTTTTCAAATCAGAAGTTTCCTTACTAAGACGACTAATCTCGGCCTCATATTCCTTAGCTTGATTGTGGAAATAGCCTAATTCGTCATTAATTGCCTTACTTTTAGTTGTTAGATCAGCAACCTCCCATTTCAATCTTTCCTTTTCCTTAAGGTTTCTCTGGTTCTCTTGCTCCAATTCGCTATACTCTCTCTGAGTAATACAAGAGCCAAGCCCAAGAGCGAGGAAAATCAAACCTAAATACTTAATTTTCATAATCATATTTTTTAGTTATTAATTAATTCAAGAATAATCAAAAGCAAAATTACAATATTTAATTCTTAAAACATTGCTAAGCTAAATAATAAACAATAAGCCCAAGATTAAGTTTATGTAATTCCGATAAAAATCAAAATACATTAAGGAATTTAAAGTCTTTATGGGCATTAAAGACCTTTTTCTCATTAAACGCAATATCTAATTGATTATTATTTTTTGGGACTTCTTAAATTAAGGAATAAACATTCTATATAGAAAATAATTAATATCTTTGAAAATTCAAATCATATACAAACTAAGAGTATGAATATAAAAAAGAGCTTATTAATTATTGTATTGGGATTAATGTTTAGTTTTAATGCTAATGCTACTGAGCAGAGACCTGATTTGCTTATTATTAATAAGGATACTTTTTATCTAAAATCCTTTCCTTTTAATGATATTAAGAAACATGGTCCTTTTACTTATTATGATAACTACAATTTCCCACATACTGGTTGTTGGAGGGGTTATATTGCAACTTGGAAGATTATTGACGATAAACTCTTTTTATTAGAAGTAAAAAAGGCTGACAGAACTGAAGAAAAACTAGATTTATTAAAGTACTTTGAATCTATAAACTATAGTCCGGTATTAATTGATGGATTAATTATGGCTGATTGGTATTCAGATACACTTGTTGATTATCTTTCAAGCTACGACATAATTACTAGAGAAGAATTATATTTAGAGAAGCATTACGGCTTTAGAAAGAATGCAATTATTCAACTGATTTTCAAGCAAGGAAGATTAATAGAAAACAGAATACGAGATATAAATTCATATAAGCCTGGAGATATATTATGGAGGGATGTTTATTATAGTAGTTCTATATTTCAAGATAATGTGTTAGCAAAAGTAAGGGTGAAAATTTTAAAGAACAATGGTAGCTTAGTAAAGGTAGAAATATTAGACTATGGCACTTCAAAAAAGTATCGTATTAAAAAGATTCAATATTCATTAGGAATAAAAAACGAAGAAGACAATTGGTTTAATCCACGCTATTGGAACAAAGAGAATATTCCTCAATGAATTTAGATAATTAGAAATACATAGAAAAAAATCTATAAACAAATACACTATGAGAAAAATTTTAATTACTGTATTATTATCTTTTAGCATTTTATCTTCTTACGGACAAAGAAGAGAAGGCTTGAAAGCTGGTTTCACTGGAATAATGGAGACAAGTTACCTTTTCAAACAAGGTCCTTATGGAGTTGATAGATTTAAACTTAATCTGATAAATGGTTATCAATTTAATCCTTATGTTTATCTTGGAGTGGGAGTCGGTTATAGATATTATTTTAATAGTAGTATCCCAATTATTCCTATTTTTGGAGATTTAAGAGTGTATGTATTAAATAATAAATACTCTCCATTTATATCATTTGCAGCTGGGTATTCATATTATTTATTAAATGATTTTAAAGAAGTTGGTCCTATGATTAATCCTAAAATTGGATTATGTATTAAGCAATACGAGAAAACTTCAATTCAATTTGGATTTGAATTTGAGGCTCAAAGTATAAGCTATCGTTATTCCAGAATGGTTTTTGAAAAAAAATCAGTTGCAATAGGTGTTTTTATTGGTATTACTTATTAAGTACTTAATATTTATTCTCTAAAGAATGTATTTAGTTCTAAAATCAATTAATTTTATACCCAGTGGGGTATAAATTGTATTTATTTTTGTATATTTGCACCCTAAAGGGTATAATTTTACTGTATGTACATGTTTTTATACCCTAAAAGGTATAATTATGGATAGATTATCATTAAAAGAGTTCGTCAAACAAAAAAGGAAGGAAACTGGTTTAACTCAAATTGACCTTGCTGAGAAATCTGGTGTTGGACTTAGATTCGTTAGAGAACTTGAGCAAGGGAAATCGACTTTAAGAATGGATAAGGTTAATCAAATCTTAGCATTATTTGGTTCTGAATTAGGAGTAGTAGATATGGATAGAAGCCAATTTAAAATCAACTAATTTATATGAGACAAGCAAATATATATTTTCAAGATAAATTGGCAGGAGTATTAACCGAAAACGAGGATGGATATAAGTTTGAATATAAAAACGAATATCTTAGTAGCAGCAATCCTCAACCAATTAGTTTAACAATGCCTTTAGAGAAAGTTATTTTCAAAAGCGATATTCTCTTCCCGTTTTTCGATGGATTAATTCCAGAAGGATGGTTATTGGATATTGCTCAAAAAAATTGGAAGATTAATAATAATGATAGGATGTCACTTTTGCTTACATGCTGTAAAGATTGTATTGGAGCTGTTAGTGTTATTCCCATTAATGATGAATTATAATGAAAAGATGTCTTTACTGCTATAAACACTTAGAGGATAATGATATTGATTTCCATCAAAATTGCTCTAAAAAAATATTTGGAGAATCTACTCCTCCACTAATTAATTATTCCTTAAAAGATATTGATAGTTTAGCACTTGAAGTGATTAACTCAAAAATCACATTAACAGGAGTTCAGCCAAAAATTTCTTTACAAATTAAATCAGAAAAGGGTGAACCTAATCGATTTACTATTATTGGTGTATTGGGAAATTATATACTAAAACCTCAATCCTCAAAATATGAATCTCTACCAGAAAATGAAGACTTATCTATGCATTTAGCAGAAATTGCAAAAATAAAAACTGTACCACATACTTTAATAAGATTAAGTGACAACAGCTTAGCATATATTACCAAAAGAATTGACAGAGATAAAAAAGGAAATAAAATTGCAATGGAAGATATGTGTCAACTAACTAATAGGCTAACAGAATACAAGTATAAAGGTTCTTATGAACAGATTGCTAAAATAATACTTAAGTATTCAGCAAATCCAATTTTAGATATTATTAGTTTCTTTGAAATCATTTTATTCTCTTATTTAATTGGAAATAGCGATATGCATCTAAAAAACTTTTCCCTCTGCAATAAAAAAGGAAAACATGAATTATCACCAGCCTATGATTTACTTTCGACAAAAATGGTTATACCAAAAGACATAGAAGATTTAGCTTTAAACCTTAATGGGAAGAAAAATAATTTAAAAAGACAAGACTTTGAAAACTTAATTGTCGATTATGTCGATAGAAAAACCATAGATAATTCGTACAAGAAGTTCCAAAATGTTATTCCAAAATGGTTTGAATTTATTGATAATAGCTTTCTTAATCAAAAATCAAAGGAAAAGTACAAAAGTATTATTAAAAAAAACACCCATATCTTAGAATAAATTTATACCTCATAGGAAAAAACCTTTTAGTATAACCTTTTTGGGGTTGTTTCGTAAAAGGGCATAGTTAATTGGATTTATTGATGACTTTGGAGGAAATACCTAAAAAGATTGGATTATTTTTTGGAAGCTTTAACCCTATTCATTTAGGGCATTTGATAATAGGAAATAATATTATTGAAAATACAGATATAGAGGAAATATGGTTTGTGGTTAGCCCACAAAACCCGCTTAAAGAAAAAGATACTCTACTTGAAGACGAAATCAGATTAAATCTTGTTAAAACTTCTATTAAGGATAATAATAAATTCAATATATGCGACGTTGAATTTTACTTGGAAAAGCCTTCATACACTTACAATACTTTAAAATTCCTTAAACAAGAACATTCTCTTAATGAATTTGTTCTTATTATCGGTGAGGATAATTTAATGTGTTTTGAATTATGGAGAGATTATCAGAGAATCATTGATGAATTTAAGATATTGGTGTATCCAAGAGCAAATTGTAAAACAGATAAATTTGATAAAGAAAAGAATGTCATAAGGATAAATTCTCCGATAATTGAAATATCTTCAACTCAGATTAGAGAAGATATTAGAAATGGAAAATCTATACAATACCTTGTTATGGAAGATGTTCGAAAAGAGATATTGAAAAACAAGTATTATTGTAACAATTAAAAACATATTACGTTTAACCCAAGGTTTTAGATAACAAAAAAAGAAAGATAAGATAAAATGAGACAGCTAAAAATTACAAAACAGCTCACTAATCGTGAGATTACCTCCTTGGATAAGTATCTCCAAGAAATAGGTCGATTGGAAATGATATCTCCTGAGGAGGAAGTTAAGTTAGCTCAAAGAATAAAGCAAGGTGATCAAGAAGCACTTGAAAGATTGACAAATGCAAATTTAAGATTTGTGGTATCGGTTTCAAAGCAATACCAAAACCAGGGAATGAGCTTGCCAGACCTTATAAACGAGGGTAACCTTGGACTAATTAAAGCCGCTCAACGTTTTGATGAAACTCGTGGTTTTAAGTTTATTTCTTATGCAGTTTGGTGGATTCGTCAAAGTATTTTACAAGCACTTGCTGAGCAAAGTCGTATTGTAAGACTCCCTTTAAATAAAATTGGTTCACTAAACAAGATAAATAAAGCTTATGCTCGTTTGGAACAAGAGTACGAAAGAACTCCTAACCCTGAGGAAGTTGCATCGGAGCTTGAACTTACAGACAGTGAAGTAAGAGAAAGTTTACGTCATAGTGGGAAACATCTTTCTATGGATGCTCCACTTACTACTGATGAGGACAATAATATGTATGACTATATGCGAAGCGATGAGGATACTACTCCCGAGGCTGAGCTTATGTATGAAAGTCTGCAGAAAGAAATTAATAGAGCAATTTCTACCCTAACTCAAAAAGAGGGAGATATTCTAAAGATGTTCTTTGGATTAGATGGATATCCTCCAATGACCTTAGATGAAATTGGCTTGGAATTTGACCTTACAAGAGAAAGAGTAAGACAAATCAAAGAAAAAGCGATTAGAAGGCTTAAACACACTTCAAGAAGTCATATACTTCAATCATATTTAGGATAAAACACACCTAATAAAAAAAGCCGGTAAGTAATTAAACTTATCGGCTTTTTTCTTTTTAATTAAGAGAGATTTCTCTAATGATTATTTAATCCTTTCCGAATATTCGAAGGTTCTTGTATCTACCTTAATCTTTTCTCCCTGTTCAATAAATAAAGGTACTCTAATTTTCGCCCCAGTCTCAACTGTTGCATCCTTCATAGCATTAGTTGCGGTATTTCCTTTTACTCCTGGCTCTGTGTATACTATCTCCATATCAACAAATGCAGGTAATTCGCATGAAAGAGGAGTTTCGGTATCAGCATGAACAATCATTTCAACATACTGTCCTTCTTTTAAAAGACTTGGTGCATTAATAATCTCCTCTTGAATAGAGATTTGTTCATAAGTATCTGAGTGCATAAAATTATAACCTGAATCGTCTTTATAAAGGAAGGTATAAGGTCTGCGTTCAATTCTCGCTGTATCAAATTTAGCTCCACTTGGGAAAGTATGTTCAATTGTTCTACCTGTTTTGAAACTTTTTAATTTAGTACGAACAAAGGCAGCTCCCTTACCCGGCTTAACATGTAAAAATTCAACAACAGAAAGCAAATCGCCATTCATTTCGATACATAATCCATTCTTAATATCTTGAGTTGATGCCATAAATTATTTGTTTATTTGTATTATTTATTTATTTTCGTTTTCTAATCTCTCTATCTTATTTCTAAGAATATCATTTTCATCATTAAGATTCTTGTAAAATTTCGAGTAATAATTAGCTTTAAGATTACTCGATAGCATTCTTATTAATGCTATTCCAAGCAAGATTATTAGTGTAATTTCAATACTTGGACGATTAAAAACATATAGTCCAATCATTGCTATAATGCATATATAAGATATAAAATCCAATATTTTAGATATTCTGATTGCGTTCATCTTCAAATTTTTCAATGAGTTGCAAAAATACTACCTTTTTTCTTTTTGACAAAATAATTGACCTCTTAGAGATTTTTCTTATATTTGCAAGTTGAGAAGATTATATATTAGATAAATAAATAATTAGTATTATGAGAAGAATATTTTTCATCATCTTATTGTCCATATTCGCAAACCTTGGGTTAAATGCACAAAACACAAGCTATTTGGATGACGAAGCAATCACTGAATTTACAAAGAAACTAACAAAGCTACCTTTTTCGGAAAGAGATGTGATTATTAAAGCATGCGAAATCTACGAAAAGGATTTTAGTAATAATCCTGATTTAGCTGATTGGGCATTTCAGGTTTTGTACTTCTATCATGAAATATCATGCAACGATAAGAGCCTAACTCTTCATAAAACTTTTTCTGATGAAGAGATAAGAGGCTATTTCTTAAATGATATTTATATTTTACCAAAACTCAAAAGCGATATTTCTGCTTTTATTAAAGAATATGCACAATGGGGCTATAGAATAGCAACCTTTGAGGACACTTCTTATAGAATTGAAGTTGATTCAAGCTTTTTATATAAGAAATTTGAAAAATATCTTTCAAGAGAATACTCTTATTATCTAAGTAATTATATTAGTGATTGCGGTATTCCATCCTATTGGCATGCTACCTTAAACGTTCCTTTATCTGAAATTATGAGAAGGATTGAGTGGAGAGATTTATTCTTGAAAGAAAACCCAGAATTCATAAGACATGATTTAGTAATTAGAGAGATTGAATACCTTATGTTCTCTGTAGCCAAAGGATTGGAAAACACTCCAATTTACGACGAGAAAGATGTAATCCTCCCAGAGTACAAGGATGCGATACAGGCATATTATAGAACACACACTGGGACTAATTGGGGATTATTTTTGACTGAGTTTATGCATAGACTATCATTAAATAAATATCGTCACTCCCACCCTATCGATTTATTTGTGATGAATAAACTATTCCCAGAGGACAGAAAAAATATTGACCCTTTGTTGAAATACAAAGATATATTAATTGACAATTTAATGGATTAAGAAGAATGAAGAAGATTTTAACCCTCACACTGTGTGCATTACTTGGATACACGTCCTTTTCTCAAAAGCAAATTACTTTAGAAGATATATGGGCAAAACCAACCTTTAGAGCTAAAGGGATTAATGAAATTCGCTCAATGAATAATGGAGAGAACTATTGCGTACTAACAAATGAATCTATTGAAAAATACAATTATACATCTAAAGACAAAATCGGAGATATTCTTGAGTTTTCTCAGCTTAATTTTGGTAATGATAATGAAAAGAATATTGTAGCTGATTATAATTTCTCTCAAGACGAAAAGAAAATCCTATTATCTCTAAACCCTGAATATATTTATCGTCATTCCTATTTAGCAGATTATTATATATATAATATTGAAACAAAAGAATTATTTCCTTTATCCAAGAATGGAAAGCAAAGATTAGCTGAATTTTCTCCAAACGCAGAGATGGTTGCCTTTGTTAGGGACAATAATATCTTTGTAGTAGATTTAAAGACAAAAGTAGAAAAGCAAATTACAAAGGATGGTAAATTCAACGAAATAATTAACGGAACTACTGATTGGGTTTATGAAGAAGAATTTGGAATAACCAAAGGATTTTTTTGGAATGCTTCAAGCAGCGAAATAGCATATTATCGTTTTGATGAGTCCAGAGTAAAGGAATTTTCTTTTACTATTTGGGGAGAATTATATACACAAGAATATAAGTATAAATATCCAAAAGCAGGGGAAGATAATTCGATTGTAGATGTATATGTTTATGATTTAAACAAGGATACACATAAAATGATTGACCTTGGCTCGGACAAGGATTATTATTTACCAAGAATGCAATGGACTAATAAAGAAAACGAACTTGTAATCCATAAACTTAATAGATTACAAAATCATTATGAGGTATATTTAGTAAATACAGATAATTTTGAAAAGAAGACTATATATACTGAAACAAACAAATGCTATATTGACGAGCCAAGCGATTTCTTTTTCCTTAAAGATAATGAGAATTTTATTTTAAAGTCTGAAAAGTCGGGCTATTGGAATATTTATATGGTTAGCCTAAAGGATGGAAAGATTAAGCCAATTACTAATAATAATTACGATATTGAGTCCATTTCTTTTATTGATGAAAAAGAAAAGAAGATATACTACACTGCAGCAAAATCCTCTCCAATCAATAGAGAACTATTAGTTATTGGATTCAACGGTAAGGGGGAAAAACAATTATCAAAACAAGAGGGAACTTATAGTGCTGATTTTTCAAAAACAGGCAAATACTATATCTCTAATTATTCTGATGCAAATACTCCTTCGATTTATACAGTTAATAATCAAAAAGGAGAAGAAATTATTGTACTTGAAGATAATATCCAACTTAGAGATAGGATTAAAGAATATGGAGATGAGAAGAAAGAGTTTTCAAGCTTTAAAACTTCAGAGGGAATAGATATTAATTATTGGATAATCAAGCCAAGCAATATGGAAAAGGGGAAGAAATACCCTGTACTATTCTTTGTCTATTCAGGGCCTTCGTCTCAAGAAGTATTAAATTCGCAAAGAAGAAATATAGATACATATTGGTATAAGATGCTTGCCCAAAAGGGTTATATTACAATTTGCGTTGACCCAAGAGGAACCGGAATGAGAGGCGAGGCATTTAGAAAAGCTACTTATTTACAATTAGGAAAATACGAATCAGACGATATTATCGAGGCTGCAAAATATTTTGGCTCCTTAGATTATATTGATAAGAACAGAATAGGAATATTTGGATGGAGCTATGGTGGATATATGTCCAGCATTTGTATTACTAAGGGTGCTGAAGTGTTTTCTTCTGCTATTGCTGTTGCTCCTGTTACCAATTGGAGGTATTACGATAATATATACACAGAAAGATTTATGCGTACTCCTCAAGAGAATGGAACAAATTACGATATTAATTCCCCTATCAACTTCGTTGACAAACTTAAGGGCAATTACTTATTAATTCATGGAACGGCAGATGATAATGTGCATTTCCAAAATGCTATTGATATGAGTACAGCTCTTATCAATGCAAACAAACAATTCGAACAATTCTCTTATCCAAATAAAAACCATGGTATTTATGGAGGCAATACACGACTTCACTTATATACTTTAATGACTGATTTTATTCTTAGAAAACTATAAACCCAATGCTTGAGAATTTTAAAAAATACAAAGAGGAAAACTTATTATTTTCTGATGATGAAACAATTCTATTAGCCATAAGTGGAGGAATTGATTCAATGGTTCTTTGTGATTTATTTCTCAAAAGCAGTTATAAATTTGCAATAGCTCATTGTAATTTCCAATTAAGAGGAGAAGAATCCTTTAGGGATGAAAATTTTGTTACAAACTACTGCAATAAGAATAATATCACCCTTCATAAAATAAGGTTTGACACTTATAAGCACATGGATATTGAAGGGATAAGCCTTCAAATGGCAGCAAGGGACTTAAGATATAGATGGTTCGAAGATTTACTCCAAAAGAATAACTATAAATATTTAGCAACTGGTCATCATGGAGATGACTCTATTGAAACCTTCCTAATTAATATTATAAGAGGAACTGGTATTGCAGGATTGCATGGCATTCAACATAAGATAAATAATATTATTCACCCTCTTCTCTTTACAAATAGAGAAGAAATATCGGCCTATGCAAAAAAAAATAATATTGAATTCGTAGAAGATTCTACTAATAGTTCTACTAAATATACTCGAAATAAGATTCGTCATGAGTTGATTCCATTAATTAAGGAGATATCTCCTAATTTTCAAAGAACTATTTTAAAAGAAATTGAGAGATTTAAGGAAACAGAGCAGGTATTTAGAACTGTTATTGACCAAGCTAAGCAAGAGATTTTCGCTTTTGAAAATGACAGAATTAATATTTCTATTGAAAAGATTAAAAGCTTGAATCCTCAGAGGATTTATCTCTATGAATTCCTAAATGAATACAATTTCAATGAATCAACTATTAATTCTATTTTAGAATCTATTTATGAAAAAAGCTCAGGCAAACAATTCTTCAGCGAAACTCATAGAATAGTTAAGGATAGAGAGTATCTGATTTTGACACAAAACAATATAATTAATAACAATGAATATCATATATCTGACAATCTCACTTCAATAAAATTCCCTTTGAGTTTGGAAATGGAATTTCTCAAGGATTTATCTTTTATAAAGATTCCAAAAACTAAGGATATAGCAATGTTAGACGCTGATAAATTAGAATTCCCTTTAATCTTAAGAAAATGGAAGAAGGGAGATTATTTCTATCCTTATGGACTAAAAGGGGAAAAGAAAATATCTGAATTTTACAAGAATTTGAAATATTCAATCGTTGATAAAGAAAATCAATGGCTATTATGTTCTAATGATGATATTGTTTGGGTAATTGGACAAAGAATTGATGATAGATATAAGATTACAAATAAAACAAAAACTATATATAGGATTGAACTCTCGGAATAAGACATCTATAGTTATCATCCTTTTGCTTAGTCTCATTAATATAAAAGGGATTTCGCAAACCAATAGTGATTTGCTCCAATATAAAGAATTTGTAAATAAAGATTCTATAGCCAATAATATTTCTTATTTAGAGAGTTTTGGTTCCAGATATGCTTTTAACCCTAATAATAGAACCATTGCACTATGGTTAAGGGATAAACTCCAAAGCTATGGTTTTGATTCAAGGCTTGACTCCTTCTATATCGATAATTTTGTATTCCCTTATAATTCCGATATTGTCAATAATTCATGGCAATATAATATTATTGCAGACAAACTTGGAATTTACTCTGAAGATACTGCTATAATATTAGGAGCTCATTACGATTCTTATGGTAATAGGGACACAAACTATTTCTTATCCTCTCCAGGGGCAGATGATAATGCGAGCGGAGTTGCTGCAATCTTGGAAATAGCCAGATTATATCAAGAATTAAATCTAAAACCTATAAAAACTCTAAGAATTGAACTATATGCTTTAGAAGAGGCTGGATTAAGGGGGAGTTATCATGCAGTAACCCAAGCTTTATTAGGTCAAATGCATATAGGTACTATGATTAACCTTGATATGATTGGGTATAATGATAGCCTTAACTTAAATACATTTAGCATTATTGAATATAGCAACTCAACAGAAATAGCTGATTTAGCTATGAGTGTTGTTAGTAATTATACCGATTTAACTCCTTATCGCACCTTTGAAAAGAATCAGAATTCTGATTCCTATTCTTATAATTCATGGGGAGGAAAGGCAGTTTTTCTTCACGAAGGGGGAGAATATCCTTTTTATCATACTTCTGAGGATAATCTAAACAAACTTGACTTAGATTATCTTAGAAAAACTACTCAAATAGCTTTTGCACTAATTTATCATTGTGTAAATACCAATGACTATTATCCAATAGGGATTAAAGATATTGACAAAAAGAAAATTGAATTTAGACTTAAGAATAATCCTATAAAAGAAAGTATTGATTTCTATTATAATGGCAAGGTCAATAGGTCTGATTATGTAATAATAAGAGATAGTTTTTCAAGAATAGTATTAAAAGATAAGTTAGAGAAATACTCTTTTGGAGGAGGTAATTATTCGATTAATTTTCCAAACCTTGGGGATGGGTTATTTGTTATAAGTATTGGAGAGTTGAATAAGAAATTTATTTATTTAAAAAAGTAATTTAATGTATTAAGATATGGAAGGTGTTAATTCAGAATTTTTTCTGCTTGGTTTTTCTGTAATTTTACTAATTAGTATATTTGCAAGTAAGGCAAGCTTTCGTATAGGCATCCCTACCCTTTTGCTATTCTTGGTTGTGGGTATGCTCTTTGGAACAAGCGGCTTGGGTATTGAATTCAATAATGCCGGAACTGTTCAGTTTGTTGGAATGATAGCCCTAACTATTATACTTTTTTCTGGAGGAATGGATACAAATTATAGAGAAATCCAGCCAGTATTAAAGCAGGGTATTGTCTTAGCTACTCTCGGCGTTCTCTTAACCGCTTTTATTACCGGAGCTTTTATTTACTATATTTCTAATTTCATATTCCATAAAGAAGTACTGAGCTTTACCGAGAGTCTACTTTTAGCATCCGTGATGTCCTCTACCGATTCTGCTTCTGTTTTCTCAATTCTTAGGTGCAAAGATATTAAACTAAAGGAAAATCTTAAATCAACCCTCGAATTGGAAAGTGGAAGTAACGACCCTATGGCATATATGCTTACAATAATACTAATAGGTCTAATCCAAATTGGTGAATTTAGCATTTCAAGTATTCTTATCGAATTCTTCGCACAAATGATAATTGGAGGTTTAATAGGATATGTGTTTGGACGTTTAAGTGTTGTTTTAATTAATAAAATAAATATCCCAAATAAGTCATTATATCCAATACTTTTAATTGCTTCAGCGTTTTTAACTTTCTCAGCCTCTACTCTTTTAAAGGGAAATGGTTATCTTGCGGTTTATATTGCAGGTTTGGTTATTGGTAATTATAAACTTATTCACAAGAAAAGTATGATAACTTTTTTCGATGGGTTTACGTGGCTTTTTCAAATCATTATGTTTATAATGTTAGGACTATTAGTTAATCCAAAAGAACTATTAGATGTAATACTTATTGGATTGGCTATTAGTATATTTGTTGTAATATTTGCACGACCAATTAGTGTTTTCCTTTCTTTAATCCCTTTTAAACAACCTGGTTTTAAAGGGAAGTTATTTATTTCCTGGGTAGGTCTTAGAGGTGCAGTTCCTATTATCTTTGCAACCTATCCTCTTGTACAAGGTCTTGAACATGCTAACCTTTTCTTCAATATAGTGTTTTTTATAACCCTTGTATCTTTATTAGTTCAAGGGACAACCATTACTCCTATTGCTAATTGGCTTAAACTTATTGACCATACCAAGGTTGATGCACCTATAGATGTAACCCTACCCGAGGAAGCAAAGAGTGCTATTAGCGAAATTATTGTTACTAAGGATTTACTAACAAGAGGAAATAAATTAATCAATCTATCATTGCCGGAGAATACACTTGTGATTATGATAAAGCGAGATACTCATTATTTTGTTCCAACAGGTGGCTCAATTATCAAGGAAAATGACAAATTAATGATAATTTCTGACAATGAAAAAGCATTAATTGAAACCTATAAGAGTTTAGGGATTAATGATTTTATGCTTAGGAGCTAAAAAAAACTAAAAATATTTTTGGTAGTAAGCAAAAAACGCATATCTTTGCAAACCTAAAATCAAGACAAAGGCAGTAAATGCCATTAGATTCTTGAGGGTCCCATAGCTCAGCTGGTTAGAGCACCTGACTCATAATCAGGGGGTCCTTGGTTCGAGCCCAAGTGGGACCACAATAAACGAAAGACTTCTTAATACTAAGGAGTCTTTTTTTTATTCCCAAAAACCAAGCTTTTAAATCAAGTTTAAAACTTGCATAATCAAGCTTTAATCTACTATTATTAAATTCCAATCTAATATAATGGCATTATATCCCAAGAATAATGCCATTAAATGACCGATATAATGCCATTATATTGCAAGTATAATGGCATTATATTAAAATAGAATCAAATTTCATTAGATGGGAATTAGACTTTAGGATTTCTAATTCAAATTTCACTATATTTGCATTGGAAAACATAATAAAGAAATATCAATAATGAAAAAGGCTTTGGTTTCTCTTAGCAATGATTTGCTTACTGATAATAGGGTTGATAAGACTTGCAGAACTCTTATCAAGGCTGGCTATAAGGTAGTGCTTATTGGGAGAAAGAGAAAAAAAAGCCTAAAGATGAATGAAAGACCTTACAAGACTATTAGGATGAGGCTTTGTTCCGAAAAGGGTTTTCTTTTCTATGCAGAATTGAATATGCGTCTTTTCCTTAAGCTCCTTTTCTCAAAAACAGATTTGCTTTGGGCTAATGACTTGGATACTCTTTGGGCAAACTTTCTTGTTAGTAAGATAAGAAACAAGGATTTAATCTTCGATTCACATGAGCATTTTACAGAGGTTCCAGAATTAAAGTATAATAAGTTTGCTAAGAGGTTTTGGAAATTTACAGAGAGGTTTATACTTAAAAGGATTGATAATATAATTACTGTTTGCTCACCTATTGCGGAGTATTTCAAGGAAAATTATAATAAAGAGGCAATAGTTGTTAGAAACTCCCCTATTAAGGATTTTGCTATTAAGACTAAAACCAAAGAAGAGCTGAATATGCCTACGGATAAGCCTATCTTGATATGGCAGGGGGGTGGATGTAATATTGAAAGAGGCATGGAGGAATTGGTAGAGGGTATGCAATGGGTCGATGCCTATCTTTATATTATAGGGTTTGGAGATGTTTACGAGGATTTGAAGACCTTAAGCAAAAAATTCTCGCTTGAGGATAAAATTATCTTTATACCAAGACTTCCTTATCAAGAAATGATGCAATATACTTTCAATGCTGATATTGGTCTTTCTTTGGATAAGGACACAAACATGAATTACTCTATAAGTCTGCCTAATAAATTATTTGAATATATTCATGCGGGGATTCCAATCCTTATTACTCCTTTAAGCGAAATAAAACCTATTATAGAAACGTTTAATATTGGCTCTTTCTTCCTCTCTCATAATAGTAGAGATATTGCTAAAACAATTCATTCTCTTATAGACGATATTGGGAAAAGAGAATTATTTAAAGAAAACACTAAAAAGGCTAAGGAAATTCTCTGTTGGGAAGAGGAAGAAAAGAAGATATTTAATATACTAAACAGATTTGGATAAATAATGCTTTCAATACTTATACCTATATATAATTTCAATTCCTCCGAATTAGTAAAAGAGTTAAACTCACAAGCCCTTGAGCTTGGAATTGAGTTTGAAATACTTTGCTATGACGATAATTCCACAATAGTTTATCAAGAAAACAAGGAATTGAGTTCTTTAGAAAACACAAAGTATAATTACTTAGAAAAAAATCATGGACGCTCTGCAATAAGAAATCTTTTAGCCAATGATGCTCAGTATCCTTATCTTTTATTTTTAGATTGTGATGGAAAAATTCCTTCAGTGAATTTCCTATCACTTTATCTTAGACATAGAGATGAAGCAGATATTATTTGCGGAGGCAGAATATATCCCTCGAGAAAGGAAGTGAAACCTAATGAATATCTTCATTGGATATACGGAATCAAGAGAGAATCTAAATGCAATCAAGATGAGGCAAGGAGTTTTATGACTAATAATTTCCTTATCTCAAAGCAAGCCTTCCTTTCTACGCAATTAGATACAAGTATGAGCGGTTATGGTCATGAGGATACAATATTTGGAATAGAGTTAAAGAAAAAGGGATATAGTTTTAAGATAATTAAAAACCCTGTGATTCATCTTGGCTTATATGATAACGATTGCTTTTTGAAAAACACAAGAAATTCAATAGATAACCTCAATAAAATAATCGGCTCAAAGTATAAGGAAGAAGAGTTTTTTGACATAAAGCTTGTAAAGATATTTTCATTATCCAAAAGGCTAAAACTAATATCCTTACTTGGATATTTATATTCAAAAACCAATAAATCTTTGGAGAGAAATCTAAAAAGCAAAAACCCTAATTTATTTCTTTTAGACTTTTATAAATTAGGGTATTACTCTTATATTAATTTAATCGATTAGCTTTCCATCTTCACAGCAAATAACCCGAGAACGAAACTTCTCAATCACAATAAAGTCGTGGGTTGCCATAAGTATTGTAGTGTTATTCTCCTTATTGATTTTCATTAGCAATTGAACAATTTCCTCAGAGGTAATTGGGTCAAGGTTTCCAGTAGGTTCGTCAGCTATTATCAGTTCTGGATTATTTATTATAGCTCTTGCGATACCTATTCTTTGCATTTCTCCTTCGGAGAGATTATACACATTATCATCAATCTTATCGCTTAGTCCCACATCCATTAATGCCTTGCTAACCCTTGTAAATATTTCATTCTTATCCTTTACTCCAGTGGATTTAAGCACAAATGCAATATTGTCAAATACATTTCTATCTTGGAATAATTGGAAATCCTGAAATATAATACCTAATTTCCTTCTTAAATGAGGGATTTTATTTCTCTTAATTGAGTTTAATTCATAACCACATACATTAGCACTACCCTCTTTCAAAGGTAAATCAGCATAAATTGTTTTCAAAAGGGAGCTTTTCCCTGTACCTGTTTTCCCAATTAAATAAATAAATTCGCCCTTGTCTACCTTTAGATTAACATCACTCAAAACCATCTTGCCTTGAGAAATATTAGCATTACTAAAATTGATAATATTATTATTCTCCAACTCTTCCATAATTCTTTTTTGTATATTTTCTATTAGCACACTTAATTCGTTTCTTAGTATAACTTCTTAAAACTATTACATAAACAAAATACATTACTATCATAAACGGAATAAAATAGTCATCTCTTATATGAAAGGATAAAATTATACCCATAGTAGAGAAAAATAATGAAAAGATTAAGGTTGTTATTGTGCTTTCTTGATGAGTCCCACATGTTCTTAATACAAAATGGTGTATATGTGATTTGTCAGGGTATAGAGGAGACTTACCTTTCAATACTCTTGCAGTAAAAACTCTTAGAGTATCTACCAAAGGAATATAGAAAAGCATAATTATTACCCCATAATTTGATTTAATCGAATATCCAAAGACCTTTACCTCATCACCAAAATTACCATTATACTGAATTGCAATAATAAGCAAACAAGAAATAATTGTCCCTATCAACAAACTCCCGGTATCTCCCATAAATACCCTAGAAGGATACCAATTATAATAGAGATAAGCTAAAAGAGCTCCGATTAAACTAATTGTAACAATCGACCAAAACACATGATTACCGAAAACAAACTTATTATAGATTTCTGGGACTAAAAAACAAAAGAACAGAAATAATGGGATAAGGGTAATAATAGCTTGTGTTGCACTTTGACCATCAACTCCATCAATTAAATTATAAGCATTTGTTATAACTATCACAAAGAAAATTGTTATGACATAACTAACCCAAACAGGCAATTCATTTATGCCGTATAAGCCATATAAACTTTCAAATCTAATCCCCATTTTGCAGAAAAAAATACCTATAATTACTTCAATAAGTAATTTAGTAAGAGGACTAAGAGAATTCATATCATCCCTTACACCAACAATAATGATAATTGATAAAAGAAGAATAAATGAGAGGATTAAATCCATAGTTTCAATTTTCAGAAAAACTGGAATAGATATTAGATAAGCACAAAGGAACCCAAAGAAGATTACAAGTCCTCCCATATTGACCTTTTCTCCATTATGTATCTTCCTCCCTCCTGATTTGTCTAAAACTTTATATTTTAGCATTAGCTTGATAAACGTCGGCATAGCAATAAAAACAAATCCCATTGCTATAAAAAAAGAATAAATATATACCATAAAATCAATATTAATTCAATTTGCAAAGATAATTAAAAATTACTCTTAATAATATGATTAGTCTAAAATTATTTTTCTCCCTTCCTTACCTTCATTGAAAAGCAAATCAAGGCATGAGAGATTATTAATAAACCCAAGTTTTTCAGAAAAACATTGATAGTATTCTTTAGTTGGAAAATTTCGGTATTGACTTGTATTAAAACCATTTCTAAAATCAATCTTATAATTCTTTTTAAATTCTTCAGTTGGCTTTAATTCTGTATTGATTTCCCATTTCTTTAGAAAATATTTAAACACATCATAATTCAAATCAACTAATCTCTTATACTCATTAAAGAAAAAGGGTTTTATTTCATCAGCGAAATACTCAAAATAACAACTCTTACCGTATGCGGACTCAATAGCTCTATATGCTTTTTTATTCCAATTATCAGAATAAAGAATCTCTGCATTTGAGATAGAATTATCCATTATACTTTGTTTTATTATAGGCACACTTATTCCTAATTCTCCTGATGCAGAATAAATATAAAACCTATTTCTAAAACTTTGCTTTATAAAACTCTCCCTCTCTTCTATAAATACTTTTGAGTATCTTGACAAAACCGATAAATATTCAATATTTGGGAATAAGAAAAGAGGGAGAACAGGAGAATTATCTTCCATAAGTTATAGAAACTAATTCATCGTCTTGGAAAAAAAAATCTATACTATAATCTTCGAAAGAAATTCTTTTCTCTCCCCATGTCTCATCTTCCATATTTTGATTATAAATTTCATTCTTCACCATTAATGCTACAACCTCCTTAGAATTCTTCCCAATTAGTTTTTCCCCAAAAAGTTTTGCCTCTGGGTTGTCAATATCTATACAAACTAATTTAGAATTATCATTATTTTCAAAGAACAAGGATACATTCAAATCATCATAATGAAGAATTGTTGTTGGATACTCTATATCCTCTCCTATCTCCTCAACTTCTGAGGGTTTCCCGAGCAATTTAAGGGAGTCTTCAATAGAAGAATTAAAGTGCAAATCACCCAAACCCTTCTTTAAATTTAAAATTAAATTGTCTTTTTTCATACTATTAGTTTTAATAAATACCTTTTGCAATAATAATGAATTTTCGAGCCGTATGCAAGCTTTTTTGTAAAAATAATATTACTAATAAAAAAAATCAAATTTATATCCCTGATTTTAGGTTATTTGGAAAGTCAATAAAAATAAAACCTTGCATTTTATTTGGTAGTTTGAAAAAAAGCAGTAATTTTGCACCGTCGTTTGAGTTAGATACAATCTACATTCAATGATTGACTGAGTAGCTCAGTCGGTAGAGCACATCCCTTTTAAGGATGGGGTCCTGGGTTCGAATCCCAGCTCAGTCACACCGAAATAATTACTTAAAAAAGCCGAATTAATTTATTAGTTCGGCTTTTATTTTTTTCTCGTATTATTCTTATTTCTTCAATTAATTCTGGATTTTTACTACCTTTGTACTCAAATAACAAATATAGTATTGTTTATGAAAACATCATTATCATTTAAAAGTATAATTATTGGAGCAATATCCTTATTCTTCACTTCTATTATTTATTCTCAGAATGTAGATTCAATTAATGTGGTAAACTATAATATTAGTTTAGATGTAAATAACATTAGAAAAAATGGACATATAGGATATTGTAATATTAAGGCAAGAGTAATTAATCCTAATTTCAAATGGGCAAAGCTTAGTCTTTTAAATCATAGCATAGATTCTATTTGGGTCGATAACCAACCAATGAATTTTATTTATAATTCTCCTAATCTTATTTTTGAACTTCCCTTTGGAGTATTAAATAATGATACAGTTGATATTCGTGTTAAATACACAGGGGCTCAAGTAGTAGAGGCCTATGGTTGGGGAGGGATTCATTATGATAATAATATTATCTACACTCTTAATGTTGCAATTATGGACACTCCTCATTCTTTCGGCAGGAGCTGGTTCCCTTGTCAAGATAAGTTTAATGATAAAGCAAGCTTTAACTATAATATTACAACAAATAGCTCAAGGCAGGTGTACTGCGGAGGAATTCTGGATAGTATTTCCCTTATTAGCGATTCAAGCTCAACCTATCACTATACACTTCCACAACCAATACCTCCTTATTTAGCTTCAATGACAATTGCTAACTACGTACTTGTTGGAGATACTGTAAATGGAATTAATGGAACATATCCTGTAGAAGTATGGTGTTTTCCAAATGATTCAACTACCATTCGCTCTAAGATTGATATGATTAAGAAAGCATTTCATGGGATGGAAAGCAATTTTGGTCCTTTTGCATTTAATAAGATTCGATATTGTGTAACTCCAAATGGCTCGATGGAGCATGTTGATAATATTGCGCTTGCTCATAGTGCTGCTGTTGGAGCTGGAAATGGTAATAATAGTAATATTATACATGAATTGGCTCATTTCTGGTTTGGATGCTATATGGGAGGAGAAACAGAGGAAAATATGTGGATAAAGGAAGGTTGGACTTCAATGACAGAAACCCTGAGTATGTGGGCAGCATTTGGAGAAAAGCATGCTAAGGATTTCTTTAGAGATGAACAAGAATGGGTTTTAAATATTCTACCAAAAAACGAAGGATATCGAGCATTATACCCTGTAAGCGGTCAAAATGTTTATGCGAGAACAACATATAGGAAAGGTGCTGCAGTTGTACATACCCTTAAAGGATATTTAGGAGATAGTTTATTTTATGCAGCGAGCAAAGATATGCTTAGTCAATATGGGTATCATTATATTAATACCTATCAAATGAGGGATTATTTATCTCAAAGAACAGGAATTGACTTGAATGATTTCTGGAACTTCCATATCCTTGACTCTGGATATAATCACTACCAATTAACAAAAAAGAAATTTAATAGCAAGCAAGCGATAATTGGAATTAAACAAATGATGGTTGCTAATAATATTGGTCTTCTTAGCAATAGAGTACCTATTACTTTTTTCGATTCGCTGTGGAATCCTTATAAAAGAATAATTAGTTTTAGTGGATATAATACAATTGATACTATTGAGCTTGGGTTTACTCCAATAAATTGTTTTTTAGATTTGGATGAAGAGATTGCCGATGCAACTCTTGATAATTATGCTATTCTTAAAGAAACTGGAGAATATATATTCCCTAATACTTTTTCCTTTATTGACATAAAGTCCATTCAAGACTCTGTATTTATCAGAACAACTCTTAATTGGGTTGGAGAAGAGCGAAATGCAGCTTTACCAAATGGAGTAAAAAGAATTTCTCATAAACATTTTTGGACAATAGAAGGGATTGGTCTTGAAAAATGTGAAATACATTCTAATTTCTTTTTTAAAGCTGCCTCTGGTGCATATAATTTCGATGACGAGCTGGTAAGAACTTTCTCAGGCTTGGATTCTCTAATATTAATGTATAGACCAAATGCTCAAAGCCCATGGATTGCCCTTAACACAACTAAGACATATAATACGGAAGGATACGTAAATCTAAACTCCCTTTGGGAAGGTGATTATATTATGGCAATAGGTGATATCTCTATTGTGAGTTTACAGGATATTTCAAATAATAATAAAGAAATTGAATTAAACATCTACCCTAATCCAGCTAAAAAGGGAATAAATTTAAGTCTTAATGAAAACAAAAAAGGTTTTGATATATATATTTATGGACTTCGAGGAGAAATAGTATATAAGTCAAATCTAACTAAAGATGAATTGAATAAAAAGATAGACTTAAACCTTGAAAATGGTGTTTATCCTATAGTTTTAATATCAAAAGACAATAAAATAAGGTTTGATAATAAAATTATAATATCAAAATAGATAAAGAAACAATCTTATTGACTTACTTTTTTAACCTATACAATGTTTTATACTTGTAGTTTGGGAATATGGAAGAAACAGAAAAGCTTTACTCACTTATTGAACTATGTAAGAAAAAGGATAGACTTGCTCAGCAAAAACTATTTGATATGTATAAGAATCTAATGTTTACAATATGTTTACGATATTCAAATTCTAATACAGAGGCAGAGGATATGATGATGGAAGGCTGGATGAGAATATTTCAATACATAGACTCTTATGAAAATACTGGGTCATTTGAGGCTTGGATGAAAAGAGTAATGATTAATCATTCTATCAATACCTATAAGGCAAACCTCAAACATAATAGAGTAAGTAGAAATATAATTGAAAAAGCGAGTAATGATATTTTTCCTACAGATTATCTTTTTACCGAAGAAGAGCTTATTGGATGCGTTCAGAAACTACCAAATGCTTATCGTTTACTTTTTAACCTTTCAGCAATAGACGAATATAGTAATAAAGAAATTGCAGAATTATTAAAACAAACTCCCAACAGCATTAAGTCTAATCTCTACAAGGCAAAGAGAGCTTTGAGAGAAGAATTAAATAGATTGAAAGAAAATGGATAGTATAGAAAAACTTTTTAGGGATAAACTTGGAAACTTTGAAACAAAGGCTCCAAATAACACATGGGAGAAAATAAATGAAAGGCTTGATAAAGGAGAATTTACTCAAGATAATTCATCTATGGAATATCTTAGTGCATCTAAATCAAGTGTAGGAAGTATAGCAATTAAAACTGCATCTATAATTACAGGAATTGGAGGGTTAGCAATAGGTGGTTATCTCTATTTTTCAAATCCCCAGCAGGAAACTCATACAATAACCAATAAAACTACTGAAATCATTCCTATTGTGAAAGAAGATTATAAGGTTGTAGAGAAAAATAAAATAGAAATTAATACAAAACAGATTAAGGAAAGCTCTAACACCAAAGAGAACTATAAAAATGAAAATTTCGAAATAACTTTTGAGGAAAAAGAAGGAGAAATCAAACAACCAAAAACAATAGAAGCAAAAGAATTTGAAGCTAAACAAGCTGAGATTCTAAAACCAGAGATAAAAGAAATTATTCAGAAAGAAGAGAAGTCTGAAAACCCTAACAAACCATCTACTAAACTACTTATTCCTAATGTAATCACTCCTAATGGTGATGGGATTAATGACTATTTCTACATTAAAAATTTAGAGCATTACCCAGATAATACCTTATTAATTTTATCCAGCAAAGGAGAGGTATTATATAAATTCAAGGGATACGATCATAAATTCGACGGAATGGGTCTTCCTATCGGAACTTACTTTTATAAATTATCGTATATCGATAATAATCAGACCAAGGAAATCATCGGAAGTTTGACAATAATCAGATAATTCCATATTTAATTTATTCTGATTTACAATTGGATATATTTCATTTTTGATTTTTTAGCAATTTTTTAAGCAAAAAAATTCTCTTAGTATACTCAATATTGCTAATATTGCAAAAAAATTAGCTTAGTAGAAAATGCAATTACAGACTAAAAAACGTTCAATTATTTCATATCAAAATCTAAGTGAAGAGGCATTAGTCCTTTTCCATGAAACTTATCCTGAAGGATATACACATGCGATTCAAAAAATCGTTAAACCTTCTGGGGATTCTATTTTTGTAGTTCCATTTGAGACCTCAGAAGCCTATTTAATGGTGAAGGTTGATGTTAAAGTAGATACAAAACTCAGCGAAGAGGAATTTGACAAAGAAATCCTTGCAGCAACAAAAAACACCAAGGAACCAGAGTTTGAAGAAGAGGAAGAAGAATCTTCAAACGAAAGTAAGGATAAATTCACTCTTATCCATGGAGATTATTCTGATAAGAATATAGACTCAGAGGAGGAGGAAGAAGAAGAAGAGAAAGAGGAAGAATAGGAAGATATATAACTAAGTTATACAGGATTTGACTCTAAGACATAATAATAATAATCTTTGGGTTATTTGGACAAATAGTAAGTCTTTTGAGTTTTATTTCCTACTCTATCAATTAAGTGTATTTCTATGGTATTTTCTAATTGGTTTAAATGATTTGAATCAATGGTATAGTATAATCTATGATTCTTACCATCATATTCAAATAACACCCAATTCCCATTAATAAATCCATTATATGAGCTTATCCCTGATAAATCGTCAATGATTTTAAAATCTATGGTTTTAGCATTTGGTTTTAATTTGTTGGTCTTATCAATTGAGAGTGAATATACACTTGGAGCAATTGTATCTAAAGCAAGTATCATATTGCCATAGGTCTTTGTATTCGTATATATATAAGTCTTGGTTTTAGAATTACCTATATATGTCAAACTCTTATTATTCTTTTTAGCAATAATAAGTTTAGAAATTAGTTTATCTGAGATTTCTGGTAAAGGGAAACTTATTTTCATGCTATTATGCAAAGGAGAATTTATATAGATATAGTATGAGGAATCAACATTCACATTAAAATACAGCTTAGAATCTTCGTAAAGAGAGTTTTTTGGAACATTTACACTTATTCCATTATAACTATAATTATTATCTCTATCATAATGTAATTCTTTTGCATAACTCCTCCCCTCTTCTTGGAATGTCTTACCTGAATTCTTTGCATAGAAAACAAAATTAGTGGTATTTCCTAATGCATCTTTAAGTTCATATCTTAATTTATAAATTTCATTATGCTTAAACTTTACTATCCCATTATTGGAATATGTCTTAAAATAAGGGAAACGATTATTAGGTTTTTTCTTTGTGATTAAAAATCTCACGCCATTTTCTGAATAATAATTATAATCAATACAAGCATTAATATATCTTGAAATATCAAAAGAAAATTTATCTATTTTAAGTTCCCAAAACAATTCCTCATCAAGATATAGCTTATAATCATAAACTCCGTTTCTAAGTGTAGAGGCTTTGCTTCTATCATAAGCATAAATACCTAAATAAAAATCTCCGTCAATTGTAATTGTATCATTATTTCTTATCCCATTGGATTTATTCGATGAATTTACAATATAATTCTTCCCTTGTGGTAGAACCCTTATTTGATTTATTATAGGAGGATTATTATCAATATGATTTAATCCGAAGAAAAGAGGATTTATAATTTCTTGAGTTCTGGTATCTCTTATTTCATAATGAAGATGAGGACCTCCTGATGAGCCTGAATTACCAGCAAACGCAATTAAATCTCCTCTTTTTATCTTTATGTCTTCTCTTTGTAAACTAATATCAAATTCGTAGGTCTTATTCTTATATTGATATTCCTTAACGTATTTATCTATCGCAGGAGAATAAGAATCTAAATGCATATAAACAGTAGTATAGCCATTATTATGTGTAATATATAAATTCTTGCCCCCTCCAAAAGCTTGAACTTTAATTCTCGACACATAACCATCATTAGGGCTATAAACTCTTTGACCTATCTTCCCTCCAATTCTTATATCAATTCCTGAATGGAAATGATTTGTTCGTGGCTCCGCAAAACTACCTGAAAGTGTTATTGGTATTTTTACAGGATTATCTAATACAACCTTAGAGTAATCTTGAGAAAATGTATTTGAGAAAAAAAATAGTATAAGAACAATAAGATTAAAAAGAGGTCTATGCATTATTATTGTTTAATTAGAAATTTTATAACAGCTTGAAACAAATGAGTATAGCCTGTCTTTAACAATCATATCAGCTTCAATATGTGCCATATGACCTACATTATCTAAGAGTAGTATTTCTGAATGGAAAGGAAGTGTAGCTTGAGCAAATATACTTTCTAAAATGATTCTCGGATCTTTTTTACCAATAATAAATAGTATTGGATAGCTTGCACTAATCAATACATTTAATCTTGAGGGGCGATCCATCATTCCTTTTTGTGCAGCTACTATTCCTTCTGTTTTCATACATATTGCACTATCTTGAATATCCTTAATCTCTGAGCTCAAAGCCTTAAGGCTTTCTTTAGCAAATAAATCTGGAATAAAATTCACTATAAAACTTGCTCTATTTTCTCTAACAATATCACATGTTTTTAATCTATTCTTTTTTGCTGTTTGGTCATCCTCCATTGCATGTGAATTAACCAATGATAACCCCTTAACATATTGAGGGTAAATATCACAAAAAGCAAGTGCAACATATCCTCCCATTGAATGTCCTGCTATTACACAAGAATTAATATTTAAGAAATCTAACAATTCCTTAACCATTTCAGCCTGTGTTTCCATAGTATGAGTCTCAGCTAATATTCCTGTTTCTCCATGCCCTAAAAGGTCGACAGTAACAACTCTAACCTTTTTCATATACATAAAAACATAGGTTGCCCATACGTCTAATGTATTCATAAAACCATGAAGCAATACAATGGTTTCTTCCCCGCAGCCCTCAACTTGATAATTTACTATTGTGTCTTTAAAAAGAAAAGATTTATGTTTCATATTATATTCATTTATTAGTAAAGCGTAGCACAAAGATATATAAAATAAATGAATTAATTTGAAGTAAATTAGATTTTAATTAACTATCGATTGTTGATTTTTCTGATATAATAAGATTTATAGGATTAATATTTGTAATTTTGAAACCTCGAACAGGTTATTTTTTATACTTATGATTCACTTTAATTACAATATTTCTAATAAAAACACTTTCGGATTAAACTGTGTTTCTAAAGCATTTATAGAAGTTAAAAATGAAGAAGACTTGGATATTCTTCATACTATCCCTATTAATGAAAGAAAACAAATTCTTGGTGGGGGAAGCAATAGTGTATTTATTAGAGATTTTTTTGATGGGTATATTATTTGGATAAAAAACAAGGGTAAGAAAATAGTTTTTGAGGATAAGGATAGTGCAATTATTGAGGTTTGCTCTGGTGAGGATTGGGGCGAATTTGTAGAATATTGTGTTAAGAATAATTATTCGGGGGTTGAAAACCTTGCAGCAATACCTGGAGATGTAGGAGCTTCGCCAGTTCAAAACATAGGAGCTTATGGAGGAGAGATAAAAGATGTTTTTTATTCTTGCGATACTTATAGTCCTTATACAAAAGAATGGAAAACATATTATAAAGAAGATTTAAAATTCGATTATAGATATTCAATATTTAAGTATCAAAATGAATTTGAGATAATCTGGAAAGTTAGACTTAAGCTCTCTAAACATTTCTCTGCTAATTTAAATTATTATGCAATAGAGAATGAGATTAAGAAAAACAATCTAACTATTAAAACACCAAAAGATATTTCAGATTTGGTAACCAATCTAAGAAACTCTAAACTCCCTAATCCTAAATTTCTTGGCAATTGTGGTTCTTTTTTCAAAAACCCAATAGTAAGTCAGGAGAAATTCTCAGAACTAATTAATTTATATCCAGAGATGCCAAATTATCCTTCAGCACACGGAGTAAAATTAGCAGCAGGTTGGTTAATTGAAGTATCTGGCTGGAAAGGTAAGAGAGTTGGAAGTCTTGGAATGCATGAAAAACAAGCTTTGGTAATGGTTAATTATGGAGAAGCCAAAGGAGGAGATATACTTGAATTATCTAAATTGATAATTGAATCTATAAAGGATAAATTTGGAATAGAATTAGAAATAGAAGCACATTTAATTGAATAGATATGGAAAATAAAGAATTACAAAGATTTTGGGATTGGTTTAATTCCAAAGCAGAATTATTAATGGATATTGATAATATTGATGCATTTGAGGCAGATGACCTATTAGTAGACTTTGATAAGAGATTAAAAGAATACTCAGAAGGAATAAGTTTTGAATTAAGTGATTTAAGCGAAAAAGGAAGAGAAATTGTGTTTTCAGCCGAAGGGGATGAGGATTATTTTGATGATGTAATCGAGCTATGTGAAAACGCTCCTGATTTAGATTTTTGGGAGTTTATCCCTTTTAAACAAGCAA
Organism: Bacteroidota bacterium; assembly: GCA_023415495.1. Lineage (GTDB taxonomy): Bacteria > Bacteroidota > Bacteroidia > Bacteroidales > P3 > UBA10566. Next base: position 113,556 of record JAEZKK010000023.1, read on the forward strand.
AAGGGGGCAATGTTAAGATTAAATTTGAAAACTATTCTTACCATAGCAAAAAACTTTGGTTTCTCCCACTTGAAAACGAAGAATTAACTGATAGTATTGGGATAATGGTTGGAGTAAACGACTTCAAAGAAGGAGATGAAGACCAAGAAATAGCAGTTTACACACTAATTGAAGCAATGGTGGGGGAATATTATTGCACAACACTTATACAGTATTTCGAAGTTTGCCAATTGCCAGAGAATCCAGAAGAAGAAGGATTTGTAAATTTAGAATCCCTTCCAGATTTTGTTGAATGGTTTATTAATAACTCAGAGAAAGAAGACCAAGACAAAATTGAATAGTTTACATCTTGACTTTAAATCATACAAAAAAGAGTAGAAACCTAAGCCTCTACTCTTTTTTTATTAGAATATTAAAAGAATTATTCTTCTATTTGCATTTCATTTTTTATTGGTAGGGATTCATCAATTACTTCTAATAATTCAACTTCAAAATCCAAAAGACTTCCTGCAGGGAGCTCCTCAGAATCAGAATCACCATAAGCAATATCAGGATGCATCCAAAATCTAAAAACCGAGCCTTGAGGCATTAGCATTAAGGCTTCCTGCATTCCAATAATAAGGTTAGGAATACCCATTACCACAGGAGAATCTCTTTCAAATGAATCTTCAATCACATTACCATCAATTAATCTAAGTCTGTAATTCATTTTAATCCTATCTTCGCTCTTAGGCATTTTGCCTTCACCTCTTTTGATAACCTTAAATTGAAGACCAGTAGTTGTAGTAAAAACTCCTTCTTTGAGTTTATTTTCATTTAAAAATTTCTCAGCCTTTTCTCTATTAGCCTTAGATTTTTCGCTAAGAGCTTTATCTTGCTTTTCTTTCATTACTTCTTGAAAACGTATCATGACAGATTGAATATCATTATTATTCAAAAGCATTGAATCTCCTTTAAAGGATTGAATAAAAGCTCTTGTTAGAATATCAATATTAATATCAAGATTCTCTTGTTTAAGACTTTGACCAAGATTTATCCCAAAAACATAAGAAACTGAATCATTCAATGTCTTTAATTCTTTTGGTTTAACTGGCTTTACTTTTTGTGAATATGCAAAGTTTGAACCAAGTACTAAAATTGCAATTATTATTAAAATTCTTTTCATATCTTGTTATATAATCTCTTATTTCTTAGTTAACTCTTCAATTTTTACTTCAAATACGATTACCTTACCATCAGATGGACCATTTGGTGATAAAATATCTGGAGAAACCCAAAATCTATAATGAGAGCCAACACTCATATTTTTAATTTCATCTGCAAAGAAAGGGAAATTCATACCTAACTGCTCAACATTTGTAGGAACTGGTCCTGATTCAAAAGTATTTTGAAATACCTCTCCATCAAGATCAGAATATTTTAAATTCACTTTTACCTCATCATTTGGATTTACAAGCTTTGCTCCCTTGCCTTGAGCAATAACTTCAAATTGAAGACCTGTTGAAGTTGTTACTACGCCTGATTTGGTTTTATTTTCAGCTAAGAACTTTTCACTTTTTGGACGATTAACTTTTTCTTGGTCAACAAGTTTTTTGTTTTCTTCTTCTTGTTTTTTAGCCATTTGTTCTTGTTGATATTTCATCATGATTTCTTGAAGCTGAGTAGGATTCAAAGCACCAATAGTATCATTATTAAACCCTTGCTTAAGAGCTTTAATCATTATATCCATATCCAAATCCATACCATCAGCCTTAATAGACTGACCAATATTTAGACCAATAGCATATGAAACAGAATCCTTCATTGATTTTAATTCATTTGTTTCAACTCTATCCTTTGAACAAGACATAGTAGCAAGGGCTATTGCAGTAATAGTCAAGCTGTTTAAAAGTAATTTTTTCATTTTTTGTTTATTTAATTTGTTTTCTTGTTTAATATCTTTCTATTTGAAAGAACGAGCAAAATTAATGAAAAATCTCCAATTCTTAGAAAAAAACTAAGTTTTATAAGTTTTTTATTTCCAACCTATTTATATTTGTTTTATATTTGCAATCTAATTCAGACGGATTAGGTATTTTTATTCCAAGTAACCAACTTAGTTTAGAGAAATGAAAAATAAGTATTTAGATTTAATAGATCAAACTTTCGAGTTCCCACAAGAGGAGTTTAAAGTTGAAGATGGAGAACTTTATTTCCACGATATACCTTTAATGGATATAATCAAACAATACGGAACTCCATTAAAGATAACCTATTTGCCGAAGATATCAACTCAAATACAAAAGGCAAAACGCTTATTCAATGTTGCAATTGCAAAGGTAGACTATAAGGGGACTTATAATTATTGTTATTGCACTAAGAGCTCTCATTTTTCATTTGTAATGGAAGAAGTCCTTTCTAATGATGTTAATATTGAGACCTCATCTGCCTTTGATATTAATCTAATCAATGAATTATACGCACAGGAGAAGATAAACAAGGATAATTATATAATTTGCAATGGGTTTAAAAGACCTCAGTATATTGAGAATATTGGAGAATTAGTAAGAGAAGGCTTTACAAATGTAATTCCTATTATTGACAACAAGGAAGAGTTTGACTTAATTGAGCAACATGTGGATGGATGTCAATTAGGTATTAGGATTGCTTCGGAAGAAGAGCCAATGTTCGATTTCTATACCTCAAGACTTGGTATTCGTTTTAATGATATATTGGATTTCTACAAACAAAAGATAGAAAAAAATCCAAAGTTCAAATTGAAAATGCTTCATTTCTTTATTAATACAGGGATTAAGGATTCGGCTTATTATTGGAACGAATTGCGTAAGTGTGTAAATATGTATTGTGAGCTAAAGAAAGTATGCCCAGAACTTGATTCCCTAAATATTGGAGGAGGCTTTCCTATCAAGAACTCATTAGCCTTTACTTATGATTATGAGTATATGGCAGAGGAAATACTTGCTCAAATCAAGGATATGTGTAATAAGCAAGAGATTGAAGAACCTAATATATTTACTGAGTTTGGGTCCTTTACCGTTGGAGAGGCTGGTTGTATTTTATATTCAATTATAGACCAAAAACAACAAAACGATAGAGAGCTTTGGTATATGATTGACTCCAGCTTTATAACTACATTACCAGATACATGGGGCATTGGTCAAAGATTTATTCTTTTACCAATCAATCGTTGGGAGAATGAATACCAAAGAGTATTTCTCGGAGGACTTACCTGTGATAGTCAGGATTATTACTCCGCTGAGGCACATTCTAATGCTGTCTTTTTGCCAAAGTATAATAACGAAGATGAGGAGCCATTATATATAGGATTCTTCCATACTGGAGCTTATCAAGAGTCATTGGGAGGATATGGGGGAATACAACATTGCTTAATTCCACAACCAAAACATATAATTATTAGTAGAGATGAAGAAGGTGAATGGTATACAAAACTATTTGCAAAAGAACAAAGCCATAAATCCATGTTAAAGATTTTAGGTTACTAATAATCTTTGTTAATTGTATTTTTATTCAAGTTATAATGCATAAATTTGTATATTGAAATATTAATAATCAAAATTAATCAGAATGAAAACCATAAATTATTCAGGCAAAACAAGACAAGAGACCGATCTCTTAGGCACATTGGAGGTTCCTGTTGAGGCTCTTTACGGAGTTCAAACCCTTAGAGGAACCAGAAACTTCCAAATCTCAGGACATTTCCAATACGAATTTCCTAACTTTATCAAGGGTTTTGCTATTACAAAGAAAGCAGCTTCTATTGCCAATTTCAAACAAGGATTGCTTACTGCAGAACAAAACGATGCGATTTGCAAAGCATGTGATGAGATTTTAGAAGGTCAACATCATGAACACTTCCTTACTGATATGATTCAAGGTGGAGCAGGAACTACTATGAATATGAATGCTAATGAAGTGATTGCAAATAGAGCATTAGAGATTATGGGGAAAGGCAGAGGACAATACGAATTTTGTTCTCCTAACGACCATGTTAATGCTTCTCAATCTACCAATGATGCTTATCCTACTGCATTCCATTTCGGACTTTATATCGAAAGCAAAAAGCTTATCAAGGCTTTAGACAGCATTATAGCATCTTTAAACGCCAAAGCGGAAGAGTTTAAGGACGTATTAAAGATGGGAAGAACACAATTGCAAGATGCTGTACCAATGACTCTTGGACAAACATTCAAAGCATTTGCGGACACTCTTCAAATTGAAAGAAGAAGATTAGTTCATGTTGAAGAAGAATTATTAACTGTAAATATGGGCGCTACTGCAATTGGCACAGGAATTTGTTCTCAACCTGGATTTAGCCAATTATGTATTGAAGCATTAAGAGATATTACTGGATGGGACGTGAAGCTTTCGGGCAATCTTGTTGAAGCTACTTCCGATACATCTATCCTTGTTGGATACTCTTCTCAATTAAGAAGAATTGCTATTAAAACCACTAAGATTTGTAATGACCTTAGACTTATGGGTTCAGGTCCTCGTTCTGGTATTCATGAAATTCATTTACCAGAAATGCAACCAGGAAGCTCAATTATGCCAGGTAAGGTTAACCCTGTAATTCCAGAGGTTATGAACCAAATTTGCTTTATGGTTATTGGTAATGATACAGCTATTATGCTTGGAAGTTCAAATGCTCAATTGGAATTAAACGTAATGGAACCTGTTATGGTTTACGCACTATTCCGTTCAATCAATCTTCTTATCAATGGCTTCGACACACTTAGAACTAAGTGTATAGATGATATTAAAGCAGATATTGAATGTTGTACTGCTCAAGTTAGAAATTCAATTGGTATAGTAACTGCTCTTAATCCATATATAGGTTATAAGAATTCTACTAAAATTGCTAAGGAAGCTTTAGAAACAGGAAAAGGAGTTTATGAATTAGTTCTTCAACACGATATTCTTTCTAAGGAAGATTTAGATACAATTCTATTACCAGAGAATATGACTAAACCAGTAAAATTAGATATTAAACCAAAGAAATTTATTTAAACTCCGGTTTAAATATTATTTTCCAAATAAAACAGGAGGCTGTCTCAAAATTACCGAGATAGCCTCTTTTTTCTTTTCAGCAACTCTGAAACTTAAGAAAACAGAAACCCCCTATAAAAATTCACGCCGTAATTTAGGATTTTAATCAAATCCCCATGCCCCGACAATCTGATCTTCACACCCTGGGGATTTGATCTCCATATGTTAAACATCAAATCCCCAGCCGTAGAGATCAAATAAAAATCTCCACAGATCAAATCCTCAAAAAAAGACCCCAAATTAAATGATAATACCCCCAATTCCCTTCCCCAAAACAAAGTACCTTTAGCAATAATTTAACAGAATCAAATTCTACGGAATTAGAATCAAATTACAAAAAAATAGAATCAAATTACATTTTCGTAGAATCAAATTCCAGAAAAAGCAAAAGAGCTATCCAAAATAAAAGTCTTATCAGAGAAGATTTAGACTTCTTGATTCTGAAATTAGACTTCTTATTTTCAAAATTAGACTTCTTGTTTATGGTCAAAAAGTGCCACTTATTAGGTCAAAAAGTGCCATTTTTCGGGTTGAAAAGTGCCATTTTTCGGGTTGAAAAGTGCCACTTTTTGGGGTGAAAAGTGCCATTTTTTGGGTACGAAAGTGGCACTTTTTGGGTGAAATATCTTCTTCTAAATTCAAAATAAAGGCCTCTAAATTTAAAATTAAGAAGTGTGAGGAGTGAATATGCAAGTTTCGTTACGGGAGATTTAAAAATAGTTTAAATAATAAGGTTGAAGAGTTCTGCACTAAGTATACTTGTCTTAGTGCAACTAACATAAAACCCATTAAGGATTAAATAGACTTAGGCTTTCTTGACACTTGTGCAACAAGAATCCCACACGACAGAAAAAATTGAATCAAATTACAGAATGAAGGGATAAAAAAGTATGAAGAAGTATCGGATTGTGAATCCTAATTATTAAGAAGAGAGGGGGCAATTCTAAGTAATTAGGCTGGCTTATTTTCTTATTTTAGTTCTACGAACCTTAGTTTATAGGAATAATTTCATAGGGAGATTGTATTTTCTTTAGATTTTCTCAAATATAAAAGGTAAAATATATTATCTTTGCAAAATATGACCAATGGAGATAAAAATATTATTGAGATAAAAAACAGAAGGGCTGGGTTTGAATACTTTTTCTTACAAAGCTATACTGCTGGGATTGTACTTAGGGGAACTGAGATTAAGTCGCTTAGAGAAGGAAAGGCAAATCTTACAGATTCTTATTGTAGTTTTCTTAATGGAGAATTATGGGTAAATAATCTTCATATTTCCGAATATAGGTTTGGCTCATACTATAATCATGAGGTAAAACGCTCAAGGAAACTATTATTAAACGCTCATGAACTAAGGAAATTACTTGCTAAAACCAAGGAAAAAGGACTTACAATTATCCCTGTAATGCTATTTATTGACTCAAGAGGCTATGCCAAACTTGAGATAGCTCTCGCTAAGGGAAAACATTCCTACGATAAGAGAGAGACAATAAAACAGAAGGACAATAAAAGAGAATTAGATAGATTAATGAAACGATAATTAATTACATACTATATGATTAAGAAAATAAGTTTTTATATTATTGCAATTCTAATAAGTAGTTTTGCTTTTTCACAAACCATTCCTTTTGGGAAGGGATATGTAATAAATGGAGAAATTAAAGGTGAAAGCAGAGGTTTCGTTACTTTGAGATCTTATTTCAGAGATGGGAACGAGAGAGTAGATACTGCTTTTATAGAAAATGGGAAATTCTCTTTCCGAAGTCCGATATCGGAAATTATTCCAGCACAACTAAGCGTTAATGGGATGAGAGATTGGAGGATTTACCTTGAACCAACAACCTATACTATTAGTATAAATCCAAATAAAGCATCTGAGTTCTCTATTAAGGGTTCTAATACTACCGACTATTGGTATAAGGTAACGAATGCGGAGGCAAAAGAAGATTATTATGTTCACCTCAACAGATTAGAGAACTGGATATTAAATAATCCAGAGCATATTTTCTGTTCAGATATTATTACTTCATTTCTTTCATTCAAATGGGGATATACAGAGTTAAATAAAACACTTAATACTCTAAAGAAACCAGCTTCTCAAACTTATCATTTTATAAAACTTAGAGAAAGAGAAAATCAATTAAAAAGACTTGAAGTAGGTAATCGTGCTCCAGACTTTACAATGTCTTCCTCAAGAGGAGGAACAATTAACCTTTTTAATTATTCCAAAGGAAAGAAATTTATACTTATAGATTTTTGGGCTTCGTGGTGTAAACCTTGTAGAGAAGAAAACCCTAATTTAGTTGAGGCACATCAGAGATTTAAAAACAAAGGATTTGATATTATTGGAGTATCATTGGACAAAGATGCAAATGCTTGGCAAAAAGCAATTAAGGATGATAATCTGAACTGGGCACATGTTTCAGATTTAAAGATGTGGGAAAACTCAGTTGCTAAGACATATATGATTAATTCTATCCCTTCCAATGTACTAATTGACGATAAAGGAATAATAATAGCGAGGAACTTAAAGGGAGTAGAATTAATTGATAAACTTAATGAGCTTACTAATACCTATGGATTTGAAATAAAAGGAAATATAGCAGGAGTAGAACAAGGCAAGGTTACCTTAAATCTACTTTTGGAAAATGGAGCTAAACAAAAATTGGAAGCTGAAATTGTTTATGGAGATTTTGTTTTCAATGGCGTTGTGAAAGATATTTGTATGGCACAGATTATTTTGCCAAGAAATGCTGGCGAGTTTTCTTTCTTTATGGAGAATAACAAAATTGAAATTAAAGGAGACAAAGCAAATATTGAGGCAGTTGATATTAAAGGCTCTCCTTATCATGACAGGTTTAAATCTATGGTAGATGCTTGCAATAGAAGTAAAAACCCTTTACAGGCTCTTACAGATGAAATATTAAAAAGACCTAATACTTATTATGCTCCATTGCTAATTAGTAACTACTTAGCTCCTTATATTTCGGATATAGAACTAAGGAAAGCATTTGAAAGCCTTCATGGCGATGCTCTAAAGATGTTCCAATACAAATTGCTCGAAGAATATATAATTGATATGGATACAAAAGAGGGTATTGGAGAAAAAGCAATAGATTTTGTTTTAGCCGATGTGAATGGAATAGATATAAAGATGTATGATTTGATAAAGGATAAGAAATATGTTTTAATCGACTTTTGGGCTTCTTGGTGCGTTCCTTGTAGAAATGAAAGCAAATACTTAACACAGGCATATTATAAATTCAACAAAAAAGGATTTGATATTCTTGGAGTTTCTTTGGATAAAGACAGAGAAAATTGGATAAAGGCCATTAGAGACGATGGTTTAATTTGGACTAATGTATCTGATTTAAGACAATGGAATAGTATTATTGTAAAACTATATAATCTTGAAGCTATTCCTTATAATATTATAGTAGATTCTAAGGGGAATATTATTGCCCGCAACGTTAGAGGAGAAAATTTAATAACAACATTAAATCAATTATTTGCTGAATAATGAGTAAGAGTAAATCAGTAAAAAAGGGAGCAATAGATAATTTCAAAGAGCATTCAGTAGGAAAGATAATATTTCAGTATTTCTCGATTACTTTCGGTCTATTGCTATATACATTCGGATGGTCAGTATTTCTTATTCCTCAGAAGATTGTAGGTGGAGGAGTCGTAGGTGTTTCTTCTATCATTTATCTTATGAGTGGAATACCTGTTGGGGTTATAAATTTCTTAATCAACCTAATTCTTTTCCTTATAGGCTTAAAGGTTTTGGGAGCAAAATTTGGAATAAATACTATTTTTGGAATTATTGTATCCTCACTTGCTTTTATTTTTTTCCAACAAGTTATACATATTGAAAACTTTATCGATGCAACCCAGTTCGAACCTTTTATGTGTGCAGTGATTGGGGCAGGTCTTTCTGGAGCAGGAATTGGCATTGCGTTTAATAATGGAGGAAATTCAGGAGGGACAGATATTATAGCCCTAATCTACACTAAATACCATAATGTTAGCCCTGGAACAGTAATATTATTTATAGATATTTTTATTATTGCCTCATCAATAATAATTCCAGGTTCAACCATTGAAAATATTGTATATGGATATGTTGTAATGGGGGTATTCTCCTTTGTTTTGGATTTAATGATAGAGGGGAATAAACAATCCTATCAAATTATTGTCTTTTCGCAAAAGAATGATGAGATTGCAGATGTAATTGGAAAAGAAATTGGAAGAGGGGTTACTCTTTTGAATGGATGGGGATGGTATTCAAAAAAGGATCAAAAGGTTTTAATGGTTATTGCAAGAAGAACTGATAAGGTGGATATAATGAGAGTTATTAAAAATATCGACCCTAATGCTTTTATCTCAATAGCTAAAACACAAGGTGTATTCGGAGCAAATTTTGATACTCTAAGACTTTAAAAGAGAATAATGCTTAATTTTCTTAGAACTAAATCAATTATCATAATATCTCTAAGCTTTGTTTTAGTACTTAACTCTTGTTATAAAGAAAGCAAGATTGATAAGAATAAGGTATTTAGATATAATGAAAGTGCAAATATTACAACCTTAGACCCTGCTTTTGCAAAAGATCAGGCAATAATTTGGGCATGTAATCAAATCTATAATGGACTTGTTGAATTAGACTCTAATCTAAATATCAAACCCTCTATTGCTAAGAGTTGGGAAATATCTCCAGATGGTAAGACCTATACCTTTATTATAAGAGATGATATTTACTTCCATTCTCATCCTTTGTTTAAGGGCAAAAGAAAAGTTGTAGCAAGCGATTTTGTATATAGTTTTAATAGGATAGTAGATCCAAATATTGCTTCACCTGGAGCTTGGATTTTCAATTTAGTTGAAAGGAAAAACAATAAGTATTCTTTCTTTAGCCCTAACGACTCAACCCTAATTATTCAACTCCAAAAGCCTTTTTCTCCATTTCTTGGACTATTATCCATGCCTTATAGCTTTGTTGTAGCAAAGGAGATTGTAGAAAATTATGGTCAAGACTATCGTAAGAATCCTGTAGGAACTGGTCCATTCTATTTTAAATACTGGAAAGAAGGTGTTAAACTTGTTCTTAGAAAGAATAATCATTATTTCGAAAAAGATGAAAAAGGGAATCCTCTACCATATCTTGAAGCTGTTTCAATTAGTTTTATTATAGATAAACAATCTGTCTTCCTTGAATTTGTAAAGGGGAATATTGACTTTATTTCTGGCATTGACCCAAATTACAAAGACGAAATCCTCACTCACCAAGGCAAATTACAAGAAAAATATAAGGAAAGAATAAATCTTAGCACTACTCCATATCTAAATACAGAATATCTGGGCTTTATGATAGATGAAAATTTATCACCTAAGAACAATCCTCTAATGAATAAGAAAATACGTCAGGCCATTAATTATGGATTTGATAGAGAAAAGATGATTAAGTATCTTAGAAATAATATTGGATATGCAGGAAATTACGGGATTATACCAGTAGGACTTCCCGGCTTTGATACAACAGCAAAAAGGTATTATTATTCTGTTGAAAGGTCAAGAGAATTGCTAAAAGAAGCGGGCTTCCCAAATGGTAAAGGATTACCACCAATTACACTTCAAACCACTGCCACTTATTTGGATTTATGTAAGTATATTCAATCTCAGCTAAATCTTATAGGATTTGATATTAAAATAGATGTTAATCCTCCAGGGGCATTAAGAGAGATGATTTCCCAATCTAAAAGCTTATGGTTTAGAGGTTCTTGGATTGCTGATTATCCAGATGCTGAGAACTATCTAAGTCTATTCTATTCAAAGAATTTCTGTCCAATAGGTCCAAACTATACTCATTTTTCTAATTCAAGATTCGATATGCTTTACGAGAAAAGCCAAGGAGAAACTGATATGAATAAAAGAGTTGAGTATTATAAGGAAATGAATAATTTAATAATAGAGGAATCTCCAATTATTGTCCTTTACTATGATCAGGTTCTGAGGTTTACTCAAAAAAACATAATAAACCTCGAACCAAATCCAATGAACCTTCTTATTCTTAAGAATGTAAGGAAGATATAATTATGTTTTCAGGATTAATGCCCTACAGTTTGTGCTACTATAAATCTGTAATTCTCATCAAGATTTAATAGTTTCATTAGCTCTTCCTCCTGAGCTCCAGCTCTAACTACTGTCTTAAGCTTTTCTTGAGCACAATATAGATATACATTTTGAGATGAGTGTCCTGCATCTAAGGCAGCTATATAAACCCAACGATTTATATCATCCTTTCTCGAGGACTTATACTTATTGAAATTAGCAATATATACAATATTCAAAGGAGCTTCATTCACAAATATTTGACGACCTGTAATCTCTCTATAATCTCCCTTAACTACTGGAATTAAAATATGAGAATGAGGGCAATAAAGATATACACCATTTTCTAAAAACACATAGGTTTCAATAGGATATAATGCCATTGCAGAAGGCACTGTTCTCTTATTTGTTTCCTTTCTGTTTATCCCATTAGCAGCCCAAAGCAATTCGGATAAATGTCTTAAAGAAATTCCCTCTTTCGAGAAATTTCTATCCGATTTCCTTTCATTAAATAATTTCATTAGAGGCTTACCACCTTTTGTATTTGGTTTTAGCAAACGAATAGTATCGAAAGAAGTTAAATCCATAGGCTTATCCTTTAATTCTTTAGCACCATCATTATTTGCAAATACTCCACCAAAACTTAAAATACAAATTAAAACAAGAATAATCTTTTTCATAATCAAAAGGGTTTTAAATTAATAATCAATGCAAAGATAGTAATTTAAAGGAAACAAACAAATTCTAAAACATTCTTACAATATCGTATCTCTTATTATTATCTATTGTGAGGCTATCGAAAAGAGTTATATTCTCTAAGGTGAGTATTTCAGGGGGAAAATCATTATACTTTTTCAAAATACTATCTATATTATAATTACCTTTCTTTATTCTTAATAATGTTATATGCCCAACAAATTCTTCCTTATCGCAATAAAAAAACTTTTCCTTTTCCAATTCACTATAAATTTTGTTTTCTAATATTCTAAGTGTTGAATTTTCTTTTAAACCAAACCAAATTATATACTGATTATTCTTTTCAAAATAACCCAATCTGTCTATTTCTATTTCAACTTTATCAATTCCTTTAACTGCTTTTGAAATTGCTAATTCAACATTCTTCAGGTTTTTATTTGCTATTGAATTTAAAAAAGCAAGAGTAATATGAAGATTTTCCGGTTCCATATATCTGATAATCTTATCTGCTAATTCAATTCTAAGTTTATCAATTATCTCCAATAACTTTTTATTTAATGGTGTTAAAAAAGCTATAAATAATCTCTTTTCAAACATGATATTATCTATATAATAATTCAAATCTGTTTGAAAATTTGTTAGTGTATAGTTAATTAGACTACTTGAGGATTTTGATAGTAAAGGCTTATTTTTATTATTAGTTTTCTTTGTAGTTGTTGTAGGGAAAAGTTCTAAAGATATATCTTGATTTTTAATTGGAGATTCTATCTTATTATCTAAAATACTTATTTTATTTATATTACTATCTATCTTGAATTTATCACAGAACAAATTAGCCAGATTTATATTTTCACTCCCAACAAATACTACTATATAATTATATCTATGCAATCTATTAAAAATACTTTTATCCAAAGTGTTTGTGTTCTTAATCAAAAAAACAAATGCCTTAAGTTTCGCTATATAATGATAATAAGTTTTGAAGTAATGTGTTTTTTTATTTATTTCTTCCCAGGCTTCAAAATCCTTGCTAAGTTTTAGATTAACTGAGAATGTTTTCCCTATTAACTGTGCTAAAATTATACTTGATAAATTTGTAGCAATACCAACCGCAGATATCTCATTTTGACTAATATTCTCATCCTTAATTTCGAATTTCCTTGCCATCACAAATAATTATTTTAGTACAAAGTTAGTTTTTTTCTTGGAAAGACCAAAAACTAAAATTATATTTGCACCAAAATTAGTATAAGAATCTAATAATCAAAAAAAATTAATTCGTTATGAACAACACAACTTTTTTCTTTGAAAAACCAAAGAATGAACCTATCCTGGGTTATGCACCTGGCAGTGCAGAAAGGGAAGCTCTTGCAAAAGAAATTGAACGTCAATACAACACAGTTATTGAAATTCCACTTATTATTGGAGGAAAAGAAATTAAGACTGGAGATATGGGAGAGGTTAGAATGCCAACTGAACATGGACATATATTAGCTAAATACCATAAAGCAAATCCAGAAACTGTTAAACTTGCTATAGAAGAGGCTTTAAAAGCACATAAAGCATGGAGCGAATTGCATTGGATTGAGCGTTGCTCTATTATGCTTAAAGCTGCAGAGCTTATTTCAAAGAAGTATCGTTATTTGATTAATGCTGCAACAATGCTTGGACAAGCAAAAAGCCCTTTCCAAGCAGAGATTGACTCAGCATGCGAAGCAATTGACTTTCTAAGATTCAATTCTTATTTTGCTTCTCAAATTTATTCACAACAACCACTTAGCGACAATACTGCAATAAACCGTTTGGAATATCGCCCATTAGAAGGTTTTGTTTATGCAATTTCTCCTTTTAACTTTACAGCAATTGCATGTAATTTAAGTGCTGCTCCTGCAGTTATGGGGAATGTTACTGTTTGGAAACCTGCAACAACTGCAATTCTTTCAAACTATTATTTAATGAAGATATATAAAGAAGCAGGCTTACCTGATGGAGTAATTAATTTTGTTCCTGGGTCTGGTTCTGTTATCTCTGATGCATGTTTTGCTTCTGAAGATTTAGCTGGTATTCACTTTACTGGTTCTACTTCTACCTTTAACGCTTTCTGGAAAACTATTGGAGATAATATTGATAAATACAAAACCTATCCAAAGATTGTTGGAGAAACAGGAGGAAAAGACTTTATCTTTGCACATAAAACAGCATGCCCAAAACAATTAGCAGTTGCAATTGTAAGAGGAGCATTTGAATATCAAGGACAAAAATGTTCTGCAGCTTCAAGAGCATACGTACCAAAATCTATCTGGGATGAAACCCTTGGATATATTAAGGAGATGGTAAGTGATATGAAAAGAGGTTGCGTAAGAGAATTAAGCAATTTCTTTAATGCAGTAATTGACGAGAAAGCTTTTGACACAATTATGAAATATGTTGAAAGAGCAAAAACTTCAAATGATGCTGAGATTGCAATAGGTGGAAATGCAGATAAAAGTAAGGGATATTTTATCGACCCTACAATTATAATTGCAAAAACTCCAAAATACGAAACTATGGAAATTGAGCTATTCGGACCAGTTATCACTATTTATTTATATGAAGATAATAAGTTTGAAGAAACCTTAGAGCTTTGCAATACTACATCTCCATTCGCTTTAACCGGTTCAATTATTTCAAACGACCGTTACGCTACAGAGATGGCTCTTGATAGACTTCGTTATGCTGCTGGCAATTTCTATATCAACGACAAACCAACAGGTGCTGTTGTTGGAAACCAACCTTTTGGTGGAGCAAGAAAGTCAGGCACTAACGACAAGGCAGGTTCTGAATTAAATCTTTACCGTTGGGTAAGCCCACGTTGCGTTAAGGAAACATTATTAACTCCTGAGGATTATCGTTATCCATTTATGGGAAAATAATCAATAATAAAACAATAAATTTAAAGAGACTTGTTAGTTTTTATCTAATAAGTCTCTTTTTTTATTATCTTTGCACCTATTAACAGATGATAAAAATCTAAATTCAATTATTATGAAGAAATTATTACTTTTTTTGTTGGTGATTATCTTTGGTTTTGAATCTTTTTCACAATGCATTCAACCAAGAAATCTAAGAATTTATAACAATTATTCCGACTCTACTCATCTCTTAACTTGGTCTCCAGGTGATAATATTCAGACATTATGGGAAATTCAAGCCTCAATCGGAGATTCAAATTTTATTGATTACAATTCTTATGTTTCTAGTTCAAACAGTTATATAATTAATAATTTAATTCAGGGAGTAGAGTATTTTATAAGAGTTAGAGGTGCTTGCATGGGAGATTTCAGCCCTTATTCAAAAATAATCAAATATAAGGCAAGCTTTTGCAATTCACCTGTAATTTCTAATATTAAAAATATTACTTCTATTAGTGCAGAATTAGACTTTATAATAATGGATTCAAATTCTATTGAATGGGAATTAGGATATAGAATTAATAATAGTGAATCTGATTATACAGTAGTATCACTTGATACTAATTATTATAAATTTGAAAACCTTAATCCAAATACAAGTTATGATTATTATTTAAAAACAATTTGTTCTGATGAGGATTCTCCTATGTCTCCTATCAAACAGTTTACCACATCTCCATTAGTTTTAAATGCATTAACTAATAATAAAACTTTCTATTCTGATGGAGAATATATTTATGATGATGGAGGAGAATTAGGTGACCATGGAAACAATTATAATTATTCAGTAAAGATTTGCCCTAAGGATAATGAAGACAAATCAAAAAGAATTGCTCTGAGATTTGATGAGTTTTCTTTAGGAAATGGAGATTATATTAGCTTGCAAAGCGGAGGATATGGTATTGTAGTAGATAATAATCTTTATTTCACTAATAATTTTCTTAATGGCAAAACTGCTTATTCTCGTTTAAGCGATACTACTGGTTGTATTTCAATTAATTTTACAACCAATACCACCGGTTCTTCAACAGGATTTAAGGCTTATGCATATTGCGAAGACAGATGTCAAAAACCTTATGCTGACTTAGATACATTCTATGCTAAGATTGATAAAAACCTAAATTATAATACTTATTCTTTTAAATATATTACCGACTCTTCTCAATTAACCCAATTCAGAGTAATTGACTTTTGCGAAGGAGATAGCGTAATATTATTTGCTAAGCCAAAATTCCCTGAGAATTTAAGTTCATATCCTCAAGATGCAGCAAGTTGTAAGTATATTTGGTCTTATGGAGATGGTAATTATGCTACCACTAATTTTAAAACATCTTATAAGTGGAATGAAGTTGGAATTTATAATCTTGATTTAACAGTAATAGACACTAACGCCTTATATCTTGATGAAAATGGATGTAAGAGTTCTAACTCAATAAAAACAATTGTAAGAGTTTCGAAGAATCCTATTAAGAATTTAAGCAATATTCCAGATATCTGTTCTGGTCAACCATTTAATTTAAGTTCAGGTTATGGAGATGATAATATCCTAACACTTGATAAACTTGGCACAAAACAATCTCCTGTTTTCAAAGATAGTGAAGTATTATTTATCCCTGATGGACAATACTCCTACCTTGATAATATAGTACTTCCTTTAAATATCTCTGCATATGCTCCTAACTCAACAATTACTTCCGCAGATGATATTATATCTCTTTGTATAAATATGGAACATTCATATCCAAATGATTTAGATATCTCTCTTACTTGTCCTAATGGTCAAAATGTCAGAATAAAAACACCTGATCAATCAACTATGTATAATAATTATAGATTTTTGGGTATTCCTTTAGGAGGAAACGACCATCAAATTTTCGACTATTATTATGATTCACAAGCAGAATTAAACAAACCTGGTATTGGATGGAATTATTGTTTTTCTAATGTAAAATCAGATTCAAACAGCACTATCCTTAATAATTGTAATACTATTGAAGTTTCAAATCCAATAATATTAGCAGAGGATTGTATGGTTTGTGATTCTACTAATAAAGAAATCGCTTCAAGCTATTATAAACCTGAATATAATTTTTCTTCATTGATTGGATGTCCAAAAAATGGCGAATGGAAAATAATTATTAATGATTATATTACAGTAGATAATGGTTTCGTCTTCTCCTGGGAATTGGAATTAGACTCAAGCGATATTGAAGCTTATTCATACGAAATTAATGTAGATAATATTGTTTGGGATTCTCCTTACATTACTTCAGTTAATACTTTTAATTCCATTTTTACTCCTCCTTTTGATTCATTAGGAATTTACAATACAAATATTAGCTTAATAGATGAATATGGTTGTGTATATGATACAAACACATCCTTAAATGTTATTCAAAGTCCAGAAACTCCTTCAAATCTAAACCTTAGTTTCCAAGGAAACAATATTCAACTAACATGGGAAGGAAGCTCTAATCAATATCAAGTTTATAGGGATGACTCTTTGATAGCAGAGGTAAATCTACCTATTTATATTGATAATAATATGGACACTACTTCTAACTATTGTTATAAGGTAATTGCACGTGGAGAAGAATGTAATAGTGCTTTTTCTGATAAACTATGTTCTTTGATTGGGTTGGAAGATGAAATTAGACATGATTTATCGGCAAAACTTTATCCAAATCCAACCAATGGTAAAACAATTTTAGAGATTAATGGACTAAATACCAATTCTAATGTTTTGGTTTACGACCTTAAGGGAAGAGTTTTAAAAACATATAAATTCAATCCTCACCAAGATAGACTTGAAATAGACGCAAGCAATCTTGAAAAAGGAATCTACTATATTAAGATATTTAATAACGCAAGCAGTATTACCAAGAAATTAGTTGTAAATTAAAGACCATTATTCAATAAACAGAGGTCGATTATGCAAATAATAGAGGTCAAAAAAAGGCTTTTTTATACCCTAAAGTAGCCTTTTTTACACCTAAAATAGCCTATTCTCAGTTGGGAATAGGCTTTTTTCATTGTGAAATAGGCTATTTTTGACCTCTGGGAATTGCATTTAGGAGATGGTTTTGTTGAATTATTGTATTGAATTTATTGAAATGAATTGGTTATCTTCGATAGAATTCATTGCATTGATTAGATAAACGCCCTTATAATCGGTCAAACGCATTATTTCTTTCTCTTGAATTATAGAGGATTGAATAAGTCTTTTTCTCATTGTTCCATTTAGTAAATAGGTCGAAGGAGCAAATAGTTTATTATCCTTTGAAAGGAAAACAAGGTTGGAAAAACTTGTATCGGTAAAATATCCATTTTGAGTAATTATAATATCATCACAGTTTCCTCTCTCACCAAATAATCTATTTATCTCTTCCCTATTTTCGAACTTAAATCCATAGAATAAATCCTTAGCCTCAATAATTTTTAAACTTCTTATCTCTCTTCTATTATATTTCTCGTATGAGTAACTAAAATAATCCTTTCCATAAATTATCCTTAGCTTATATTCTATTCCCTTATCAAATGAATTATTAAAAACATTATTAACTAAAGTCATATCAAGATTAAATCCATAATAGCTTGAAGTATCTCTCATCCTTTGAATATGAAAAGACAAATTCTCAGCCACAGAATTTCTAATCCTTATTGTTTCAATAAATCTATCCATAATTCTTTAATTAAAAAGGGAAATAAATCTTTTTCAATACTTCGCAATACTCATCCTTTGCATCGCTATTTATAGTTATCCCACCTCCTGAGCGGAAATACAATTTATTATTATCCTTTTCAATAAAGCGAATCATAACGCAGGAATCAAAATCCTTACCATCGAAATATCCAAACACTCCAGTATAGAATCCTCTTTCTATTCCTTCTGCTTTCTCAATAGCCTTTAGGGTAGAAGGTTTTGGAGCTCCAGATATAGAGCCAGCAGGTAATAGATTAATAATTATATCTCCAAGCCTATTTCTCCAATCCTTTTCCAATTCTCCTTCAATCTCAGAGCTAACCTGGTAAATACTTCCCTTATTTGTTTCTATCTTATCCAAATACCTATTTCTAACCACTTTAACATTATTGGAAACAGAGTTTAAATCATTCCTCATCAAATCCACAATAGTATAATGCTCACATTTCTCCTTATAATCCTCAAGTATTATCTTATCTGCAAAAGGAATATCGGCAGATATTGTTCCCTTCATAGGGTAGGTCATTATCCTATTATCAATTATTCTAATAAAACTCTCTGGAGAAAAGCAAGTAAAAACATCCTTTAGGTAAATCTTATACTTCGATTTACTCCTTAGAAAGACTTCAATCATTGAAAGATTTGTCTCAATCTCTGTTCTAATGGTTAGATTTGCAAGGAAGCTATCCCCTCTTTTTAAGGCATTTTGAATTATATTGAATTTCTCTTTATAAGTCTCAAGAGAAATTGGATAGGATTTTAAATAAAAATCACTTTCCTTTTCTAATTCCTTAGCATTAAAATTAGAATATCCTATGGTTTGAAACAAGAAATCTTTATCCTCAAAAGGAGATTCAATAAGCCTTGCCCTTTTCATTTCATAGTCTAAAATAAAAGCAAAGGGTTTATTATTGGATGAGAGAGTATTTATATTTTGTTTTAAATCTTCAACAGAAATCATAAAAAAGTAAATATATAAGGATTGCAAAAATAAGTCTTTAATTTTAATCCCTATCTTTGCTGAGCGAAATTAATTGTTTTTATACTATGATTTTACTTGTAGATAATCAGGATAGCTTTGTTTATAATATAGTTGGCTTGCTTAAATGCTTCCCTCAATTTGAGTTTGAAGTAAAAAAGAATAACCAATTAGACCTTTCTTCTATTAATAAATACTCCAAAATCATTCTTTCTCCAGGTCCAGGCATCCCTTCTGAGGCTGGGGATATGCTAAAGCTAATCGAAAAAACATATTCCACTCATCAAATCCTTGGAATCTGTCTTGGTCATCAAGCAATAGTTGAATTTTTTGGAGGAAGTATTAAAAATATGCCTTTAGCTAAGCATGGTCATGCAAGCAAATTAAAAATCATTGATAATAAAGATATTCTTTTAAATAATCTACCTCCAAATCCTATTATTGGAAGATATCATTCATGGGTTGCAGATAATGTTAATGAAGAATTAATAGTAAGCTCAGTAGATGAAGATAATAATATAATGAGCGTATACCACAAAACCCACAATATCCACTCCCTCCAATTCCATCCCGAAAGCATAATAACCAACTGCGGAAAACAAATAATCTCAAACTGGTTAAACCAATAGCAATTCCCTATTCACCGCGTATTTTGCGGAGATTATTTTCTTTTTGCGGAGAATAATTTGTATTTCATAGCATCGAATAAATTTATTTCACTTCTAATAAAAGAGAAAAAATAGAGATTTTATACTCAAATTCAAATATTTTACTTATCTTTGCAAGTACAAGGAAATGAATTCGTTATTTCCTTGCCAAATCACCGAAATTTCTAAATCTACATTATGGTAGCTACCATAACGCTGGTGTGGTAGGTACCATAAGGGGCGTGTGGTAGGTACCATAATGGTCGTATGGTAGCTACCATAGCGACTTTGAAATCAAGAAAGAAAACTTTCTTTCTTGATTTCATTTCTTTCTTTCTTGATTTCAGTAAATTCTTTCTTGATTCTATTTTAATGAAATCAAGTTTAAATTTATACTCTATTGGTATTATGAAATTGGAATGAAGATTAGCAAAGGTTTATGAAAACAAAAAAACGAAGAGGCTTTTTGGGGCTTCTTCGTTTCTGTATTTTTTTGGTTAGTTTTTAGCTTTTAGGGCTGTAAACTATTTGTATAGATGTCTTTTTATTTTAAGGGTTGCGGTTTTTTCGAATCCTTTTTTGGCTTCTACTACAAGGCTTAGTCTGGAAAAACGATTTAGTCTTTGGTTTGCGGAGTTCAATAATTCCTCGCTTATTATCTCTATCCTCTTTTGGGCATCATGCTTAAGCAAATCTATTCTCTTCATTAGCTCTTCTTCGTTGAATTGAACCATGGCTATTAATTTGCCTTTTCTCTCTACAACTATCGATTCTAATACAAGTTTATTTTGATTTACAATCATTTCTATTTCCTCAGGATAGATATTCTCCCCACTTGCTCCTACTATTACATTCTTAATCCTTCCCTTAATCTCATAACGACCGTCTTTCTCTATGGCCAAATCGCCGGTGCGAAGATATCCATCAGGAGTGAATGCCATTGCTGTTAATTCTTCTTCCTTATAATAGCCCTTCATCACATTAGGACCCTTAACCTGAATTTCTCCCTCCATGGTTTGTGGGTTTATATCTCCTAATCTAACATCTACATCTACTAAAGGATAGCCTATTGTCTGCCAAGAAACCTGCTTTGGATTAGCTCCAATTATCAAGGGTGCTGTTTCGGTAAGTCCATAACCAATTGCATAAGGGAAATGTCTTCCTAATCTTAAGAATAATTCTGTTTCTCCATCAAGCTTTGCTCCACCTATTCCGAAAAACCTTAGTCTTCCTCCAAAGGCTTCATAAAGCTTTTTCGCAGCCTTGCGATACATTATCCTCTTAAACACATAGCTTGTAAGCATTATTCTTCTAAGAGCTGTCTTTTCCAATTCTGGTTTAATAACAGTTTTATATGCCTTTTCAATTAATAGAGGAACAGAGAGCATTGTTGTTGGGCGAACTATCTTAACGCTTTCCATAAAGGTCTTGGCAACTGGGAGTTTATTATGAAAATAAACCGTAGAGCCATGCATAAGAGCAGTTAATAAACAAAGTGAGTTTTCAAGGGTATGTGAAAGAGGTAGAAGACTTAGGTAAACATCATCCTCTTGTAAGGTATGAATATGATGTACCTGAACTAATTGAGCTGCAAGATTGCCATGAGTAAGCATCACTCCCTTGCTATAACCTGTTGTCCCTGAGGTATAGATAATTACTGCTAAATCCTCTGGAGAAGGGATGGTCTTTACTCCCTTATTATTTATTTCTTTTGAGAAAAGAATTGAGTTGTCTTCTAAAGAAACAACTGTTTCAATATTCTTTAAATCCTTAAGGATGATTTTATCCTCATAACGTTTCGATACAAAAACAAGCTTACTGTCGGAGTGATTAATACAAGTTGTAATCTCCTGTGGAGTAAACTCAGGCAAAAGAGGAACTGCAATAGCTCCCATATCCACAATTGCCAAATAAGCCTCAGCCCATGCAGGAGAATTCTCTCCAAGCACAACAGCCTTATCCTGATAACCAATTCCCTGGTTAATCAGAATATCTTGTTTTATTAGAAGTTTTTCGTAAAATTCTGAGAATGTATAGGGCTTTTCACCAACAAAAGCCAGAAAAGGATTATTTGCAAAGGCTTTAATACTGTAATTTAATACCTCATGCAGGGTTTTTGAATTTAACATCAAATATATTTTGGTTCATACTAAGCTACTTAAGAATAAGTAACCTTATTAAATCTACTGCAAAGAAACGAATAATTTGTGATATGTAGTATACTTTTAATCTTGAGACTACACATATAACTATTTTTAGGCTTTCGAGAAAGGATTAAACAAAAAGAAAAAGCCTTAGGAAAAATCTAATATTTTATGTCTCCTAAGGCTAATTATTAAATATCTAATATGTTTCTTATTCGCTTATTTGCTTTAAAACTATATCGGTATATTCTTTTTCAAGTTTATCAGCTTCTTTTACTAATTTCTCAGCTTTTGAAAGTATATCATTAACAAAAGCTTTATCATCTAATGAAGATGCATTAATTTTCATATTCATAAAGGCTCCATAACAAGCTGTTCTTGCACAAAGAATACCTACTGCAGCATCGGTTACTGAATTTGGATTACCTACTTTAACCATTGCAATACATAGTTCAAATACTTCAAAGCTTTTGCAAAGAGTACGGTAAGGTATTTCTATTGCATATTTTGTTGCATCTTGAATTGCTTGTTTTCTTGCTGCTTTTTCTTCATCAGTTTTCTTTGGGAGAGAGAATGCATCCATAATTAAATTAAAAGAATGAGTATCCTCATCAACAAGATAGTTTAATTCATCCTTAAGGGCTTGACCTTTCTCAGCCCAAATAGAAAACTCTTCCCATCTTTCATCCCAACCAGATTTATGAGAAGAAAGGTTTGCAACCATTGTCCCTAACGATGCTCCTAAAGCTCCAACATAAGCAGCGATAGAACCACCACCAGGAGCTGGACTCTC
The DNA here is from genome assembly GCA_023415495.1 of Bacteroidota bacterium. Lineage (GTDB taxonomy): Bacteria > Bacteroidota > Bacteroidia > Bacteroidales > P3 > UBA10566. Next base: position 136,644 of record JAEZKK010000023.1, read on the forward strand.
AGAAGCAGTCTCATCAGCAAAGTCTTTGCATGTCATATCAACAAGTTTCTTAGTCTTGTTTTCTGATTCAATCATATACTCAATAATCTTTTCACCAGGATTAAATGGTTTTAAATCATCAAGACCCATTGATTTTATTGCAATATTAATTAGTTCTTTCTCAGAAACTCCTAAAGAGCGTTGTTGCTTTGCTAAATAATACTTACCTGCATCGATTAAACAACTCTTTGGAACAAGACCAACTATCTCAACTCCACTAACTCTAATACCTCTTTTTGCAGCCTTATCAACTACTTCATCAAAACATATATGTAAAGGAGTTTGGGTAATATCTGTAATATTCATTGAAACCTGAGCAATGCCATACTCCTCGATAAACCAACCAATAGCTTTAGTTCCTTTAAGAGTTCCTGGGATCATTACTGGGTTACCATTTTCGTCTTTCAAAGGTTTTCCATTTGGTTTTCCTCCCTCTCTTGCAGGGCGTCCTTTTTCTCTAACATCGAAAGCAATTGCATTAGCTCTACGAGTTGAAGTAGTATTAAGGTTATAGTTTACAGCTATAAGGAAATTACGTGCAGAAATTGCAGTTGCTCCACTTTGTGCTATACTATCATTCCATTTGTTTGGTCCAAAGCAAGGCTTCCATTCAATAGTTTCTATTCTTTGTTTTAATGCCTCATACTCTCCTTGACGACAAGAAGCAAGGTTTCTTCTCTTTGGTTCAAAACAAGCATTTTCGTAGCAGTAAACTGGTATACCAAGCTCACTTCCTACTCTCTCTCCTAAAGCTCTTGCATATTCGACTACCTCTTCCATGGTAATATTAGATACTGGAATCATTGGGCAAACATCAGTAGCTCCAAAACGAGGATGGTCTCCATGATGATTTCTCATATCTATTAGTTCTGCAGCTTTCTTTATAACTCTAAAAGCTGCCTCACTAACAGGTCCTGGCTCTCCAACAAAGGTAATAACTGTACGATTGGTAGTTGCACCTGGGTCAACATCCAAAAGTCTAACCCCTTCAACCTTTTCGATTTCATCAGTAACCTGTTTAATAATATTCATATCTCTTCCCTCAGAAATATTGGGAACGCATTCAATAATTTTCTTCATAGCGATTAATATTTTATTATCTATTTATTTAATAATATCTTATTACATCAATAAGTCTTACTCCGTCAAGCCATAGTGCTACACAGCCCACTACTCCATTTTCTGTTCTTTGAGTAATTGGCTCGAGTGTTTTTGCATCTACAATTTCAAAGTATTCAAGCTCAAAATCCTTTACTAATTTGAATTCATTTATTACAAAGCTCTTAATCTGAGAAATAGATATATTCTCACTTAGTGAATATGACTTTCTTAGAATTGCATTTATCCTTGGTGCTATCTCTCTTGCAGAGGCTGATAGTCTTTGATTTCTACTACTCATTGCAAGCCCATCTTCTTCTCTTACAATTGGGCAAGCTACTATCTCTACTCCAAGATCAAGGTTATTGACCATTGCTTTAATAATAGTCAATTGTTGGAAATCCTTTTCGCCAAAATATGCTTTATTTGGGTTTATCCAATTAAATAACCTACTTACAATTATTGCTACTCCACGGAAATGACCAGGTCTTTGCTCCCCTTCCATTACCTTATCCAAATTACCAAAATCAAATTCTTCTGTTGGTTCTTGAGCATATACTTCTTCAGCCTTTGGATAAAACAAATAATCACAACCAATACTTTCTAATTTATTAGAATCTGCATCAATATCTCTTGGATACTTTTCTAAATCCTCTGGGTTATTGAATTGAATAGGATTAACAAATACACTTACAATAAGTATATCATTTTCATCTTTTGCTCTTTGCATTAAAGTTAGATGTCCTTTATGTAGGGCACCCATAGTCGGCACAAAACCAATAGTTTTATTATCAAGCCTTAAAGCTCTTGATATTTCTGTAATCTCTTGAATAGAATTTATTATTTTCATCTAATATGTATATGTCAAATTTAAACGAAATGTTTATTGGGCAAACGCAAGGCATTGCCCCTACTTGTCTTCATCACTGATATCTTCGTAATCGGTAAATCCGCTCTCAATATCATTATCATTTTTATTGATATTACCTTGATTTATTCCTTCTTCAAACTGTTTCTTAACTCTTCTAATCTTTTCTGGGATTTCTAATAGAAAAGCAATTAGTGTTATAATAATACTAAAGAAAAATGCACCTGTAAATCCATTTACACTAAATCTATCTCCCAACAAGAAATCTGCAAAAAGAATAATCAGTGCATTTAATACAAGGTTGAAAAGCCCTAATGACAAAACCATAATTGGCAAGGAAAAGAGGATTAGTATTGGTTTAATAAATGCATTTAAAAGACTTATAACTATTGCAGCAAGAATAGCTGAAGTGAATCCAGAAATTTCTGCAAAAGAAAATAAATAAGTAGTAATAATTATTGAAAGGCTCATTATCAAAACCTTTGTCCAAAATCTAATACTCGTAAAAGAGGGTTTCTCCCCTCCAAACTTAAAATGAAATTTAGCCATCTAAATCAATGTTTAAAACAATTTGCAAAGATAACGCATTAATAGCTTATATCATATATCTATTTTGTTTTATTATAAATTCCACCACCCAAAATAAAATTGATAAAAGAAAGATGAAAATGGATCAAAGAGATAGAAAACTAACTCTAAGATATACGAAAATAGATCTAAGAGATAGGAAAATAGATCTAAGAGATAGCTATCTTAACAAAGATGTTAATTAACACTGACAAAATAATTCTAAATTCTATCTGAATAATATAATTATCCATGTTGAATTGCATCTAAAAGATTATCTTTGCAAAATAGGATATCTAAATTACTTTTAATTCATTTTTCTATGATTGGGAACAAAGGAAAAGAAAACAAACCACATATTGGTTTTTTCGGGAGATGTAATGTTGGGAAAAGCTCTATTATCAATAGTTTTATTGGTCAAGAAGTATCGATAATTAGCCCAGAGGCTGGTACAACGACCGACACTGTTAAGAAAACTATGGAGATAAGTGGGATTGGTCCGGTAATTCTTATTGATACTGCTGGTTTGGATGATGAAACCTTGTTAGGAAAGAAAAGAGTCGAAAAAACTATGGAGGTGTTTAAATTGATTGACCTCTGTGTGATAATTATATGTAATAATAAATTCTCAACCTACGAAGAAGAAATTATTAATCAATGCAATAGATTTAAGATTCCATATATTTTTGTTTATAATAAGCAGGATATTGAGCCAATTGATAATGAATTGGAAAGAGAATTAAAGACAAAATACTTAGTTGATATTATTATTACTCAAGCAAACAAAGAGAGAAAAGAGAGTGGAATTGAGAAGTTGAATAATAGTATAAAGAAAAACCTACCTAAGAATTCATATCAAGACAAAGGAATATTGGATGGGATAATTAAACCTAATTCAATTGTACTTCTTGTAACCCCTATCGACTCTTCTGCTCCAAGCGGAAGAATGATTCTTCCACAAGTTCAATTAATAAGAGATGTTCTTGACCATGATTCAATAAATATTGTAGTTAAGGAAACACAATTAAAAGAGGCTTTGAGAATCTACCCTAAGCCAGATTTAGTAATTACAGACTCCCAAGCCTTTGAATTTGTAAGTAAAATAGTAAGTGAAGATATTCCACTTACAAGTTTTTCTATAGTATTAGCAAGACTAAAGGGAGAATTTGATGAGTATTTGAAGGGCACAAAAGAAATTGAGAACCTAAGAGATGGGGATAGAATACTTATGTTAGAGAGTTGTTCTCATCAAAGCTCATGTGAGGATATTGGGAGGGTTAAGCTACCTGCTTGGATAAGAAAATATACTGGGAAGAAATTAGAATTTGATGCAGTTGCAGGGTTAAACAAAATTGAAAGACCAATTAAAGACTATGCAATGGTTATTCAATGTGGAGGATGTATGGTTACTTCAAAACAGTTATCCTCAAGACTTGCTCCCGCAATTGAACAAGGAGTGCCTGTAAGCAATTATGGAATATGTATTGCCTATCTTAATGGCATATTCCATAGAGCTATCAAGATTTTTACTTCTAATATAAATGCAGTATAAATTATTTTTTATATCTTTGACACTTTAAACCAGAGTTTACTTTAGAATAATGAAGAAAATAATATTATTATCACTCTCCCTAATTATTTTTGGTTGCAGTAATGACCTTTACAAATATCATGACTACGACAATTTAGTCTATGCTTATGGCAAGGGGAAGCTTCAAGATAGGGAAATAAAGCGTCTTAGCAGACAATACGAAAAAATAGTAACCCAACCAAAAGGCAAAAGAAAAGTCCCAGCTCCAGGAGTTTGCATCGACTATGCTTACTTGCTTTACATTACAGATAAAAAAGATAAGGCTCTGGAAATGCTGAATAAAGAGATTATTCTTTATCCAGAGAGCGAAACATATGTGAATAAACTAAAACAGGAACTTGGACTATGAAAAGATTAATCTTTATTCTATGCTTAACTGTGTTATTCTTTTCTTCCTGCGATGTTTATAATAGGATAATGAAAAAAGAAGAGCCAAGCGAAACTGAAATTTCACAGGACATATTAGCAGAAATTACTGGAGAAACCAAACCTCAAATACAAGATACAAATATTCTAACAGTTTCAAAAAAGGAACTAAAAAAGATGAAGAAAGAACAAGACAAAAGAGATAAGCTTGCAAGGGGAGATACTTTAAATTTTGCTGAGAAATTTTGGTATGCCCTATTCCCAAAAACCATTGAAAGAGAAAAGAACTTCCCTTTAATGTATAAAGAAACTCCAAAGTCTATACTTGTTCTCTATCCTTGGAATCGTTCTAAAAGGGATGATGCATCAGAAATCTTTCTAACTAATATTACTAAAGCATTATCGCTTAGAGGTTATTATATTCCAAGTGCTATAAATTCATTCAATGATTATAGGACTGACACTCTTTTCTCAAGCCAGTATATCCCTCATTCCAAAGCAAAAGAATTAGGTCAAATCTACGGAGTAGATGCTGTCTTGTATGTAACTATATATTCCTTAAATAAGAATTGGTGGTCAACCTCTATTACCTCATCTGCCGAATATCATCTCATAAGTACAAAAACTTCAGATACATTATTCTTTAGAAAGACTGAATTTATTTACGATACCCCTAAACCTGCATATAAACCTAATAAGAAATCAGAAATCTTTAATATGGATATTGACCGAGAAGTTCCTTTCTTTGGATTGGGATATCAAATGACTAATTATGTATTTATTGATTTCCCTTTTGGACCTTATCATAAAAAACACCTTAAAGATAAAGAGAAATTCTCTCATCCAAGAATAATTAACTATAAGATTAATATGCGTTTGGATTATTAACTTTTAGGATCTCCCAAATAAAACAACTATAAATGGCAAAGGCAAAAACAGTATTCTTCTGTAAGGAATGTGGAGCACAAAGCTCTACTTGGATAGGGAAATGTCCTCATTGTGGTGCTTGGAACTCTTATGTTGAAGAAATTATTGAAAGAGGAAAAGAAGATATAAGAATCAAATCTAAGACTAAATCCCTCCCACCCCAGCCTATTGACAAAATTGAGTTCACTAAAGAAGAAAGAATAGACACAAAGGATAAGGAATTGAATAGGGTTTTAGGAGGGGGGCTTGTTCCGGGAAGTATTGTTTTGGTTGGAGGAGAACCTGGAATTGGTAAAAGTACTTTATTATTACAAGTTGCTCTGAAGTGCAAGGATAAAAAGATACTATATGTTAGCGGTGAAGAAAGTCTAAGCCAAATAAAGATGAGGGCAGATAGGATTAACTCTCCAAATCCTAATTCTTATATAATTACTGATACAGTCTGCGGAGATATATTTAATCACTCCGATAATCTTGAGCCAGATATTATAATAATTGACTCTATACAAACAATTAGCACAGAAAATATAGATTCTTCGCCTGGGAGTATATCTCAAATAAGAGAAAGTGCAGCAGAATTACAAAGATATGCTAAAAGCACAGGAATATCTATATTTGTTGTAGGTCATATTACTAAGGATGGCTCCATTGCAGGACCAAAGCTATTAGAACATATAGTAGACACAGTTTTACAGTTTGAAGGAGAAAGAAACTATGGTTATAGAATACTTCGTTCAATTAAAAACCGATTTGGTTCTACATCTGAATTGGGAATATACGAAATGCAATCCTTTGGACTAAGAGAAGTCTCAAACCCAAGCGAGATACTTCTATCGCAAAGAGATGAAGCAATATCTGGGACAGCAATTGCTGCAACCATAGAAGGTACAAGACCAATACTAATAGAGATTCAAGCCTTGGTTGCTAATTCAAATTATGGCAATGCAAGTCGTAACTCAACAGGATTTGACCAAAGAAGACTTTCAATGCTTCTTGCAGTTTTAGAGAAAAGAGGAGGAGTTAAACTCGGAAACAAAGACGTGTTTTTAAATATTGCTGGAGGGATTAGAGTAGATGATCCAGCCATTGACCTTGCTGTTATAAGCTCTATAATTTCTTCAAGCGAAGATATATCTATTAGTCCAAGCTATTGTTTCGCTGCCGAAGTAGGGTTAAGCGGAGAGTTAAGACCAGTAAATAGGATTGAGCAAAGAATTGCCGAAGCAGAAAAGCTTGGGTTTAAAAAGATATTTGTTTCAAAATACAATACTAAAGGATTGGATTTAAATCAAAAGAATACAAAGATTATTGCCTTAGCTAATATAGAAGAGTTTATTACTTATTTCTTCACAAACTAATTTTCATTCTTATTATATGCCTCAACTATCTTTGTTACCAATGGGTGGCGGATAATATCAAATTCCTTTAGGTGAACAAAGCTTATGCCTTTAATATCTCTTAGAAATTCAACTGCATTTATTAATCCTGAGACTTGTTGCTTTGGAAGGTCGGTCTGTGTTGGGTCGCCAGTTATTATAAACTTTGAATTTTTTCCCATTCTTGTAAGGAACATCTTCATTTGTGAATAAGTAGCATTTTGAGCCTCGTCTAAAATAACAAAACAATTATCAAGGGTTCTCCCTCTCATAAATGCAAGGGGTGCAATTTCTATTGTCTTATCTTCTATATAGGATTCAAGCTTTTGTTGAAGAATCATATCACGAAGAGCATCGTAAAGAGGTTGAAGATATGGGTCAAGCTTGTCCTTTAAGTCTCCAGGCAAAAAACCTAAATTTTCTCCAGCTTCAACAGCTGGACGAGTAAGGATAATCCTTTTGACTTTTTTAGATTTCAAAGCCCTTACAGCCAATGCAACTGCAGTATAGGTTTTCCCTGAACCGGCAGGTCCTAAGGCAAAAAGCATATCATTCTCATCAATAGCCTCTACCATTAGTTTTTGATTAGGAGTTCTTGCCTTAATAATATTCCCATTTCTGCCATGAACTAAGATGTCCGAATTGTTCTCTGAGTTTTTAATATTAATATTAGATGGTTTGATTACACTCATAATTAATCTTTCATCAAGATATCCTTCACTATGATACAGATTTTCTAATTGGGAATAGGAATTATAAAACTCCTCGATATCCTTTTCCTTACCAATAATCTTTAAGCTGTTTCCTCTTAGAACTAATTGGACTAAGGGAAAGAGTATTGATAAAAAACTAAGGTTCTTCTCGTTTACTCCAAAAAACTCTAATAACGATATTTTCTCTAAATCTACTATCTTCTCTGTCATTTATAATCTCTATTCTTTGTTTATCTACTTATTATCTTAAATTCAGTTCTTCTATTCTTTGCCTTGCCTTCTTCTGTGTTGTTATCATCAATTGGCATAGTTTGTCCATATCCTTTTGCTTGTAATCTGTTTGGAGAAATACCTTTGGTTTGAAGATATAGCTTAACATTAATTGCTCTTTTATTCGAAAGCTCCAAATTCATCGCTGCATTTCCAGTGTTATCTGTATGACCAGATATTTCAATAATAATATTAGGATTATCCTTTAGCATACCAACCAAAGTTAGTAGCTCTGCTTGTGAGCTTGGTAATAACTCTGCACTATTTGATTCAAAAAAGACATTATTCAATACTACTGAATTACCCTCAAGTATTGGATTTAAGAAAACATCCTTCTCGTAAGATTCTATCTCTTTTGATTTCAATTGAAAATTCTCTGAATAGAATAAATAATTATCTGCCTTAGCATTTAATGCATAATCACCTCCCAAAGGCAAAACAACAAGATATGAACCATTACTTGCATCTGAAGTAGTTGAAGCAATAAGCTTATTCGTTTCTAAATCTCTTACTTCAAAGCTTGCATAAACAGGATTATTATTAGTAATATCCAAAACCCTCCCCTTCATATAAACAATAGGTGTTGGTTGGGCTTCTTCATATAGATTAAATACATATAAATCCTTCTTACCATATCCTCCTTCCAAATCTGTTGAGAAATAAGCTTCCTTGCCAGAGGGAGAAACTATAAAGCTTGTTTCAGAAGAGGAAGTATTGATTGGATATCCCAAATTAATAGGAGGAGAAAATTCTCCATTCTCTAATCTTGAATAAAATATATCTTGAGAGCCCATTCCTATATGATAATCCGAAGAGAAGTAAAGTGTAGTATTGCTTGGATGAATAAAAGGAAACATTTCATCTCCAGGAGTATTAATTATATCACCTAAATTCTTTGCCTCTGACCATTCTCCATTTTCTCCCTTATAAGTATACCAAATATCACTATTCCCAAGCCCACCAGGACGGGAAGAAACAAAGAAAAGTGTTCTGGAATCGGATGCTATTGAGGGTTGAGAATCCCAAGCTGCAGAATTAACCTTTGCTCCAAGATTTTTGGGTTCGCTCCATTTATCTCCTTTTCTTGTTGAAACATAAATATCGCAAGAACCATAGCCATCCTTAGCATTGCATCTTGCAAAATAAGCATCCTTACCGTCAGGAGAAATAGAAAGAGCTCCTTCATTTACATTAGAATTAAAAGGAGGAGGCATTAGCTCTGCCTTACTCCAAGTATTTTTTAACTTATTAGAAACATAAAAGTCTTCAAAATAAGGTTCTCTTTTGTTTGTTGTATCTGGGTTAGGAGTTTGTCGAGTAAAGATTAAAGAGGTTTCATCTGCTACAAGTGTAGGGAAATACTCATCATCCTTAGTATTTATACTATTACCAATATTTCTTGGCTTAAACTCCACAGGATTATCCAAAGCATAGCGAACAAAATCAAGCTTTGATAATTGTTTCTTAACATATTCCCTCCTTGCAAGATAACGGTTAGTATTTAGTTTTTCTAAAGCATATTGGTAATGATACTCCGATTTATCTATTTCGTAATTGCTAAGATAATAATCTCCAACCCTAACATGAGAATTTGGATCAAAATCAGGATGATTATTAACTAATTTCTCGTAATACTTATATGAAAGTAGCTTAGAGTTATTATCATTCTTTTTATTATAATATATCTCAGCCAAAGCCAAAAGAGAATGAGGATAGAGAGAATCATATCTTAAGGATAGTTGGAAATGTTTTATTGCCAATTCATCTCTATACGTATTTAGGTATTCTAATGCTTTGCTAAACTCCTTTTCAGCTCTTTTCTTGTTTTGAGCCATTGAAATATTTACAGATAAGATAACTATGATTAAGAATATAGCTTTGAGATTTATGTTTTGTAATTTATTAATTAGGTGTTTCTTCATTATGGGATTCTAATATATTTATGACTTTGCAATGATATCCTCCATTTCGGATTTGCTTTAATATAATCTACAATCAAGGGAATCATCGTATTACTAACGCTCCATTCGCATTGAAGGTATAATTTACATGTTTTTTCTACCTTTTTTGCATATTGTTCAGCAAAAAGAAAATCATCTTCATCGCATATTATCATCTTTAGCTCGCTTGCAAACTTCATATTCTCTTCCAAAGGGGGAAGATTTCTCTTAGCACTTAAACAAATCCAATCCCAAACTCCACTTATTTTTGAGCTCCCAGAGGTTTCTAATATTGTTTCAATTCCTTTTTCTTTAAGCTTTTGGCAAAGTAAATCAAGATTATAAAGCAATGGCTCTCCGCCAGTGATAATTACCGACTTAGCAGGATAGGAATTAGCTCTTTCAATAACCTCATCAATAGGAGTTGGAGATAATAAAGAAGCATCCCAAGCCTCTTTTACATCGCAAAAATGGCAACCCACATCACACCCTCCAATTCTAATAAAATAAGCAGCCTTACCAGTGTTAAACCCTTCTCCTTGAAGACTGTAAAACTCTTCCATTATTGGTAAATACTCTCCCTTTAGGATTAAATCTTCAGTATTTTTTAAATTGCTTTCATTATTCATTAATCTATCGCTTATTTAGGTGCAAAATTAAAACTTATTTCCCAATAAAACGATAATACCTCAATCAATATCATTAGAGCTTAAGTTAAATTGGAAAACATCAAAGAAGAAATTACTGAAATCAAGAAACAAAGAATTCTTTCTTGATTTAAAAGAATTCTTTCTTGAATAGAAAGTCACTATGGTAGCTACCATAGCAGCATTATGGTAGCTACCACAAGGGTGTTATGGTACCTACCACACGACCCTTATCATAGCTACCATAACGTAGTTTTTGAAATTTTTTGGATTTAGAAGGAAATAAAGATTTCTATTCCTTGTGTTTACAAAGATACGAAAAATAAATGAATTATGACTAAAAAAATGTGTTTATTTAGTCTTTATAAATTTCGTTTTTGTATGCTTTTAATGTGTTTTGCAATAAAGATACTATTGTCATTGGTCCTACTCCTCCAGGAACTGGTGTTATATAAGAGCATTTAGGAGCTACATTTTTAAAATCCACATCCCCAACAATTCTATAACCTTTCTCAGTCGTATTATCCTCAACTCTGTGAATACCAACGTCAATTACAACAGCTCCATCTTTAACCATTTCTTCTTTAACGAATTCAGGCTTTCCAATTGCAACAATTAGTATGTCAGCTTCAGCACAAATCTTTTCAATATCCTTAGTCTTGGAATGGCAAAGAGTTACTGTACTGTTTGCTAAAGGATTATTTCTCGACAAAAGTATAGCCATAGGAGTTCCTACAATATTACTTCTTCCTAATACAACTGTGTTTTTACCAACTGTATCGATATTTGAACGATTTAAAAGGTTCATTATCCCCATTGGAGTAGCTGGAACAAAACAAGGCATATTATACATCATTCTTCCTCCATTGGTTGGATGAAAACCATCAACATCCTTTCGTGGATCAATGTTTTGAATTATCTTACTCTCATCAATATGTTTTGGTAAAGGTAATTGAATAATAAAACCATCTACCTCTGGGTCTTTATTTAAAAAATCAACGGTCTTTAGCAATTCTTCTTGAGTAGTTTCAACTGGAAGTCTATAAACCGAGGAGATAAATCCCACTTCTTTACTTTGTTTTTCTTTACTTGCTACATAAGAAAGGCTTGCACCGTCTTCTCCAAGAATAACAGCTACTAAATGAGGAGCTCTTTGTCCATTATCTATTATCTCAGCTACTTCTTTTGCAATTTCATTCTTAATCTCTTTAGCTATTGCCTTCCCGTCAATTAAAATTGGTTTCTTTTCCATTATCTTCTTTTCTTAAGATTTTTCAATGCACTTAATTTACTACCTCCCCCGCTCATCATCTTCATGGCCTTGCGGGTTTCGTCAAACTGTTTCAATAATCTATTTACATCCTCAATCGTAGTACCTGATCCTTTTGCAATTCTCTTTCTTCTGCTTCCATCAATTCTTGTTGGGTTCTCTCTTTCAAATGGAGTCATTGAACCAATTATAGCTTCAATTCCCTTAAAGGCATCATCATTAATCTCTACATCCTTCATCATCTTGCCTACTCCTGGAATCATTCCCATAAGGTCCTTGATATTTCCCATCTTCTTGATTTGCTTAATCTGACTAAGGAAATCATTAAAGTCAAACTCGTTGGTTTTAATCTTTTTGGATAGCTTTCTTGCTTCTTGTTCATCATATTGTTCTTGAGCCTTTTCTACTAAGGAAACAATATCTCCCATTCCAAGGATACGAGAAGCCATACGCTCAGGATGGAATACATCTAAAGCATCCATCTTCTCCCCAATACCAACGAACTTAATTGGTTTCTTAACAATTTGGCGAATAGTCAAAGCAGCACCACCCCTTGTATCTCCATCCAATTTTGTTAATACTACACCGTCGTAATCCAATCTTTCATTAAATGCCTTAGCAGTATTAACAGCATCTTGACCTGTCATACTATCTACGACGAAAAGAGTTTCCTGAGGATTGATTGTAGATTTAATAGATGATATTTCATCCATCATTTCTTGGTCAATCGCTAAACGACCTGCAGTATCTACAATAACTACATTTATTCCTCTATCCTTTGCTCTTTGAACAGCGTTCTTCGCAATTTGAATAGGATTCTTTGAATCTTCAGTATAAACTTCAACTCCTATTTGCTCACCCAGAACTTGTAATTGATTAATAGCAGCAGGACGATAAACGTCGCCAGCTGTCAATAATACAGATTTTCCTTTTTTTGTCTTTAGATAATTAGCAAGTTTTGAAGAGAAAGTAGTCTTACCACTACCTTGCAAACCAGCTATAAGAATTATTGCAGGGGAACCTTTAATATTAATTGTTTCTGCACCTCCCCCCATTAATTCGGTAAGCTCGTCCTGCACAATCTTTACCATTAACTGACCAGGCTCAACAGAGGTTAGAACATTCTTCCCTAAGGCTTTTTGTTTAACTGTATCACAGAACTCTTTTGCAATAGCATAGCTTACGTCAGCATCAATTAAAGCCTTGCGAACTTCCTTTAGAGTATCAGCAATATTAATCTCGGTAATCTTCCCTTGACCTTTTAAAATCTTAAACGCTTTATCAAACTTTTCGCTTAAATTCTCAAACATAGTATGTAAATAGAAATGTGTTAAATCTTAATTTATTGGCTTGCAAAGTTAATTCTTTTTTGCCTAACAGCGAAATTAGTAAATCAAGTATTTCTCTCTTATCTTTTTAAACTCTTCTAAGTCTTTTGACCATGAGTTTTTTATAAATGTTTCAGATTGGTTTTGTTTTATCTGTGCTTTCAATTCTCTGGAGCCTGAGAGTTTGTCGAAAAAGGGTTGGAAAAATTTGTCTTTATTTGGATATGCTCTATACATTTCAATTAAATAGCTTAAATCTATTTCATTCTTTATTTCACATTTCAATTTTAAACCATTGCATTGCTGGTTTTTGTATGGAGGATTATCACTTACTCCTTTAATTATCCTTGGAGTAAAACTTATTATATCTTTTCCTTCAAGTCTTTTTGTATAATAATTAGGAAAACCTATAATCTCAAAAGGGGTATCAGTTCCTCTACCTACACTTACTGGTGTTCCTTCAAACCAACATATTGAGGGATATAATATAATTGAGCAATCGGTTCTTAGATTTGGGCTTGGAGAAATTGGGAGTGAATATTTTGAATTATGATTATAGTTATCAATCTGTATTACTTTTAAATCGCAAATCAGATTTCCCCTTTCTCCTTCTACTCTTTTATTAGAAGTTCCTAACCACCTCTCTCCATTTATCATAAGGGCATATTCCCCAATAGTCATTCCATAAACAATTGGCACTGGATGCATGCCGACAAAACTTACCAAATCTTTATCCTTTAATACTGGACCATCGATATAAGAAGCATTTGGATTAGGTCTGTCAAGAACTATTAATGGTATATTATTCTCGCTACATGCTTCCATAACATAGTGAAGAGTTGAGATATAGGTATAGAACCTTGTCCCTACATCTTGTAAATCGAATATAATTATATCATTATTCTGGAATTCTTCTTTCTTTGGCTTTTTATTATTTCCATATAGCGAAATAATAGGAAGATTGGTTTTAGAATCTATTGAGGAGTTGATTGCAGCTCCCGCCTCTGCCTCTCCTCTAAATCCATGTTCAGGACAATAAATAGCCCTTAGATTTACATTTAAGCTAATCAAGCTATCAACCAAATGAGTCTTCCCAATCAATGAGCTTTGGTTCGAAACAACACCTACCTTCTTATTTTCTAATAATGGAAGATAATCCTCAATGCATTCAGCCCCAACCTTAATATAAGTGTGATTATCTTGGGAGAAGAGATTAGTATTAATAAAGAAAAGAATAATAAAAAGAAAGATTTGCCTCATAAGTAAAACGTATTAATAGTTTAATTTATAAGGCAAATATACAATTGTTTTTTTAGATAATAAGAAGTCTATTCCTTTCTTCTGTTTTTCTTATATCGCTTATACACCCACCTTGATAAGAATACTACTAATATTATTACCCATAAATAGGTTAGGGTTGTGAAGACTTTTAAAAAGACTTGAAGTCCTTGGGTTAGAGCTTCCCATAACTCGGAGAAAAATCTATTAGAATATTTATAATCCTTGTGGAAACTAATGTTTAAGGTGCTGTAATTTACTTGGTCATTTAAGTATTTCAATCTTCCTTGAGTTGCCTCTATCTCTATTCTTAAATCATTCAATTGTTTGTAAATCTCAGTAGTCTCATTAACATTCTTAGCCTTAGATAATAAATCCAATAGTTTGGTTTCGTATTCTCTCTTTACCTTTAACCTTGACTCAATATCGATAAACTCTTCGGTAACATCCTTAACCATTATGGTCTTGCTCTCAATCTCCTTTATATTCTCGTCTTCAATTATCTTATTTAGAAAATTATCAAAATCCTTGGATGGCACCCTTATAATTAAGTCATACCCCTTTGAATCTTCATAATTCTCAATCTTTTCGTCTGAAATATATCCCTTATACAATATAACCTTAGACTTTATCCAATTATAAGTTTTCTCTATGCTATTAGTCTTGAAACTAATATATCCGTCTTTAATAAGTTTCTCACCAACTCTTTTTTCATTAGAATTTGTTTGCTCGTGTGTAACGCTTGCCTCAACCATTGTTCCTTCTCCGCTTTCGGTTTTACTTCCACAACCAAAAACAATTAGTATAAAGAAAGATAGCAAGCTAAGTTTAAGTTTCCTTTGCATAGTCTTAGTTTATTTCAATTTTTTAGTCTTTTAGTTCTCCAATAATTGGAACGTAGTTTTTACCGTATTTCTTTGCACATTTTGGACATGTAGTGTACCACATATACATTTTGCTTACCTTTAGATTCTTTTTCTCTAAATGAGATTCATAGTCTTTACACCATTTGCCATTTTCTTGAAACTTACCTTCGTAAACCTTAGAGTAGTATTTTCCAGTGAACTTTACATTCTCAATTCCCTCAACCTCTTTGTCTATTGCAATGTAAATATTCATTTTCCACTTGGAAACATGCTCGCTAAGGGATATCATTTCTTCCTGATTAATAGATGAGAAATTAATTAGCTTATCTAATCGTTTCATTACCGATGAGAAATTAATCGGCATATAGAAGAATGTTTTTACCTCCGACTTAACAAAGTTCTTATTCTCCCATTCCAAAACCTTATCATCCCATTTTTCGGGTTTAAATTCTGGACAACAAATGTTTTCTTCTTTATTACTCATAATTTACCTCCTTGATTTTAAATTGAAATTAATAATTATATTTATTTATGACAGCAAAGATAGTATTATTTTCTGACCTTTTGTCATATTTATTGGTTTGGAATCTAATTTGAGGCTTAAGATATAAAATTAAACACATTAAAAGTTATGGAAGGAAATAAAAAAAGATTTGACCAATTAAATCGTTATGCTCGAAATTTAAACGAAGAGGCTAAGAACAACAAGCTTGACCCTGTTATTGGTCGTGATGAGGAAATTCGTAGGGTATTGCAAATTCTATCGCGTAGAACTAAGAATAATCCAATACTTATTGGTGAGCCTGGGGTTGGAAAGACAGCTATTGCCGAAGGCTTAGCTCAGAGAATTGAAAGAGCAGATGTACCAGAGAACCTTAAGGATAAGCAAATATACTCCTTGGATATGGGAGCTTTGATTGCAGGAGCTAAGTATAAGGGAGAGTTTGAGGAGAGATTAAAAGGAGTTGTGAATGATGTCATTAGTTCCAATGGAGATGTTATCCTTTTTATTGATGAGATACATACTTTGGTGGGTGCTGGAGGAGGCGAAGGCGCTATGGATGCAGCAAACATTCTTAAACCAGCTCTTTCCAGAGGGGAATTAAGAGCAGTTGGAGCAACAACCCTCAATGAGTATCAAAAGTATTTTGAAAAAGATAAGGCACTTGAAAGAAGGTTTCAAATGGTAATAATCGATGAACCATCAATTGCTGATACTATATCTATACTAAGAGGTCTTAAGGAGAAATACGAAGTACATCATAAGGTTAGGATAAAAGACTCAGCAATTATATCGGCTGCACAAATGAGTGCAAGATATATTACTAATAGATTCTTACCCGATAAGGCTATTGACTTAATCGATGAGGCAGCTGCAAAGCTTAGGATGGAAATAAATTCTTCTCCAGAGGAGATAGATGAGGTTGAAAGAAGACTTAGACAATTGGAGATTGAAAGAGCTGCAATTAGAAAAGAAAAAGACAAGAAAAAAGAAGAGGAATTAACGAAGGAGATAGATGAATTAAGCAAAACAAAAGAAACTCTAAGAGGAAAATGGGAGAAAGAAAAGAATTTGGTCGATGCTATTCAAGATGAGGTTAAAAAGATTGAAAAATATAAGATTGATGCTACTCAGGCAGAGAGGATGGGAGATTATGGTAAGGTTGCTGAGCTAAGATATGGCAAGATTAAACAAGCCGAAACCGACCTTGAAAACTATCAAACTAAGCTTAAAGAAATTCAAGGTAATGAAGCACTTATTACCGAAGAGGTTAATGAGAACCATATTGCAGAGGTTATTTCTCGTTGGACTGGTATTCCTGTTCAAAAAATGCTTCAAAGCGAAAAAGAAAAACTAATTAAGCTTGAGGATGAATTATCTAATAGAGTAATAGGTCAATTTGAAGCAATACAAGCTGTATCCAATGCTATTAGACGTTCAAGAGCAGGTCTTTCGGATGACAAACGACCAATAGGTTCCTTTGCTTTCTTAGGCTCTACTGGAGTTGGGAAGACCGAGCTTGCAAGAGCATTGGCAGAATTGCTTTTCGATGATGAGAATATGATGGTTAGGATAGATATGAGCGAATACCAAGAAAGACATTCTATTTCAAGACTAATTGGGGCTCCTCCGGGATATGTTGGATATGATGAGAGCGGACAATTGACCGAAGCTGTTAGAAGAAAACCTTATTCTATTGTCTTATTGGATGAGATAGAAAAAGCACATCCTGATGTATTTAATATATTACTGCAAGTATTGGAAGATGGAAGACTAACCGACAATAAGGGAAGGGTTGTGGACTTTAAGAATACAATTGTGATAATGACAAGTAATTTAGGTTCGGAACACTTGCAAGAGGCTATTGAGTCGAGCAAAGAAAATTTTGATTCAGAGTGGAATAAAGGCAAGGAAAAGGTAATGGAATTGCTTCGAAGAACCATTAGACCTGAGTTCCTTAATAGGATTGATGAGATAATTGTATTTAAACCTTTAAGAATTGAAGAAGTTAGAGAGATTGTTGTATTGCAAATCAATAGGCTAAAGGCTCAACTTAGAGAAAAGGATATTAGAATTGAATTTACCGATAAGGCAATTGATTTCTTAGCCGAAAGAGGTTATGAACCTTCCTTAGGAGCAAGACCAATCAAAAGAGCATTACAAAAACTTGTAATTAACGCCCTATCAATCGAATTAATAAAAGGAATAATATCCCAAGAGAACAAAATAGAGGTAGACGAAATTGATAATCAATTAGTATTTAAAAAAGTATAATCAACCCTCAAAACAACAAACAAAAAGCTATAATCAAAATTGGTTATAGCTTTTGTTTTTTCTATTCATAATATTCATATTCAAACCTTACCAAATAAGAAGGATGTCTTTCTTCAACAAGATTTCCTATATCATCATACTTATAATAAACATTTTCAATATTAGAATTGTCGCTATATACTATTGTATAATCCTTGCTAAAGGGTTTGTATTTATAATCTGATATTATAATATTCCCTTCGTTATCATTAATAATTCCTCTTATTAGTTTGCCTTTTGAGTTATAGAAAAAATTAATTTTTGAAGAAAAATAAGGATAATTATAAGCGTACTCTATTAGTCTTTTATTTGAATCGTATTTCCAATTTTTAATTATACAATAATCTAAAGTATTTCCTTTATATATTTCTTCTCTTTTATAAACTAAAGTATCATTATCATATTTATATATTTCTCTCCTATTGTTATATCCTATTATTTCTTTTTCAATTAATCTTTTTTTATCATCATACTTATATGTAGTTTGAGGAGTTTTAGTCTCGCAATCAAATCTTTTTATTAATAATCCATTTTCATAAATCAAAGTATCAATGCTAATGTAATTTGAAAATAATTCTGGAGTTTTAATAAGAATAATTTGCTTTTCATCATTGTAGTTATATTCTTCAACATTACTCTCTCTCCATTTAATATTTTCTCCTACACGATCTTCATAATAAAATCTTACTTTACTTGATAATGTATAATCGTTATTATATAAATATTCAATTTTATATGTTTGGTTATATGAGTCAGTTGGTTCATCAAATATCTCCTGAAGTATTTTATCATTTTTATATATGAATCTATGTATTATTGGAGGAGCATCTGCTCTATAAGTTTTGCTTTCAACCAATCTTCCTTTTTTATCTAATCTAACAACTTCTTTTTTTGGTTTTGTATAGATATCCCTTTCCCAACTAATAGTTTGGGATTTTCTGTTTAAACTATCATAAACATAAGTCTTTGTATTAGTTAATTCATTTCTAAAATATGATTTCTTTTGTATTAAATCATTTTGAGAGTTATAAATATATATAGTTTTCTCTAAACGTTTATTTTTAAGATATTCTATTTCTTTTATTAGATTTCCTTTTTTATCGTACTTATATAGAGTGTATTCTCCCTTTGTTTCAGGTGAATAATCTTTAATCTTTTGTCCTTTATTATTGTATTCTATTATGTAACTACTAAATTCAACATTATTATTATAACTATATTTAGATGTGTTATTTTTATTAGAATCATAAGTGTACAAAACTCTATGTGAAAACTTACCATTAAAATCTGTAAGTTCTTCAATTAGATTATCAAATCTATCGTATTTATAAGTTTTTATTGATTGGATACTATCATTACGATAATCCTCCTTTTTTATACGTTTACCTTTTGAATCATAGTAATACTTAGAAATTTCTACATAATCTCTTTTAGTATATGCACTATCTAAAACAATATTTAGATTTTCATCAAAGTATTTTACAGTTTTATTGATTCTATGATTTTTCTTGTGGATTTTCGTTTCTTTTAAGTTTTGGAAATCTACAAAGATTGATTCAGAAGGTGTTATTGTATCTAAATAGCCATCTTTGCTGTCCTCGTATGTCTTTTTGTAAAAAGATTTTACTTTTCCCTTGAGTTTATAATCGTTTAATGATTGAGCATTAGCCAAGATAGTTAAGCAAAGAAAAACTATTAATCCCAAGAATGCTTTTAAAGGAATACTCATAATGGTTTAAGTTTGTATATAGTATTATATTGATTTTCTTTGGCAAAGATAGTGAAATTTGAATTAGAAATCCTAAAGTCTAATTCCCTTCTAATGAAATTTGATTCTATTTTAATATAATGCCATTATACTTGCAATATAATGGCATTATTCTTACGATATAATGGCATTATATTAGATTGGAATTTGATAAGAGTAGATTGAGGCTTGATTATGCGAGTTTTAAACTTGATTTAAAAGCTTGGTTTTTGGGATACAACCGATGGTTTTGTTGAATTATTGTATTGAATAAGGCTTTTTCTCATCGTTTCATCCAATTAATACTCTCTAACCTTTTGTTAATTAACATTTGAGTTAAGAGAACTATCTCTTGATTCTACGAAAATAGAATCAAATTGCATTTTTTTAGAATCCCGAGTTAGTTTTCTGTAATATGATTCTATTTTTCTGTAATTTGACTCTAATCAAAAATAAGAGTTGATATCTTTATATTTTCACTCTTATCATTTATTAATGCACCTCGAGGATTTCGTTTATATTGGTTGTGTAGTGGTTTGATAGTTTTTCTTGTCTCATTTTCCATGTTCTTCCATGGCTTTGTGCGGCAAGTCTTACAATATCTTTACTATAATATGAATTAATTTTATCAACAGCCTTCATTAGTTTCCAATGTCTTGGGTCACTTTCTTCAAAAAGAGATAGCTGTTTGTTCGACTCATTTATAAAGTCCATTACAATAACTCCGGCCTTCTTATACTTAAAGCCTTTTTGATAAATCTTCTTTAGACCATTTGTTGCAAACTTAGATAATTCAATACTGCTATTGGTAGGATAGGGTAGCTTGAGGATAACGAAGTTTGAATATTGCTTTAAATCTTCTCGGAAATAATTTGTTGTTATAAAAACTTGAATCCTTGTGCAAAGGGAATGTTGCTTCCTTAGTTTCTCTGCACATTTACTTGCAAAAGTGGAGATTCTTTCTTCTATATCTTCCAAATCCTCCTTCATATTATCGAAGGTACGAGTTACAGCTATTGATTTTTTATCTTTAAATTTTTCTAATTCAATACTTGGTATTCCTTTTAAATCTCTCATTAGTAATAACCCTACAGAGGTGAGGTTTTTCTTTACCCAATTCTCATCTAAATTAGTAAAATCAAAAGCGTTATTAATATTCATTGCAAGTAACCTTTTTGAATGTTGTCGCCCTATTCCCCATACATCTCCAATCTTTGTCCACTTTAGGGCTTTAATCCTTTTATATTCGCTATCTATAATATGAATTCCATTGGTTTGTTTTGGAAATTTTTTAGCAACTCTTGTAGCAGTCTTAGCAAGGCTTTTTGTTGGACCAATTCCTATACTTATAGGTAGATGAGTGCATTTTTCAACCTTTTTTTTTATCTCTAAAGCATATTCATAAATATCTTTTTCAATTCCTTTTAAACTAAGAAAGCACTCATCAATACTATATATTTCCATTTCTGGAGAAAAGCCCGAAAGAATAGTCATAACCCTATTAGACATATCTCCATATAGTTCGAAATTGGCAGAAAACACAGCAATATTATGCTTCTCTATTAAATGTTTTATCTTAAAAGCAGGAACGCCCATTTTTACTCCGATATCTTTTGCCTCTTGGGAGCGAGCAATAGCACAACCATCATTATTGCTAAGTACAATAACAGGTCTTCCGATAAGTGAGGGATTAAAAACCCTTTCACAAGAGGCATAGAAATTATTACAATCTATATGTGCATAAAGGTTCATAATTTATCTCTAAATATGTTTTCTAAGGCTCCAAGTAATAACACCTAAGATTTGAGAATTCATTTCTGGATTAATCTCAATTAATGGGAATTTTTCGTTAGAAGAAACTAAGAAACATTTATCCTTTGTTCTTTTTATTCTCTTTGTTGTAAACTCACCATCAATAAATATCATTGCAATATTATTATCTTTATATTCTAAGCTTGAATCAATCACTAATAAATCTCCTTCAAGAAAATCCTTATTCATAGAAGTTCCCACAACTCTTGCAAAATAAGTTGACTCAGGATGTGGCACACATTCCTTATTTATATCTATTCTCTGTCCGGTAAAATCGTTTGCTGGTGAAGGGAACCCAGCCCATATATTTCCTATAAATGGGAGACTAAGCTCTTGAGACTCTTTTGAGCCGTAAATCTCAAAGTCCTGTGTTTTTATTATTGGTCCTTCTAATTTTATTTTTGTCATCACAAAAAAATTAATACTGAAAATCTATTACAAGTAGTTCTGATATAGAGCCTATTCTATATTGTGGTCCCCAAATTCCCAAACCAGAGGATACGTAGTAATGAGTATTGGTCTTTTTCTTATATCCAAAAGGAAGCTCATACATAAGTTTCTCTATAATATTCACAGGAAAGAATTGACCATTATGAGTATGACCAGAGATTTGAATATCTATATTTAATTTTTCAGCCTCTGAGAGATTATATGGCTGGTGATCTAATAGAATGGCAGGAAGATTAGCATTTAATTTCGTAACTATTTCTTTTAAATCCTTTCTTAAACGGCTGCTCCTATCTTTTCGCCCAATAATATAAAGGCTATTATCTATAATAACACTTGAATCCAATAAGACTCCAACATTAGCTTTGCGTAAGAAGTCAAAGTTTCTTTCTTTACCCTCTCCATAATAATCGTGATTTCCACTAACAGCATAAACTCCAAATTTTGTTTTGATGCTTAAAAACTCTTCATCCATTTTTTGAGACTCTACTGGATGCAAATTTCTATCTACGATATCTCCGACAAAAAGAACTAAATCCGGATTTTGATAATTAATCAGTTCTACGTATTTCTTAAACTTATTCTTATTAATATCATGACCAAGATGTAAATCGCTTGCAGCTACAATCCTTATGCTTTTTCCAAGTTTAGGCTTATTAGACTCAAGGTTTAATTTTGTAATTTGTGGATTATTAAATCTATAATTGCCTATAATTAAACTAATCACTATTATCCCAGCACCAATTCCAAAAGCATATAATCGTGTTTGTAAAAACAAATCGTTAGGTAACTTTATCCAGAAACGATCAATCAGGGAATAAATATCTATCAATACAAATAGCAGGAAGAGATAGATTAGAATAATAAAAAAAGTATATGATATAAAATAAAGGATATTTGCTAATTGAGAGTGAAGTGTATCCCCATAGCTTAATGTATAGATAAATAATCCAAAAAGCGTTATTGAGCTTATTAGATAAATCCATTTACCAATTTTAAAATCACCGAGTATTTGAAATCCTCTTGTACTTATATAACTCAATAAAATTCCAAAAAAGATAATTAATACTAATATAAATCCTATGTTTTTCATTCTCTTAGTTTTAATTATTAATGTAGATTAAACCATTTTTAAAAGTCAAAATCTCTTTATCTATCATATCTCTTATAATAGGAATAATAATTTCTTTTCTTCCAAACTCATTATTGTCTGAAAAATATGAAATTTGTTTTGGTGAATACTCAAGCGATTCAATTATTTTTTCTTCAATTGATTTTCTATTTGTTTTAGCTCTTTTGTTAAGGCAATTATCGCATTTATTGCAAGAAATAGAATTAATAGAGAAATACTTTAACAAGTACTCTTGTCTGCATTGATCGCTATCTATATAATTTATTATTTGATTTGCCTTTTTTATATTTATTTCTTTCATCCTATGGTACGTCTCTTGAGATAAGGAAAAATTTGAATCAGGCAATCTGTTTTCTAAGAATAGTATTTGTGGATTCTTGCTCTTTTGGTCAAAATATAGTATTTCGTATTTTTCTAAGGTCATTAAGCTTTTATGTATTGAATCCTCTGTTTCATAAATTAACTTGGATATATCTCTTTCGTTAATATTTACAAAGTCTATCATAATAAAAGGATAAAGACGAATTAAAGTTATTAATAAGGGCTCGTAAGAAGGGTGTTGAGAAATAAAATTATATAAATTAGGTTTTGAGCATATTATCTTTACTTTTGAAAATGTATTAAGGTTTTCAACAACAGAAAACAATTGTGAGGTCTCCATTATCTTAATTGCATTTGCTACAATATAAGGTTGGTAATTATAAGTATGTGAAAACTCTAAAATATCCCAATTAAATCGTCTATCCTTACCAGTTGAAATAGGAACATTACAATAATTACCAATAGCATTATATATTTTTTTAATACTATCAAGTTCTGGATATCTGTTTCTTGTAAAGCTAATCAATTCCTTTTTATCATTATCATTATAAAGTAAAACACAATAAGACTTTTGTCCATCTCTTCCTGCACGTCCTACTTCCTGAAAATAATTTTCTATACTTTGAGGTATGTCGTAATGAATAATAAATCTTACATCTGGCTTATTAATCCCCATTCCAAATGCAGTAGTGGCAACAATCACTCTGGTTTTGTTTTCTATCCAATAATTTTGGTTGTGATTCCTCTCGGCCATTGTCATTCCTGCATGATACGCCATAGAGGAAACATTGTGATTGTTTAATAAAGCATTTATTATGGTAGCTTTATTCCTCGACCTTACATAAATTATTCCTGATCCTTCAATTCTTTCTAATATCTTAATAATTTTGGCAATTTTATTATTGTCATATTCGTAATATGCAGCGTATATTAAATTATTTCTCTCAAAACTGGAAGTGAAAAATCTAAAAGGACTTTTCATTAGTTTGGAACGGATATCTACTAAGACTTCTTCTGTGGCAGATGCAGTAAGGGCTAATAATGGAATATCAGGATGATAATCTCTGATGTCGATAATTTTCATGTAAGATGGTCGAAAATCATATCCCCATTGAGATAAACAATGAGCCTCATCTACTACGATGAAGCTAACCTTCATTTTTTTAAAATGAGATATAAATGTTTCGGAACTGATTCTTTCAGGTGATATATAAAGTAGTTTTATCTTTGAATAAAGGCAGTTATTAAGAATTACTTCAATTTCACCCTTAGACATACCCGAACATATATACTTAGCCGCAATTCCTCTTCTTTGTAAATCTTCTACTTGATCAATCATTAATGATATTAGGGGAGAAATAACTATACAAACACCTTTTTTGATTAGGGCAGGCACTTGGTAACAAATACTTTTTCCCCCACCAGTTGGCATTAAACCGATGGTATCGTTATCAGACAAAACTGAGGATATGATTTCTTCTTGATTTAATTTGAATTCTTCATATCCCCAGTATTTCTTAAGTATATTTAATGGTGTTAAGCTCTCAGACATCAGTATTCAAATGGAGAATTAAAATCTTTAAACAATGGGTTATTCAAATCTCTTTGGGAAAGGATTGGATTTTCTACTCCCCAATCAATCCCTATTGTTTCATCGTTCCAATAAATTGCTCCTTCAGATTCTCTATTATACACATTAGTACATTTATATGTAAAAATAGTATCATCCTCAAGGGTTATAAATCCGTGAGCAAAACCTTCAGGAACGTAGAACATTCTTTTTGATTCTCCATCTAATTCAACAGAAAAGTATTTGCCATAAGTTGGAGAATTCTTTCTAATATCAACAGCATAATCTCTTACCCTCCCTTGAAAAACTCTTACCAATTTCCCTTGAGCAAAAGGGGGCTTTTGGAAATGCAAGCCCCTTATTACACCTTTTGAAGATTTTGATTCATTATCTTGAACAAACTCCATATCCAAACCATTGGCAAAAAATCTCTCTCTATTATAGGATTCAAAGAAATAACCCCTTTCGTCTCTAAAAACTACAGGTTCAATAATTACAAGTCCTTCTATAGGAGTTTTAATTATCTTCATAAAAGAATTATATTATCCGTGAATAGCTTTATTGTAAGCAGCCTCAATAGCTTCCATTATTCCTTCACTCATTGTTGGGTGAGGATGAACTCCATTGATTATATTATGAGCTTTAATTCCGTTTTCTCTTGCAACTACTGCTTCTGCAATCATTTCTGTAACATTATCACCAATTAGGTGGCATCCTAATAACTCATCTGTTTTAGAATCTATAATTACCTTTACAAACCCATCTTTATTTCCAGAAGCGGAAGCTTTACCTGAAGCCATAAACATAAACTTACCTATTTTAATTTCTTTTCCACTCTCTAAAGCTTTTTCCTCAGTAAGCCCAACTGATGCTATTTCAGGAGAAGTATAGGTACAACCAGGGATATTCGCATAATTGATAGGTTGAGGTTTTTCTCCAGCTATTGCTTCAACACAAATAATAGCTTCTTTTGAAGCAACATGAGCTAAGGCTGGTCCATGAACAATATCTCCAATAGCATATACTCCATCAATATTAGTTCTGTAATAATCGTCTACAATTACCTTTGTTCTTTCAGTTTTAACTTCTACTTCTTCTAATCCAAGGTTTTCAATATTAGTACTTACTCCAACAGCAGAAAGAACTATATCAGCCTCAATTATCTCATCTTTCTTTTTGCCCTTAACGTTAACTAATAGCTTTTCTCCGCTTTTGTCAACTGATTCAACAGAAGTAGAAGTCATAATTTTCATACCCATTTTTCTAAATGATCTTTGAAGTGCAGCTGAAACTTCTTCATCTTCGTTAGGAACAATTCTTGGTAAAAATTCAATTAAATGAACCTTTGTTCCCATACTTTGATAGAAATATGCAAATTCAGAACCAATTGCTCCCGAACCTACAACGACCATCGTTTCTGGTAAAGAAGGAAGAGTCATTGCTTGGCGATAACCTATAATTTTACTTCCATCTTGAGGTAAATTATCCAATTCTCTTGAACGAGCACCTGTTGAAAGTATAATATGATTAGCTTCGTAAACTTCTTTTTCTCCAGATTTAGAAACTACTTCAACTTTCTTATCCCTTAATAATTTGCCTACTCCTTCTATTACGTCGATATTATGTTTTTTCATTAAATATTCAACACCCTTGCTCATATTTTCAGCAACTCCTCTACTTCTTGAAACAATTGCTTGCATATCAGCCTCTCCATTTGCTTTTATTCCATAACTATCGCTATGGTTTATATAATTAAATACTTGAGCAGATTTTAAAAGTGCCTTGGTTGGGATACATCCCCAATTTAAACAAATTCCTCCAAGATTTTCTCTTTCAACAATTGCAGTTTTAAATCCAAGTTGTGAAGCTCTAATAGCAGCAACATAACCACCAGGTCCTGCTCCAATTATTAATATATCGTATTTCATAATAATCTATTTTATTCTGTTTTAATATTTAGTCATTAAACTTTTTTTCTAATTCATCTACAAAGCTTTTAAAATCCTTGTCTGTTTCATAATGTTTTTCAACTTGGTTGCATGCATGCAATACTGTTGCGTGATTCTTCTTT
Source organism: Bacteroidota bacterium (assembly GCA_023415495.1). Lineage (GTDB taxonomy): Bacteria > Bacteroidota > Bacteroidia > Bacteroidales > P3 > UBA10566. The sequence goes on from JAEZKK010000023.1 coordinate 163,703, forward strand.
CCACATTGAGAACCTATTACAGTCAATGAATTTTTTGTAAGCTTTTTTGCAAAATACATCGAAAGCTGCCTGGCTCTAACTATCTCAAATTTTCTTGTAGGAGAATTAATCTTATCAACAGGCAGATCAAAATAATCACATACTACTTTTTGAATATAATCTATAGTTAATTCCCTCGCATTATTCTTAACGAATTTATCTATCATTTGTTTTGCAAGGTCAATAGTTATTGTTTTTTTATTAAATGAACTTTGTGCAAGTAGAGAGATTAAAGCTCCTTCTAATTCTCTAATGCTTGAATTAATATTATAGGCTAAATACTCAATTATTTCATCACCCATTTCAATTCCGTCCTTGAATAGTTTTGTTTTAAGAATTTTAATTCTTGTTTCTACATCTGGATTCACTAAATCACAACTCAGTCCCCATTTAAGTCTGGATATTACCCTTTGTTCGAAATCAGCTAATTCAATTGGGGTTTTGTCGGAAGTAATTACTAATTGTTTGCCATTAGAATGTAGGGTGTTGAATATGTGGAAGAATGCTTCTTGAGTGCTATTTTTCTTTGCAAAGAATTGAATGTCGTCAATTATCAAAAGGTCAATCATTTGATAAAATTGCATGAAATCATTCTTTGAATTATTCATTATTGATTGAGTATATTGTTGGAAAAACTGTTCCGCAGAAACATATAAAACTGTTTTGTCAGGGAAATTCTTTTTTGTTTCAATTCCTATTGCATGTGCCAAATGAGTTTTACCAAGTCCGACTGAAGAGTAAATAAATAAAGGATTAAAAGAGCTTTTTCCTGGATTTTTACTTACGGCATAACCAGCACTCCTTGCTAAACGGTTACAATCTCCTTCAATAAAATTTTCAAAGGATAAGTTATCGTTTAATTGAGAATTGATTTTAATTTTTTTAAGCCCAGGTAATATAAATGGATTAGGAAAATCCTTTTGATGAGAATTATTAATATTTACAGGAACATTTACTGGCTTGTTGTATGTAGCAGATTTATTAGATGATGGTTGAAGAGTGTTATTAGGCACTCCTGAGTCAATTACATAAGAATAAAGAAGCTTAGCATCAGTCCCAATAACCCTTCGAATAGTTTTTTTTAGTAAATCCACATAATTCTCCTCAAGCCATTCGCAAAAGAATGGGCTAGGAACTTGAATGGTAAGTATTTTATTCTCTAATTGAAGTGGTTTTATTGGTTCGAACCATGTTTTGTACATATATTCATTGTCAAGAGCATCCTTAAATACATTAAGGCATTCTTTCCATACGTCCACATGATTTCTTTGCATAGTTTGTTGATAGTTTAAAAATTAGACATTATATATATATTGTAAGACTTCTTGCATTACAAAGACAAAATTAGACAAAAGAAAAAACAAGTCTAATAAATTTATTTCTTTGTCAATTCAAATTTATTTATATATAAACCTTGTTCAAGGTAAATCCATTATGAGGACAAAGTTTAAATGGTTTTCATTTCATGGAGTTATCAACAATTCAGAATAAAAATAATGAAGAGCGGGCAATATAAGTATTTTTTATTTAATACAAAAATCTAAATCTAATTTTATTGTTTTTTTTATCAACATTAAACCTTTAAGGAATTAGTATGAATATCAATCATTAGAAAAAGTGTTTACTCGATTGGCATGCTTTTTTGTGGAAAAAAATATCGAATCAGATTAAAACTCTTCAATAAATTTTATTTCTACCTTTTCTAAATCCCTAAACTTATCAACAATTTTCTTTTGCTCATTTTTCCTAACACAAAACTCCAAATAACATTCCAAATCAAAATTATGATTCTCTTGAATAAGTGAATATTCTTTTAGTATTCTCATTACATCATTCATTGAAGAATAATCAAAACTAATACTATACCTATTCATAATAGTTTTGGTTACAATAACTGAATTCTCAAGCAAATCTATTGTTGCTTGCTTATACGCATTAGTTAATCCCCCAACACCAAGTTTTACCCCTCCAAAATATCTAATTACAACAACTAATATATTGGTAAGGTCTTTTGAAACTAATTGCCCATAAATTGGTTTACCCGCACTATATGATGGTTCCCCATCATCATTCATCCTAAATTCTTTTTTATCGAAACCCAATATATAAGCATAGCAATGATGCCTTGCATCATAATACTCTTTCTTTACATTATTAATTATCTCCTTTGCCTGTTCTGAACTTTTTATACTATACCCAAGGGAAATAAATTTACTTCCCTTTTCTTTATACATCCCTTTTGACTCCCCTTCTATTGTATAATATATATCATCCATCATTATTTATACTTTCAAAACAAAATAATTACAAGTAAATTCTGTTTCTATAATTCAAAATATAATTATCTGCATAATCCTCTCTTGAACTAAGATAAACATCTTCAATATTACAAGCTCTTAAACCTTTATGAAAGAATTTGTTTCCAACCAAAACATTTGCCTCGTCCCATAAATTTGAATTAATAAAACTCTCCAAAGTATTTTTACCACCTTCTACAATAATACTCTTAACCTTAATGCTATGAAGATAGGAAAGCAATTGAGGTATAATATTATCATTAAAATCTAATTTATAATAAATCAAATTTTCATCCTCAATATGATTTTTTTTAGAATTAAAAATTATGGTTTTCTGCTTCTTATCCATTACTTTATAATCTTTAGTTATTTCAAGGTTTCTGTCAATAACTAATCGTAAAGGATTCTTACCCGAATAATACCTAATATTTAAATTAGGATTATCATTGATAACTGTATTCTTGCCAACTAACATAGCATCCTCAAAAGCTCTTTGTTTATGTACCCACACTCTTAGATTATCATTGGTTATCCAATAAGATTTTACCTCCTTCTCTCTTTCAATATCCATATATGAGTCAAGAGTTTGTGCCCATTTAAGGGTGATATAAGGTCTCTTGAGGATATGTGAAGTAAAAAACCTCTTATTTATTTCCTTACCCTCTTTTTCTAATATTCCAGTAATTACTTCAACTCCTCCATCTCGAAGTATTTTGATTCCTCCTCCAAATACTTTTGGATTAGGGTCGAAATTTGAGATAACAACCTTTGGAATCTTCTTTTCAAGGATTAAATTTGCACAAGGAGGAGTCTTGCCGTAATGACAACAAGGCTCAAGACTTACATAAATTGTGCTTTTCTCTAATAAGGATTTGTCTTTAACAGAATTAATTGCATTAACCTCTGCATGAGCCTTCCCATATTGCTTATGAAATCCTTCGCCTATTATTTTCCCATTATAAACAATAACACATCCAACCACAGGATTAGGGCTAACCCTTCCGCTCCCTAATAAAGCAAGCTCAAAGCAACGTTTTATGTATTTTTCCTCTTCCATTCTAAATTCAATAAAAGTACAAATTTAAGCATTTTTCTCCGAAAGGGAATTGAAAACCTAATTCAGGAAAGAAAAAACTATTATTTTTGCAAATAAAAAACACTCTATGAGAATTCCCTCCAATAGAATCAAGGATATTAAACGTTTTGCAATTAATGAATTAAAGGATATTTATTCTGAAAATGAGATAAAGATAATGATAAGTCAATTAATCTCTCATTTCACTTCCTTCGACAATATCCAACAGTTAATATCTGAGGACAAAACAGTATTGGAGTCAGACCTTTTAAAGCTCAACTTCGCCATAAAAGACCTTAAGCATAATAAACCCTTACAATACATAATAGGATTTAGTGAATTTTATAATCTAAGAATAGGCCTAAGAAACAAAGTCTTAATTCCGAGGGGGGAAACAGAGGAATTGGTCGATTTGATAATAAAAGAGAATAAGGATAGAGAGGGTTTAAAGATAGTTGACCTTTGCACAGGGAGCGGAGCAATTGCTTTGGCTCTCAAAAAGAATATTCCAAGCGCTAATGTATGGGCTGTTGATAATGATATTAATGCAATAAATCAAGCAAGGGAGAATTCCCAAACTCTTGGCATAGATATAAATATTTTAGAGCAAGATATTTTGAAACAAGGGTTTACTACGGAGAAATTTGATATTATTGTTTCTAATCCACCCTATGTTATGGAAAAAGAAAAGCAATTAATGAAAGAAAATGTATTAGATTACGAGCCTCATCAAGCTCTTTTCGTTGAGGATAATAACCCATTAATTTTCTATAAGGCAATTGAGAAATTTTCTCAAACAAATCTAAACCCAAAAGGCAAGGTTTACTTAGAAATTAATGAAAATCTCTCAAAGCAAACCTCAGATTTATTTAAATTAGGGAGTGTAGAGGAGAGGAAAGATATTAATTCCAAAGACCGTTTTGTAATTGTTCGATTTTCTTGATTTTTTTCTTTCAAATTTTACTTCGTAATTCATTTATTTTGCGTATATTTGCAATTGTAAGGATAGAACTCTAATTTCCTTATATAAATCACCCCATTTTGTAAAACTACATTATGGTAGCTACCATAAGAGGCGTGTGGTAGGTACCATAACACCCTTGTGGTAGGTACCATAATGCTCGTGTGGTAGCTACCATAGTGAGATTGTAATCAAAGAAGAATACTTTGTAATCAAATAAGAAAAGTATGGAATCAAATAAGAATTCTTTGTTATTTGATTCCATTAAATTTATTCTTGACTTAGTTTACGATTAGCTTTTTAGAATTTGAGTATTTTCCACTTCTTAGATTTATAATATAGGTTCCCTTTCTTAGATTTCTTGTATTAATTACTAATTCTACTCTTTCATTTATTGGAGAGGACTTAATATTTTCAACCAATCTGCCTTTTATATCATAAATCAAAATATCTAAGTCCTGGTTCAAGCCCTCAACCACAAGTTTTGCCTCAGTATTTGTAGGATTTGGATAAAGAAGAAAATCTTTTCCGTTAAAGCTAATCCCTTCTCCAAGAGAAACAATAATGTTTTTCATAGAATAATACAAATATGTTGAGTCATCACTCCAAGAATTTAAATCATCTGGGAATCCACTCGAATAAACAATATTAGTAAGCATATTATTATAATTATCGAAGAATTCTGGCTTCATATAACCCAATTTGTCAGAAAATTGCAAAACATCATCTGAGGTATAATTATAATCAAATAAGTTAATATACTTTTGAGTGCAAGCCATTTCTTGATTGTAATTAGTATATGTATTAATAAGGGTTTGATTATTGTTATTATCGTAATACAATGAATCAATGCTGTGAAGAACAAAGCCATCTGTTGCGTTGTGCATAAAATTATTTCTTGAAACCATTAAATTATTAGGATTGTATGTTAATGTTTGTTTCATTGATGGCTTCCACAAGCTATCTTGATAAGCACTATAGTTTTCCATTAAGATTTGAGTAAGCAAATTATTAGAATTATAAGAGTTAAATGTTTTTGAACCATAACTTAGCTCTCCTTCACTATTATAATACTCATTTTGTATATGTACTGGATTATTATTATTATCGTATAAATACTCAGTCTTAGAGCCAAGTTCTTCAATCCCTTCATTTTTATAATATGTTTCTATTTTGGTAATTAAATTGCTTTCATTGTAAAGGTAATCTGTCTTTCCATAATAAATCCAATAATTAGAGTCAAGGTCAAAAAAGTAATTTTCTTCTTTAGTAAGGAGATTATTTGTGTAATCCGAAAGAGTTTTCTGATTAAATAACCAGGCACTATCTATAAAAATACTCATTATCTCAGATATTTTGTTTCCGTTATTATCATAAAGATAATCGATATTCTCATGTTGGCGGAAAAAATTAGAGTCATAGTCCCAAATATAGTATAGAGTGTTAATTAGATTCTCATTATTGTCATAAGTGTAAACATATTTACTGAATACATCCTTCATTAGGATTAATCTCCCGTATGAATCGTATTCATAAATTGTGGGTTCATTTGGAGCATAGGCGTATGCGACGCTATCAAGCGCCATTAATTGGACATTTGCCTTTGATAAAATCTCTGATTTTGATTTGTTTTTCTCTGCTTTGCTTTGAGAAAAACTATTTTGTGAACCAATAATAATGAAACACAAAACAAGGAAGTAAATCTTTTTCATAATTTTTAGGTATAAGTTGTTTGTAATATGATTTTATTATGATTTGGCAAAGATACATAATAGAATATGAAAATCCTATTAAAAATATCCTAAAAATTCAAAGAAGGCATTGAAATTTTAATCTTAAAAAATGATTAATTAATTGTTTGATTTTAAAAAGAGTTTTACTTTTGCATAATTAATCAATTAAAACAGTATTGAAATGACTAAGAATAAAAAATTAATTGAGTGGGTTGAGAGCTGGGCTAAGGTATTTAATCCAAATAATATACATTGGTGCGATGGAAGTGATAAAGAATACTATGGTATTTTAGAAGAAATGGTCGCTAAAGGCTCGGCAGTAAAGCTAAATGAAGATAAGAAGCCAAATTCTTATTATTTCCAATCCGACCCTTCCGATGTTGCAAGAGTTGAGAATAGAACCTTTATATGTACTAATACAAAAGAAGAAGCAGGTCCTACAAATAATTGGCATGAGCCAAAGAGCATGAAGGAAATACTGACAAAGCGATATACTAATTCGATGAATGGGAGAACAATGTATATTATCCCTTTCTCAATGGGACCTTTGGGAGGAGATAAATCTTATATTGGAGTTCAAATTACCGATTCCCCTTATGTTGTAGTCCATATGAGGGTAATGACAAGAATGGGAAAACCAGCTCTTGATGTTTTAGGGGAAAACGGAAGTTTTATACCTTGTCTTCATTCTCTTGGAGCACCTTTGAAAGAAGGACAAAAAGATGTAGCTTGGCCTTGTACTCCAATTGAAGAGAAATATATATGCCAATTTCCTCAAACTCGTGAGATATGGAGCTATGGCTCTGGTTACGGTGGTAATGCACTATTGGGTAAAAAGTGTTTTGCACTTAGAATTGCCTCATATATGGGGAAACAAGATGGCTGGTTAGCAGAGCATATGCTTATCCTTGGATTAACAAACCCAAAGGGAGAAAAGAAATATATAGCTGCAGCCTTCCCTTCAGCATGTGGAAAAACTAATTTAGCAATGCTGATTCCAACTATTCCAGGTTGGAAAGTAGAAACAGTAGGAGACGATATTGCATGGATGAAATTTGATTCCAATGGTCAGCTTTGGGCAATAAATCCTGAGGATGGATTTTTTGGGGTTGTGCCTCAAACCTCAATGAGTACAAATCCAAATGCTTTTCTTTCAATTCAAAACAATACGTTATACACTAACGTAGGTTTAACTCCAGATAAGGATGTTTGGTGGGAAGGAATAGGATGGGATTGTCCAAATAATACTATTGACTGGCAAAACAATGTGTATAACAAAGAAAGTGGAAAGCCTTGTGCTCAACCAAATTCTCGTTTTACTGTAAAAATTGAAAATTGTCCTTGTGCAGATAATGAGTATAATAACCCTAAAGGCGTTCCAATTTCAGCAATATTGTTTGGAGGAAGAAGACCAAGTACTATACCTTTGGTTTATGAGTCAAATAATTGGAATCACGGAGTAATGTTAGGCTCTGTTGTGGGAAGTGAGATAACCTCTGCTGTTATAGGTCTTACAGAAGGAGAACTTAGAAGAGACCCATTTGCTATGTTACCTTTCTGTGGTTATCATATGGGAGAGTATTTCCAACATTGGATAGATATTGTTAAAGATGTGCCTGAAAGCAAAAGACCAAAAATCTTTAGTGTAAATTGGTTTAGAAAAGAAGGAAAACAATGGTTGTGGCCTGGATATGGAGAAAACTCAAGAGTCTTAGCTTATATATTTGACCGTTGTAATGATGCTCCAATTTATGAAGAATCTCCAATAGGTAGGATTCCAAAACAAGGAGCAATAGATATAAATGGTCTTGATATTAGCCAAGAAGATATGGATAAGGCATTGAAGATTAATCCAGAGGAATGGAGAGGTGAGATAGAAAATATTGAAGAATACTACAAGGAGTTTGGAGATAAAATGCCTAGAGAACTAATCAAGGAATTAGAGGAATTGAAAAAGAGATTTGGATTCTAAACAAAGGGAATGAGTAAAATATCCTTTTTCTTTCAAGATGCAAAGCCATTTGTGAAGCTAATGATGTTAATAGCAATATTTATGTTTATTACTTCACTCTATAGCTTTGCATCTTATTTCTTTTCTTTTAACGCTTATATTTCCCAATCAATTGCTCAAATCCTTATGTTTGGGCTTTCTGTAATTATTTGGGGATATATGTTCGAGGGAAATCCTATAAGCTTTATTAAAACCAAGGGGAGGAATTTAAGATATTATCTAATAATCTCCTTTCTTTTAGTGTTTATCCTTCTCCCTTTTATTGACGGCATTTCAATTTGGAATAATTCGTGGAGCTTTGAAGGAGATGAAACCTTAAGAAAGATGGAGGAAAATTCAAAGTTAATTACTTCTTCATTATTATCGGTAAATAGTATTTCAATGCTATTTGTAAATCTCTTAGTCTTTGCATTAATACCTGCATTTTTAGAAGAATACTTCTTTAGAGGAGCTATGCAAAAGACAATAATAGCAATGTTTAGAAATGAATTCTTTGGGATTCTTCTTACATCAATTATTTTTTCCCTTGCTCACTTCCAATTCTTTTCATCTATTCCAAGAGTTCTTCTGGGAATGATACTTGGATATCTATATGTATACAGCAAAAATATATATGTCCCAATTCTATTTCATTTTCTAAACAATTCAATCGGTATAATTAGCGTTTACTTATATTATAATTCATTTGTGGATAAAGATTATGCTCAAAGTGGGGAGATATATTCTCCATGGCTTTTTACTATTAGTCTCACCCTAATTTGCATTTTCTTTGCAATAGAAATAAGGAAAAGGAGAAAAAGCCGTATATTTGTAGAAAATTTAAAGTAGAATTCGGATTAAATTAATGTTATTAGACGATTTAAATCAAGAACAAAGATCAGCAGCCCAGCAGACAGAGGGTGCAGTGATGATAGTTGCAGGAGCTGGCTCGGGTAAAACAAGAACCCTAACTTATAGAATAGCCCATTTAATAGAAAAAGGAGTAGATCCATTTAATATATTATCCCTTACCTTTACCAATAAAGCAGCAAAGGAGATGAAGGAGAGAATTATTAAGCTTGTTGGGAGGGATGCAAGGAATATTATGATGGGCACTTTTCACTCTGTTTTTGCAAAGATACTTAGAGTTGAGGCTGAGAAATTAGGTTATATGTCAAATTTCACTATCTATGATACTGATGATGCAAAGAGTGTAATTAAATCAATTATCAAAGAACATAATTTAGACCCTAAAATCTATAATCTATCTTATGTAATTGATAGAATATCCAAAGCGAAAAGCAGTTTAATCTCCTCATACGATTATCAGAATAATATTCAGTTAATGACAGAGGACAAAGCCTCTAACAAACCCCTAATTGCAAATATTTACCAAGAGTATAATATGAGGTTAAGAAGGGCTATGGCAATGGATTTCGACGATTTGCTTTTCTATATGAATGTTCTTTTAAGAGATTTTCCTGAAGTATTATATAAGTACCAAGAAAGGTATAGATATATACATGTGGATGAGTATCAAGATACAAATTTCTCTCAGTATTTAATAATCAAAAAACTTGCAGCAAGGTTTGGGAATATATGTGTTGTTGGAGATGATGCACAAAGTATCTATGCTTTTAGAGGTGCGAATATTCAAAATATACTAAACTTTAAATCCGATTATCCTGATTGTCAAATTGTGAAATTAGAACAAAACTATCGTTCAACTCAAAATATAGTAAATGCTGCAAATTCGGTAATTGCAAAGAATAAAGACCAAATTAAGAAAGAAATATGGACAAGTAATTCTCAAGGAGATAAGATTAGCTTAGTTGAATGCGATAACGAGAAGGAGGAAGCTAATTGGATAGTAAGTTCAATTAAGAAAAGACTAAATGAGAATACAAATTATAAGAGCTTTGCAATCCTATATAGAACTAACCAACAATCTCGTTCTCTTGAAGAAAGTCTAAGAATTTCTAATATTCCTTATAGAATATTTAGTGGGACATCTTTCTATGATAGAAAAGAAATACGCGATGTACTTGCTTATTTTAGATTAGTTGTAAATAATTGGGACGATGAGGCATTCCTTAGAATCATAAATTTCCCTTCTCGTGGCATTGGTGATACAACAATTAACCGTTTAAAAGTTGTAGCTTCTCAAAATAATCTATCATTATTTGAAACATCACAAAGATTAAGAGAATTTCCAACGGATATAAATCTAAGTACTATTCAAAGGATAATAGATTTTACAATGATGATTAAAGCATACACTGTAAATGTGAATAAAACGGATGCTTTTGAATTAGGTTCAGAGATAATTCATACAAATAAACTAATTCAATATTGGAAAGAAGATACAGACCCATTGAGCGATGATAGAGCAGATAATATTAATGAAATGCTTAATGCTATCAAGAGTTTTGTAGAGGGAGAGGATAATGCAATTATTGATGAGCAAACTGGAGAAGAGATATCTCTTGAGGATAAAACCTTGGATGTATTTCTTTCTCAAGTAAGTCTTATGAGCGAAACAGATAGAGACGATAAGGAAGATGAGAATAGGGTTTCACTTATGACTATTCATGCTTCAAAAGGTTTAGAATTTCCTTATGTATTTGTAGCAGGTATGGAGGAAAATCTTTTTCCAAGTGTAATGTGTTTGGCCTCAAGGACAGAACTTGAGGAAGAGAGGAGATTATTCTATGTAGCTATGACAAGGGCTGAAAAAGAATTATTCTTAAGTTCTGCTGTTTCGAGATATAGAAATGGTCAATTGAATTTTAATGAGAAAAGTAGGTTTTTAGACGATATTGAAGATAAATTTATAAACGAAACGTCTTTATGTAATAAATCAATAAATCCATTTCAAAGCAAAACCTCATTTGTAAGAAACACTCCTAAGTCAAGCTTTACAACTCAAAAGCCATTACCAAAACCAATAGGTGGAGAAGATGTGAAGACAGGAGAGTATTTTATTAATATGAAAGTGGGTCATGATAAATTTGGTTTTGGAGAGATAATAAACCTTGATGGAAATGGCGACGATATGAAAGCAGAGGTTAGATTTGAAGCCTTTGGAACAAAAACATTGGTACTTAGGTTTGCAAAATTAAAAAAGATATAAATAAAGAAAAATGGAATACAATACAGAAAGAAAGGAACTGATTATCCCTGAATACGGAAGGAATATTCAAAAGATGGTGGAAAATGCCATGAAGATTGAAGATAGAGAAAAGAGGACTGAATATGCAAATAGTATTATTGCGTCCATGAATAATGTGAATCCAGATGCTAAAAACATATTAGATTATAAACATAAACTTTGGGACCATCTTTATATTATATCTGATTATAAACTCGATGTTGATTCTCCATATCCAATGCCAGATAAGGTGAAGATTCAATCACAACCTCAAAAACTATCTTATAAAAACAGCAAGATAGAGTTTGGACCCTATGGAATGTTAATAGAGAAAATGATTGAGACTATAATCCAAATGGAAGATGGAGAGGAAAAACAAGAACTTATTTCACTTCTTGCCCAGCAGCTTAAGAAGTCTTATCTGCAATGGAATAGAGATTCAGTTGATGATGAGCTAATACTTAAACATTTTGAGCAGCTTAGTAAAGGCATGCTAAAATTACAAGAAGACTTTAAGCTTAATACTACAAGAAATATTCTAAATAGCGGAAGCAAGAAGAGGACAGGAGCTAAGGGACAGATTAAAGTTCAGTCCAAAAACCAAAACAAAAGCTATACGGGTGGAACTAACCAGAAAAGAAGTAAGTTTATTGGACAAAAGTTTAATAGAAACCAAAAATAATTAACTAATTAACAAAACAATACTATGAGCTCTTTTGAAATTATCGGAGGCACAAAATTAAAAGGCGAGATTACTCCTCAGGGAGCTAAGAACGAAGCCCTACAAGTCATTTGTGCTGTACTTTTAACTAAGGAAGAAATTATTATGGAGAATATCCCAGATATTAGGGATGTTAATAAACTAATAGAATTACTTTCTGTCTTAGGTGTTGAGGTAAAGAAAATATCAAAAGGCAAGTACTCTTTTAAAGCTGAGAATATTGATATATCAGTAATTAAAACAGAAAAATATTCTAAGATAGCCTCTGTACTTAGGGGTTCAGTTATGCTTGTTGGTCCTTTGCTTGCTCGTTTTTCTCAAGCCTCTATCCCAACTCCTGGAGGAGATAAGATTGGTAGAAGAAGATTGGATACTCATTTTATAGGCTTCGAAAAACTGGGAGCTAAGGTTAATTACGATTCAGATTCTTCTTGTTTTAGTGTAAAGACCCATGGTTTAAAGGGATGTTATATGCTTTTGGATGAGGCTTCTGTTACTGGAACTGCAAATATTCTTATGGCAAGCGTACTTGCAAAAGGAATTACAACAATATTCAATGCTGCTTGTGAACCTTATCTTTATCAATTATGCACCATGTTAAACTCTATGGGTGCAAAAATCACTGGAGTTGGTTCAAACCTTCTAACAATTGAGGGCGTTGAAAGCCTCAGTGGTTGTACTCATAGACTTTTACCCGATATGATTGAGATTGGTTCATTTATTGGGCTTGCAGCAATGACCTCTTCCGAAATCACCATTAAGGATGTTAACTATAAGCAATTGGGAATTATTCCTGATGTATTTAAGCGTTTGGGAATTAAAATGGAGTTAAGAGGGGACGATATTTTTATTCCAGAACAAGAGGTTTATGAAGTAGAGAAATTTATGGATGGTTCGATAATGACAATTGCCGATTCTCCATGGCCTGGTTTTACTCCTGACCTTATTTCTATTGCCCTTGTGGTAGCAACTCAAGCTAAGGGCTCTGTTCTTATTCATCAAAAGATGTTCGAGAGTCGTTTATTCTTTGTTGATAAGCTTATAGATATGGGAGCTCAAATTATATTATGCGACCCTCATAGAGCAACAGTTATTGGTTCAGCTAAGGCTTATCCTTTGAAAGGAGTAAGGATGAGCTCACCTGATATACGTGCAGGTGTTGCTTTACTTATAGCTGCCCTATCTGCAAAGGGTACAAGTATTATTGATAATATTGACCAAATAGATAGAGGATACGAAGATATTGATAAGAGATTAATTTCTCTTGGAGCAAAGATTTCCAGAATAGATTAAATCTGTTAACTTTATTATTACCATTTTAAGAGGATGATTATATTATCCTCCATAACTTCTTTTATCCTGTTATTCCTAATTTTGGGAGTAATGGACATTTTTAATGGTTTATATTTCCCCACTTTTGTTATTCATTAGATTTTATTTGTTCTTTGGTAGTATCCCTCTGTAGGGTTATTACTGATGAGAGATTTAAAAGCAATACCAAGTATTGAATTATCTAAGTTTGCAACAAATGGCCTAAAGAAGATATACCAAAAAGGCTATAAGTACAAAAAAGCAGGAGTAATTGTTATGGACTTTATTAACGAGTCGAACAAAGATATTGTAAGACTTGCCGCCCAAAGCCACGGAAGAACATGGAAAATGAGACAAGAAAAACTATCAAACCACTATACAACCAATATAAACGAAATCCTCGAGGTGCATTAATAAATGATTAGGTTCTTTTTTGGTTTCATTTAGATGATACTTATAGATATAAAAATAGAATCAGATTAAATTTTCTTTGATTAAAGAAATAGAAAATGGGGCTTAGCGATGAAAAAGACTTTTAGATTTACTATCTTTGCAAAACTATGAATAAAGCAGTTTTATTTCTCTTCCCTACTCCTATTGCTGATGGAGATATTAATTTATCTCTACCACAAAAGAATTTGGAATTATTATTAGAATGTGATTATTTTGTTGTTGAGGAAATACGCACAGCAAGAAGATTTTTAAGAAAGGCAGGTTATAATAAAAACTTCGATGAGGTTGTATTCTTTGAGTTAAATGAACATACTAAAGAAGAAGATATTTCAGAATATCTAATCCCTATTAGCCAAGGGAATAGTATTGGACTTATGTCTGAGGCAGGTCTCCCTTGTGTTGCTGACCCTGGTGCAATGATAGTTAGTATGGCTCAGAGCAAAGGGATAGAAATTATTCCATTGGTTGGTCCTTCCTCTATTATGATGAGTTTGATGGCTTCAGGATTTAATGGTCAAAACTTTGCTTTTGTTGGCTATTTGCCAATTGATAAGACTCAAAGAGCTAAGAGAATAAAAGCCTTAGAAACGATTGCTTTTAAAGAGAATCAAACACAAATATTTATTGAAGCTCCTTATAGAAATAATTCTATGCTTGAGAGTTTGATTTCAATTTTAAATCCCAATACTAAGATTTGTGTTGGAGTAGATATAATGTTACCTACACAAAATATCATTTCACATACAGCACAAGAATGGGAAAAGATAAAAATTGATTTACATAAGAGGAATACTGTGTTTTTAATATACAAATAATATGCAACCACTTGCTGAAATACTAAGACCAAGCAGCCTTGAGGATTATATTGGTCAAGCACATTTAATTGGGAAAGATGCTATTCTTAGAAATGCTATTGAGAATAATAATATCCCTTCAATGATATTGTGGGGACCTCCAGGAGTAGGCAAAACTACTCTTGCAAATATTATAGCTAACCAACTTCTAAGACCTTTTTATTCCTTAAGTGCTATAAATTCTGGAGTAAAGGATGTTAGGGAGGTTATTGAAAAAGCAAGACATAATCAAGGGAGTATTTTATTTATAGATGAAATACATAGGTTTTCAAAATCTCAGCAAGACTCTCTGCTGGGAGCTGTTGAACAAGGAATAGTTACACTAATAGGTGCAACAACCGAGAATCCTTCTTTTGAGGTTATCTCCCCATTGCTCTCAAGGTGTCAGGTCTATATTCTTAAAAATCTAACTAAGGATGAATTAAATCAATTAATAGAGAAAGCAAAACTATATTACCAAAACAAATTAAATAGAAACCTTAAGATAAAAGAAACCGAAGCCCTTTTGAGAATAAGTTCTGGGGATGCAAGAAAACTATTGAATGCAATAGAGTTAATAGCTCTTCAAACAAGCTCGGATATTGAAATAGATAATGAAATTGTAAAGAAAATAATACAACAGAATCTTAATGTTTATGATAAAAAGGGAGAAATGCATTATGATATTATTTCTGCCTTTATCAAGAGTATAAGAGGTTCCGACCCAAATGCAGCAATTTATTGGTTAGCCAGAATGTTAGATAGTGGAGAGGATATTCTTTTTATAGCAAGAAGATTATTAATTATAGCATCTGAGGATATAGGTATGGCAAACCCAAATGCTCTTCTAATGGCTAATTCTTGTTTTGAGGCTATTCATAAGATAGGTATGCCAGAGGCAAGAATTATTCTTGCTCAAACTGCAGTTTATCTTGCAACCTCAGCAAAGAGCAATTCTACTTATCTTGCAATTAATGCAGCAATGGAATTTGTTAGAAAAACAGGTTCTTTGCCTGTTCCTTTGGATATAAGAAACTCCCCAACAGAGCTAATGAAAGAGATTGGATATGGAGAGAATTATAAATACGCCCATGATTATGAAAATAATTTTGCTCAGATGGAGTTCTTGCCAAGAGAGATTTTTGGAACTAAGTTTTACGAGCCTGGGAATAATCCAAAGGAAAATGAAGTAAAGAAAACCCTAAGTAATATATGGAAGGGATATTATGAGTATTAGCAATAAGGATGTATTTATTTTAGCTCCTTTACAAGGACTTACTGATTATGAATTTAGAAATGCCTATTCTAAGATATTTCCTAATTCATTTGAAATGGCAGTAACGCCTTTTATTTCTTTAACTCATGGGAATAATGAAACCTCTAAGAAAAAGTATAGAGATGTTCTACCTGAAAATAATAAGAATAATATTAAACTAATACCTCAGGTTCTTGGGAATGATGAGAAGGGAATAATTGAGGTGGCAAATGGTGTTTATAATTTAGGATATAGAGAATTAAATATTAACCTTGGATGTTCAGTCAAAAGGATTACTCGAAAGACAAGGGGTTCTGCACTGATGAAAGATACAGAAGAATTGGAGAGAATCCTAAATAAAGTCTGCAAAGCAAGCCCTTGTTCAATATCTTTAAAACTAAGATTAGGCTATGATATCAATGAAGATATATTTAGATTAATTCCTATTATCAATTCCCTCCCTATTAGTTCTGTGATAATTCATCCAAGATTAGGAATAGAAGATTTCTCTTCTCAATTAGATTTAGATAGTTTTGAAAAAGCATATTCACTAATAAAAACCAAGTTAGTTTATAATGGAGAAATTAGAACTAAGGAGGATTTTAATAAACTAAAATCTCGTTTTCCAAATATTAATTCTTGGATGATTGGCAGAGGTGTTTTAAATAATCCTACACTTATTGAGGAAATAAAATCGACCAAGCCTACTGATAAGAGAAAGAAAATAATGGATTTAAGTAATGAGCTTATAAATAATTCGATAAGATTAAATAAGCTAAAAGAGTTTTGGACTTATTTCTCTATTGGATTTGGAATTAGCCCTAATGATTACAAACTATTATTGGAATCAAATAGCCTTGAAGAGTTTATAGAGATAATTAATAAATTAATGGAATTTGACTTTGAAGATGAAAAAGAATAAAAACCTTGAAAAAGAGTTTGAAACATCCTTATTGCTTAGAATTATTATTATTCTATGTGTCTTGTTTTTTACGTTTATTTCAATCCTATATTTATTCTCCGGATTATTCCCAAATACTATTAAAGACTTTGTAATGAGTGATAGTTTTCCAAAAGTGCTTCATTTTTACAGAGAGAATCTAATAAGCAGAATAATGGATTTTAGATTATATTATCTTATTGGCTTTTTTGTCTATATAATATTAAATTACGGCCTATTGCTTATTTATAAAGGAAGTTGGCTGGGCTTTATCCTATTTTCTACATCTTTGTCAATTGTCCTTATCTCACCAATTCTAATTCAAGGCACAAGAGGAATTGCTCTTGGTGATATAATGTTGGGTTTCCTATTAATCATATTCTTTCTAATCCAGATTTCTAAAGCAAAGATAAGGTATAAGAAGAAGATAAAAGCCAATAAAGAAGAAACAACGCATATAATTGAAGAAGAAATTTAAATAAATAAAACTATAAATATTATGGCATCAAGTTCAGAATTTATGGAATTCGTTTACGAAAGAATTAAACACGTTGGTGATATATCCTATAAGAAGATGTTTGGGGAATATGGAGTCTATTATAAGGAGAAATTTATAGCCTTTGTTGCAGACGATAGGTTTATTCTAAAGAAAACGGACAAGGCATATAGTCTTATTCCAAAGGCTGAGTTGGTAGAACCTTACCCTAATGCGAAACCTCATTTACTAATTGAGAATTTAGATGATAAATCCTTAATCAGAGAATTAATTACCTTAACATATCAAGAGCTTCCTGAAGCAAAGCCAAAGAAAAAGAAAATAAAAAAAGATAAAACAAAATAATATGGAAAACTGGGCAAAAGAATTACCAATAGCAATAACTGTTAGCGATAAAGAAGGAAAAATAATTGAAATGAACGACAAGAGTGCTAATACATTTCAAGCTTATGGAGGATATGAATTAATTGGCAAAGCATTATTGGCTTGTCATGGAGAAAAAGCACAAAACACTATCAAATCTATGATGGAAAATCAAAATATTAATGCTTATACTATCGAGAAACAAGGTCAAAAAAAACTAATCTATCAAATGCCTTGGTATGAAAAAGGCGAATTTGCAGGCTTGGTTGAGCTAAGTATTGTATTACCTGAAGATATGCCTCATTTTATTAGAGGATAAATTTCATTTTCATTAGGCATTCTTGGCAGTCGAAGGTTATTTGGTAGGTGTTTTTGTTGTCTTTGAGATATAGGGGTTGGTTATAGTCTTTTGGGAGGTTGTTTTTCAGTTTGCAATAGCCCAATTGGAATAAAATGCAATGGCGAGAGGTGAATATTTCCTTGTTTTCAAAGTTCAGAGTTTCATCTAATCCTTTTTCAATTTCCTCTACTCCATGTCTCTTAAAGAATTCTATGGCTTTTTGATTTATTATGTTTGCCCTATAATCTAATTTGGTTTGAAAATAAGGGTAGTTATTTGGTTTGAACTCCTTTGGTTGGGGTTTATTCTCCTCTATTCTTTTTCTTTCTAAACTCTCGCAAGCTTTTCTTCTTAGAGAATTGATATAACTATTTGGGAAGAAGTATTTTTCTTTTGTATTGTTTGTAAAGCTTTTTAGATAGAAGGGTGTTTGTCCTAATGCAGCGATTTGGTTTAGTAGTTTTTCATCATAAGAGTCAAGATTTTTGGCTTTTGTCTTTTCAAAATCCTCATTTACCCTTACTTCTACCTCTGATTCGTCTTTAATAATTAGTTCAAAGCCATTTAATGTTTCCTCAAGGATAATATCCACCCCTATCCTCCTTCTTGTCTTGCTCTGCAATAGGGATTTTTCAAATGCTTTATCGTAGTTTCTATATATTGGTGTAGAGATATTTAATTCTAATTCTTTATTGGGTTTAATCCAAATACCATCAAATCCATTCACTAAAAAACCTTGGATATTATTATTATTATCCTTATCCATAAACCATAATCCATCACCATTTTCCATTTTCACTTTATTGTCTAAGGCAAAACTATTTCCTTTAATTCTCTCTATCTTACCTAAATACTCTCCTTTTGCTCTTGGATTGTGAATATCTCCAATCTCAGATTTCCTTTCCTCTAAATAGAAATTGGTAAAGCCACGATTAAAACTCTTATAGGGGTTGGGCTGAAATTCAATATCAACCCTACCAATAGATGAACGAGTATATTTCTCTGGATTATTATTTATACACTTATCTATTTCTCTTCGGTAATAGGCAGTAATATTTTTTAAATAAGTTATATCCTTTAATCTACCCTCTATCTTAAATGAGGTTATTCCAGAGGATATGAGCTGGGGGATTAATTCACTTGCATTAAAATCTTTAGGTGAAAGGAGGTATTTGTCTTTAATTAAAATCTTGCCTTCTTGATTTACTAAAGTATATTTATTCCTACATGGTTGAGCACAAACTCCCCTATTACCTGAGCGTGAAGTAAGAGCAAGAGATAAGTAACATTGTCCTGAAAGTCCTGAACATAGAGCTCCATGAACAAAGGCTTCTAATTCTATATTAGGAGAAAAATTATATATTCTATCAATTTGATTTAGGGATAATTCTCTTGCAAGGACTACTCTTTGAATACCTATCTTTTCCAAGAAATCTACCTTCTCCTTAGTGAAATTATTCATCTGGGTTGAAGCATGTATAGGAATTGGAGGTAGGTTTAACTCCAAAATTCCTAAGTCTTGGATAATTATTGCATCAGCTCCAATTTGGTAAAGCTTATGAATAAAACTCTCTACTTGAAGTAATTCATTATCATATAAGAGGGTATTGACTGTTATATAGACCTTGACCGAGAAAAGATGAGCATAAGAAATAAGCTCTGCTAAATCCTCAATACTATTACCTACCGAGGCTCTCGCTCCATAACCCTCTCCTCCAATATATAAGGCATCAGCTCCGTAATCCACAGCAGCCTTGCCATATTCTAAGTTCTTGGCAGGTGAAAGCAGCTCAATCTTTCTCAAATCCCTTTTTATTTCAAGCAACGCTTATACAATTCTACTGTATTCTTAATTCCATAATAGAGAGAATCGCAAATAAGAGCATGCCCAATGGATACCTCCAAAAGGTTTGGAATCATATTCTTAAAATATTCTAAGTTCTCAAGATTAAGGTCATGTCCTGCGTTAAGTCCTAAAGATGCTTTCTCTGCTGCCTTTGCTGCAATTACATATTCCTTAATTGCCTCTTCCTTATTCTTGGAATAATCTCTGGCATAAGCCTCTGTATATAATTCTACTCTATCTGCTCCTATCTCTTTTGCTCCAAAAACCATATCTTCTGCAGGATTAACAAATACCGAAACCCTTGAATAAGTCTTCATTTCAGATATAATTTCACTAAGAAAGGCTTTATATTTGATAGTATCCCATCCTGAATTGGAGGTAATTGCTCCAGGAGGATCTGGAACAAGAGTAATTTGGTGAGGCTTAATCTCTTTTACAAGCGATATAAATTCTTTACTCGGATATCCTTCGATATTAAATTCAGTACTTAATATAGGTTTTAAATCTCTTACATCCTGATAACGAATATGTCTTTCATCTGGCCGAGGATGCACAGTAATTCCCTCTGCTCCAAAGCTCTCAATATCCAAAGCCATTTTTATTAAATCAGGAAGATTACCTCCTCTTGCATTCCTCAGAGTTGCAATCTTATTTATATTAACGCTTAATTTAGTCATAGAATTAAAAATTAAATAGCTTAGCTAAAACATCTAAGCGTTTGCAAAAATACAACCAAATCAGAGATAAATAAAATCATATATTAAAATAATACGATTTTTTGCTTGAAATAAATCTTGTAAAACTTAGTATTAAAGTCAATTAATAGGACTTTGAACTATTTTTTCTTGATTTCAATCTCTAATTCATGGCATGATACTCTGCATATCATGCCATGATATTGTCAGAATCATGGCATGATGTTACCGGAATCATGGCATGATGTTGACAGAATCATGCCATGATGTTGAGAACTTCATGGCATGATGTTGAGATTGAAATCAAGAAAAAAAAGTTTGAATCTTGATTTGATTAGTTCTTTATTTGATTTTGCTACTCTAAACTCAAGGATATTTTCTTTTATTGCAAGGATAACTTGTATTTTAAAACTCAAGAGCTGAAAGAATAGGGTTCTAAAATAAATTCAATTTGATTGGTTTCAATTTTTTATCGTATCTTTGAAGGTTAATTATACTGTCTTCTGCAGGATAATTATCTTGAAAAAAGGAAAAGATTTAAATATATATATGGAAAAAACATGGGTAATAAAACCAAGGGGAGATGAAAGATTAGTAGATGAATTAGCAAGAGAACTTACAGTAGATAAGGATGGTAAACCTGAAGACAAACAGGTTTATAATATTATTTCCAACCTCTTAGTTCAAAGAGGGATTAAGGATTACGAGAGTGCTAAGGACTTTTTCAGACCCTCTCTTTCCAAACTGCACGACCCCTATCTTTTAAATGATATGGATATCGCCGTAGAGAGGATTCTTTTTGCCCAAAAGGGTTCTGAGAAAATTTTAGTTTATGGGGATTATGACGTTGATGGGACTTCGGCAGTAGCTTTGGTATATTCTTATTTAGAAACTTTTTGTACTGGCGTGGAATTCTATATTCCTGACCGTTATACTGAAGGTTATGGGGTTTCTTATCAATCTATTGATTGGGCTCTTGAGAATGGAATAAAACTAATTATTGCTTTGGATTGTGGGATTAAGGCTATTGAACAAGTTAAGTATGCCAAGGAAAGGGGAATTGACTTTATAATCTGCGACCACCACCTTCCGAGCGAAGAACTTCCTGATGCATGTGCTATTCTTAATCCAAAGAGATTAGATTCGACTTATCCTTACAAGGAACTTTCGGGTTGTGGAATAGGTTTCAAACTAATACATGCTATTAATAATCAAAGAAATCAAGCTTTTGAGAAACTACATCATTATCTCGATTTAGTTGCAATATCTATTGCTGCTGACGTTGTGCCAATTACTGGGGAGAATAGGATTTTGGCCTTTTTTGGTTTGAAAGTTATTAATAAAATGCCAAGACCTGGTCTTGAAGCGATTTTAGAGTATAGTAAGGTATTGCATGTTGAGGATAATCTGCCTTTTTATTTCAATAGGGAGCTATCCTTAAGCGATTTGGTATTTCTTGTAGGACCAAGAATCAATGCAGCTGGGAGAATAGAAACAGGGAAGCACTCTGTTGAACTATTGATTTGCAAGAAAAAGGAGGAGGCTGCGAAAATTGCTAAGCAAATCAATAATAATAATGACCAAAGGAGGAAATTTGACATTGAAGCTACTGAGCAGGCATTAGAAATGATAGACACTTTGCCTGAATATAAGAATTCTAAGTCCACAGTGGTATATAATAAGGATTGGAATAAGGGAGTTGTGGGTATAGTTGCCTCAAGACTAATTGAGAAATGCTATAAGCCAACAATTGTTTTTACAAAAAGCAATGGACATATTACAGGGTCGGCTCGTTCTGTCAAAGATTTTGATATATATGCAGCAATAGAGTCCTGTTCTCACTTACTTGAGCATTTTGGAGGGCATAAATTTGCAGCAGGGCTATCCCTAAAGGAAGAAAATCTTGAAGAATTTAAGAGATTATTCGAAAAACAGGTAGAAGAAAATATTAGCGATAAGCAATCTCAAAGAGAAATAGATATAGATATGCAAATTTCTCTTAGCGATATAAGTCCTAAGCTCTTTAGAATACTTAATCAATTCTCTCCTTTTGGTCCTGAGAATAGTATTCCAGTATTTCAATCTAATAATGTAGTTGATACTGGGCTTGGCAGGCCTGTTGGGGCAAATCACTTGAAGTTAAATGTTCTTCATCTAAATGTTAGACATAATCCCTTTGCTTGCATTGGGTTTGGTCTAAGCAGTTATTATAAAGACATTAGAGGAGAGAAACCATTTGATATTTGTTATCAGATAGATGAGAACCTATGGAATGGCAAAACCTCTTTACAATTAAAATTAATGGACATTAGAATTAATAAATAAACAACTCAACAAATAAACAACTAAACATTAAATATAGAAATGGCATTAGAAGAAAAGAAAATTATATTTTCTATGGTAGGAGTAGGGAAGGTTTTCCCTCCAAATAAGCAAGTTTTGAAAGATATTTATCTTTCATTTTACTATGGAGCTAAAATCGGGATAATTGGTTTAAATGGGTCAGGGAAATCTACCCTTTTAAAGATAATTGCAGGGATGGACAATTCTCATCTTGGAGATGTTCACTTTTCTCCAGGCTATAGCGTAGGGATGCTTGAACAAGACCCTAAGCTTGATGATAATAAAACAGTTAAAGAAGCAATTCTTGAAGGAGTTAAGGAAGTAGCTGATATTGTTGCAGAATATGAAGCCATAAATAATAAATTTGCTGAACCTATGAGCGACGATGAGATGAATAAGCTAATCGAACGCCAAGGTGAGGTTATGGAATTAATGGAACAACATGATGCATGGAACCTTGATAATAAATTAGAAAGAGCAATGGATGCTCTTCGTTGCCCAGAGGAAGACTCTTTAATCAAGACTCTTTCTGGAGGAGAAAGACGTAGAGTTGCTCTTTGTCGTTTATTATTACAAGAACCAGATATCTTATTATTAGACGAACCTACAAACCACTTGGATGCTGAAAGTATTGATTGGTTGGAGCAACATCTTAAACAATACAAGGGCACAGTTATTGCTGTAACCCACGATAGGTATTTCTTAGATAATGTTGCTGGATGGATTTTGGAATTAGATAGAGGCGAGGGTATTCCTTGGGAAGGAAATTATTCTTCTTGGTTAGAGCAAAAGACCAAGAGAATGGAAATGGAAGAAAAAACTGAAAGCAAGAGAAGGAAAACACTTGAAAGAGAATTAGAATGGGTTAGAATGAGCCCTAAAGCAAGACACGCTAAAGGGAAAGCTCGTTTGAATGCTTATGAACAAATGCTTTCTCAAGACAGCAAAGATAAGGAAGATAAATTAGAGATATTTATTCCTAATGGTCCAAGATTGGGTAATAAGGTTATTGAGGTAAATAATATTAGCAAGGCTTTTGGGGATAAGATTCTATTTGAAAATCTTAGCTTCTCATTACCACCTGCTGGTATTGTAGGGGTTATTGGACCTAACGGAGCTGGTAAGACTACTTTATTTAGAATGATAATGGGATTACAGACTCCAGATACTGGAAGTTTTGAGGTAGGAGACACTGTAAAGGTTGGTTATGTTGACCAACAACATGAAGAGATTGACCCTAAGAAATCGGTTTGGGAAGTTATTTCTGGAGGAAATGAACAAATACAGGTTGGTTCAAGAATGATTAATTCAAGAGCCTATGTATCAAGATTCAATTTTGCTGGAACTGACCAAAGCAAGAAAACAGGAATACTTTCAGGTGGGGAAAGAAATAGATTGCATTTAGCTATGACTTTAAAATCTGAAGCAAATGTTTTACTATTAGATGAGCCTACTAACGATATTGACGTAAACACTCTTAGAGCCTTAGAAGAGGGACTTGAGAACTTTGCTGGTTGTGCTGTGGTTATTTCTCACGATAGATGGTTCTTGGATAGAATTGCTACACATATACTTGCTTTTGAAGGAAATTCTGAGGTTTATTTCTTCGAGGGGTCTTATACAGAATATGAAGAAAACCGCAAGAAAAGACTTGGAGATATTACTCCTAAGAGAACAAGATATAGAAAACTTATTGCAGATTAATTGATTTATATGCTTAGAAAGATTAGTATTCTAACTCTTTTATTATTAATTTCCTGTGCTTTTAATGCTGATTTATTAGCACAGGAAAATAATTTTAAGGGACAGATTTTAGATATTGAAAGTAAACAAGGAGTTCCTTTTGCTACTCTGAGTTATGTAATTGAAGGAAGTGGCTATGGGGCTACTTCTGATTTTGAAGGGAATTTCACAATAGATATTCATCAGGATATTGATAGCATTATGATTTCCCATCTTGCTTATAGCCCTATTTACTTCAAGGTTGCAAATCTTAAAAAGAAGAATACTAAGATTTATCTAAAACCCCTTGCTAATCAAATACAAGAAATAGTTATAACTGCAAAGAAAGAGAAATACTCTAACAAAAACAATCCTGCTGTTGATTATATTAGAAATGTTATAGATAAAAAGGCAGATAATCAAATTATCAATTACTCTCCTTTGAATTACCAATCTCATAATAAATCCCTTATCGCCTTGGACAATATGGGAGATAAGGAGATTAAACGCTTGGGATTAAAGTCAATTAAAGGACTTATGAGTAATTTAGAACCAACTTATTTTGGAAACACTGATTATCTCCCTATTTATTTCTTTGAAGAGCTTACTTCAATTTATGCCGGGAAGAATACCCCTTTTGAAGAGCAGGTATTAAAAACCAAGGATATTGAATTAATGGAGGTATTGGATCATGAGAAGGCCAAACAAATCAAATCTACTTTCTTTTCCAAGATAAATCTTTATGACGACTACATTAATATATTAGGAAATCAATTAATGAGTCCTTTACACTCTGCCTCTCCAAGCTTTTATAAGTTCTTTATAGAAGATACTGTTATTTTGGAGGGAAGAGAATGTATTGTTATTGACTTTATCCCAAGAAATATCTATGACCTTGGATTCTTAGGCGATATATATCTTACTAATGATGGCAAATACGAACTTATAAAGGCAGAGCTAAGCTTATCACAATGGGCTAATATTAATTTTGTTGATAAGATATACTTTACTCAAAAGTTTAAAACAGATAGTTTGGATATTCGTGGGAATAAAAAGCTAATTACTTATATTGAAGAGGATGCAGTATATGCAAAACTAAAGATTTATGGTCTTAAAGTTTATGGTTATAGTATAAATAATTACTCCACTCCTTCTTTTGCTGAATACAAAATAAAGAAAGATTCAGAATTAAGCCTAATAGACTTAGACCAAAATACGAGAATTTCAAAACTAAGTGATATTGAAAAGAAAACCTATCAATTACCAGATAGTTTAAATAAAATTACATGGTTTAGAATAACTAAATTCCTTTCTCAAAGTTTTTATGGTGGATATTTTGTATCTGGTCCATTAGCTTTTGGACCTTTAGATAATACTGTTTCTTTTAATGATATTGAAGGAACAAGACTAAGGTTTAGCGGTAAAACTAATTACAAACTAAGCAGAAGGGTTTATGTGAATTGGTTATTGGCATACGGTACAAAAGATGAGAAATTCAAATATGATTTAGATTTAAAATACAGTTTTAACACCCAAGGAAAAACCCCAATGTATTATCCTGCAAATTATTTGGGTGCTAAGATTACAAATAACACCTTCGTACCGAGTCAAACTCTCGGAGGGAGCAATTATGACAGAATTAGTCTATCTCTTACAAATATTCTTAACTTTAAATTAGCTATTGAAGAATCATATCTTTTCCAATGGTATAAACAATCTCGTAAAGGATTTATATTTAATCCTTATATAAAGCTCCAAAAGGTAGATGCTTATGGGAATTGGACATTTGAAAACTTATTAGGAAAAGAAATAAAAGGCTTTGAGTATAATCGAATTGGTTTGAATTTTAGTATTACTCTCAATGGCAGGATAATTCCAAGCTTTAGACCTAAATATAAGCAAGGAGTAAATAGAACTAATCTATCTTTTAATTATGAGTATGGATTTGAAAATACTCATTTATTAAAACTAAGAGCTTCGAGGAAATATAATTTTATGCCTTTAGGTTATATGAATGTTTGGGCTGAGGCTGGGAATATCTGGGGGAGAATGCTTTCTCCTTATCTTTTTGTAAACCCAACTTTCAATAATATTGTTTATAGTCGAACTTCATTTAATCTTATGCGTCCATTGGAATTCTATTCAGATAGATATATACAATTTATGGCTGCATATAATATGAATGGTTATATATTCAACAGAATTCCATTAATAAGGAAACTAAAACTTAGAGAGGAATTTAATATTAAGATCGCTCACGGAAGCCTTAGAGATGAAAATAGGTTTATGATTAATGGTTTTGAAGCAAAATCCTTTGGCAATAAACCTTATGTTGAAGCAGGTTTTGGTTTCCAAAATCTTTTCGGAATTCTTGGAGCAGAATATATACAAAGATTAACCCATAATGAGAATATCCCAAACAACCAGAAATGGGGAATAAGACTAAACCTTGTCTTTGGTTTCTAATTCTATTGATAACTCTTCCCATTTTTCTAATGCTTTTTGAAGATTATCTTTAAGGGATTGGTAGTTGTCGAAGAAAGTTTTATCGTTTAATAGCTCTAAAGATGTTTTAAAATCAGAAAGTTTTTGATCAATAATCTCTATCTCTTTTTCTAAGCTCTCAATTTCTGATTCTGTCTTTTGAATTTGATTCTTTATTTTACGAATTTCTCTTTCAAATTCCTTATTCTTTTCGTAGTTGATTTTGTTTTCTGTAATAATAACTTGCTTATCTTCCTTTCCTTTCTCATCCTTCTCCAATTCTTTTAAATCCTCCATCTTTCTATGCTCAAGGTATTCAAAGATATCTCCCTTAAACTCAGTTATAGTTCTATTTCTAAACTCATAGAGATTATCTGTTAATCCTTGAAGGAAATCTCTATCGTGGGAAACTAAAATCAAAGTCCCGTCGAAATGAATAAGTGCAGTTTTAAGAATATCTTTTGAATCCATATCCAAGTGATTGGTAGGCTCATCCAAGACAAGGCAGTTTATAGGAGAAAGAATAAGTTTTGCAAGAGCTAAACGAGATTTCTCCCCACCAGAAAGTACTTTAACCTTCTTTTCAATATCATCTTCATCAAATAAGAAACTACCTAATATACTCCTAATCTTAGAACGACTATCACCAGTTGCAATATGGTCAATTGTTTCAAAAACTGTTAATTCTCCATCTAATAATGCAGCCTGATTTTGTGCGAAATAACCTATCTTAAGCTGATGACCTAATTTACATTCTCCTCTAAAATCATCTATTTGCCCTACAATAATCTTTGCAAGGGTAGATTTTCCTTCCCCATTCTTGCCAACGAAGGCAATCTTCTCCCCTTTTTTAATAATTATATTCACATCATTAAGCACATGATTATCCCCATAGCTCTTATAAAGATGATTAATTTCTAAGGATATCTTACCTGAGTGTGGTGAGGGTGGAAATTTAAAATGAATTGAAGATGTATCTATCTCATCAACACTTTCCAATTCCATTTTCTCAATCAGTTTAATTCGGGATTGAACTTGCTTTGCCTTTGTTGCTTTATATCGAAATTTCTCAATAAACTTCTCTATTTCTGCAATTTGTTTTTGTTGATTATTTAAGATAGATGCTTGAGTTTCTCTCCTTTCTTGAAGTTGTATTACATACTGAGAATAAGGACATTTATAGTCATAAATCTTTCCTGAAGTAATTTCAATTGTACGCTTGGTAATATTATCCAAAAAAGTCCTATCGTGAGAGACTAATACTACAGCTCCAAAATAGTTTACAAGGAAATTCTCCAACCATTCTATTGACTCTATATCCAAGTGGTTTGTAGGTTCATCTAATAGTATGAAATTCGGTTTTTGGAGCAATATCTTCGCAAGCTCAACCCTCATTTGCCAACCAGAGCTAAACTCGTCTAATTTCCTTTCAAAATCACTTCTTTCAAAACCAAGCCCAAGCAAAACCTTTTCTGCCTCCCCTTCTGCATTATTCGCTCCAATAAGGTTTAGATACTCACTTGTTTCGAAATGTTTATTTAATAATTTCTCATAATCCGAAGATTCATAATCAGTTCTTCGCTCAATCTCAGAAGTAATTTTCTTAAGATTATCTTCTAATTGTCTAACCCTTACAAAAGCCGTCATTGTCTCTTCAAAAACACTTACCTTAGAGCTTGGAATCATTTCCTGAGGTAGATATCCTACACTCTGGTCATCAGGAATAATTATTGTCCCAGTTTCTCGCTCTTGAAGATTTGCAAGTATCTTAAGTAAGGTAGACTTACCTGCACCATTTTTCCCAACAAGACCAATCCTATCTCTATCACCTACAACAAAACTGACATTATCAAATAGATTAACTCCAGTAAATTGAACAGAAAGATTATTAACAGTTATCATATGTATAAAAAATTAGAGACGGATAAAAAACATTTAACCCGTCTCTATTATTAAAGAATTAAAATCAAATTATTAATTTCCTTTTAAAGTGAAATTAACTGGAAGATTAAAGTATTGTCTTACAGCTTTCCCTCTTTGTTGTGCTGGTTTCCATTTTGGCATCTTGGATACAACTCTCATTGCTTCCTCTCCACAACCAGAACCAATATCGCGAAGAATCTTAATGTCTGTAATTCTACCATCAACCTCAACAACAAACTCTAAATAAACCCTTCCTTGCGTTCCTGTTTCTTTTGCTTGTTGAGGATACTTAATATTATCAGCTAAATACTGATACATTTCTTTTGGACCTCCAGGGAATGAAGCGTCTTGCTCTACAACTCTAAAAATAGGTTGTTCTGGAGCAACTTCTTCTTCTTCCTCAATAACAATGGTTTTAGCAGTAACAACAACGTTTGATTTGTTTTCAAAACTTGTTACCTTAAACTCATTTTCCAATTTAACATCATCCTCTACGATGTCAAATTCGGTAGTTTCTGGTGGTGGTACATCCTCAGGTGGTGGTGGTGGTTCATCTCTCTGAGTTTGAATTACAGTTTCTTCAACCTCTTGAATAGCTTCACGAACAATAAGATTAGACTCCTTTGTGTCGTAAGTTTTATATTCGAAGGCGAAGATAACTATACTCAATGCAACCACTAATCCTATTTGAACAAAAAGTGCCTTTTTGTTCTCAAGATTGGCTTTTTCTGATTTCTTTACTTCCATAGCATTGAAGTTTTATTGTTAAAAACCTATTTTATTTACTTTACGTTTCAGGTTGCTAAATTACTTCATTTTTGATTACAAGGCAAGTTTTTTTGTTTTTTTATAATATTGAAACAATCTAAACACCTATAAACGCTTTAAAACTTAACGCAGTAAGTTTAATATTATTGTATACATTATTATTAATAATCGAAACTTGAACCCCCTAAAAACTCCCTCATAATTGAAGTTGGAGGTATAAATTCATGACCTATTGTCTTGAAATTTGATAAAAAACTCAATAATCTCTTTGCCTCAGCATACTCAACTCTGTTTTGAGGCACTGCATTTAAAAGTGTTTCAGCAAAAGGTTTTAATACTCCTATCTCATATAATAATGAAGAATTAAATATCTCATCTGCGTTCTCTTGATAAGGGAATATATGCTTCTCTTCTCCATTTCTAACACTTTGCCAACGTGAAAGAGTATCTAAAGCACTATAACCTCTGTAATTATTATCCCTAACTATTCTTCTTATCAACCTATTATCACTACTACTTATTAAGTTATGTCTATCCAATGATACCTGTGTAAGAGCTGAAACGAAGATATTAAACTTATTCTTTTTATCTATCTTCTCCGTTAACCTTGGATTGAGTGCATGTATTCCTTCTATAATTAATATAGAATTTCCCTCCATCTTTAATATATGTCCATTATATTCTTTCTTACCTGTAATAAAATTAAATTTTGGAATACTTACCTCTTCTGAATTCATAAGCATATTCATTTGGGTATTGAAAAGATCAATATCTAATGCCTCTAATGCTTCAAAATCATAATTCCCATCTTTATCTCTTGGTGTAAACTCTCTGTCAAGGAAATAATCATCTAAAGATATTTGAACAGGTTTATAACCTAAGACTGCCAATTGAGTAGATAATCTCCTGCAACTTGTAGTCTTTCCTGATGATGAAGGACCTGCTAATAAAACCATTTTCACATCTTCTCCCCTTTTATGAATTGAGTCAGCAATATTGGAGTATTTCTTTTCATGCAAAGCTTCAGAAATTTGAATAAGTTTTATCTCATTTTTTTTCTCAACAACCTTGTTTAATTCAGAAACATAAGGAGTCCCCAATATATGCACCCACTGCTCATATTCTTGAAATACAGAAAACATTTTCCTTTGCTTACTCCTGCCATTTGATAATTCCTTAGGGTTTTTATTATTTGGCATTATCAACATCATGCCTTTATCGAAACTAACTAAATCAAAGACTTCCAGATAGGATGTAGAAGGAACAAGCTCATAATAAAAATGATTAACTGTATTTCCTAAATAGTCCACATTTGCATATAATCTATTGAGTGTTTTAATTAGTTCTGACTTTTCTCTCATCCCCTTTTCCTCATATAATCCTATAGCATTTTCAGCTGGAATTATTTCTTTAGTGAATGGAATATTTTCTATCACTAATTCCCTCATTCTATTCTTAATCCTTTCTATCAATTCAATATCTAAATCCTTATCTATCTTCTCTATCTCTGCATAGAAACCATTTGACATAGAATGACGAATAATTAATTCTGATTTAGGAAGGATTTCTTTAGTTGCTTTATACAATAAGAACATAAGACTCATTGCATACATCCTTCTTCCATTTACATTATTAATATCAATAAACTCTATTGTTTTTGGAATAAAGATTTTATAGTTAAGGTTCTGAACCTTATTATTAATATAGGCACCAAGTATTGGAAACTCGTTTTTTAAATTAGCAATATCAATTATCTGACCTATTGTTATCCCTGCCTTAACTCTAAGAGTAGTATTTGTATTTTTACAAATTACTTCTATTTCATTCACTTCTTTCTTTTCTTCATTCATAATCCCAATTATTTATTCGTTTTTATTATCATATAATATTAATGGCTTTTCTTTTTTATTCGCATAAAACCTATTATCATTTGACTTTGGATATGACTCCATGCCAATCAGTTCTCTAATTACTACCGATGCACACATACATCCAAATATTGGTGGCATATATGAAATTGTACCTACTGTACTTCTCTTGTTTTGCCCCTTATCTTCAACAACAACATGCTCAGAAACTTTCTCAGAAGAATAGACAACCGAAAAACCTGAGTAAACTCCCATCTTATGTAATTTCTTTCTAAGTGCTGAGGCAAGGCTACAATTATAAGATTTTGATATATCCGATACCTTTACTTGGGTTGGATCAAATTTGCCTCCCGAACCCATAGAACTTACAATAGGAATATTTAATGTAAGAGAATGAATAATTAGATAAAGCTTAGGAGAAAGAGTATCTATTGCATCTACAATAAAATCATATTTATCTCTTTTCAATAGCTCAATCATAAACTCATCCCTAATAAACTGATTAACCTCAATTATCTCTAAATCCTTGTTTATATCTTTTAAACGCTTTGCCAATACCTCTGTTTTTTCCTTTCCTTGGGTTGAATCCAAAGCAATTAACTGTCTATTCTTATTAGACTGGTTTACTATATCTCCATCCACAATAGTTATTTTCCCTATTCCTGCCCTAACCAACATCTCAGCCGAATAAGCTCCAACTCCACCTAACCCAACAACCATTACGTGAGATTTTTTAAGTTTTTCTAATGATTCTTTTCCGATTAATAGTTCTGTTCTTGTGTGCATCTAAATAATAAATTATACTGCAAAGATAGTAAAGATAAGGGAAAAGAGTGCACTCAAAAGTTCTTAATTTGCTAAAAACAATAATTTTTAGTAACTTCGCAGTCTAAAACTACAATAGATTAATTAGAGAAAAATGTTTGTAAAAACTTTTAAGAAAAACTATCATCTTCAACTATTACTACTAATAATAGTTCCTTTACTTTTATGGATACCTATTTTTACAAATCCTCCAAAGATGATTTCAAGCGATTTCGATATGCCTATATATCAAACAATCTATAATCTCCTTTCGCTTTATCCTCTTCTTAGCTCAATTATTGCATTCTTTTTAATTTATTTACAGGCAATATTACTCAATTCTATTTTCTCTTATAATCAATTATCAAGCAAGACTTCTTTTTTCCCTGCTTTTATTTACTTACTTATATTAAGCAGTGATAAGAACATTATGACGCTTAATCCAATTATAATATCAAACACCTTTGTAATAATTGCATTATACTTTATATTTAAAAGCTATGATAAACGAGATGGAGCTGATGAAATCTTTAATTCTGCTCTTTTAATCTCTCTATCTTCACTTACTTATTCTCCATCAATTTTCTTTATACTTTGGATATGGTTAAGTTTTATAGCTTATAAAAACTATAAATGGAGATTATGGATAATAAGTTTGCTTGGATTAATCACTCCTTATATTTTACTTGGAGCTTATTATTTTATAATAGATAAACTTGAGATAAAAACAAATCACTTTCTAACAACACTACAATCAATCCCTGACTTGTATTTCAGCCTACCCCCTATGCAGATAATATTTTACATTGGAATAGGATTATTTACTATAATATCTCTTTCTTCTTTATTAATGTATAGGAATGATAGTAATATTAGCTTTAGAAAGAAAACATCAGTTATTGTTTTATTCTTTTTTATATCTCTTTTCCCTTGCTTCTATTTTATTCAGTATAGAGAATTAATAATTATTGCCGCACCAGCCATGGCATATTTATTCTCATACTACTTGTTTCAAAAAAGAAAACTAATCTATTCTAATATTATCCTTAGCATTCTAATTATATTGGTATTAGCTAAGTTCATTCTTTCGTTCGATATAAGTTTTTTATAGTTATACAAGGTTTTAGAGAGAATTTTCTTAACTTTGCAATCAAATATAAAACAAGAAATAATGAAATTTGGTGTAGTTATCTTTCCTGGGTCTAATTGCGACCACGACATGATTTACTTATTACAAGACCTTTTAAAGCAAGAAGTTGTTGAACTTTGGCATAAAGAAAACGATTTGAAAGGCTGTGATTTTATTGTTTTACCTGGTGGGTTCTCTTATGGAGACTATCTTCGCTCAGGAGCAATTGCAAGGTTCTCTCCTATTATGGATTCAGTAATCTCCTTTGCGAATAAGGGAGGTTATGTATTAGGAGTATGCAACGGTTTCCAAATACTTACCGAATCTCATCTCTTAGACGGAGCTCTAAGACATAATAATAGTCAGAAATTCATCTGTCAAAATCAATTCATAACCCCTCAAACCAATAATACAATCTTCACAAAGGATTCTACTATTGGCAAGGCATATAATATTCCTATTGCTCACGGAGAAGGTAATTTCTATGCAGATGCAGACACAATAAAACGCCTTAACGATAACGACCAAATCCTTTTCCGTTATTGCGATAAAAAAGGTAATATTACTCTGGAGTCAAATCCTAATGGAGCCATTGAAAACATTGCTGGTATCACCAATAAGACAAGAAATGTTTTCGGAATGATGCCTCACCCAGAAAGAGCTGCTGACAAAGAGCTTGGAAATACTGACGGTTTATTATTCTTCGAAAGCATATTAAAGAATATAAAATAATATATTATTAGCATAACAAAGGGTGGGTTAATTGACCTTCCCTTTATTTTTTTATACAAATATGTTATTACCATATTACCAATCCCAGGATATATTAGAGTGTGGCTGCGACGAAGCTGGGAGAGGATGCCTTGCTGGTCCTGTTGTTGCTGCCGCAGTAATTCTTCCAAATGGATTTAAGAGCGAAACACTTAACGACTCCAAACAATTATCCGAGAAAAAGCGTCTAACCTTAAGAAAAGAAATCCAAGAAAATGCTCTTGCTTATTCAGTATGCTTTATAACAAATGAAGAGATAGATAAGATAAATATACTAAATGCATCCTTTAAAGCAATGAGCGTGGCTGTAAAGCAATTAAATATTCGCCCAGAATTATTATTAATAGACGGCAACCGTTTCCGCACCGATTTAAAAATCCCATATAATTGCATAATCAAAGGAGATGCCAAATACCAATCAATAGCCGCAGCGTCAATCCTTGCCAAAACTTACAGAGATGAGTATATGGAAACCTTAGCCAAAGACTACCCAGAATACAACTGGCAAAAGAACAAAGGCTATCCAACAAAAGCCCATAGAGAAGCCATTAAACAATTCGGCATCACCCCTCATCACCGCCTTACTTTTAACCTATTTGGAGAATTATCTTTATTTGAGGAATAAATTAATAGACTAATAGGTCAATTGTAGCCACCTCATTAAGAATACATCATAAACTGTAAAACTACTTCCCTCTTTGGTGTTTCTTTCTAAAATCATTTCCTTTTCAACTAATGAATTAACTACTCTCTTTGCACTTGAAGGTGTTCCGAGATTATATTTCTTAAGAAAATCATTAGAATAGATTTGCTCGATCTCTTCTTCTTTTGCAAGTGCTATTAGAAACTTCCATTGGTTAGGTGTTAGCAAATTACGATATTGGAAAAAGGAAGGTTCTTTTTCTTTAATCAAACCAAGAGATTCGAGTTTGATAATCTCCAAATCTATTTTTTTATTTCTATAAACTTTATTACATAAACTTTGAGTATAGAATGTATATCCCTTTGTCCAATCTAAAATATAATCAATACATTCTTCTGTAATACTTTTATCTCCTTGAGAGAAATGATATTTAATAAACTCCTTGTATTTACTTCTTTCAATTTTTTCAAGATTTAGAAACTGAGTACTTGAAAAGAAAGGACGTTTTGAACTTAGGAACATCTCTGCTAATATATGTGCTTGAGAACCGCTAAAAATAAAATTAATATTCTTAAGTTGTTGGATATATGTTCTTAGGATTGCTTCTATATTTTTCTCTGGATAGTTTACAATTTGTTGGAACTCATCAATTGCTATTATTATCTTTGTATCTTGGCTATCTAAGAATAGCAATAATTGTTTAAGGGTATATTCTTTGTCATTTTGCGATTGATAATTAAATTCAATTTGCGGAGCTCCACTTATGCTATCAAAAGTAAAACGAGGACGAAATCCCTTAATAAGAGTTAGGAACTTCTTACCAAAGGAGGTTTTCTCTGGAAACTTCTCTAATATTGCCTCTGCCAATAATCTTATAAAGTCTTCAATATTCAATGAAGAATATATATCTACATATATTGTTTCAATATCTTTTTCATTCTTCAAAGAGTCGAAATAATGGAAGATTAATCCCGTTTTCCCTAATCTTCTTGGAGAAATAAGGGTAGTATTTACACCATTTAAAGTGTTTTTCTTTAATATTTCATACTCTGACTCTCTATCGCAGAAATACTCCTTAGAGATATAACCGCTTATCAAAAAAGGACTTAAAGGCTTTTTCATAACAAATTAATTTAATCCCTGCAAAGATATAAATTAATTTTCAATTACGCATAATGCGTAACGCACTTTGCGTAATAAAATAGCTATATTCAGGTATTATTTTCCCACTTAGTTAAAAGAATTATCTTTATTTGTAGATTGAGATTAAAAGTATATCTTTGCAACAAAAATTACTTATGAAGAAGCTTATACTTTTTATATTCTTTTCTATTTCAATAAACAGTCTTTTTTCTCAAACTGAATCTGAGACAAGATTAAATCAAGATGACCTTTTGACAATAAGTTATTTTGACTCGACTTTTAATGATAAAGTTAATGGAGATACTCTCAGTAATTTTATTAATGTGGAATTTATTACTGAAGAAGAGTTTAACAATCATAAGATAACAGAAGAAAACTACTTAGTTCGTGATACTCTTTCTGTTTTTAAAGACAAAGGAGTTATTAGTTTAAACTGTAGTAGTACAACAGTAAAATATATTGATATTGATGAAGACGGCGAAAGCTTCAACTATAGTCAGTATGAATATTTTGGTCAAATTCCTTTTATAAACAAGTATGTTGTATTGGGGTACTTTTATGAATGGTTTAATTGCTTTTTAATAGATAAGGACTCGGGAAAAGAAATAGTATTATATGACATCCCAATAATCTCTCCAAATAAGAAACATATTATTTCATTATCCTATAATCCATATCTCAATACAACCGATTTTCAATTGTTTTCAATCAAAGGAAATGATATTAATCTAATCACAGAATTACATTTTTCAAAATGGAAAACAACTGAAAGAGATAATTTCTTTTGGGGAAAAGATAATTCTTTTTACTTAGAAGTAATTCACGCTGAGAATTATGAACAAGATAAAGATATTCACTATATAAAAATATCAATAAAGTAAATCAATGACTAAAACACTTTGCGTTTAGTTTGTTTTTGTCCTGTATTTTAGGGTATCTGTCCAGGATTTATAGATTTCTATTATCTCATCTTTTACCAAACCTTTCATTACCTTCATCCCTTTTAGCTCTATATATAGGTCTTTAATTTCTCTTGAGTGTTTGGTTGGACAGTTAAGGGAATTTGCAAGATAAGCCTCAAGCACCATTGGGTCAAGCTCTAATTCATATTCGCTAAGGACTTTTAATATTACCTTTGCTTTTTTAATACCAGAGGGTTGACGTAGTCCTGTCGAAATATTTATACCATTTATCAATTCCTCCAAAGCAATCTTAGCAATATCGGAAGGCTCCTCGATAAATTCCTGCTCTTTAGTTTCTATATTTATTACATTCCTTGTTTTAATCCATTCTTGGATATTCTCCTCACTGCTTGTCATTGCAATTATTGCCTTAATTCCAAAAAGGTCTTCAAGCTTATAGGCATCGTTTGAATCCAAATCGCAACAAATAATAATATCCCTATTCGAGGATGAGCCTGTATATGTTTTAATAGTTTCAATCTTAATTGATAAATCACTTTCTGAAGGTCTATAACCGCTAAAAAGCCTATCAATATCAATCCCCGGAATAATATTACCAATTAAATCAGTATCCTGCCTTGAGCGAACCACCAAAACAATCCTTTTAATATTCCCCAACTCCTTAGCAACCTCACAAGCATAATCAAAAACCCTCTCCCCATGAGAATAAATATAAAACTTCTTTCCAATCATCATAATAATTATTTACCCTGCAAAGTTACAACAAAAACCCTACACCACCCAAAGCATCAAGCCAACGCAATACTATTCATCTTTCGTTACCAATCCCTTTGGTGGTTTGCGCATATTGTCGAATTTCATTTCTTTTATGGCTCTTGTTAGGGAACGTGCGGCTTTAAAGGTTACTTTTGTTGCTTTAACTTTCTTCGGATTAATATCTTTAGGGTCGTCATAGCCTTCACTGGTTACCCAAACTCCAAACACTCCAATCTTTTTCAAGTTTACATTTTCACCTTGCATTAAATGATATTCAATACGATTGGAAAGTGCAGCCACCATCCCCAATACGTCTGGTTCAGAGAAAGATGACATTTCTGACACCTCTCTTACTAAAGTTTCTTCATCAACAACTCTTGATGTTCTTGGACATGCATAGTATTTTTCTACAACATTTCCCTCAGCATCTTTAAATTTTCTTTTCCAAATTCCGAATATTTTACTCATAATCAGATAATTTTAATTTTATACTTAGTTTTAATCTTATTTATTCCCAATTCAAATTGAATTAATCCTATTTCAAACTATTTATACAAGGTTTCTATCTCCAATTCATATAATGATATAGCAAATATCATGCCATGAATTAGTTGAAATCATGGCATGAATTGGTCGGATTCATGGCATGATTCTAAGCAATTCATGGCATGAAATGGAGAACATCATGGCATGAATTCGTGTTCATCATGACATGATTCCGAGATCGAAATCAAATAAAAAAAGTTAAAAACTTGATATAATTAGCTTTATACTTGATTTGCTTAGCGTTTAACTTGATTTTGTCTTGCAAATTCGGCACAAATTATCGAGGTTGCTATGCTTGCGTTTAGGCTTTCGATTTTTTGGTCTAAGGAAAAGCATGGTATGGTGATTGGATTGGTAATTAAAGGCAGGATTTCCTTGCTAATGCCGTGTGATTCGCTACCTATTACTATTATTCCTTGATTTGGGAGGTCTTGGGTGTAGATATTCTTTCCTCCTTGCACAACGGTGCCAAAAACTTTATACTTCTTATCTAAGACTTTTAAATATTCCTCAAGATTTTGGCAAGTAACATTTACCCTAAAGAGGGAACCCATTGTGGATTGCACGGTTTTGGGGTTATATAATTCCACAGAATCTTCCGAACATATAATATCTTTTATACCAAACCAATCGGCAAGGCGAATAATTGTACCAAGATTGCCTGGGTCCTTAATTCCATCCAAAGCAATAACCAATCTATTTTCGTTTTCAATAGGTTTGTTAGGAATATTCTCCAATAAGGCTATAACTTTATTAGGAGTGGAGAGATTAGATAGCTTTTGAAGCTCATCACTATTAACAATATAAACCTCATCTGCAATATCTTTCAATTCCTTTTCCCTATCCTGAATATAATCCTCAAGAGCAAAAACAGCCAATATCCTCCTCTTGCTTTCTATTAGCTCATCCACCATCTTAACTCCTTCAACCAAGAACCTACCCTCCTCTTTCCTATGCTTAAGCGATTTAAGCAACGAAATCTTTTTAATCAAAGCCTTTGAAATCATATATTTTATTCGATTTATTATTTGCAAAATTAGGGTTTATGGGGGATTAATGCAAATAAAAAAACCCTCGAGTTTGTGAAAACCGAGGGTTAATATGATTATTATTATCTAAAAATATTATTCTGCTACTACGTCGAAGCTAATTTCAGATTTAATATCTTTGTAAATAGAGATAATTGCTTTGTGTGTTCCAATCTCTTTGATTGTGTCAACAATATTAATTTTCTTTCTATCTACTTCGATATCAAATTGAGCTTTGATTGCTTCAGCAATTTGAATAGTATTTACAGAGCCGTAAATCTTACCATTTTCTCCTGCTTTTGCTCCAATTTTAAGTCCTTGGATTTTAGAGAATGATTCTACTAAGCTCTCAGCATCCTTACGAATCTTATCTTCTTTGAATGCTCTTTGTTTTAGGTTTTCAGCTAAGATTTTTTTGTTAGATGAAGTTGCTACAACTGCAAATCCTTGAGGGATTAAATAGTTATTAGCGTATCCGTCCTTAACCTTAACTATTTCATCTTTATAACCTAATTTAATTATGTCTTGTTTTAATATAATTTCCATCGAAAAATCTCCTTATTATTTTAATAAATCTGCTACATAAGGCATAAGAGCTAAGTGACGAGCACGTTTAACAGCTTGTGATACCTTTTTTTGATACTTGTTAGAAGTTCCGGTTAGTCTTCTTGGAAGAATCTTTCCTTGTTCGTTTACAAATTTCAAAAGGAAATCAGCATCCTTATAATCGATGTATTTAATACCGCTCTTTTTGAAACGGCAGTATTTCTTTCTTTGTGTTTCAACCGCAATTGGGGTTAAATATTTTATTTCAGTTTCGTTTGCCATCGTTATTCAATTTTAAAAATATTACTGAGCTAATTCTTCTCTTTTAGCTTGTGCAGCTTCTTGTTGTTTTCTTAAGCCACCTGAACGTTTCTTTTCGTTGTATGCTATTGCATGTTTGTCTAAAGAAACTGTAAGGAAACGTAGTAATTTCTCATCACGTTTGTAAGCTGTCTCTAAAGTAGCAATTACATCTCCTTCAGCTTTAAACTCTATTAGATAATAGAATCCAGTAGATTTCTTTTGAATAGGATAAGCTAATTTGCGCATCCCCCAATTGTTTTCGTAAACAATCTCAGCGCCACTTTCAGTCAATAAAGACTGATACTTTTTTACCGCTTCCTTTATCTGTTCATCAGATAAAACGGGAGTCATAATGAAAACGGTTTCATACTGTTTTACCATAGTAGTAAAAATTGTTTTGTTATTAATTTATTCGTTATTGTCTCAAGATTTGAGTTTGCAAAGGTACAAACTTTTTCTAAATCTGCAAGTAAAAAATTGAATTTATTCGTTTTGACCGTGGCAGTTCTTATATTTTTTACCACTACCACATGGACAAGGTTCATTTCTTCCAACTTTCTTTTCTACGTGCACTGGTTGTACCTTTTGAGGCTCCGATGGATTGTTTGCACTTAGTTCTTCTCTGCCTGTTTTCAAATTTTTTGTGTTAGATTGAGGTAAATCGGTTTGCTTAACTTCTTTTTCTCCTATTGGGAGAGATGCTCTGCAAAGGAATGATGTAATGTCTTTATTTATTTCATTTATCATCTTTTCAAACAATCCGAATGATTCTAACTTATATATTAATAGAGGGTCCTTTTGTTCGTAAGAAGCATTTTGAACTGATTGTTTTAAATCGTCTAATTCTCTAAGGTGTTCCTTCCAAGCATTATCTATAATATGAAGTGTAATACTTTTTTCTATTGATAATCCAATTTCCTTTCCTCCGCTTAAATAAGACCTTTCAATAGGAGCAATAGCATTGAACATCTTTACTCCGTCAGTTACAGGGAAAGCAATATTTTCATAAGTATAGTTCTTTGATTCATATAGACTTTCTACATAAGGAAAGGCTAATTTAGCTATCTTTTCCATCCTTGTATTATATGTAGAATAGACTATTTCAAATAGTTTATCAACCAAATCTGTTTTTCTATAAGAAAAGAATTCCTTTTCATTTTCAATAGGACATTCCATTCCTGTTATCTTCATAAATTCGTATTGGAAACCTTCAAAATCTTCTGCTTTTTGATATTCAGAGGCCATAAACTCAAGAGTATCATAAATCATATTTGAAATATCTATTGAAAGCTTATCTCCATACAATGCATTTTTTCTTTTAGTATAAATAACCTCTCTTTGGTTATTCATTACATCGTCATACTCCAATAGTCTCTTTCTTATTCCGAAATTATTTTCCTCAACCTTTCTTTGTGCTCTTTCAATACTCTTAGTCATCATAGAATGCTGAATCACCTCCCCTTCTTTAAGACCTAGCCTATCCATTACCTTAACCATTCTGTCCGAACCGAACAAACGCATAAGATTATCCTCCAATGATACAAAGAATTGGCTGCTACCAGGGTCACCTTGACGTCCTGCACGACCTCTTAACTGACGGTCAACACGTCTTGACTCATGTCGTTCAGTACCTATAATTGCCAAACCGCCTGCATCCTTAACCCCTTCTCCAAGCTTGATATCCGTTCCACGACCTGCCATATTGGTTGCAATAGTTACTGTACCAGCTCTACCTGCTTCTGCAACAATATCTGCCTCCCTCTTATGAAGCTTAGCATTTAATACATTATGCTTAATCTTTCTCATTGTAAGCATCTTGCTTAAAAGCTCAGAAGTTTCAACCGATGTTGTACCAACTAAGACAGGTCTATTCTCTGATACTAATTTTTCAATTTCTTGAATAACTGCATTGAATTTTTCTCTCTTTGTCTTATATATTAAATCCTCTTCATCGTTTCTAGAAATAGGGCGATTAGTAGGAATTACTACAACATCCAATTTGTATATATTCCATAACTCTCCCGCTTCAGTCTCTGCAGTACCTGTCATACCTGCTAACTTCTTATACATACGGAAATAATTCTGAAGAGTAATTGTTGCGTAAGTTTGGGTTGCTGCCTCTACCTTAACGTTTTCCTTTGCCTCAATTGCTTGATGCAATCCGTCGGAATATCTTCTTCCCTCCATAATACGGCCTGTTTGTTCATCTACAATCTTTACTTGATTGTTTACAACCACATATTCCACATCCTTTTCAAACAAGGTATAAGCTTTTAATAATTGATTTATTGTATGAACTCTGTCCGACTGAACTGCAAAACTTTGCATTATCTTATCCTTTGCCTCAGCTTTTTCGATTGGAGAAATATCTTGCTTTTCTAAATCAGCTATTTCAGAACCAACATCTGTAAGCATATACATCTTAGGGTCTTCTCCAAGTTTTGCCAAATAATCCATACCCTTATCTGTAAGCTCAATTGAGTTTTGCTTT
This sequence comes from Bacteroidota bacterium, assembly GCA_023415495.1. Taxonomy (GTDB): domain Bacteria; phylum Bacteroidota; class Bacteroidia; order Bacteroidales; family P3; genus UBA10566. The sequence goes on from JAEZKK010000023.1 coordinate 206,393, forward strand.
TCGTCGATAATAAAGTATAATTCATCATCTATCTTATGCATTTCCTTATTTTGGTCCTGCATATAAAGATTCTCTGTTTTTAGGAGCAAAGCCTTAATACCTGGTTCTGATAAGAATTTAATTAATGCTTTATTCTTTGGCAATCCATGATATGCTCTAAGTAATAGTACTGCTCCTTGTTTTTCTTGTTCTGAGGTTCTGCCTTCTGCAAGAAGCTTCTTACTTTCAGCAAGTATTTGTGTTACAAAATTTCTTTGAACGTTATATAGCTTTTCGATTACAGGTTTAAATTGATCAAACTCTTGATCATCTCCCTTTGGAGTTGGTCCGGATATAATCAAAGGAGTTCTTGCATCATCTATCAATACTGAGTCAACCTCATCGACAATAGCATAATTATGTTTCCTTTGAACTATTTCATTTGTGTTATTACACATATTATCTCTTAGATAATCGAAACCAAATTCATTATTAGTTCCATAAGTAATATCAGCATTATACGCCTGGCGCCTTTCTTCTGAATTTGGTTCGTGCTTGTCTATACAATCAACTTTTAATCCATGGAATTCAAACAACATACTATTCCATTCAGAGTCACGCTTTGCAAGATAATCATTAACTGTTACAACATGAACTCCTTTTCCTGGCAATGCATTTAAATATATTGGCAAAGTTGCAACAAGAGTTTTACCCTCTCCCGTTGCCATTTCGGCAATCTTACCTTGATGTAAAACTGTTCCCCCTATAAGTTGAACATCATAATGTATCATGTCCCACTTAATCATATTGCCTCCTGCCATCCAAGAATTATCATAGTATGCTTTATCTCCAATAATATTCACATTATCTTTCTTTGAAGCAAGAAATCTATCGTAATCATTAGCTGTTACTTCAATTTTCTCATTTGTTGCAAACCTTTTAGCAGTTTCTTTTACTAAAGCAAATGCTTCTGGGAGAATTTCGTTAAGCACTGCCTGTGTTTTATCATATATGGTTTTCTCTAATTCCTCTATCTCATTATAAAGACTTTGTTTTAATCCAACTTCCATCTCTAATTCAGTATCTATTCTATGTCGGATTGAAGTAAGGCTTTCTTCTTCTGATTTTATTTTTTCTTTTATCCTTTGCTTAAACTCTTGAGTTTTTTCTCTAAGTTCATCATTACTTAAGTTTTCAACTTTTGCAGAGCTTTTCAAACATTGCTCCATTATTGGTTTCAATTCCTTTAAATCTCTTTGAGATTTATTTCCAAACAATTGTGCAAGAAAATTTGCCATTTTATTTATATTTTATCTAATTGATTTATCTATGTAATTGTTTATCTTTTCTACTATATACATCTAACGCTAAAATTGCTGCAGTAAACATCCAAAACGGTATGCTTAATTTATCAGTATCAAGAAAATTGTTCAATACTCCATGAGTATAATATGTAACAAGACTCATTGTCAAATACAATGCCAGCAACTTAATATTGTCATCTATGGCATGTTTATATACTTTTATTCCTATTGACAATGTAGTTAGAAAAAGAATAAGCACACTTGCCATTCCTAATACTCCACTATCTGCTAATGCTCCAAAATATTCTGAATGTGCATTACCTAAATTCCCTGCATTTGTACTTATTGTCGATAACTGATATGATTTTTGGAATCCTGCATATTCAAATTGATATGTTCCAGGTCCCCATCCAAAGACTGGCTTTTCTTTAAACATTCTAAACACACAAAACCATCTATTTAATCTTTCAACATTAGATGCGTCTGTTGTAATATTAGAAATAGAACTTATATGCTCAGTTATATTACCTGATGAATCCTGATTGTTTTTCTCTAAAATTTGTAGTATTGGAGTTTGAAAGGCGAAGAAAATAAAAGCTCCAAAAAACATTAAATAAAAAATAAGCCTGAGTTTAATTTTAAATTTAAGAATAAGGTAGATTCCAATAGCTGGAATAATACTTAACCATGCTGCTCGCGAATAAGACAGAATTAACCCTGAAATAAAAATAAATAATAGCAATAAAAAAAATAACTTTTGAGGTTTTGATATTTCTTTACTAATAATAAAGTAAAGAGAAAGAGGAATAAATAATGCTAATATTGCTCCATAAGCAGTGTGGTCATTATAGAATGGTTGCATTATATAAAAGGAATATTGGAATTCAAATCCTCTTAGAGCAAATTTTAAACTTGAAATTATTACAATTATTGCAAGAGATATTGAGTATAAGATATAAAAGGTTTTTATTTTTTTTACATCTTTAAAAATCGGTATAATGGCTATGAAATAAGGTATAATATATACTATCTTAGAAAATACATATTTAAAAGAAACTAATTGATGAGTACTAGTAAATGATGTAATTATCATCCATATCATGTAAAAATATATAGATATAGATATCGGATGTTTTAATATCTTTGTATTATAATTTCCATCTAAAAAGAATTTTATAAGATAAAGAATAGTAAATACAATTAAGAATGGTTCTGTAAGTATACTTATTGAGGTCGACTCACTTATTAATGTATTTACTGAAAAAGGAGTTAAAAAAGCAACTAAGTAAAGTACTTTATCGAGTTGATAATAGAATAATAATACTCCTAAAAAGAGAAGTGGAATAAATCCGTAATTATAGTATTCATAATCTATATACGAATATCCGAACCCAATAAAAAGAGAACATAAAACAAAGATAATTAAATAGGTCTGAGTACTCTCATTTATCTTTTTCCAAGCTCTATTAATGGGATGTAAAAATACACTTAAGAAATTAAATATTTGATTAATTAATTTCATTTTGAGCCTTAACAGCTTTAGTCCTGTCTCTTAAAATCAATACAAAAATAGCTAAGAATGTGCAAGAAATACCTCCAATAATGGCGATAATTGAACGTTTTGGTTTGTCTTTCAAATCCGCTGGATAAGCAATATCTATAATAAAATCGGTTGGAGCATTGCTTTCAGCATCTACCCTAACCTGTTCTAATTTTTCTTCCCAAATCCTCAAACTTTCTATTTTGTTTTTAAGTCTGTCTCTTAAAACTACAATTTGAGAACCTTGTTCTCCTAATACTGACAATTTATTTTCTAATCTAACAATAGCAGCATTATTTCCAGATGCAATTTGTTTTGCAAGTTCTTGACTTAACCTATCTGACATCATGTCAGGATTGAAAATTTTTGATTGTTTTGATAATAATGATAAACTATCTTTAATCTCAGCAATTTCAAATTTCATTCTGTCTCTTGAGATTTTCAGACTTGATGCTAATGAATCCATTTTCACCTTTTTAATTTCATTTCTAATATTTTGAACTTCATGAGCCATAAAATTAGCAATATCTGCAGCATATTTTGGATCTTGATCCCAAACAGTAATTTTAACTCCGAGATTTTCTGTTCTTTTAAACTTAATATTTGAAACAATTCTTTGATTTAATTTATCACTTTTTGCTTGACCAATATCTTTAATACCGTAATGTTCTGCAAGGTTAAATTTCTCAGCTGTCTTCCAAATAAGTGTACTTGAATTTAATAGTTCTAAAACATATTCAGCATCATTTTCTTTTCCGTATGCCAAAGCATCGAAATTATCCATTTGAGATAAAACAGCTTTTGAAACGGCGTTAGAATCGGCTGGCATCAAAGCAACTTGAGCCTTATAATAGTTCGGTAAAAACGTAGATAACAATCCAATTGTAATTGTAGTTACAAAGAATGTTATTATTAGAATTAGCTTGTGTTTTATAATAAAGTTTATCGTGCCCTTTAAATTAAATTCGTTATTGGAGTCTGTACGATTCATATTTAATGTTTATAATTTTATATCTAAACTAAGTACCTCCGACGGGAATCGAACCCATATCTAAAGTTTAGGAAACTTTTATTCTATCCGTTGAACTACAGAGGCAACCTTTTATTTTAATGTTCTTTTTACTTCGACTTCATCATATCCCTCAACAATATCACCTACTTTAATATCATTAAAGTTCTCAATATTCAATCCACAATCCTGGCCTGATACAACTTCCTTAACTTCATCTTTAAAACGTTTTAAAGAAGCAAGTTTGCCAGTATATACTACTATTCCATCACGAATAATTCTAACCTTAGTATTTCTATTGATTTTTCCATCTAAACACATACATCCAGCAATAGTACCAACCTTAGTAATTTTAAATGTTTCTCTAATTTCAAGATTACATACAATCTTTTCTTGTATTTCAGGAGAAAGCATACCCTCAATAGCATCCTTCAACTCATTAATAGCAGTATAAATAATAGAGTAAAGTCGAATATCAATTTGTTCAGTTTCTGCTAATTTTCGAGCATTTATTGATGGTCTAACTTGGAAACCAATAATAATAGCATTAGAAGCTGTTGCAAGCAATACATCACTCTCTGTAATTTGTCCAACCGATTTATGTATCACATTAACCTGTACCTCAGGTGTTGATAGTTTAAGTAATGAATCTGAAAGAGCTTCTACTGAACCATCAACATCACCTTTCACAATTAAATCTAATTGTTTGAAATCTCCAATTGCTATTCTTCTTCCAATCTCATCTAAAGTAATATGCTTTTGAGTTCTTAGACCTTGCTCTCTTTGTAGCTGAGTTCTTCTGGTTGCAATTTCCTTAGCATCCTTTTCATTTGCCATCACATTAAATGTATCTCCTGCTTGAGGTGCTCCATTTAATCCTAATAATAATAATGGAGTAGATGGCCCTGCACTTGATAAAGTTTGATTTCTCTCATTTTGCATAGCTTTAACACGTCCATAAGTAGTACCTGCTAAAATAACATCACCTTGATTTATTGTTCCATCTTGAACTAAAATTTTAGCAACATATCCTCTTCCTTTATCTAAAGATGATTCAATAATTGTTCCTTTAGCTCTTTTATTTGGATTTCCTTTTAAATCTAATATTTCTGCTTCTAATAATACTTTTTCTAATAATAAATCAATATTAGTACCATGTTTAGCTGAGATTTCTTGACATTGGTACTTTCCTCCCCAATCCTCTACAAGTAGATTCATATTAGCTAACTCTGTTCTAATCTTATCAGGATCTGCTCCTGGTCTATCTATCTTGTTTATTGCAAACACAATAGGTACACCTGCAGCTTGAGCATGGTTTATCGCCTCTATTGTTTGTGGCATCACTTTATCATCGCAAGCAATTACAATAATTGATACGTCAGTTATTTTCGCACCTCTTGCTCTCATTGCTGTAAATGCTTCGTGACCTGGTGTATCTAAAAATGTTATCTTACCTTGACCCACCTTAACTTCATACGCTCCAATATGCTGAGTAATTCCTCCTGCTTCTCCAGCAATAACATTTGCCTTTCGGATATAGTCAAGTAAAGATGTTTTACCATGGTCAACGTGTCCCATAACAGTAACAATTGGAGCTCTTGGGATTAAATCCTCTAATTTATCTACTTCTTCTGTATCCTCCAAAGCTTCAACAACCTCAGCAGATACGAATTCTGTTGTAAATCCAAATTCTTCTGTAATTAACTGAATAGCTTCTGCATCTAATCTTTGATTTATCGAAACAAACATTCCCAGACTCATACAAGAGGCAATAATTTTAGTAACTGGAACATCCATCATAGTTGCTAATTCGTTAGCAGTAACGAATTCAGTTACTTTTAATACCTTTTGATCCTCAATACTCATCTCTTGCTCATGTTGCATTTGTTGAGATATGTTTTGTCTCTTTTCTCTTCTATGTTTAGAAGCCTTACTCTTACCAATAGGTGAAAGTCTAGCTAATGTTTCTTTAATTTGTTTTTCAATTTCCTCACTACTTACCTCTGCTTTCTTTATTACTTCTTTCTTCTGCTTATTGAAATTATGCTTTTTATCTTCTTTTTTAGGTTGAGGTTTTGAGAGAACTAGTCCATTAGATTGTTTTACTGCACCAGTTTGATTTTCTTTAGAAGGGGTTTGATTTAATGTAGGCTTAATTCTCTTTCTCTTCTTTTTATCCTTATTTTTTGATTGTTCAGGTTTACTAGAAGAAGAAGCTATTGGTTGTGATTTTTTCGGTTTATCAAATATTGATAAATCAATTTTTTCTCCAGTGGTTTTAGGACCACTAAGTGTTACGTATTCTGTTTTTATGAAATTATCAACCTTTTCTTCAGTTATAACTTGCTTTTCTTTAATTTCCTCTTTTGGTTTCTCTTTCTTTTGTTCAGACTTTATAACATCATTTTTTGGTTTCTCTTCTGCTTTTTTCTTCTCAGCTTCTTTTTTAATACCTTTTGATTTATGATTTAAATCCTTTTGATCATTATTTTGTTTTTCAACCTTAGGTTTATCCTTTGGTTTATTTTCTGATTTTGTTTTTTTACTAGGTTTTGTTTTCTGATTTAATGTGCTTAAATCAATTTTACCAAGTATATTTAGTCCAGATTCCTTAATTTTAATATCTTGAACTTCTTCAATTACAGGTTTTTCTTTTATGTCAGCGACCTTTTCATCAAGCACTACCTCAACAATATCTTCATTTATTGATTCTTCAGACTTAGAAATTTCAATTTCTTCAATTACTATCTCTTCTTTCTCTTCCTTCTTTTCCTCAACAATTTCTTTTTCTTCAATCTCCTCTTCTCTTTGAATATGTTTAGGCTCATCAAACTCAATTGTATTTGTTTTGATAATAATTTCATTTGGGATAACCTCTTCTTCATACTTTGAATTGAAAATTTCTTCGGGATAAGAAACATCAGCTTCAATACTTGAACTCGTATTCTTTGCAGGTGAAATATTAATCTTACTTGCATCTTCTTTCACCTTCCTTTCAGATTGAAAAGCTGATGCTAATAAATCATATAATTCACCATCAATCTTGGTATTTGGATTATTATCAACCTTTTTACCTTTTTTGGCAAGAAATTCTACTAATGTTGAAATTCCAACATTGAACTCTTTTGCTACCTTATTTAATCTTATATTTTTAATCTCTCCCGACATCTTCTGTTTTTTAACTATGGTTTTAATAATCTTTTTTCTCTTGGCTTCAAAAATAGTATATTATTTATAATTATCTATTCTTCAAATTCAGATTTAAGTGTACTTAATACGTCTTTAATTGTTTCTTCTTCCAAATCTGTTCTTTCAACCAAATCTTCGAATGATAAAGCCAATACGTCTTTTGCAGTATCGCAACCTATTGATTTTAGTACATCAATTACCCAAGATTCGATTTCATCTGAGAACTCATCAAGGTCCACATCTTCATAGTCCATATCTGAATCTCTATAAATATCAATTTCATATCCAGTAAGTTTCCCCGCTAAACGAATATTATATCCACCTTTACCAATTGCTAATGAAACCTGATCTGAATTCATAAAAACATCAGCCTTTTTATTTTCTTCATTAATATTAATTGAAGAAACTTTTGCAGGACTTAAGGCACGAGATATATATAAATCTTTATTTGGAGTAAAATTAATTACATCAATATTTTCATTCCTTAATTCTCTAACAATACCATGTATTCTACTACCCTTCATCCCAACACATGCTCCAACAGGGTCTATTCTATCATCATAACTTTCAACAGCAACCTTTGCTCTTTCACCTGGTTGACGAACAATATCTTTAATTGTAATTAGTCCATCATAGATTTCTGGCACCTCTTGTTCTAATAGTCTTTCCAAAAATACTGGTGAAATTCTTGAAAGAGTAATTTGAGGAACTCCATTTCTCATCTCTACCTTTAATACAACAGCTTTAATAGTATCTCCTTTTCTGTAGAAATCTCCAGGGATTTGTTCTGTCTTTGGAAGGTTTAATTCTATACCTTCTTCATCCAATACCATAATTTCTCTTTTCCAAACTTGGTAAACCTCTCCAATTATTACCTCACCTACCTTCTCTTTATATTTTGTAAATACATTTGCTCTTTCATATTCCTGTATCTTAGCAACAAGATTTTGTCTAATAGCCAAAATATCTCTACGTCCAAAATCCTCGAATTTTATTTCTTCACTTAATTCTTCTCCTACTTCAAAATCTGGTTCTATCTTTATAGCATCTGAATAAGAAACTTGAGTATTTTCATCCTCAACTTGCCCATCTTCAACAATTTCTCTATTTCTCCAAATCTCTAAATCTCCTTTATCAATATTTACAATGATATCAATATTATCATCCGAGCCATATTTTTTAATCAACAAACCTCTAAAAACATCTTCTAAGATGCGCATCAAGGTCTCTCTCTCAATATTCTTAAACTCCTTAAACTCAGAAAATGTATCAATTAAATTCAAGTTTTCCATAACTTAAAATATACTTTATAATTTATTTGAACGAAACTATTATCTTTGCTTCCTTAATATTTTGGTAAGCAATATTTATATCTTCAATTTTATCTTTTTTCTTCTTTGGCTTTGGTCTTACAATAATATAATCATCATTTACTTCAGCCAATTCCCCTTCTATAACTTGGGAATCATTATAAATTACTCGAATTTCTCTTGAAAGATTTTTCTTATACTGGCGTTTTAAAACCAAAGGTTCTCCTACTCCAAAACTCATCACATTCAGCTCAAAGTCTTCCTTTTCTCTATCCAAATTACCCTCAATTGCTCTTGAAACATTTATACAATCTTGGATTTTCACTCCAGAATCTGAGTCAATTACTAGAGAAATTCTATTATCCTTGCTTATTCTTACATCAACAATAAACATATCTGTATTATCTATTGCTGGGTTTGCAAGTTCGATTATTTTATCTTTATCTATCATTACTTTAATTAAAAAAAGGGGACTTATATGCGTCCCCCCTTATTCTAAATCGTCTGCAAAAATACTAATAATCTCTTTACTAACCAAATAATTTTATAATTATTATAGTTTTTTCTTGCTCAAGATTAAGTGAGTTTGCCTTTTTACTATTAGTTTTCCAATGTATTTGTTTCAGAATTTTTCTTTTCAAATTCTCTTATCATTTCCATTTCATCAGTCATATCCAACATGTTCAAAATAACTGAAGCATCAGTAGCTAATCTACTATTAGGATATTTCTCTATAAAGAGCTTATATTGCTCCTTTGCTTTTTCCTTATTCAAACATGCGTCTTCATATACTTGTGCAAGCTTGAAAAATGCTAATTCTGCAGTATAATAATCAGGAAAATCTCCAATTAATCTCTCTAAATAAACTACTGCCTTATCACAATATTTTACATTTGCACAAATATCGGAAGCCTTCATCAACATAATTGCGGAATTAGTATCCTTAGGAAACTCGATAATATACCTATCATACATTACCAATAAGGAATCTGCTTTAGAAATAGTTATAGATTTTGCATCCTTAAGAATTTGCAATTCAAATTCTGCAATTTCCTCCAATCTCTTGTCTTTATTAGGTTGGCAAGAGGCTAAAACCAGAACAAATAAAACTATTCCTATTATATATTTTTTCATATTCTATCTCCCTTTTTTTAATGTTTTCATTTTATAATCTGTTCTTACTCTTCCTGAGCTTATATCATTTAGCTTTCTCTTTAATAATGTTCTGCGTATTGAAGAGAGCCTATCTACAAAAACCTTACCCTGTATATGGTCGAATTCATGCTGGAATACTCTGGCTCTTATTCCGTCTAACTCTTCTTCATGCTCTAAGAAATCCTCATCAAAATACTTTATCTTAATTATTGATGGTCTTAAAACCTCTTCATGAATATCGGGCAATGACAAACATCCTTCCTGAAAAGACCATAAATCTCCCCTCTCTTCTATAATCTGAGGATTAATAAAAACTCTCTTAAATCCATCTGCTAAGGGGTCGCTTTCCTTCATTGGACTTGCATCAATTACAAATAAACGGATTGACAAATCTATTTGTGGGGCTGCAAGACCTACCCCACTTGCTTTATACATAGTTTCAAACATATCGTCGACTAATTTCTTTAAATCGGGATAGTTTTTATCAATATCCTTTGCAACTGTTCTTAATACCGGGCTTCCATAGCCTACAATTGGTAATATCATTATTTTTATACTATTTACTATTTAAAAAATCCTGCAAGATAATTACTGCACTTACAAGGTCAACAAGTCTCTTATCTCTTCTTTGCTTCTTATTTGCCCCAGCTGAAAGAATTGATTGCGTTGCTATCTTAGAGGTAAAACGCTCATCTATTCTATTTATTTTCTTTTGAGGATAACGAAGAGATAGCTCTTGTACAAAGGGCTCGATATAAACCGAACTTTCAGAAGGAGTATTATCCATTTGCTTTGCAAGTCCTACAACAAATTCATCTACTTCTTCTCTTTTGAGATATTCATCCAAAAAAGCAAACAAATTCTTTGTATCAACTGTTTGAAGTGGGCTAGCAATTATCCTTTGAATATCGCTTATTGCCAAGCCCGTTCTTATCTTGCCATAGTCAATGGCTAATACTCTACCCATTATTTATTTTCTTACAAAATAAAAGTGAGAACCATATCTTTCAAATGCTGCTCTGTCTAATTCCTCTCTATGATCTGGATGAGAAACTGAAATCAATAACTTAGCTCTTTCCTGAAGACTCTTACCATAAAGGTTAACTGCTCCAAATTCTGTTACAAACCAATGAATATGGAATCTTGAAGTTACTACTCCTGCTCCAAGGTTAAGCGTTGGAGCTATCTTGGATATTCCCTTATTGGTTGTTGAAGGCATTGCAATTATTGCCTTACCTCCCCTTGAGCGAGATGAACCATAAATAAAATCAATCTGTCCTCCTGCTCCGGAGAAAAACTTAGTACCCAAACTGTCAGCACAAACCTGACCTGTAATATCAATTTGTAAAGCAGAGTTTATTGCCGTCATCTTTGGTTGTTGAGCAATAATAAATGGATCATTTGTATAGGCAACATCCATCATTGCTACCTGGGGATTATTATGGATAAAATCATATACTTTTTGACTTCCCATCAGGAAAGTCGACACCATTTTCCCATTATCTAATTTCTTATTCTTCCCATTTATTACTCCGCTTTCCACCAATGGGAGAACTCCATCAGCAAACATTTCAGTATGTATTCCCAAATCCTTATGATTGGTTAGTTGGGTTAATACCGCATTAGGTATAGCTCCAATACCCATTTGCAAACAAGCTCCATCCTCTATTAAGCCCGCACAATGCTTTCCTATTGCTATCTCCTCTGGAGTTGGTTGAGTAAAATGTGCAGGAATTAAAGGAGTATTATCCTCTACAAATATATCAATCATTGATATAGGAATAAGAGCATCTCCAAACGACCTTGGAACATTTTTGTTAACAACAGCAATAACTGTCTTAGCCATCTCAACTGCTGCAAGAGTTGCATCGACCGATGTTCCCATAGAGACATAGCCATGTTCATCAACTGGAGAAACCTGAATCATTGCCACATCGCAAGGCAAATACCCTTCTCTATATAGCTTTTGAGTTTCCGAAAGCATTACAGGGATATAGTCTGCATAGCCCTCTTGTACTCCTTTTCTAACATTAGACCCCACAAAAAAAGCATCATGTTGGAAAACTCCTTCAAACTCTTTCTCCGAATATGGAGCCTCTCCCTCAGTATGAAGGTGGTGAATATATACATTTTCAAACTCCCTATTCCTTCCTCTTTCCAACATTGCATTTACCAAACATTGTGGAACAGAGGCAACAGAGCTTAGGTGGATATGGTCGTTGCTCTTTATAACCTTTACGGCTTCTTGGGGTGTAACTGATTTATATTTTTGTATTAACATAATTGTTTAAGATTTTTATTCAATTCTCTTTTGAAATTAATTTGCAAAGGTAAGAAAATTATAAAATAGAAAAAAATAAAGCATTATAACTACCTCAATAGTTTTTTTTATCTATCTTTGCCACTAAATAATAAAAAAAAGACGAAACATGAAAAAATTACTACTTTCATTAATACTATTTATCCCTTTTGTAATTGGGGGATGTAGTTCAGCAGAACAACTTGCCAGCAAATACACTGGCAATATGCATTTGAAAACAGGAGGAGTTGATTATAAGCTTTTTGCTTCTAATTTCTATGTAAAAGACGGGGTAACTTACGTTGTAGCATCGAATGGAGACAGAACAATAACCATTAAATTCAAAGGCACAACCCCAGGGACCTATCCCCTTGGAGTTGCAACAAGCCTTGAGAATGTTGCATCTATTGCCTCATCAGGCTTAGGAGCAATTTTAGATGCAGAGAATATATTAATGCATGTTCCAACCGAAGAATACAAAAGCACCTATCTCTCATTAACTGGAAATCTTGTAATAACAGAGTATAGTGAGAATAGAATAGTAGGAAGATTTACAGGAATAGGAATAAACAAAGACCTATTAAGCCTTCAAGGAATCCTAAATATACTAATAAATAATAGTATGGATTTCAACGGAACATTTACTTCAGTAAAATTATAAACTAATAATCTCGTTTACATCAAAAAAAGGACTAATTTAATCAATAATACAATTATTTTTATTATCTTTGCAAGTACAAGGGATTAAGTTCTTTAATTCCTTTCAAAATCAGAGAAATTTTAGAAACTACATTATGGTAGCTATGATATGGGGCGTGTGGTAGGTACCATAACACCCGGATGGTAGCTACCATAATACTGCTATGGTAGCTACCATAGTGACTTTCTTTTCAAGAAAGAAAACTTTAAAGTCAAGAGATAATTTTTCCTTTCTTGACTTTATTTTTTTCTTTCTTCGTTCGATTTTTAATTATTGCTTATTACTTAGCTATAGAAACAATACCTTGTAGAATTAAGGCAGTACATATGAAAATGTATCTAGTTTATTATTTAAGGTATAGTTGAAAGTATGTAATTCGAAATTATAACTATTCTTGTAAACATTTACTTGTTTATCTGTAAGTAAAGGAACTTTAATTACATAACAATAATAATCCGATGTTTTAATGGTATCTAAGGTTGTAAACTCATGGAGATAAGGCTCTGTAAAGGAATAAACAACTTGAAAACATTTATAAGAAACGGTATCGACTGGATTAAAATATATCTTTATAAATCCATAATCATTTATATTTCTTGCTCTTATATCAAACCTTTGATTGCTTTCATAAAAGGTTTCTCCAGATGGATAAATATAATATATATCGAATGTTCCCTCTGAAAAATAATAATTTTCGAGATTATTCCTTGGTTTAATAACCACCTTATCCAAATCAGTATAGTTACTACCTCCAGCTCCTACCTTAAAAGCAATAGGGATTTTATAATAGCCATTTTTATCTGTTATTGAAACCCCCTCCATAAAAACTCTTGTGGTTGACGGAGGGAAAAAACCCATTCCTTGAAACTCATCATTATACTCTACATCTATAATAAGACCTTCAATTGGTTCCCCAGAAAAATAATCCGTAACATTACCATAAATAAAGGTATCGTAATACACAACTTCTCCTTCATTATCCTTACAAGAATAGAAAAGGAATGATAAAGATAAAACTAAAATTAAGTGTTTCATAGAACAATTTGATTTAAATTTATTCTGCAAATATAGAATAAAAAGTCAAATACGCATCAAATTGATTAGAAATTAATGGGTTTGGTTAATAGAAATAAAAACTTATTTGCTGATAAGGACTACTGCGTAGGCTGATACTCCTTCTCCTTTTCCTACAAATCCAAGTCTTTCTGTTGTAGTCGCTTTTATGGAGATTGCGTCAATATCGAGGTTTAATATCTGGGAAATTACTTCCTTCATCTTTGGTATATAATTAGATATCTTTGGGCTTTGAAGTGCTATAGTTGAGTCTATATTTTCAATCTTATAGCCTTTTGATAAAACCTTTTCAAATGTATCTTTTAAGAGAATCTTGCTGTCTATTCCTTTGTATTCTTCTTTATTATCGGGATATTGATATCCAATATCTCTTAGATTTGCAGCACCTAAGAGTGCATCGATAATTGCATGAACAAGACAATCAGCATCAGAATGCCCAACTGCTCCTAATTCAGAATCAATCAATACTCCTCCTATCCAGAAATCATTTCCTCTTTCTAATTTGTGGACATCATATCCAAAGCCAACTCTAATGCCCATTATCTCTTCTTATTATCTCCTCCTAAATCGAAGGTAAGTCCAAGACGTAGAGTATTCTTTAGTGGGTGGTTATTGCTTGAAGTTGGGATTAGGTATGCTAAATCCACACTCATTACATTATATTTGAAACCTCCCCCAAGCGAAACATATTTTCTATCACCCTTCTTTGCACTTTCGTAGAAATAACCCCCTCTAAGGTGGAAAAATTGATTATAAGTATATTCCATACCAAAAGAAATCATTATCTCTTGTAATTCTTCCTTAAATCCAGCAGGAGCATCATAGAAAGATTGGATTGCTCCTTGAAGCGAACCTACATTTGGATCCATTCCTTCAAAAATTTGTCCATAGATTGGAGCTCCATTAGTATCTAAATCATAAATTGGAGGAGTAGGCACTAATAGCTTATTGAAATCAAGCATTAATGATAATTTATTGAATTGGTCGAACTCCATTGTGTATCTTCCTCCTATTCTTAAATTAGCAGGCAAGAAACTCTTATTCATTTCATCTGTATAAGAAAGCTTAGAGCCAAGATTAGAAATAGAGCCTCCTAAAGCGTATTGAGACACATCATTAATATCATCTTGGAAATACATACTAATATCAGCCCCTACTGCATTTGCAGCCTTAGTCATTGTAGTTCCTGAGCTTTGACCTTGAGTTAGGTCAGAGCGAACATATCTACCAGTTACCGAAGCTGATAATTTATCAGATAATTTCATAGCATAAGCCATATCGATAGCAAACTCACTTGGATTATAACTACCAATCTCTCTTCCTTCTCCATCAGTAAAAATAATTCCACCTAATGAGAAATAAGTAAGACCTACTCCTAATGCACTTCTTTCATCTATCTTATAATAACCTGATAGATATAAAAGACTTATATCCGATACTATCTCTCTTAACCAAGGAGTATAAGTAAAGCTTACCCCTGCATCTTTTTCCATAAAAGCTAATTTAGCAGCATTCCAATGAATAGAAGCTCCATCAGGAGTTGTAGCAGCTCCAACATCTCCCATAGCACCGCTTCTTGAGTCCGGAGCAATTGAAAGTATTGGCACACCAGTCATAATTATTCTTGAACCATGTTCTAATTGACCTAATAAATATCTTGAATTGATATTATCATTATCTAATTGAGCCTTTGCTTTGTACCCTGAAAACAGAGTAAGCATAATAAATGTGATTGTAAGTAGCTTAAAATATCTCATATTTTTAATTTTCTGAATTGATTAAACGAAGTGATTTGGATTTTATTATTCTTATCTTAAAAATTACTCTATAAAATAACTAATTTCTCTGCCTTAGTATACTCTATTCTGTTTTCCATATCCAACTGCATACGATAGAAGTAAATTCCACTCTGAAGCTTTCTGCCTCCATCCATGGTCCCATCCCACTCAATTGGTCCAATTGTATAGCCATATAAATTAGGATTAACCTCTATTGTTTTGACAATTGAGCCAGAGGAATTAAAGATTAATATCTTTGAGGATTTGATTTTATCCTTTTGGTTATGTTCTAAATAGAAACTTGTAGAAGTTGAAAAAGGATTAGGGTAGTTTCTAAGTTTATTATAAACAAGCTCTTCTACACCATTAACATTAAAAGTAATTGTTGCTGAGTTTGAGTAATTAAAAATATTCCATGCCTTTAGTGTCAAGGTATGTTCTCCATCTGAGAGACTATTAAACGGGAATTTAATATAACCTCTATTAGGGTCATTATAATCCTGCTCATAGAAATCATTTAGAATAAAAGTGTTTGCTGCATTATCGAGAGTTGCCATAATATCATGACCTAAACCAGAACCAACTGTGTTAATAGGAATCTTATCATAAATAATTGCAAATAGCTCTGGGTTTTCATTAGTAATTCCTCCAGAAACAAAATTCGAATCAGCAATATATAATCTGACAACAGGTCTTGTTTCTTCAATTACAACACTATTATCAATTCCTCCAATTATAAAGTTATTATAATAACCCGCAGCATCTATACTATCACTTTGTGCATAATAGCTGAATTTCCCAGCCCCATAATTATATGCCAAATCTTTAGGGATAGTGAATGTAGCATTAAACTTTCCGTTTATAACATCTACCTTTCCCTTATATAATAGGTTCTTTTGTTGTTCAAACTCTATAGCCGCATTAGCTCCATCATTATCAAGCGTATGATAATTTGAAGCCTTGTCGAAAAGAGATATTTGCAGAATACCATTAAATCCATCTAATAAAGAATCATTATCATCTACTATAGAACCTATTAATTTGATTTGCTGTAAAGCTTTGATTGTATCAATAATTAAATTAGTTTGTGTTGAAAGTATTGAATCCGTCTTAACATTATACATAGGAAGACTAAGTCTAAGGGCTGGGTCTCCAAGTAATAAAACGCTACGTTTATTCTCCGACATATCAAATCTTGCATTTTTAGTTGCCACAAATGCCTCTCCTATTGTTTTTGGTCTTCCATTTATCTTTTCTAATATTTCTTTATGAAAGGCATTATTAATATTTTCCTCCGAATTTATCTTTCTTGAAGCTGATATTAATGCTATTGCTCCTCCATTTTCGTTTAAAATACTATATTCTCCTGCTGAGGGTTTATCTACCATATCGAATCTCGCAAACTCACAGGTAGAGGTTATAAATACAGGCATAGAATTATAATTAGTCCAACCCATCATATCAGTAATTGTAATAAGTCTTTCAGCAGAAAGATGTGTTGGAGAGCCATGACCAACATAGTTAAGGATAAGAGCTCCTTTTTTCATTTGCTGATTAATTGCCTTTGAAGCATCAGGGTAGGTTGTTCCGGCAGAAGAAGCATATTGTTTATAAGCATCTGCATAAACTTTTGCAGCATTTAGCTCTGGTTGAGTTGCTTTAACTTGGTAATAAATACTTTCAGCATGTTCAACAAACAACGATTCTCTATTATCCGCATCATCAGAGGTTAATAAAATGGTATTTCTCCAATCTCCTATTGAATTATCTTCCCTAATATCCATCTTTCTTAAATACCTCTCACTCTTATCAACCAATAATTTTGCTTGCTGGAGATTATTTACAGGGAAACGTCCTATACCTATAAGCATTGTATCTCTTACACTCATTTCCTTATAACCCTTTGCATAAGGAGAAAGATAGGCTATATAATCTTCGCAAGGATAAGATACCACATCATCCAAGGAATTTTCACTCTGCCAGGTAAGGATAAAATTATTATTATACTTTAATATATTCTTATTATCAAATGTTCCATCACCAAATAATAATACATTCTTAGGCTCAAGCCCTTGAGGTTTATATTTATTGTATAACATTCTTAAATATTCTCTATAAGCTAATACATCCGGAGTACCAGATGAGAATTCATTATATATATCATTAATATCAACAACCACAGTTGAAGTATTATTATAGTTTCGATGAATATCTGCAAGTCTTTCTGCTTCTTCTTTGAAAAGTGGATGTGTAATAATTACATAATCAATTGCTGGTGTTGCATGAAGGTTTTGGTTTTCAATCTTGCCCACATGATTAACAGTATTAAAAGAAGAATTATTATTAAAAGCAACCAAATTTAAAAGCGAGTCCGAGCCAAGATTTATTCTATAAGTAAAATCAACGCTATTATACTCTCCTATTATTTGTTTCGGTTCTATATGATTTGTAACATCCCATACGATAATATCAGAATTTTTTACATTTGAAATCAAATGAGAAACAACCTTATTCTGAATAAGACTTTCTGTGTTTTTAAAACTCAGGATTGCAGGATAATTATATTTTAAACTTCTATCAAAACTAACTAACATATAGTCTATCCATCCCTTTGCAATAGAATTTCCAGAATATTTTATTGAGATTTTGTTAGAAACAGGATTCACACTTAAGATATTTCTCCTTATATATTTTGAATTTGCTATATCAGTGTAAGACATTTCAAAAACAGGGGTTAGCTTTGTTGAATCAAGAAATTGATTATTGAAATTTGAAATAAAATAAGATTCTTTCTCACTTTGAGCCACTACATTCATTTCAAAAATAGCTGGGTTAATGTATTGATTATTCTCATCTGTGTAAGAATTGCTCATATCCAAAGGATAATCCTCAATCTTAGAATTATTCGTAAATTGCTTCCCAAGCCAATTCCTCCCAGAAGCATTAGGACTATTAACCTCTTGCTTAGAAAGAAAACAATCTCTAAAGTATGGTGTTACCGTATCGTAACTCATAGGCATAGTAACGCTATTAACTCTTTTCTTTAAGCCAATATTTTCATCGAAAGTAATAAAATAGGTTGTAGTATATGAATATGGATGTATTCTAAATGAATATTTATTATCTATTGGATTATAAAAAAACTCATTATTCCCTTGTGCGTAAAATACTGCAAAACCTCCATTTTTAAAACTTCCTGAAGCATCGCTAATATATATACTATTCTCCAAAAGGTCTGAATTTTTGTATTCTGCCGTAACCAAAGAAATCTGTTTTCCTCCATTACCATATACAGAAAGATTAGCAGATTTAATTTCGTCTTCTGGTACTCCCAGTGCAACAAAATCTGAATATGTCAATTTATACAATCCAGTATTTGGAACAGTAATCTTGTACCAATTACCATGAGCCAGAACAGAAGAATCTGGATAAGAAATTGTTTGACCTATCAATCCTAATTGAGGAATAACTAATAATGCTGCCAAAAATAAATTTAAATACCTTTTCATCCTATAGTATTTTACGTGTATGCTTATCTAATAACTCACAAAGAATAATTTTATTGCAAAACCATTTTAAAATTGGTATTTTTAAGCCCAAATGCTTTGTTTAAAATCTAATTTATTTTGAATGCTGAGAAATAAAATTGAAACATAAGGCAAGCATTTGAAATAAAAACACTATTTTTGCAAATGAGATTAACTAAAATAATTGTTTTGTGTAACATTAGAACAATTATTGCAGTATACTCTTATAAATTAAATCCATAAAAATGCTTATTTAATCATGTTTAGGGATTGAATAACAGGTAATAAGCAATACTAAATGCAAATTTTCTACTTAAAACTGTATTTTATTTGTGTTTTTTTTGTAATATTGCCAATTGAATTAGTCATTAAGTACTTACTTAATATATTATAAATATATAATGAAAAAGACCATATTATTTTTACTGATTGCATTCGTTGCACTACTGAATGAAGCTAAGGCTCAGGATCCTCATTTTTCTCAGTTCTATGCAAATCCTTTATACGTGAACCCAGCTCTTGCAGGCTCGAATATTTGTCCTAGAGCAAGTTTGGTTTATAGAGATCAATGGCCAAGTATAGGGGCTTTTAAAACTTTTACTGCATCTTATGATCAGTATTTTGACGCTTTGAGTGGAGGCCTAGGGCTAATGATACTTAACGATAAGCAAAGTGAATCATTTGTGAATAACTATGCTCAGTTAATGTATTCACTTAGATTAAAACTCACAAAAGATATATATCTGAATCTTGCATTGTCTGCAGCTATTGCAAATAGAAGTATCGACTGGAGTAATCTTACATTCCCAGATATGATTGACCCTAAATATGGTTTTATTTATAATACTCAAGCTCAATCTCCAGAAAACCAATCAAACACTTATGCTGACTTTGGAACAGGGGCTGTGGTTTACGGAGAAAATTGGTTTGGGGGAATTTCTTTTTCACACTTAACTCAACCAGACGAAGGCTTTATTAGTTATAGTCGTTTACCTTTAAAAACAACAGTTCATGGAGGGATGAAGCTAAATATTTCAAGAGATAAGAGAAGAACAAATGCATTTTTTGGAGCTCCTATTATCTCACCTAATGTTATTTACCATAACCAAGGAGGTTTTCACGACTTAAATTATGGAGTTTACTTGGATTGGAGTCCTTTTATTGTAGGAGGATGGTTCCGTCAAGCTATATCTTTCGAAAATGCTGATGCATTTATTTTTATGGTTGGTATTCAAAAAGACTTCTTTAAGGTTGGTTATAGTTATGATATTACTGTATCTCCTTTATCAAATGTATCTGGAGGAGCACATGAAATAACTTTAGGACTACAATTTAATTGTCCTGAAAAACGTAAATCTATTAAAGCAATAGATTGTCCATCCTTCTAAGATTAAATGTAACAAAATCAAAAATAATTAGTATATATTACTTAGGAAAAATAAACTTATATTTGAATATGAAAAATAGAGCATTCAAAAACATTATTTTAAGCCTTTCAATCTTAGCCTTGATAGCTGGATGTAAAGGCAAAGAAGTTTCATCTACTACAGGCTGGAACTTAGATGACTCTGACTGGGGAGGGTTTGAATCTGCTACTTATATCGAACAAATGGATCCTCCGGGAATGGTATTTGTTGAAGGTGGTTCATTCGTTATGGGTAATCAAACAGATAATACAAGATATGATTGGAATAATATGCCAAGAAAAGCAACAGTATCTTCTTTCTATATGGACGAGTGCGAGGTATCGAATCATGCATATAGAGAGTATTTATATTGGTTGAATAGAGTATATGGTAACGATTATCCAGAAGTTTATAGTAAGGCTTTGCCTGATACTTTAGTTTGGCGTTCAAAGCTTTCATACAACGAACCTTATGTAGATTATTATTTACGTCATCCAAATTATGCTGACCATCCTGTTGTAGGAGTTAGCTGGATTCAAGCTGTTGAATATTGTAATTGGAGAACTGATAGAGTTAACGAAAGGATTCTAATTGACGAAGGTTATTTGGATGTTGACCCAGATGCTCAAGGTGATAATGTATTTAATACCGATGCTTACTTAGCAGGACTTTATGAAGGTATTGTTTTAGATGAAAAACCAGACTTAAATCTTAATTCATCGGGTGTTAGAAAGATAATGATGGAAGATGGTATCCTATTACCAAGATTCCGTCTACCAACTGAGGCTGAATGGGAATTTGCAGCTTATGCTCTTATTGGCAATTCATTTGATGAAAGAGTTATTGAAAGAAGAGTTTATCCTTGGAATGGTTACCAAGTAAGAACAGACGATAAGAAATACTATGGTCAAATGTTAGCAAATTTCAAACGCTCAAGAGGAGACGCTATGGGAGTTGCAGGAGCATTGAACGACCATTGGGAATATACAGCACATGTTGCTTTCTACTTCCCTAACGATTATGGTCTTTATAATATGGCTGGTAATGTTGCTGAATGGACAATGGATGTTTATCGTCCTATGACCAATATGGATGCTGAAGATATTAATCCATTTAGAGGAAACTTATATGTTACAAAGGTATTGGACCCTGATGGGATGATTTCAGAGAAAGACTCTTTAGGAAGAATTTCATATAGAGAGGTAACCATTGCTGAAAATATTAATCGTTCAAATTACAAACAAGCTGATAATATTAACTATTTGGATGGGGACCTTCGTTCTCAACTTTCCACAGTATGGAGAGAAGATACTGGTGAGGGTGATGATTTTGGGTTTGAAGACGAATTTGAAGAAGATGGTCCAAGACCAACAGTCTCTAATAACATGTATGAATATGGAGTTAGCTCAATGATTGACGATAAAGCAAGAGTTGTAAAAGGAGGTTCTTGGAAAGACAGAGCATATTACTTATCTCCAGGACAAAGAAGATTCCTTGACCAAAACAAATCCACTGAATGGATAGGCTTTAGGTGTGCAATGGATAGAATTGGTTCTAAGAGTTACTAATACTTTAATCAAGAATTAATTTAGGGCTGAGTCTTTTTTAATAAATAGATTCAGCCCTATTTATTTTTTTTGTAATTTCGCAATTAGAATGAAGAAGAGTTTTGAAGAAATAAAAAAAGATTTACTATCAAAGAACATATCTCCTATCTATCTTTTAACAGGTGATGAGAGCTATTATATTGATTTGCTTACCAAGTGCTTTGAAGAAGATATAATGGATGAGGCTGATAAGGATTTTAATTTCTTTATGGCTTATGGGAAAGATACAAATAGCGAGATTATATTAAATAACTCAAAACAATATCCTCTAATGAGTCAATATCGCCTTGTGATAATCAAGGAGGCTCAAGATATGGATAAAAAAGAATACACCTCACTTGAATCTTATTTTTCAAACCCTATTCCAAGTACTATTCTTGTTATTTGCTATAAATACAATAAGTTCCCTGCAAATCTAATTAAAATTATAGATAAGAAAGGAGTTGTTTTTGAGAGCAAGAGAATTCCTGACTATAAGCTTATAGGTTGGATAAGCGATTATGCCAAGAGTCAAAAACTCAATTTAGACCAAGAGGCAATCAATATTATATCAGAGTCATTGGGAAATAATCTTGAGAAAATCACAAACGAATTATCCAAACTAATTTTAAATATAAAGCCAGAACAGAGTATTGGAGGAAAAGATATTGAAAGATTTATTGGGATTAGTCGCAATTATAATTCTTTTGAGCTTCAATCCTCTTTGGGTAAAAGAGATATTCTTAAAGCAAATCAGATAATAAATTATTTCGATGCTAACCAAAAGGATAACCCTATTACTCTTATTATCTCCACTCTTTACTCCTATTTTCTTAAACTAATTATAGTTGCACAACTAAAAGATAATTCTGATGCCTCTATTGCTAAAGCTATTGGATGTCATCCTAATTTTGCACGTGATTACAGAAATGCAATAAATATTTACAGCCTTGGTAAATTATATCAGATTATTTCTCTTTTAAGAGAATACGATTTGAAATCAAAGGGAATGGAAGGTGGTCAAAACCTTAGCTATGGAGACCTTCTTAAAGAACTAATATTTAAAATAACCCATTAATAAAAAATACTAATGATTAAAAGAGGAATACTAAGCCTTTTATTAAGTCTTATTTCTATTATTCTATTTTCACAAACTGGTACTATTAGAGGTTTTGTTTATAATATCGAAACAGGGGAGCCAGTTATTTTCACAAATGTAGTTATTCCTAAAACAAATTACGGAGCAAGTACGGATATTAATGGGTATTTTGTTATTTCTAAAGTACCTATTGGTAAACATACTCTAAAGGCTGGCTCAATAGGTTATAAAGAAAGCTCTATCGAGATTCAATTAAACCAAGATCAGGTATTAAATGTAAAAATACAAATTGAAGAAGAGTCAAAACTTTTAGGAGCTGTTGAAGTTTCGGCACAAAGCCAGGCTGCAAGAACAGAATCTCAAGTATCCATTGAGAAAATCACTGCTAAAGATATTACACAAATGCCCTCAGTTGGAGGGAGTGCCGACTTAGCCCAATATATTCAAGTTCTTCCAGGCGTTGTATTTACTGGTGACCAAGGAGGTCAGCTTTATATTAGAGGAGGCTCTGCAATTCAAAACAAGGTTATCTTAGACGGGATGGTTATCTTTAATCCTTTCCACTCCATTGGTCTATTCTCAGTTTTTGAAACAGATATTATCCGTAATGCAGATGTATTTACAGGAGGTTTTGGTGCAAAATATGGTGGTAGAATTTCTTCTATTATGGATATTACTACAAGAGATGGAAATAAGAAAAAAACTCAAGGGAAGATTGGTGCAAGTACTTTTGGTGCTAACCTATTACTTGAAGGACCAATTATTAAAGAAGATACTAATTCCGAAACATCACTAAGCTATTTAATTACTGCCAAGAACTCCTATCTTTCTCATAGCTCTAAGAAGGTTTATTCCTATATCGATGGGGCATTACCTTACGACTTTTTCGATATTTACGGGAAGATGACTCTTAGTACTAATACCGGAACTAAGATTAATCTTTTTGCATTTAATTATACTGACAAAGTAAATCAATATAAAAGTATTGCTAATTTCGATTGGCAAAATATTGGCATTGGAGGTAATTTTGTTATACTTCCTCCAGGAAATACCTCAGCTCTTGTAGAAGGTGTATTTGCCTATTCGGATTATACTGTAAATATGCTTAATACAATAACTGATGACTCTAAGAGTAGTAATATAGGAGGGTTTAATGTTGGGCTAACTACAACAAACTATTTCAATAAAGACCAATTCAAATATGGTATTGAAATGATTGGCAACACAACAAATACTAAGGTAAACTCTTTGGAAGAGATTGATTATTCTACGGAATTAGGTCTTTTTACAATTTATAAAGGTATTTATAAGAAACTGGTTTATGAGCCAAGCTTCCGCCTTTCTTATTTTGCATCCATAGGGGAATTAATTCCCGAACCAAGGCTTGCATTAAAATTTAATATTACAAACTCATGGAGAATTAAATCTGCAATGGGGCTTTACTCCCAATCCTTTATCGATACCAAGAGCGATCAAGATATAGTTAATCTATTTACTGGCTATTTGACCATAACTCCTGAAATGAATATTGCAAGAACTCACCGTGGAGTTGAATTAGATTCTTATCTTCAAAGGTCAAAGCATTTAATTATCGGAACAGAAATAGACTTAACAAGGTTTATCTCCTTAAATATTGAAGGATATTACAAAACTATGGAAAATCTTGTAACTATCAATCGTCATAAATTCTATAACGACGACCCGGAGCATAGCGAGTTTGGGATTAATCCCCAACCTGATTTTCTTAAGAAAGAATATGCTATTGAGAATGGCGAGGCCTATGGTATGGATATTAGTTTGAAATATGATGATGAAAGACTATATCTATGGGCTGTTTATTCCCTTGGCAAGGTTGTCAGACAAGATGAATTAATGGAATACTTTCCTCATTACGACAGAAGACATAATGTAAACATACTGTTTTCCTATCAATTAGGATTAGATCGCTCATGGGAGGTTAACCTAAGATGGAACTACGGCTCAGGCTTCCCTTACACTCCTACCAAGGGGGGGCAAGAATTATTAGATTTCCAATCAGGCATTAACTACGATTATATTTATACAAATGGAGAATTAAAACAAATCTTTGGAGCCTATAATTCTAAACGTTTACCCGATTATCATAGATTCGATATATCAGCAAAGAAACGTTTTACTCTTAGCAAGCACACAATACTTGAAGTAAATGTAAGTGTTACAAACGTATATAATAGAGAGAACCTTTTCTATTACGACAGAATCTCAGCCCAAAGAGTAAACCAACTCCCAATTATGCCAAGCCTTGGAATAAATCTAAGCTTTTAAGAGATAAAAAAGTACAAAAAAAGAACGATTTTTTATCAATTATCCGATTTTTGTATTATCTTTGCAAATACAAGGAAATGAAATCGTTATTTCCTATCAAAATCACCCAATTTTGTAAAACTACATTATGGTAGCTACCATAACGCTCGTGTGGTAGGTACCATAACACCCGTGTGGTAGGTACCATAATACTGCTATGGTAGCTACCATAGTAACATTAAAATCAAGAAAGAAAACTTTATCTCTTGATTTCATTTTATTATCTCTTGATTCCATTTCCGTATCTCTTGATTTAAAAAAAAATAATTCCTCACTAATTAATAATTACAAAAGAAATAATACTATATTTGCAGAATAGAACTAAACATAAAGACTATCAACCATAAAAAAATGATTATGAAAAAAGCATTATTTGTTTTTCTCTTTTTGGGACTTATTACTTATAATCTTTATTCTCAAGAAGAGAAGAAGTCTGTTTTTACTCATACTTTAACTGAAAGCATTGGAATAATCAAGACTTTTCAATTAATGGAAGAGTCAAAATTGAATATGTCAATAAATGGAGTTTATAGTTTTTTAAACTTAATTCCAGCATATGAGTTGGGGTATAATAACAAGTGGTTTCTAAAGTTTAAATTTAGGAATTTGAAAAATGAAACAGATGATAACGGCGAATATCATCGAATAAATTTTTATAACCTTATTTTGAATTATAATTTACTTAATAAAAACTCTTTGCATTCTTTTAAGACCGGAGCAGGATATGTGTTAGGGTATGCTAATGAAAAGTTAAATCATAATTTTCTATTATCTCTATCCTATTTCTACAAGATTGATAAACATTTCTCCCTCGGAATAGAAGCAGACCTTTACAGTAAAATAATTTATAGAGAATATAGCTTATCATTAGGCTATACATTTTAAAAGATAAAAGAAGAATTTGTATATTTGCCAGAAGATTACAAATATAGTTCTGCAATTGATAATACTGGAGGAAAAGGAATATTGGATGTTGAATTAATAAAATAATATGTATGAATAAGTATCGGATCGAAAATACTAATAATAGTATATACGAGAAAAAGCAATAACTAAAACATATAAGTTATGAAATCAATTATCATATCTTTAATTCTTTTATTATCTATTTCTGTTTATTCTCAAGATAATAATGAAAAGAAACTCTACGATAAAATTAGCTTTTCTACAGAGTTTCGCACTCAGTTGAATATTGTTGATGGAGGAATAACATTAGCTAATATTGATGCTAACTATCAGCTTAACCCCCGAAATAGTATAGGAATAGGAACAGGTTTTGGGTTTAAACCTTATTTGATTTATTATTCCTACGATAAAACCTATGATTCTTTCACAAATATTACCAAATACAAACAAGGAATATCTGAAGCAAACTATTATACCATTCCTTTGTATATTAGATATTTTTACAATTCATACGAGTCGGAGAAACATTTATTTGGATTTGATTTAAGGTTGATATGTCTTTTTAATCACTATGAGTTAAGGGATGAATCTATAATGAAATTAAATGATTTCTTTATTAATGGCACAAGAAAACAAGGGATAATTAATATTGAAAGTAGCTTTGTTTGGGGAATAAAAATATGTAATTCCCAAGCTCTCACCTTATCATTTGGCTTTGGCTTTGGCACTCATTATTTAGTACAACCTTATGATGAGAATAATAAGACATGGACATTTGAGGGAGAGGATAATTTCAAATTCAAATACACTAAATTATCAATTGGTTACATGTTTTAAAACTAAAAGAAATGAAAAAGTCAATATTATTAGCTATATTCCTTATTCCATGTTTTATTTATTCTCAAGACAATAATAAATACATATTTGAATTAGAAAATGGCATTTGGAAAAGTTCTCATTTTAGAGATGATAAAAACACTAATTTTACTTTAGGATTTAATTTCCTGTATAATTTGAATGATATTATCTATTTAGGTCTTGGTTCTCAATACACAACTATTACTAATTATTATGTAAAAGATAATTATTCAAGAGAACAAATAGGAAAGATTCAAGATATTCCTCTATATTTAATAATTCAAGCACAAAACACATTATCTAATAGAAGACCTTTTGCAAGCTTAAGATTTGGATATACTTTTTCCCGTTATCCTTCTTCATCTGTATCAAGTATAAGTATATATAATTCAACTCTAAAAGAAAATCATGGTATATTTATCAATCCAAAGATTGGTTACGAATATAGATTATTTAAGCAAGTTGGGATTTACGCTTCATTAGGAATGCGTTTTCAAAGAATTAGATATACACATTACAATATTAAAGAAATAACAAAAGGTACATTATTTACTTCAACCCATTTGGTAATAGAAACTCAACCAAACAAACCAGATATAATAAACATAATGAAAGCCTACGAATTTTCCGTAGGAATAAGATTCTAATCAAACTAATTACACTTAAAGAAATATGTCAGTTGTTTATTCCTCAATATAGACCTATATTAATTCAAATAATAACATTATGAAAAAGATATTTTTAATTTTGATTGTTCTATCATCGTTTTCTTTGATTTATTCCTCTTGTAAGGAGGAGGATAATAATAGTAATATAGATTTGTATTCTTCCAAAAAAATGGAGGGGAGATATCTTATTTCTGATAAAAGAGAAAATATTGATTATAATGAACTTTGGAACTCAATAATCATAAGATATGTTTCAAAAAACAGTTTTAGATTTAGCACCCCTAGAGGATCTTATATTTATGATTTTTGGATGTATAAGGATGGGAATATCTTTTACGAAAAAGATATTGCATATTATGGTAGTCTTTACAATCCATATTATTCAAAAGGTAAGATAATATATGTGCCAATTGGTAATCCTGTTTTTCCTTATCCTCATTATGAAATTGAAGGAGCTTATTTCACTGATACAAACTTTACAGACACAGTAAAAACATTTTTTCTAAAACAAATAAGCTATGATACTATGCCTTATCAATCAAAATAATATATTATGAAAAAGATATTATTTGTTTTAGTTGTTTTATCGTCAATATCTTTCATGTATTCTTCTTGTAAGGAGGAAGATAATGACAATGATAATCCAAGTAATTACTCAAATATGAGAGGAAGATATTTATTCAGCAATTTTTGGGAATATCAGGGAAGTTGGGATCATATAAATTTGGATAATGTAAATACAAATATAAATAACGTAAAAACTTTTATTTATAAAGTTTCAAATGAGAGCTTTATAATAAATAGTTTATATGGAAGTGGATGGCATGAACATATTATGCATAGAGAAGGAAATGAATTTTACGAAACAAGGTATGCGGGTATAAATCTACAACCTCCTTATTATGCAAAAGGGAATATAAAACTTATACCTATTGGAAATCCTGTTTTCCCACATCCCCATTATGAACTAAGTGGAGCATTCTTTTTAGACACTAATTTCATAGATACTGCTCGCAATAATGACAATACACCACGATTATTTGCTCTAAAACAAGTAGCATTTGATACCACAATGTATCAAAAATAGATTATTACTTTAAAAAGATATTATTTGATTTAGTAATTAGTTTAATCGGTTCTTCGTCTTGCAGGATTTCTGGGTAAAGAGTTTAAGGTCAATAAGGACTTTAAAGACTTTAAAGACTTTAAAGACTTTAAACTCCTTAGTTGTGAGTCGGAAAAGGTAGTTATTAGTAGTATTTGATTTTTCTTTTGACTATGGTATAACCACTTTTATCATAGATTTTCTTTTTTATCCAATTTCCTTTTCTATCGTATTTGTATTTAAGCTTGTCAACACCTGCGAGGCTGTCATCCTTAAAAAAAGAAATCACTTCTATTAATTCATCTTTATCATTATATTTATAAATGTATTTACAAGTACCTGCAATTGTTTCAGAAAGGTATGCAAAGTAAATTAACCTTCTTTTACTATCATATTTAGAAATCTCTACTCCTATCTCCTTTCCTTCTTCATTATATTCATACTTTATTTGCTCTATTAATATTGTATCTCTTTGATAGATTTTTATTTCTTTGCTTAAAATCTGATTATATAGCAAATCATTTGTATAGACACTTTCAATAGTTTTATTTGTATCTCTTAAATATTTAAACTTATGAATAGAGCTTATTTCCCCATTACTATAATTTATTACGCTATCAATTTTGTCTTCCTTGTTATAAGCTATTTCTGTCTTAGTATTAAACAAATTAGTTTTTATTTCAATCATCCTTCCCTTATCATCATACTTATATATTCTTGTATCCAAATAATTTGAGTCAAAAATCAGATTATTATTTAAGTCATACTTGAATATTGAGTAAATTGTATCCTTGCTCCCTTCATAATAAGACTTACGCAATATTTTATTCCCTCTCTCATCATATTTATATAATACATGTTCAAGTCCTAATACATTATTAAATCCACCTATTCTTTCAATTAAATTCCCTTCTCTATCATATTTATTCTCTAAATAATCTGAATAATAAAGAATAGGTAATATTAAATATTTCCATTCCCTTGACTTAGTAGTTTCAATTATGCTCTCAATCCTTCCATTCAATTTTTCTTTATCATGGTAAGTTAATTCCTGAGCTACACTATTTATAGGAAATAAGCTAAAGGCTAAATAAATGAATAAGGTATAAATTAAAATACTAAATGGTTTCATTATTATTCTCAATTATAAATACAATCTAATGCAAAGGTAATTATTATTAATCATAAAGAATATATTTAATAGTAAAACATCAAGTATATTTTAACCGAAAATCCTTTTTTATGTGATTTATCTTTAAATATGTTTTATTTTACTTGGTCTTATCTTTAAGTTTTGGTACTTTTGCAAATCAAACCATGGAAATTAATACTATGAAATTGAAATCAAATCATTATTTTTGTAGGTCTTTAGGCTTACTTAGTATTGAATTGGTTTCTAAATTAAAATATAGTTGATATGGGTTTTCATGGCTTAACTAAATACTTCTCAATATTATTCATCATGATACTACCCTTGTTTACTAAAGCGCAAAGAGAGATAATCGCCTTTCATAACTGCGAAAACTTCTTCTATCCTAAGAACGACTCCACAACTTTGGACGATGAATTCACCCCAAGCTCGGGTAGACACTGGACATGGGATAGATTTAATAAGAAGAAAGACGATTTGGCTAAGCTTTATAAAGATATTGGCAAGGGAAATATGCCTGCAATAATAGGGCTTTGCGAGGTTGAAGGCAAACAAGTACTTAATTCACTTTGCCTCGACTCCCCTCTTAGAAAAGGCAGCTATGAATATGTTCACTACGACTCAAAAGATATTAGAGGTATTGATGTTGCACTTATTTACCGAAAAGATAAGTTCAAAGTAGTAACAAGCGAGAATATTAGAATAGAGGAAAACTATATTATCGACGAACCTACAAGAGATATTCTCTATGTCTTTGGACTTTTGAATAAGGTTCCATTGCATATATTTGTAATCCACGCCCCTTCAAGACGAAATAGAGATAAGAACAAACCACTTAGAAAGGCTGTATTTGAAGAAATCTACCATAGAGCAAAGGAAATTACCGACACAACGGAGGCTAATATTATTATTATGGGCGATTTTAACGATAACCCTTGGGATAAATCGGTAGTGGAAGGTTTTAGAACTAAGAGAATTAATGATAACGAGCCTATTCTAACCAATCTTATGACTAAGAACAAGAACAAAACTGGCTCCTATGTTTATTCTAACGACATTCTAAGCTTCGACCAGTTTCTTGTAAGTAAACCCTTATTGGAAAGAATAGAGACAGGGGATACAATATCCCATGTGTTTATACCTTTATATATGATAGATACAAACCCCAAACTATCAAAGCCAATACCTTTCAGCACCTATAAATCCTATAAATACCAAGGAGGGATAAGCGACCACTACCCTATTTACTTTGAGATTGACACAAGAAAAGAATAAAAAATCATGGATAGTTCAAAACAAATTATCGAGCACTTAAAATCAATTGCCAATAACGATATTGCAGAGAAATCAAAATACTTTGGAGTAAAGGCAGATAATATTCTTGGCATTTCATCTCCTGAACTAAGAAATATTGCAAAGAAGATTAAGACCAACCATAGCCTTGCTTTAGAACTTTGGAAAGAAGACTATCACGAAGCTAAGATGTTAAGCACAATTATAGCCGACAAGAAGAAAATCACTAAAAAGGAGATAGACACTTGGGCTGCGGATTTCGATTCATGGGATATTGTGGATGGAGCCTGTTATAACCTTATTCGCTATACAGAGTTTTATGATGATATTATCTTTGAGTACTGCAAAAGTCAGGAGGAATATATTCGCAGAACCTCATTTGCACTAATTGCAGGATTGGCAGTAGGCAGGAAAGATATTAAGGATGAAGAGTTTTTAAAATACCTACCTTTGATTGAGGAATATTCTTTCGATAATAGGAATTTTGTTTGGAAAGCAGTCAATTGGGCATTAAGACAAATAGGGAAAAGAAGCCAAGAGCTTTACCCTTACGCATTAGCCCTATCTGAAAAACTATCAAATAGCGAAAACCCAGTACAAAGAAAGATTGGAAAAGGAGCCTACAGAGAACTAAAAGACGAAAAAATCATCGCCAGAATAAAATAAGCTATTCCTCTATGAGATTTGATATTGACTTATATGATTTAATTCTAACCTTAGTATTCAGTAGCATAACTACATTTTTTTTCTTGTTTACAAAGCAACATATTAAGTTTTACAGAACACTAATTGACCCTATTAGAATAGTAAAGCAAGATATCAAGATGGATAAGTTTTTTATTGTAGTTTTTTTTATCTTTATGTTGTACTCCTATTACAGCGATATAAATTTTTATAATCAATTCGCAAAAGACTTAGGAAAACCCTTTACAATAAGATTCTTCCCAATATTCTATGTATACACAGGAATCTTATATCTAAATTCAAACAAAAGAAACCTAAAACAACTCGAAGAAGACAAAGCAAACAAAGAGAATCAAGAGATTTCTAAATAATACTTCTTGTTTGTGAAAGGAGAAGCCTTTATTTTAAACTTAGACTTCTTGTCTATAAATTTAGAGGCCTTTATTATCATATCGAAATGGCATTTGGCGACGACGAAATGCCATTTCAAAGCGACG
>JAEZKK010000015.1 GCA_023415495.1 Bacteroidota bacterium
ATGCTTAAAATAATTGGTATAATAAATGCTGCTAATAAAAATAAAAAATTTAAAGATAATTTTATGATAAAAACTTAATACCAAATGTAAAGAATAAGCATTTTCACAAAAGCTATTTTCTAGGAATAGAATATTAATTTGGTAGAAATAAGGAGTTTTAAGTACGGAAACAATAATGATCCAGATTGGAGGTGAAACGTTTGGGAAAATTTACAGATGATGATATTAGGGATATGAAAAAAATCACCTTACAGATAGCTGGACAGTATCTTGGAATTGCCCCCTTGGCAGTTGCATTAGGTATGAGAAATGATTTGTTGCCAATAGGATTTGCAGTACATAATGAAGACCGTTACAGGGATAGCTGGACATATACCATAGTACCAGAGCGCCTTATAGCTTATAATCACGGTAAAATTAATGAAATACAGGTGCAAAATATTGAAAAGAATCTTAATACTATCATTAACCAGTTTGAAGAAATGAAACGGGATCTGGTTTTTCTATTAAGCGAAAAAGAGGAATAGGAGGGATTAAGTTATTTGACGCAATTTTTGCAGATGATGTACAAAATATAAGCAGCATAGCCAACAATGATGAAAATCAAAGCCTGATAATAGATACAGAACCACATATAAATTCAGGAGATCTGCAAGAAGTCAATACAGTGCCACAAACAGTTAATAACCCAAAAGATAAGAATTTAGAAGTGGAATTAAATAGAAAGGAGGAAATGGTGATGTCTAATACAATTAATGTAGTAATGTCTCGTGAGCAATTATATAATGAGATATGGGAGATTTCTGTTATGGGTGTGTCAAAAAAATATAATGCGCCATATAGTCATTTACTGAAGCTTTGTAAAGAAGTTGATATTCCTATTCCTCCTTCTGGCTATTGGACAAAATTAAGTTTTGGAAAACCAGTTACACAAACGCCATTACCAGATATAAAAACAGATATAATTACACTTCCAAATCTAGAAAATACAAAATTGAAAAATGATAAAAAAAAGCAGAAAACTAGAATAGGAGATGAAATTACTACAGTTAATGTTCAAGTATCTAAGGGTATTCAGCATGTTGATTTACCTGAAATAGACCCTTATGTGTTAAACGCTGGACAAGATAAATTAGAGACGTCAAAATATGATGAAATAAATTCGCAACAGAATTCTAAGTATAATATTTATAATAGAGAAACATTGTATAAAGAGGTCTGGGAAAGACCTGTTACTGAAGTTGCAAAAAAATATAGAGTCTTGGATGTGGCAATCCATAAAGTCTGTAAGTCACTTGATGTCCCAACACCTCCAAGTGGTTATTGGGCAAAAGTATATGCTGGAAAGCCGGTTAATAAAATTCCATTACCAAAGACGGATAAACCAGTGCAAAAATTTGGTACAAGAACTAATTCAGAAGATATCGGGGAAACCGACAACACAGTTCTGGGCTTTATGGAAGATGAAGAACGTGAAATGCTCTTTGCAATAGCGGATCAAATCCAACTGACTAATGAGGGAGCAAAAATGCATCCGAAGATAATTGCTCATAGACGTACCATAACTGAATGGAATAAAAATAATAATAAGAACGCTGGAAGTTGCCTGGGATCACGGTATAACAGCGAACCCAATCCTGTTTTTTCTGATGTAGTTTCGGAAAAAAGCATTCCAAGGGTTTTTCGAATATTTGACACTTTAATACATGTTATGGAACCTCTAGGTTGTACACTTAATGATGACTTGAAGTTTATAATCAGAGATGAAATAGTATCCATACAATTCAGCGAAGCAAAGGATGAAATTAAGCATATTAATACTAAAGAAGAGAATATCCAGCTTCTGAAATATGAGGAAGATAGGAAACGTTATTCCTATGCAACAAAACCCAAAATACGTAAATATGATCATGTATATAATGGTCGGCTTAGCATCACTGTACATAATACAAGGACTTATAGGGATTGTAAATCTTATCAGATTGAAGAGCGGCTAGGAGATGTTCTGATCCAAATGTATGAAACAGCAGATGTACTACTTAAAGAACGTGAGGCAAGGGAAGAAGCAATGCGTAGGCGTGAAGAGGAAGAAAGACTTAAGGAAGAACGCCGTAAACGTTATAATTCAGAGGTAGAGCGTACTGTTGCTTTAAATAATTTAGCAGAAGATTATGATAGAGCAAGTAAAATACGTTCTTATATTTATGCAGTTGAAGCAATTGGTAATAAAGACGAGGAAACATTAGATTGGATAGAATGGGCTAGAAATAAAGCGGACTGGTATGATCCAACCATTGCAAGGGATGATGAGTTTTTTGGAAAACGGATGCATGAGAAAGATATAAAGGAAAAAGAATTAAAACCTTCTGGGTATAGTTGGTATGGTAATCCAGATTGATAAAACTTTCAAAGTTTACATTCGAAATAGTAAGTATACTAATATACTTACTGATACAAGCATTTCGAGAAAAAATCTAGATAGAGAAGTGTTTCAGTATATTAACAGTTACATGAGAATAAAAATACTTTTATAAACAGATTTTATGATTTTATTAAAATGCCATAGATAATCAATACTAAAAGAATAAGGTAGCAAGCGGAGGTAGTGGGGTGCTTTTCTCTGAATTTAATAAAATTAAATGTATTGGTGACGAAGAATGGTTTGATCCTATACTTGATCAGGATACACTACTGTTTAT
>JAEZKK010000021.1 GCA_023415495.1 Bacteroidota bacterium
TCTGCCAAACATATCAATAAAAGAAATATTCAGAGGATAGTCTGTGGAAGAAATATTTAGAACATCATCAATAATGGTTGGATAAAGCTTTACTGATATATCATTATTTACATCTTCCAATCCAACATTTATTATACAGTTAGGAGAATCTCCTCTATGATATATTAATAAATCTCCTTGATAAAGGCAATTCAAAATACCTGTTCCCCCATCAATTACTGTTCCTGCTTCAAATAATCCCTGAGTGCTACCTATTCCTTCAATCCATTGTTCTCCTTCAATATAGCAATATTCAGAACTAATAAATAAACGCTTTAGTAAACTACCATTAATATTTACACTATCAACACTATCAATAGTTATTAAACCCCTATTATAACTATATGAAGACCATATATCTCCTCCAAGAATTACAGGCACTGTTATAGTATCACCCTTATTTAAATTAAAATCATAGACTATATACTCTTCTGAAATAGTATATGGATAAATAATTTCTCTAATAAATACCCTATTAGAGTCTTCCCTAACAAAGAAAATCAACCTGCCATATTCCAAATAATTACTATCTCCACTATAATAAGAATAAACCTTATTATAAGATTTACTCTCAATCAATGTGTCTTGCTTTATCTTATAAATATTTGTATACTTTCCATTCAAATGACTTACTCTATTATACCAAGTCTTGCTTGTATCTAATATGGGTTTATTTACTTGAGATAAAGAAATTAAAGGAAGTGCTAATGCAATAATAAGAATTATCCTTTTCATAATATGGTTTTGTTTTTTAGTTATATTAAATCTTTCATCTGCAAAGCTATAAAATAAAATTACATCCTACAAGCTTTTTGGTTATTTTCTTGGTATTATTTTTTTGTTACTATGTTGTTTGTGTTTTTATATAGAAATTGATTTAGTGAAATCAGGTTTAAATCTTTTGTAATTAGACTTTAAACTTTTGTAATCAAATTCTGTTCTCAATATAATGGCATTATACTGTCGATTTAATGGCATTATATTGGAAGTATAATGGCATTATATGGAGGATATAATGGCATTATATTAGTTTGTAATTTGATTCGGTGAGTTTGGAATCAAATTTCATTAGATTATAATCAGGGTTTATTATTATCGGACTAAGGTTTGTGAATAAAAAATATAGTAATTTTGCAGGTATGGAGAGTTTAAAGTCTAAGACTATTAAGGGAATTGTTTGGAGTGCTATTGAGAGGTTTTCTATTCAAATCATTCAGTTCGTTGTTCAGATTATTATTGCACGTCTTTTGGTTCCTAAGGATTACGGATTAATAGGGATGTTGGCGATATTTATTGCTATTGCTCAAACCTTTATTGACGGAGGTTTTGCTAATGCTTTAATTCAAAAGAAAAACCGCAATGAGATAGATTATTCCACTGTATTTTATTTCAATTTTGTAGTTGGATTAATTCTTAGCCTTATCTTCTTCCTATCCGCTGGATTTATCTCCGATTTTTACAAGATGCCAGAGCTTAAGATAGTAATCAAGGTGATGTGTATCAACCTTATTATTATATCTCTTCAAGTTGTACATAAGGCAAAGCTAAGTATTGAGATAGATTTCAAAACTCAGGCAAAGGCTTCTTTAATTGGGGTTTTTATTTCTGGTATTGTTGGTATTTATATGGCTTATAAGGGTTATGGAGTTTGGTCGCTTGTGGTGAATATTATATTAAACAACCTTATTCAAACAGCCCTACTTTGGTATTTTTTAAAATGGAAGCCACTTTGGATATTTTCCTTCGATTCTTTTACTAAACTATTCTCCTTTGGTTCAAAAATCCTTGCCTCCAACCTTCTTCATACCATTTATCTAAACCTTTATACAATGATAATTGGGAAGAGATTTTCCGCAACCTCGTTAGGGTATTATACAAGGGCTGATCAGTTTGCTCAATTCCCTTCATCCAATATTACAGGGATATTACAAAGGGTAACCTACCCTATTCTATCATCTATTCAAGACGATGACGAAAGGTTAAGGAATATTTACCGCCAATATGTTAAGCTTTTTGCTTTTATAGTCTTCCCAATGATGCTTGGACTTGCAGCAATTGCCAAACCTTTTATCATACTAATCCTTACAGAGAAATGGCTGGGGATAGTTCCCTTGCTTCAAATCCTTTGTGTTTACTATATGTGGTATCCAATTAATGCAATACATCAAAACCTTATGCAAGTAAAAGGAAGAAGTGATTTATTCCTAAAGCTTGAGTTTGTAAAGAAGATAATAGGTATTGGCTTGTTATTTATCTCTCTACCTTTTGGATTAAATTCATTAGCTTGGAGTTTGGTTGCTTACTCACTAATCTCTCTTGGACTTAATACTTATTATGCTTCAAGGTTAATTGATTTCAGCATAAAAAACCAATTGATAGATATACTAAGGATATTTATTATTAGTTCAATAATGGCTGCAGTCGTTTACTTAATTAATTACTTGGATTTAAATAATTGGCTAAAAATAATTTTAGCCATTGCATCAGGAGCTATACTCTATACTGCAATGGCTAAAATATTTAGATTTGATGAGATTAATCAATTAATCAATCTCGTAAGGAATAAGGTTTAACCCTGAGACTCATCTGTTTTTTCTTCAACCTCGTCAATTTGTGGTTCAGCATCTTCAGATCTATCTTTCTTCCAATAATTGGTATAACCAATTGAGAAATTCATACCAAAGAATATATTAAATCCTGTAAGTTCAGCAACATCGAAAGAAGAGCGAACTCCACCTCCAACGAAGAAATTGATCAAATAAAGATTGAAATTTATAGCTGCACTTGGATTAATCAAAGATGTATTACTACTATTTGAAAATACAAAAGTATTTCCAAAGCTTAGATTAAGATATCTCTCCAATTGACAGTTGTAAAAAACAGATAGATTATTATCAAAATAATTACTTCCTATTGCTCCCATATATAAGGCTGAAAGATATTGTGTCTTAGCAAAGTTCCAAGTGTAGGATGCGTAAATCTTAGTAGGAAGATAAGTAGTATAGCTTGAGCCAGGTCTTGATTCCAAATCCAAGGCACTCATTATACTGTCTTCAATATTCTCATACATATCGTCTTGAGTATCCGAGCTGGAATTATACTGATAAGGATTAATCTCAAAGCTTGCTCCAGGATTCTTGGAAACAATATCAGTTGTATTAGTTTTCCATCTAATATAACCAAGGTCTTGAACTGCAAGGCTAACCATCATATCCTTTCTAATCTTATAGCTTGCACCAATATCGAAAGCCAATCCTCTATTTTTAAGCATTTCACTTACAACAATATTATCAATAAACTCTGGAGAAGTAGGCGAATTAATACCAGAGAAGCTAAACTTCCCTGCAACGTTTGAAGTATGAATTAAGAAATCGCCCATAACCGATACTCCATCATTCAAATCTAATCTAAGAGTTGATTTCTCTGTATTCACATTTAAAATACCAAAAGGGACCTTAGCTCTTAACCCAACATCAAGTTTATCATTTATCTTTCTTGCAAAACCAATTGAAGGAGAAATATAAGCATTAAGTGAGATAAGTTTATCATCCATAATATTTGCTATACCATTATTAAGCTTAGAGCCATAAACCAATACTCCGATTAAATCTTTTGAGAAATTTAATCTTGCATCGAAATTCAAATCTAATCCTAATGAAATATAGTTCTTACCTGCCTTGAATCCAAATCCAAATAATGGCATGGAGGTAGATAGTTTTAAATGATTATCATCATTTAATTTGCTATAAAAACCTTTTAAGTCAATCTGCAATGAATCTTGGTAAATAGGGTGTTGGTTGATTATGTCTTTATAAGCAAAACCTGAAGTAGAAAAATCTATATTAAATCCAGAAATTGCTGGAAAATTAAAATAGAACTTTGAAATAGGAGTATTAGCTGGGTTCATACTATATGACCCTGGAACATTCCTCATAAAATACATTATATTTGAATTTTGAGAATTCAAATTCCCAATACCAATAAGAATAATACCTGCTAATATAAATATATACTTTTTCATCTCTCTTTAGTATTAAATTATTTTACAATCAGTTTCTTGGTTAGTTTAGAACTCTTATTGATGAAAATCAAATTATAAACTCCTTTTTCTAATTTAGATATATCGTAATTAATATCAGAATTTAATTTCCTCCTATCAATTTCTCTTCCCAATATATCTAAAATCCTTAATTCAACACCTTGAGAATTATTAATACTAATATTAACAAAGTCTTTTGCAGGATTAGGATAAATACTAATATTATTATCGCTTAGAGTTATATCTTCCAAACCAATATTAAATGTTCCAAGAGTTCTAAATTCAATAATATCACTAATTTTGGCACCTTCAGAGGTTAGGATATAAATACCAGCATAGTATGTTGTTCCTTCCTCTAAGGTATCGATAGTAATATCAAAACTATTACCCTCAAATTCAATTGGAGTAAAGAATTCTCTTCCCCATCTCTTGATTATTAAGGAACGATTTATAATTTCATTAGTTCCTTCTTGGATTTGACCAATAAATCTTGCAGAATTGGTATCTATTTCCTCTACTATAATATTATTGATTTGAGGAGGATTAACTGTTAGAGTAGTAAAGGAAACAGAATCTCCATATACATAATCTTCGCTTGATTTAGCAAAAACCCTATACCAATAAGTAGTATTTGGACTTAGATTATTCAAGGTATAAGAAAAGATTGAATCTCCAAAAACAAAGACTCTTTCATATACGCTATCACTATCTGCTCTCCATTCAAAACCTTTAAAGAATACTATTTCAGATTCAGGGTTTACAAACCCATTCATTACTGCAGAATCGAAAGAAATATCAGTAGCTTGATTAGTTAATACCACCATAGGTTTAACTAAGGTAGTAAATTCCATTTCATCTGAGTAAATCAATGTATTATTCATATTCTTAGCATAAGCCTTGAATTGATAAAGAGTATTTGGTAATAGATTTTCTATCTTATTTGCAATAGATAAACTTGCAATACTGCCAGGGAAGGTAATAACTGTATAATCACTTTCATTTACTGTTTTGTATTCAAAGCCCATCTCTATCAGTGCTGGATTAGCTCCTGTGGATATATTAGCTTTAAGTATTGCTGAATTAGAACTTATACTATCTGGAGCAATTAAGGTAATATCCGGAATAACCTCCAATGGCATAAGAGTTTTAAAACTCAATATACTTCCATAAACAGTATCTAATTGATTAATTGTATAAGCCCTTGTATAATAAGTTGTATTGCTTGTAAGATTAGAAATATTATATGAAAATACTCCAGCAGTGTCTCCAGGGATAATATGTTTATCTATACCTATGCTTGAAATATTAAAGCTTGGATTAGATGAAACTAAAAATCCTTTTTCTATTGTCTTTGGAGCACCTGCATGATTAAGTCTTGCATTAAGTTTTGCTGAAGTTTCTCCAAGATTGGTTACAGCCTGAGTTGAAATAGACATTGGTAAGGAATTAGTTCTAAAACTTATCTCTGCACCCTCGTATAATCCATTAAAGGTTAATCCAAATACCTTATAAGTGTAGTTTGTATAAGGTTTTAGTTTCTTCATTTGATAGTTAATGTTTGTTGGACCATTTAATGTGAAATTTTGAGTTAGATCGAAAAGACCATAATTATTTCCGTCTTCCTTAAAATAGAATCCAAATTTTTGAATGATTAGTTCTGACTTAAATATTCTTCCATTTATTATTGCAGAGCTATCTGTAACGCTAGTAGCGGCTAATGTTGTAAACTCGTATGGCTTGGTTTGAGTTGTAAATGATTTTGTTGGTCCATAAACTCTTCCATTTGTTGAAGTTTCAACATAAGCCTTATAGGTATAAGTTGTAGAAGGAGTTAATCCACCGAGAGAATAGACCATAGAATCTCCCACACTTGAAATTGGAATATCTAAATAGTTTGTATTATTTACATTCTTATATTCAAAACCCTTTGATAGAATAGTAATATTTACTCCTGGATTAGTTATCTTCCCTATTAGTTTTGCTGAACTTGTATCAACGTTTTGAGCATTATAGGTCATCAATGTAGGAAGGGTAACATTAGGAGCAGGTGTAGTGAATGATAAAACACTTCCCAAAACTGTAATATTTGGGTTCTTTATATACATCCTATAATAATAGGTAGTAGAATTTAAAAGCGATGAAACAGAATAAGAATAAGACCCAGCAGAATCGATACTTAAAAGATATTTAGTCGAATCGATAGTTATATTAGGAGTAAATCCAAATATAAATCCCATCTCTGTTGGAGGAGGATTGCCTAATTTAACTAAGGTCCCATTCAAATTTGCAGATGTTTGTGTAATATCACTTGCCGTTGCCGTAACAACTTGTGGGGATATCATAGGATTATCGGTAGTAAAAAACAATTCATTTCCCTCGAATAATGAATCAGGAGTTATTGCAATAGTTTTAAAAGAATACTGAGTATTATATAGCAATCCTGTTAATTCATAAGTAAAAGTATCTATATCATTAACCGTAACATAGGAATAATTTGAATCAGATACTTGTTTAAAGGCAAATCCCTTTAATAGAATCATATTCCCACCAGTATTCTTTTTTACATATCCTTTCAAAATTACAGAATCCCCATGAATTCCTGAAGCTGGTAGTGTTAGAACTGTTGGTGGTGTAAAACTAATCTGACCTATAGAAAACATGGGTATAGATAAGATTATTGCCATTATTAATTTGGTAAATACTATCTTTTTCATATGGCTTTTATTTTAAATCAAAACTTAAATTTGCTTCCGCTTCCACTCCTAATTTCATATTTAGCTTAGCATTATTGGAAAGGCGAATAAATGGTTTATTCCCATTTTGGTCTTTGGAAGTGTTTAATACTAATCTAATCTTTGAAGATTTTGCATTTCTTAGAACTTCAAACTTCTCACTTGTAATTAAAACCTCTGTTTTAATATATTGAATTGAAGCATAATCAAGAATTGCTCCATAACTATCAACAGGAGCTCCTTGAATGAATATTGGAGTTTGGAATACAGAATCCTGAAGGTTTCCATTTTCATCAAAAGTTAGTATTTGAGCTTTTAAATCAAATGGGAATCCATTTTTAATATCTAAGAATAGCTTAGCATTATTCACATATTTACTGATTTCCTCTAAATCTAATTCTTCCATTTCCACATCATAGTCCAAATTATTTAATTTGATTTTAAATGGGAAGGTTAGTTTGGTTTTCACTCTAAAGGAAGCATCACTTGTAACAAATCCTGTAATATTATCTGGATTTAATTTAATCTCAGCATCGTAATCTATTCTATTAGGAGCTGTTGAAATTGCATTTGCATTAATCTTTAACCTCTCAGTTGTTGTTGAAAAACTATGAGGATTAACAGCAGGAATAATAGATATTGTTTTAGGATTAATTAAATCTACAATAGAACCAAGTGAATTATACGCCTTAACTTGGTTTAATTTTATTGTAGCAGGAATACCAATATTAGTAATTGTGGTTAAATCCAAATACACATCATCATCAAACTCAAAAGCACCATCCTTGAATATCTTACTAAATGTAGAATCAGAGAATAAATCTAATTCCTGAGAATCGGAGAAGGTTTCTTGGAAATTACCAACCTTACCATAAATATAATCAAATTCAAGTTTTGCAAATTCAATATCCAGATTAGTATTATATGTTCTATTTATTGAGCCATTTACCTTGATATAAACTCTATAATAGAAACATATCTTATCATTCAAATTATTTAGAATCTCATAGTCCGAAAGATTAATTTCAGAAGTTGAAATCATAGCTGTTGTTTGATTCGCATTTGAAATCTTAATACTTTGACGATATTCTGTGTTTTTAGATATACTCTTAAGATTAGGACTATAAAGTTCGATATATGCCTCGTGATTTAAATCAGTTGCTACACCAATATATACGCTTCCTTTCTTAAGCTTTATTCTTTCTATTGTCTGACCATCTTCCAAACTTGGCAGGTCAACACTTATACTATCCATACTTTCATCAAGTGAAGGGAAATATAAGTCTCCTACAATGGTTCCGGAAAACTCAGGTAAATCTAATTCAATATCTGTAGTCATACCTGGAATACTTCCTATTTCTGGAATTTCTGGGGCAAAGGTTGTATCTGCCTGCATAGAAAAGACCATATAGGAACCAAAGCCGTCATTAATAGTATCAAAACCAAAGCCAGAAGTATCGGCAAGGGTCTCAAAGTTTATTACATCCATCAAGGATAAATCAATTGTTGCCACATGTCCTACTCCTAATGTAGGATTTATTTGTGTTGTGGCAATGCGATCAAATTCAAAATCCCTTTCATCAAAACATGATGTTAGAGAAAATGAAATTATTACCGCAAAAACGAAATAAAGGATATTTTTTTTCATAAGCCAATTATTTTAATTATTAATTTTTGTATTTAAACCATTTCCATATTTCTTTATATGTAATATTTTTACCATACATTAATATTCCTGTTCTATAGATTTTTGCAGCCAACCAAATTGCTCCTGTAATAAATACCAACATTAACCCCATGGATAATAGAATTTCCCATACTGGTACTCCAAAAGGTATTCTTAGCATCATTATCATTGGAGAAGTTAGTGGAATTACTGAAAACCAGAATGCTAAATCCCCAGAAGGATTATTGATTATCATTGGGAAACATAGCATGGCAATAATTAATGGAATAGTTATTGGCAGAGTAAACTGCTGGGCATCCGTATCCACATCCATTAAAGCTCCTACTGCTCCAAACAATGATGCATAGAGGAAGTAACCTGCAATAAAATAGAATAAGAACATTGAGAGAACGAGGGCGTAATTAATCGATAATATACCAGAT
Organism: Bacteroidota bacterium; assembly: GCA_023415495.1. Taxonomy (GTDB): domain Bacteria; phylum Bacteroidota; class Bacteroidia; order Bacteroidales; family P3; genus UBA10566. The sequence continues at coordinate 8,920 of JAEZKK010000021.1, forward strand.
ATTACTTCGTTAGTGTTTTGGTTTTCTTGAACACTTGCATTAATTGCATCCATATTCACAACTCTTTCGTTAGAAACAAATTTCTCTGTATTTTGTTGCGAAAAAGTTTGAGGGTAAAGAGTTTGTATTCCTCCAATTAATACTCCTGATAATAAAACCCATAATAGGAATTGGGTTAAACCTACTAATGCTAAGGCAATTATCTTACCCATTAATAATTGAACTGGTTTAATAGATGAAACTAATATTTCTACTATTCTATTTGTTTTCTCTTCAGATACAGACCTCATTACCTGAGAACCAAAGAAGAAAATAAACATATAGATTAAAAATCCAGAGATTGCCCCAAGTATTGTTTTAACTGCAATATAAGATTCAGTCCCCGAGTCTAAATCCTTGGAATAAAACCCAATTCTTGGATTATTAAATAAGTTCAAATCCTCCTTATTCATTCCATAATCATAGGTAAGAACATAGTCTTTAAAGATTTGATTTAGCTGAGATTTTATATTTTCTTGAGTTTGAATACTTGGTTCATTTTCTGAATAAAACAAGAAACACTTAATTGGAGGATTATCATTTGTATTAGCTATCTCCAATACTGCATCATACTCTTTATTCTTTAATTTAGTCTGAGCCTCTTTAATATCATAACTATATTCAAATACGGCTCCTTCATTATTCTTAAACTGATTAAGGAATAAGGATGATTTTACTCCATTTTTCTCATAAAGAGTTGTATCAACAACCAATATTTTTGATTCTGATTCTGAATTTAAAGCAAGAAAGAATGGTATACCCCAAAGAGCAGCAATAAGAATTGGTCCTAAAAATGTCATTACCAAAAATGATTTCTTCTTAATTCTTGATAAATATTCTCTTCTAATAATTATTTTAATCTTGTTCATGGCTTACTGTTTGAATAAATATATCGTTCATAGATGGTAATACTTCCTTATAAGAGATAATATCTGTAGTTTTAAGTATATTACTTAATAAATCCGCATTTCTTCCCTGCTCAATACTAAGACGAGAAACACTGGTTTGATTATAAATACTATTATCAATTAGATCTACTCCTTGAATTAGAAAATCTCTTATATTTGCTTCCTTAGGAATTACTATTTCAAATTCATTATTCTTAAATCTTTGTTTAATCTCCGACACCCTACCATCCAAAATCTTCTTACTCTTATTTATCAATGCTATTGAATCACAAATAGCCTCTACTGATTCCATATTATGAGTTGAAAAGATAATGGTTGCTCCCTTTGATTTAAGATTTAGGATTTCTTCTTTAAGTAGGTTTGCATTTACTGGGTCAAACCCCGAGAAAGGTTCATCGAAGATTAATAATTCCGGCTCATGCAATACTGTTGTAATAAACTGTACCTTTTGTTGCATACCTTTTGAAAGTTCTTCTACCTTCCTGTTCCACCAATTTAATATATCAAACTTATCGAACCAATATTCCAATCTCTTCTTTGCATCGCTTTTCTTTAATCCCTTTAGTTCTGCAAGATAAATTGCCTGCTCTCCTACCTTCATCTTTTTATATAAGCCTCTCTCCTCTGGCAAATATCCAATATTATGAACATGTTCTGCTCTTAAGGATTCTCCCTTAAAAAAAATCTCGCCCTCATCGGGAGCTGTTATTTGATTTATTATTCTAATCAATGTGGTTTTACCTGCTCCATTAGGACCAAGCAATCCGAAAACACTACCTCTTTCTACATCTATCGAAACCTTATCTAATGCCTTGTGATTAGCATAGGTTTTTGATACATCTTTAGTTGAAAACAAAATCATATTTTAAATTCTTTATTAGTTTAATAAAGTGATATTACTCACTTCTTACACAACGAATACTTCTCCCAAATGCCCTGAAACCAAATATACTTATATTGGTAACTAATTCCTCCTTGTTAAAGTCAATACAGCTGGAAGTTCCTCTTGCTACTGCGTCTCTTGCCCAATAATATCCTCTTGTCCCAAGGTGTTGGAAATTGCCAGTATAGGCAGAACGCAATCCAGAGCATGGAAGGTTGAGCTGACCATTTGCTAAGGACAAATAATAATATCCTGTTTTGGTTGTTTTCATTTCATGACCTAATTTAATTACTGCCCTCCATTCCTTTTGAGTAGGAAGTCTATAACCGCAAGGACATGGATTATTTTCTCCATTTTGCCATAAGTCATCATCAGAATTAATTAGCCAATCGTTAGATTTCCTTTCATCTACAATAAATCTATTATGATTTACCTTAGATATATTTGAGCGAGTAAGAGTTGTATCTGAGTTTCTTTTCTCATGACCGTCTGTTCCTCTCCCCCATTGGTATAAGTCTCCCCATGAGTCAGAATATTCCAAATCACTCGAGCTCGCTCCAAGATTCCTGTCTAAAAAATACAATACTCCTTCCTCTGTTTTGATTGGAGGCAACTCAATATAAACATATTTCCCAGCTTCTGTAATAATTGGTTTGGAAAAATTTGCGTCATAAGACTGAGCTTTTGTATATTTGCAAATTGTAATTAGCAAAAGGCTAATAATAAGGTAATGATAGTTGAATTTCATAATCTATTGATAATAAATAACCGCACAAAGATAAGAAATAATTTAGTTTTTTAATTCTATGGACAAAATTCTTTTAAAAAAAATCCTATAATCTATTATAATGCACATTTATAAGACAACATTTAGCTCTTTGCGTTTCACTAATTTCAGGCTTTATTTCTATGGTCAGGTTATTTCTTTAAGCGGAAATTGGATGCAACAAATTGCTATGAGTTGGTTGGTTTATCGACTTACTGGCTCTGTTGCTCTTTTGGGAACAATCTATTTTATTTCCCAGATTCCTATGTTTTTTATGACTCCCCTATCTTCTGCAATTATCGATAAGGTCAATAAAAAAATTGTTTTAATTCTTACCCAAATACTTTTTATCCTTCATGCCCTAACTCTTACAATTCTTTATTTTACTAATCTAATTGAGGTTTGGCACCTAATTTCTCTTAGTTTTCTTTTAGGAATAATCAACGCTTTCGATAATCCAACTCGTCAAGCCTTCTATACAAGTCTTGTCCCTAAGGAATTTATTATAAATGCAGTTGCTCTAAATTCTACAGTATTAAATGCAACAAGACTTATAGGGCCAGCAATTGCTGGATTTTTAATTATAATAGTTGGCGAGGGTGGTTGTTTCCTTATTAATTCTATTACCTATATCTTTTCAATTATCTTCCTTTTAATGATAAGACTGCATAAAGATAGTATTAAGCATAAACCAATTAGTATAATTAATGATATTAAGGAGGGTTTTAATTATATGCATAAAAACATCCCAATTAAAGTATTAATGGCAATTACATTATTATTTTGTTTCTTTATCTTCCCTTTAATTACCTTTATCCCTGCTTATGTAAAGGATATCTTAAATATGGGTAGTGAGACCTTGGGTCTAATTATGTCTTTTATTGGAGTAGGCTCTCTTTTAGCATCCTTATATATTGCCTCAAGGAAAGAAATACTATCTCTTGGGAAAATCCAATTTATTGGAATATTGGTATGTGGACTAATAGTAATGCCTTTCTTTTTTGTAGGATCTCTAATAATAACAATTTTGCTTTCAATAATTCTTGGCTTTACCATGGTCTGCGCCATAGCATCAACAAATACCATATTGCAAGCCCTGACTCATAATGAGATGAAAGGAAGAATTATGGGGTATTATCTAATGTTCTTCACACTTGGAGCATCCTTTGGTAACCTATTCTTTGGATATTTAGCCGATATACTTTCACTCCCCTATTCAATGCTAATAAGTGGAGCCCTAACAATAATAGGCCTATTATTCTACATCCCATATTACACAAGAGTAAATCAATTAACCAAAGACAAATATATAGAAATAGGAATCCTCCCAAATATCCCACTATAAATCAAAAATACTAATAAACATACCTTAGTATTACTCTCAAACTTCCTTATTTTAAATTCCAAAGCCTATATATTAAATTTAGAAGAAGATATTGTATATAGTAAGTCTGACTTATCAATATTCTAAGTCTGACTTATCAACCCAATAAGTCTGACTTATCAACCTAATAAGTCTGACTTAATGAATACAAACAAGAAGTTTAAAAGTACAAACAAGAAGTCTAAAAGTAAAAAGAAGAAGTTTCCTCCTCTAAGAAGACTTTCTGTGGGATTTATTGCTATGTAAGCGGTAAGCCGATAAGCAATCCCGCACAACGAAAAAAGATTAATATCAAAAAATATTATTTCAAACAATCAATTACCCCGAAGGGGTGAAAGGTTTATAGAAAATGTGAAATTCCCATCCCATCCTACGACCCCAACGGGGTCGAACAACGATATAATCATTATATTTTCTATAAACCTACGACCCTTTCAGGGTCGGATAACGTAAAAACATTTTATTTGCTCTTCCTTAATGTCCTTTTTTCTTTTAAAATGAGATGAAAATTTATCTATACATCTCATCTAATTGTTCTTTTATCTTTTCGCTTGAGAGGTATTCGTCTAATGGTATTTGTTTATCTACTATTCCTTTGGGGGTTAGCTCGATAATTCTATTACATGTTGTTTGGATAAACTCTTGGTCATGTGAACTTATTAATATTACTCCCTTGAAGTTTACAAGAGTATTATTAAAGGCTTGGATTGACTCAAGGTCTAAGTGATTCACTGGCGAGTCTAAGATTAATACGTTCGAGGTAGACATCATCATTCTTGCTATCATACAACGCATCTTTTCCCCTCCCGAAAGAACCTTTACTTTTTTATAAACATCCTCTCCTGAGAAAAGCATTTTCCCTAAGAATCCTCTTAGAAAGGTTTCTGTTGTATCTTGTGAATATTGCCCAAGCCAATCGATAAGGGTTATATCTGTATCAAAGAAGGCACTATTATCTAATGGAAGATATGATGAAGATGTTGTTACTCCCCAGGTGAAATCTCCTGTTAAAGGTCTTTCGTTATTGGTTAGTATCTCAAATAATGATGTCATAGCACGAGGGTCTCTTGAAAGGAAGGCTACCTTATCTTCTTTGTTTAGATAGAAGTTCACATCTGAAAACAGTGTTTTTTCTTCTACCTTTTGTGATAGGTTTCTTACCTCAAGAACTTGGTTTCCTATCTCCCTCTCAATTGTGAAGATAATTCCTGGATAACGTCTTGTTGAAGGAAGAATTTCTTCTATATCCAATTTCTCAATCATCTTTTTTCTCGAAGTTGTTTGCTTAGATTTAGAAGCATTTGCAGAAAAACGTGCAATAAATTCTTGTAATTCTTTTTTCTTTTCCTCTGCTTTCTTATTCTTGTTTTGTGCTTGACGAAGTGCTAATTGGCTTGATTCATACCAAAAACTATAATTACCTGCAAATTGCTTAGCTTTACCAAAGTCAATATCCACAGTGTGAGTACAAACAGTGTCTAAGAAATGTCTATCATGCGAAACCACAAGAACTGTATTATCTACATTTGAAAGATAGTTCTCAAGCCAAACTATTGTCTCAAGGTCAAGGTTATTTGTAGGCTCATCTAATAATAGATTGTCTGGCTTTCCAAAAAGAGCTTGTGCTAATAATATCTTTACCTTTTGCTTTCCCGACATATTACTCATCAATGTATGATGATATTCCTCTGCAATACCTAAGCCTGAAAGAAGCGATGCAGCATCACTCTCTGCATTCCAACCATCCATATTTGCAAAACTTTCCTCAAGCTCTGCTGCTTTAATCCCATCCTCTTCTGTAAACTCTGTCTTAGAATAAATAGCATCTTTTTCGTGCATCACCTTCCAAAGCTCTTCATGACCTTGCATTACAGTATTTATTACACTAAACTCATCGAAAGCAAAATGGTCTTGTCTTAGAACAGATATCCTCTCACCTGAGCCGAAAATCACATTACCTCTTGTTGGGTCTAAGTCTCCACTTAATATTCTTAAAAAAGTTGATTTTCCTGCACCATTTGCCCCAATAATACCATAGCAATTGCCTGGCATAAACTTTAAATTCATGTCTTGAAAAAGACTTTTCTTACCAAATTGAATCTCTAAATCAGATACAATAATCATATTTTTATATTTTAATTAGCATATAAATTGACAAAGCAAAGCAATTGGATACATCTGTATTCAAATACTTTATCTTACTATTTTGAAAGTTTTATAAGGAAACTTGAAAAGAGAAATTAATAACCTAAACCAGCACCTACACCCAAAAATTAAGGTTTGCAAAATTACACCTTATTTACTTTATATGCAAATAAACTAATCCTCAAATCTTTATTAACATCTCTATTTAATAGAATTAATGCAATAAAACTTTAGGATTATCAATTGGATACTTATCTATACAATCTAATTTGCTACTCCTTTTAATCCCAATAATATTTTATAAAAGTGTTATTCTTCCAATAATAAGAAAAACTTAGACTTAGATTAAACCGTTCTATGGTTATTCCATCATTATCAACGTAAATTGTATTATCTATTGATGTCCACTCCCCTTTATCCTCTACTGAGAGTATAAAATCTAATTTTCCATCATTAATAAAATGATCGATAAAATAATATTCAAAACGATTCTTGTTATTATTGACAAACCCTAATAAGTCAATTTTATCTGTTATTTTATTTCTCACGATTATTGCAAAATCAATTAAATTATCTCCATTAAAATCAACTTTAACTATAAAAGGTGTATCCGTGTTTGAAAATTGTTTATTGAGAATATCATATTGATTAATAGTAATTAGTTCGTATTTATCTGTATTATTAGTAATAAATTTATCCAAACTTACATTAATTAAAGAATCAATAGTATTATTTGCATAACTACCTATATTGATAAGAAGCAATAATAACAAAATTATAATTCTATTTATGCGATATTTAAACTCCCATTCAATTTTATTATTAGAATTTCTAATCTGACTCATCTCTTTTCACTTTTAGTTTTTTCCTTTTCAATAATAAAGTTTTTCCCGCAAAGTCCACTTTAAAGGATTTAGGGATAATTTATTATTTTGGGTTGGTGATAAATTCTCCTTTTTCGTTTATAAAGCCTTGCTTATTGTTTATCTCTACTTTTGCTAAGTCTGGATAATAAATATCAAATTTTTCAATTTTATCATATATTGGCTCTACTATTTCTTTACCGTTATTATCAATAAAACCTAATTTACCATTGAGTTTTACTAATGCCCAATTGTTTTGATATATATCAAACTGACATATAATATCATATTTTGGTTTTACAATTTCATTACCTTTATTATCAATAAAACCTAATTTGCCATTGAATTTTACTAATGCCCAATTGTTTTGATATATATCAAACTGACCTATAATATCATATTTTGGTTTTACAACTTCATTACCTTTATTATCAATAAAACCTAATTTACCATTGAGTTTTACTAATGCCCAATCGATTTGATATATATCAAACTGACCTATAATATCATATTTTGGTTTTACAATCTCATTACCTTTATTATCAATAAAACCTAATTTGCCATTGAGTTTTACTAATGCCCAATCGATTTGATATATATCAAACTGACCTATTTCATCATAATTTGTTTGTGCTGATGTTAGTCCAATAAAGGAAAACATAATAAGGATAAAACTTAATTTTCTCATAATATATATTTTAAATGGTTTACATTATAGAACTTCTAATCATACATTTTGTTTATTCTTCAAAGAACTTTGGCTACAAATTAAGCCCCTTGAGAAATAAAGGCTACTTGTCTGATAAATTACCAATCATTACTATCAATTAATGAAATAAACTCTTGGAACTTATCCTCAAAAATAAAATTACCTTTGGTTAATTCAATAAAAAAACTGGTAATAATGATCCAATTATACCTTGAAATTTCTATTTTCAACGTTGGACCATCCGAATGATTAACACTATAATCTTTATCCTTTTTGAAGCTTTCTTCTATTAGATTTTTCTTTATAATGTTATTATTGCAAATAAAATAGAAATCAACAACTTCAAGTAAATAATCCCTCGTTTTTTTATCTAAAATAACTACTCTATTTGTTATTTTTTTATTTGACTTGATATCATTCTTTTCTGAAACATAAATAAGAGAATCTTCATAGATTAATATTTTTCTTTTATCTAATTTATATGGTATATAATAAGTTATTTCTATATAGTTTATTTGTTTATCTTGAAAAATATCATTTTTTAATACGTTAAGAGAATCAGCATTTATATTTTGAGAGTACAAATCTATTGATAATATTCCAAAAAGAAATACCACTAATATTTTAATTCCAACATTATTCATATTATTTTTAAATTCGTTCAATAATTTCATCATTTCTTTTGTCGTGTGGTAATTATTTACATTACAAAGCGACAAAGCAGATCCGATATTTATTCATAATTAATTCTTTTCTGCAAATATACAATTTTTTATTTAATAAGAATATATTAGTGAGTAATTATTGGCTTAAAGTTTGCAATGCAAGAAATACTTTACTGAGATAAAAAAACCAACACGATTGAATTAATTCTTTTGTTTTCAAGCTTTAAACTAATATATTCCTATTCTGAAGTAGTGGAATTTGATTCTAATCTGATATAATGCCATTATTTGCCCGATATAATGGCATTATATTGCAAGTATAATGGCATTATATCAAATTGTAATTTGATTCGGGGAGATTGGAGTTTGATTCGGTGAGATTACAACTTGATTCTTCTGCTGTGTGGAATTTCTTTGCTCTACAAAGCGACAAAGTCGATATGCAGTTTTGCATTTCTTTATTTTTAGAATCTCTTGCTTCGTAAATAAATGGGCACTTCTAAAAATTACCACTTTGACAATCAAATAAATAGTTGTATCTTTGTGTGAAATATATAACTATGTCAAAATATAAGTATAAAACAACAGGAAATATAGGTTTGTTTGACCAAGAAGCGATATCAGAGAAACTATCTTCTTTAGGTAATCCATTAGAAAAACTAAATGGTGTTATAGATTTTGAGATGTTCCGTAAAGAATTAGAGGAAAACATGCTTAATACAAATAAGAAAAGTACAGCTGGTTGTAAACCATACGATGTAGTTATGATGTTTAAGATTATTCTACTTAAACGTTTTTACAATTTGAGTGATGAGCAAACAGAATA
>JAEZKK010000004.1 GCA_023415495.1 Bacteroidota bacterium
CCAATTAAAAATGGTGCAATTTTATTAAGTGTTTCGTTATTAGTGGAAAAAACAATCATAACACCGACAAAAGCAATTGATGCAAAAACAGAACTCATGCTAAAGCCACCTTTGCTGACCCCTGAAAGGGCAAACATAAATGCTGTAAGAGTGGTGCCTACTTTTGCCCCTAAGATAAAACCTGAGCCTTGTTTGACTGTTACAATATTCGCATGAGCAAGTCCGACTGTCATGATCGAAGTTGCTGAAGAAGATTGAACAAGTGCGGTAGCCCCGATTCCGATTCCGTAATTAAAGACTCTGTTTTTGTTGATTTTTTTAAAAAGATTTCGTATTCTTGATCCTGCGCTTTGTTCCAAACCAGAGCTCATCTGCTTCATGCCAAACATAAATACAGCAACTCCACCTAACATAAGCAGTAAATTCATTAAAATGTCCATTATATTTCTCCCTATAGTTATTATTATTTCTTATTTCACCTTATATAGCAGGCAGCGAGCACTTTCGCTTCTAACTTGATTTTATACTATAGTTAAAGATTCTTCAATTAACTAGTGACACTTTTTGTAATAAATACAGACTTTTTTGTTAATAAAAGGGTATAGTTTTCCTTACCCCTATTTTTTTCCACTGTATTTAATTAGGCCATGCCGCCATTATTGTGTATGTTTATATTGCGATTGAAGGTCATGTTTGTGTACCTGTTCCATCCACTGAGTCTTACGTTGAGGTGGTACCAACCATCGGTGGGCGTTTTCGGGGTGCCAGGGTTCACCCAGGATGGGTCTGCAAGGATAAACTTATCATAATCTTGTTCCTCCTTACGAAATTTTGTTTCAATAAAGATAGTGTTTACATCTTCAAGCTATCAGAAATTCCCCGAAAAAACCGTCTGCTACATGCAACATGATGTTCTCTTCCAAGGCGTCTCACCCTATCCTATTCCAAGGTTCCACTACTCGAATAGTGAATTTGTTACTCTTGACGTTCTCTCCATCCCAGAATGAAAAATAGAAGCAGAGGGAAAAGAAAATCCTTACCTATTTCACTCATTCACCTTTGGTCACCCTAACTCCTCACAGGACCAGATAGCCCATGCTTTGCAAATAGACAAAGCTACTATTGCCAAAGCTCTGACATCCCTGGAAAAAAAAGGGTACATCCAACGCGCTTCCAACCCAGAAAATCGTCGAAAAAACATTATAAATATTACGGCCTTGGGTCGTGAAACAACTTCCAATGTGGTAGGTGTTTACGATTCGTGGATGTCGAAAATTTCGGATGCATTAACCCCAAGTGAATGGAGTCAGTTTGAGGAGTATTGTATGCGAATTCTAGTCTCAGCCCGAACACTTAATCAGGAGGTATTAGAATAAATGGAAAATAAACAAACAGAACTCATGGGTAAGGCACCTGTAGCAAAAGCAATCTTGAAACTTGCTATTCCTGTTGTCTGTGGAATGATGGTGCAAGTACTCTACAATCTGGTGGACACCTTCTTTATTGGACTCTTGAAGGACGAAAATCAACTTGCTGCCGCCAGCATCACCACACCAATTTTTATGATACAAATGGCCATTGCCACCATCGTATCCACTGGTGCTGCATCATATATTTCCCGTTGTATGGTAAAAAGGATAATGACGCAGCAAACCCCATATTGGCTACCGGAGTGATGATCTGCATTGTTTTGGCGGTTATCACCATGGCATCCGGTATGGCTGTGATTAAGCCTCTCATCACCGGATTAGGTGCATCTGCAACTGTGTATCCTTATGCATACAACTATGTTTCCATTATGTTTTTAGGTTACATCCCTGTGATGCTTAACTACACAGGTGGTCAGCTTCTGCGTTCTGAAGGTGCTATGATGCCCTCAATGATGGGCATGCTGATTGGAACTGTTATCAATGTGGTTCTGGATCCCCTGTTTATCTTTATATTCAACATGGGCATGAGCGGTGCTGCGCTTGCTACCGTTCTGGGCAATTTGAGTGCCATGTTGTACTATGCTTACTATTATCTCTCTGGCAAGGCACTGTTGAAGCTAAGCTTCCGCTTTGTCAGCAAGGAGGCTACCCTCTGGAAGGAAATCTTCACCATTGGTGTTCCCGCCTGCATGAGCCAGTTTTTGCTGAGTGTGGCCATGATTATCCTCAACAATCTAGTGGGAGACAACGATGTTCTGAAAGCAGGTATGGGTATTTCTTCTAAGCTGATGTTTATCGGTACATTTGTGTTTATGGGATTTGCAGCAGGCTGTCAACCCCTGGTTGGTTACAACTACGGTGCCGGAAATTTTTCTCGTGTCCGTTCCGTTTTTAAAACAGGTATGGCTATGACCTCCGGAATTGGCATTGTCCTTATGACAATTTTCTGGGTATTCGCACCCAATATGGTCAGTATCTTCACTCCTCTGCCGGATGTACAAGGAGCCGGTACACTGGTATTCCGCATCAGCATTTTCAGTTTTATCGTGTTGGGCCCCCAGATGCTTGCTACGACTGGGATACAGGCATTTGGCAAAGCAAAGGAGGCATTGGTACTGTCCGTTGTGCGGCAGGGTCTCTTCTATATCCCCCTACTCTTTTTTATGAAGAAAGTGGCTGGCTTTGAGGGTCTAATCTGGGCTCAGCCTATTTCCGACACCATCACCCTTGGTCTTGGCATCGTATTTCTGATCATCATTTTGAAGAAGTGCATCGGCAATAAAAGAAAAGGAGAG